>CAJBNH010000157.1 GCA_903955385.1 uncultured Myxococcales bacterium | reverse complement strand
GCGTCGCTGGCGGCGGGCGGTCTACTGGTGGCGGTTGCGTTGCCGCTGGCGTGGTTGCTGGGCGCCACGGGCGAGACGCTGGGGCGCGAGTGGCCGTGGCTGTTGGGGCTGGGCGCAGGCAGCTATTTCCTGACGGCCGCATGGTCGCACGCCCTGCAGGCCCGGCGCGAGGCTCAGGACGCCCAAGCCGACGCGCTGGAGGCCGCGCTGTATGCCCGTGAGGCAGAGCTGGCGGCCGTGCACGCGCGCATGAACCCGCACTTTCTGTTCAACGCCTTGAATTCCATTGCGGTGCTGGTCGGCTCTGACCCCCAGGCGGGGCGGCAGATGTGCATGGATCTGGCCGACTTTCTGCGCGCACGGCTCGACACCGACCCGTCGCGTCCGGTCACGCTGGCTGAGGAGCTGCGGATCACCCGGCAGTACCTGGCCATCGAGCGCGTACGCTTTGCCGACCGGCTGCAGTGGCGCGAGGACGTGGCGCCCGAGACGCTGGCCCTTGCCGTGCCGCCGCTGACGCTGCAGCCGCTGGTCGAGAACGCGCTGAAGCACGGCATCGCCCGGCTGGAAGACGGCGGAACGGTGACGCTTTCTGCGGCCGTGCAGGGCAGTGATCTGGTGCTGACGGTGGACAATCCGGTCGACGGCACCCCGCGGCCTGCCTCGCGGCGGGGCCACGGGCTGACGCTGGTGCGCAAACGGCTGGAGGCGCACCACGGCGACGCTGCCCGGTTGGTGGTGGACATCGGCCCCGGCCGCCACCGCGTGACCTTGACCCTGCCGGCCCGCAACGCCGAGGTACCATGACGCACCCCCGCCTGCGCGCCATCCTGGCCGACGACGAACCCTTGGCCCGCGCGTACTTGCGCGAGCTGCTGGACGCCCACCCCGACGTGCAGGTGCTGGCCGAGTGCCGCAACGGGCTGGAAGCCGTCCGCGCCATCGCCGAACACAAGCCCGACCTCGCGTTTCTGGACATCGAGATGCCCAAGCTGGACGGGTTCGAGGTGCTGGAGCTGGCCGACCCGCTGCCGGCTGTCGTGTTCGTGACCGCCTACGACCAGTACGCCGTGCGCGCGTTTGAGGCGGCGGCCGTCGACTACCTGCTCAAGCCGTTTGCGTCCGAGCGCCTCGCGGCCGCGCTGGGGCGGGTGCGCGCGCGCGTGGCGGCTCGGCAGATCGAGGTGGGGCAACCCGCCGCTTTGCCACCGGATGCTGGCGCACTGCGGCGGCAGGCGTTTCCCGACCGGCCGTACGTCGACCGACTGGCGGTGAAGAACGGCGCTGAGGTCGTGATCGTCGACGTGCACGAGCTGGACTGCGTAACCAGCGAGGATGATTACGTCTCGCTGCATGTCGGCAAGCGCACGTGGCTGAAGCATCAGTCCATGGCGAGTCTGGAGCAGTCGCTGGATCCGCGGCGGTTCGTGCGGATCCATCGGACGTGTCTGGTGCATGTCGAGCGGGTGGCCAAGGTCGAGGCGGCTACGCGCGATACGTTCGAGGTTTGGTTGCGCAACGGCGAGGTGGTTCCCGGGACTCGGGCTGGGGTGGCCAAGTTGCGGGCGGTTTTGGGGATTTGACCGCTACATCTCAATATCCGCCCCAATCTCCATGACCCGGTTCGCCGGAATCCCAAAGAACGCCGTAGCCCGCTGGGCATTCCGCGCCAGGAACGAGAACAGCGCCACCCGCCAGCGCGCCATGCCACCCGCGGCCAGCACGGTCTCACGCCCCAGGAAGTACGTGGTCGTCTCAGGGTCGTAGTGTGGCGGCGGATTTTCGCTGAGCAGCTTGGGAATGTCCGGGTCCTCCATGAAGCCGAAGTGCGCGCGGTACCGCACGAAGCCATTGGGCAGCAGGTCGATCTGCAGCCGCTGCTCTTTCTTGACCCACGCGACCTCTTCCGTCCGCACGGTCAGCAGCAGAATCGTCTTGTGGATCACGTGGTTGTGCTGGTGGTTCTGTACCAGTGCCGGCGGCGTGCCGTCCGGGTTGCCCGTCATGAACACGGCGGTGCCGGGCACTCGGGTGGTGTTTGCCGATGCCTTCATGAAGCGGTCCAGCGGCACCGTACGGGCGCGAATGCGCTCGGACAGCACCGCGCGCCCGCGATTCCACGTCGCCATCGCGGCGAACACGATGGCGCCGACGGCAAGCGGAACCCAGCCACCGTCGGCGATCTTGATCAGGTTGGCGCCCAGGAAGCCCAGGTCGGGCACCAGGAACACCAGCGTCAGACCGACGGCCGCGGCCAACGGCCAGCTCCAGCGGCGGCGGGCGACCACGAAGGCCAGCAGCGTCGTGATGACCATCGTCATCGTCACCGCGATGCCGTACGCGGCCGCCAGGCCTGACGAAGTGCCGAAGCCCAAGACCAGACCGATGGTGGCGAGCATCAGCAGCCAGTTCACCGCGGGCACGTAGATCTGGCCGATCTCGCTGGCGGACGTGTGGGCGATGCGGGTGCGGGGCAGGAAGCCGAGCATCGCCGCCTGACGCGTCAGCGAAAACGCCCCGGTGATCACGGCTTGCGAGGCGATGACGGTGGCCAGCGTGGCCAGGCCGACCAAGGGGTACAGCGCCCACGACGGCGCCATGCTGTAGAACGGGTGGCTGGCGGCGGCAGGGTCGCGCAGCAGCACGGCGCCTTGGCCGAAGTAGTGCAGCACCAGCGCCGGCATCGCCAACGCGAACCACGTCCACCGAATCGGCCGCACGCCAAAGTGCCCCATGTCGGCGTACAGGGCCTCGCCGCCGGTCACGCACAGGAACACCGCGCCCAGCACCAGAAACCCCTTGCCGCCGTTGCGAACGAAGAAGTCGAAGCCGTAGTGTGGGTTCAGCGCGGCCAGCACGGTCGGCTCTCGCACGATCCACATCACGCCAAGCGCGGCCAACACCCCGAACCACAGCAGCATCACCGGGCCGAACACGGCGCCCACCCCGGCCGTGCCGCGCCGCTGGAACAGGAACAGGCCGATCAGGATGACGATAGTGACGGGGACGACGTAGCGTTGCATGTCGGGCGCGGCAATCTCCACGCCCTCGACGGCAGAAAGCACCGAGATGGCGGGCGTGATCATCCCGTCGCCGTAGAGCAGGGCGGCGCCAAACAGGCCCAGCGCCGTCACCAAGCCCAGCCTGACGGTCTTGCGCTGGCCGTGGTCGGCCATGGCCATCAACGCGAGGATGCCACCTTCGCCGCGGTTGTCGGCGCGCATGACGTACGCGAGGTACTTGACCGAGATCACCAGCGTCAGTGACCAGAAGATCAGCGACACGACCCCCAGCACGTTGGCAGACGTCGCGGGTACCGAGTGCACGCCGTTGAAGCATTCCTTCATCGCGTACAGCGGACTGGTGCCAATGTCGCCGAACACGACGCCCAGGCTGCCCAGGCAAAGGCCCAGAAAGTGGCGCAGATCGGCTGGGGACGAATGGGGCGCAGGCCCCCTCAGGGTGGACATGGGAGACTCCCTCGACTTCCTACCGAGGTCGCGCGTCGCGAACGACGCACCCGGGGTGTCGGAATCGGAGCGGGGTGCCCCGGGGCGGCCAAGGCCACCCTTCTCCCCAAGCTGGCGACCGACGAACGTCGCGGACGCCAACACCCGGACCCGGCTCCCGCCACGGGGCGGGATTCGGCTGCCTGCCATGCGGCGGGCGAGCGAACGGTAGCCGCTGGCCCCTGACGGGTCAACCGGATTTGCGTTCCGCAGCGGCAAAGGCGGTCACGCAAAGCCCTTGAACGCAATCGGTTGGCAGAGTAGCGTGCAGGAACGGTTGCATCGGCCGACGCCCTCTCTGGAGCCCACCATGTCCCGCATTGCCGTCCTGCTTGCCGCGCTGCTGTTCCTGGCGTGCAGCAGCCCGACCAACACGAACCAGACCTCGACGCCGTGGGTTCCCGACGCCACCAAGGACACCCCCAAGGCCGACACCAAGGACGCGAAGGCCGGCTGCATCACCGACGGCGACTGCGTGGACCAAGCGGGCACTCCGCGCTGCGACACCGCGACCGGCAAGTGCGTCGCGTGTCTGCCGGACGACCCAACCTCTTGTCCTGACGGCAGTTTCTGTGACCCTGCGCCTGAGGGCTTCGAGGACGAAGGCCCCGCCTGCCTGCCCGGTTGTGACAGCGACCAGGACTGCGACGAGAAGTCCGGCACCTCGGTCACCTGCGACGTAGACCTGCATGTGTGCAGCGGTTGCAGCCAGGACTCCGACTGCCCGTCCGGCCTCGAGTGCCAGAAGGACGGCACCTGCCGCGTCTGCGAGCCCGACTCGACCAGCGCCTGCTATTCCGGCCCCACCGGGACGCGAGGCAAGGGCATCTGCAAGGACGGCACCCGCAAGTGCATTGCCAACGGCTTGGCGTGGAGCGTGTGTGACGGCGAGACCCTGCCGGGCGTGGAAGCCTGCCCCGCGCCTGAGGATGAGGACTGCGACGGCTTGGTCAACGAGCCCGGTAGCGCGGGGTGCGAGTGCCAGCCGGGCGAGACGATCTCGTGCTACGACGGCCCCGACAAGACCGCCGGCGTCGGCGCATGCAAAGCCGGGACGCGGACTTGCGAGCCTTCGGGGCTGGGTTTCGGTCCCTGTCTGGGCATGGTCACCCCCAAGCCCGACGTCTGCACCGACGAGCTGGACAACGACTGCAACGGCACCAAGAACGACGGCTTCAAGGCGGGTGCGGCGGGCTGTGGGTGCGAGCCGGGCTTTGCCGAGCCGTGTTACTCCGGGTCACCCGCGCAGATCGGCGTGGGCGAGTGTCAGGCGGGCGTGCGCGTGTGCTCGGACCTGGGCGCGGGCTTCCTGCCCTGCCAGGGCGAGGTCAAGCCGACCCCGGACGTCTGCACCGACAACCTGGACAACGACTGCAACGGCATCATCAACGACGGCTTCGAGGCAGGCGCCGACGGCTGCGGTTGCACGCCCCTGTCGGTCCAGGACTGCTACGAGGGCCCCATCGGCACGCTGAACGTAGGCGAGTGCAAGGCGGGCAAGGCGGTCTGCGCTGAGGACGGCACCGCGTGGGGCAAGTGCCTGGCCCAAACGCTGCCGGACACGACGAACTGCATGGAGCTGGCGGACAAGGACTGCGACGGCCTGGTCAACGGCCCCGGCGCCATGAAGTGCTTGGGGAATTCGCTGCAGACCTGCACACAGGAAGGGTTGTGGAACGTGCCCTTCGACTGCGCGTCCAAGACCTGCAACAACGCGTTCGGCTGCGTGGTGTGCGTGCCGGGGACGCAAGAGTGCCAAGGCGACGTCGCCCACAAGTGCAAGCCCGACGGGTCCGGCTGGGTCGACTACGAGTGCGATTCGCTGCTGGGCAGCGCGTGCAAGGACGGCGCGTGCACGGGACCATGCGCCCCCGACGCCATCGACCGCACCTACGTCGGCTGCGACTACTACCCGACCGTCACTACGAATTCGCTGCTAGAGGCCAATGCCGCCAACTTCGCCATCGCGGTCTCGAACACCACGGCCAACGAGTCGACCGTGACGATTACGCGCGGCAAGAATGTGATTGCCAGCAAGAAGGTCGCGGCAAGCTCCGTCGAGCTGATCCTGCTGCCGTGGGTGATGGAGCTGAAGAAGCCGGGCAACACGCTGCTGCTGAATGACGGCGCGTACCGTGTCCGCTCGACCCAGCCGATCACCGTCTATCAATTCAACCCCTTGGAGTACACGGCGGGCGGGCAGTACACCTACACCAACGACGCCTCGCTGCTGTTGCCGACGACGGCGTGGAAGAGCACGTACATGGTCGCCTCGCGCGGCGTGTGGAAGGGCTACTCGGGGTTCTACTCGGTGGTCGCCGGCATGGACAACACCACGGTCACGCTGCAGCCCTCAGGTGGCGTCAGCATCAAGCCCGGTGGCGGCGTGCCGGCCAACGGCGCGGCGCAGATCGTGATGAATCGCGGTGCGGTGTTGCAGGTGCTGGCGGCAAGCGGCGACAGCACCGGCACCGTCGTGACGTCGGACAAGCCCGTCCAGGTCTTCGGCGGGCACAACTGCACCAACGTCCCCGACAACATCGTCGCGTGCGACCATCTGGAAGAGTCGATGTTCCCGATCGACACCTTGGGCAAGGACTACCTGATCACCGCGCCCGCCATCCCCGGGCAGGTGCAGCCCAAGGTCAACATCGTGCGCATCATCGCGGTGGAGGGCGCCACCGCGCTGAAGTACGACCCACCGGTCGGTGGAGCCCCCGCGAACCTGGGCGGCGCCGGGCAGTTCCTGGAGATCAACACCGCAGATTCGTTCCGCATCACGGCGGACAAGCGCATCCTGGTGGCGCAGTACATGGAAGGGCAGGCGGCCGGCGGCGGCTCTGGCGACCCGGCGATGACACTGGCGGTGCCGATCGGCCAGAACCTGACCAGCTACCTGTTCCACGCCCCCAAGAATTACGAAACCAACTACGTGAACATCATCGGGCCCGTCGCCGCGGCGGTCACGCTCGACGGCAACGTGGTGCCGGCGTTCACGCCCATCGGCGGCACCGGCTATGGCGTGACGCGCGTGCAGTTCCCCAACGCCGGCAACGGCACGCACAGCATCCAATCGCCAGACAAAATCGGTATCAGCGTCTATGGTTACGGCCAGTACACCAGCTACTGGTACCCGGGCGGGCTCAACCTCGCCGACATGTAGCCCCCAAGAACCATCGTGCTTGAGTGAATTCCGTCGGTGCTTGCCCTTGCGGGCGTGCGGAGGCGCCGTTATCGTGCCGCGCCCCTGCGCAGCCCACAGCTGCTGGAGAGAACATGCAGTTCCTGCACTGGTTCCTTGACGTCTTCGTCCATCTGGATGTCCACCTGACCGAGTGGAGCACGATGCTGGGCCCGTGGCTGTACGCGCTGCTGTTTGGTGTCGTGTTTGCCGAAACCGGTCTGGTTGTCACGCCCTTCCTGCCGGGCGACTCGCTGCTGTTCGCGGTGGGCGCTCTGGCGGCGTTGCCGGGGGTGCCGCTGGAGGTCTCGACCGTGATCCTGACCCTGATTGCGGCCGCCGTGCTGGGCGACGCGGTCAACTACACGATTGGGTCGAAGATCGGTGCCAAGGTGTTCAATCGCAAGGACTCGTGGTTCTTCAAGAAGGAACACCTGGTCCGCACGCACGCCTTCTACGAGAAGCACGGCGGCAAGACGATCATCATCGCCCGCTTCATGCCGATTGTGCGCACGTTTGCGCCGTTCGTGGCCGGCATCGGCTCGATGACGTATCGCCGCTTCTTCGTCTACAACGTGGTGGGTGCGGTCCTGTGGGTGACGAGCCTGACCTTGCTGGGCTTCTGGTTCGGCAACATGCCGATGGTCAAGAAGAACTTCCAGTTGGTGCTGCTGGGGATCATCTTCCTGTCGATCCTGCCCGGCATCATCGAGTACCTGCGCCACAAGCTGAAGGCGCGCGCCGAGGCCAAGGCCGAGGCCGCCAAGCCCAACTCAAACGACTGAGGCTCGCGACCGCCGGTACAGCGCCTCGACCCCCAGACCGGCGAGCACCACCGCCAGCGCAATGGCCGAGAACACGTCGGCCTCTTGCACCGCGCCCACCATCAGCGCCGTCGCTCCCGCCACAAACACCACGACCGGCAGCGGATACAACGGCACGTGGAAGGGGCGCTTCAGCCCCGGTTCGCGTCGCCGCAGCATCGGCACGGCCAACACCACCAGCGTGTAGAAGGGGAACGCGCCGGCAACGAACGCCTCGCTGAGCTGCTCGAACGTCCGCGACCACACGAACACGCTGCCCAGCGCCGCGCACGTCAGCACCGCCGGCCACGGCACGCCGGTCTTTGGCGACACATGCCCCAGCCACTGCACGAATTCACCGTCCGCCGACACCGGCACAAACGTGCGTGGCCCCGTCAGCAGCATGCCCATCGCCGCGCCCAAGCAGGACACCAGAACCAGCCCTGAGACCACGCGCTGGCCCAGCTCACCGAACGTGACCGCGCCCAGCCGCGCCGCCACCATGTCCGCTCCCGTCGTCGCACTGCGCAGGCCGTCGCCGCCCAGCACCCGCAGGTAGCCCAGGTTCACCAGCAGATAGACGGCCGTGATGGCAAGCGCGCCCAGTGCGAGCGCGCGGGGCAGGTTTTTCGCGGGGTTGCGCACTTCACCGGCCACGTGCGCCAGATCCGCCCAGCCGTCGTACACCCACATCACCGCGACCATCGCCGCGAAGATGCCCGCCCCGGTGACCGTGGTCGCGTTGACGACGTCGGTCGGGATGGGCGGCGGCGCGTACGGCGGCACCGCAATCAACAGACCGACACCCGCCAACAGCAGCACGCCCAGGTACTTGGCCCCCGTGACCACCACCTGCTGAATCGCCGACTGCTTCACGGCGAACACGTTCAGCCCGGCGGCCACCACGATGACGCCGATAGAAAACAGGCGGTTGGTCGTCGGGTCCGGCGTCAGGTTCAGCAGGGCCACCAGTGCGTCGCCAGCCAGCAGCGCGAACGTTCCAATCGCAGCAGGCACCAGCAACACCAGGCGCGTCCAGATGAACAGGAACGCGACCTTCTTGCCCCACGCCCGCTTCAAGTGCTCGTACATGCCACCTGTGCGGGGCAGAGCGGCCGCCAGCTCAGCCAAGGACAGCGCGCCGCAAAACGCGATGATGCCGCCCAGCACCCAGATGGCCAGCGCGGCGTCTTCGGTGCCGGTCAAGCGCAGGATACGCCCGGGTGACTTGAAGATCCCGGTGCCGATGGTCGCGTTGATGATGACGGCGATGGCCGCGAGCAGGCCGATGTCGCGGCGCATCAAGTGCTCGCCCACGCGGGCTCTGGCATCGGACAACGGCTGGGCGGCGGGGTCAGAACTGGCTGGCTGCGTCATGTGGTCGAATCCCCGCAAGAGAAAGGCGATGGAGCGCCCGAGGCTGCACGCGTAGTGCGGCAGGGTCAAGGGCTCGGCCGCAGCGATGTCAGCCTGCGGCGTGCAGGTCGCACGTCGAGCTGATCCCGGAGTTCGAGTGGGAAGTTGCTTGCTTGTGAGCGGGAGGAAAGCGGGTGTCGCGGAGACCGCCGGTTGCTGCGGTCGCGTCGTCGACTACTGCTTCTGGCAGTACAGCACGCCGGTGTAGGGCGGCAGGTGGTTGTAGTAGCCCGACCAGCCTTGGGAGGTGGACCAAGTGATCTCGCTCTCGCCCTGCCAGCCATATCCAAACGTCTGGAAGTCGCTGCTGTAGTTGTAGCCCCGCGCTCCGTTTCCACCTGTTGCATACAGACGCCACATGTGCGAACCGCCTGCGGCATTGGAAGAAATTGCGCCACCGTAGACCACGTTGCCGACACCGATAGGCATGCGCCCTGTCATGTCGAAGGTGCTGTTGCCTCCGTTGGCTTGGACCCAGCCGGTCGGGCAGGCGGCGAGGTTGAACGGCATGATCGTGCCCGTCGGGAAGATGCTGCCGGCTCCGATCGACAGCGTGCCGCCCACAATCAGGTCGCCATTGATGCGCACCTTCTTGGTCGACAGCGTCTGCACATTGACGGACCAGGCGACAAGCTGTCCATCGGTGGTGTTGTTCACGAAGGCGACGTCGATGACCTGCAAGTACCAAGTGCCCTTGGGGTTCTTGCCAGCCCACGTGGTCAAGTCGCCGCTGACCGGGGTCGTCTTGTCCGGGTAGCTGGTGTCGATGTTCGCTCCCTTGACACCGCCCTTGGCGTAAAGGACGAACTTGGTGCCGGTCGGGTCGATCAGGTTGACCGTGACGCCCGTGATGTCCGTGTTGCCGATCACCTTGACAGTCACCGTCAGCTTCTGGGCGATGCCGACGTCGCCGACCACGATGGGGTCGCTGGCACCGGTGGGGTTGTTGTCGGGGATGGCGACCGGCACCTTGGTGCTGGCGAAGGAATCGCTGAAGACGTTGGTGACCAGACCGTTCGAGACGACCGCGATGTCGTCGGCCTTCAACGGCGCCGCTTTGGAGACGACGCAGTCGACCGTTCCGTCCTCCTTGATGCCTTGGACGACCAGACCGCTGCCGCACGCCTGACCGACGGCAACGACGACGGGCGCATCCGCCACGTCGGCAAACGATCCTGTGGTGGCGGACTTGTGCAGGTCGGCCGCCTTGGCGTAGTCGCTGAGCGCTGCGACCTTCGCGTAGTCCTGAAGCGCTGACGCCTGCGCATAAACCGTGACATCAGGCGTGCCGGACAGGTCCGCATAGGCGCCTGTGGTGGCCACGGTCGCGAGGTTGGCGGCGATGGCGAACACGGACAGGTCGGGCGTTCCGGTCAGGTCGGCGTATTGGCCGCTCGTCGCCACCGTCGCGAGGTCGGCGACTTTGGCAAAGCCCGAGAAGATCGCGGGGTCCAGCACGGACAGCGGCAGGCAGCCCGAACAGTCGATGGCCTCGGCAAGGCCGGAACGCAGCGCGAATGGGCTCGAAGACAGCGCCTTTCGGGCAAGCTCCGGGTCGGCGCCCACCTGGAAGCTGATGAACTTGGCGGCGGCAATCGCGACCGACGTCAACGGCAGGACCGTCCCCAGGCGATAGGCAAAGGTGCCGTTCTTGACGGTGACCTTGACCGGTCCTTCTGACCAGACTGCGGTCCCGCCCTGTGCCTCGGCGTACAGCCGAAACGTCAGGTCGTACGGGCCGTCCGTGGTTGGTCCGAATCCCTCGGTGACGAGTGCGCCCTCAAGCTGCGTGGCCTGCGGCACGGTGGCGTTTGCACCGCTCGCAAGCAGCGCGGACAACGCCACAGTCATCGCCGCGAGGGATAGACCAACCGGCATCGCCTTGGAAACTCTAGTCATCACGGTGCCCCCTTTGCTCCGCCCGTCGGCGGCCCTGCTCATCGCACCAAGCTCGTGTTTGTCCGCGGGACGGCGCGACGGCACGCCCCATTGAAACGAACGCTAATCCTTCACGCAGTACAGGACAGCCGTGTAGGGCGGGAGGTGGTTCTGGTAGCCGATCCACCCCTGATTCTTGTTGACCGTGACGTCCACTTCGCCCTGCCAGCCCATACCGACCTCAGTGATGTCGTAGTTCCAGCAACAGCGGGAGCCGAATCCGGTACCGGCTGCGTACATCCGCCACCTGTGAGAACCGCCGGTCGCCGCGAGGGTGACGCTGCCACCCTGGGGCAGATTGCCCATGCCGATGGGGATCCTGCCGATCATGTTGGGGCGCCCCGCGTTGCCGTCGGCAGGCGACCAACCGGTGGGGCAATCGGCCAAGTTGAAGCTCATGATCATGCCCTTGGGGACCATCGTGCTGCCCAGCGCGGTCAGGTTGCCGGTCACGTAAAGGTCGCCCTTCACGTTGATTTTCTTGTTGGACATGGTCGTCAGGTTGACGCTCCAGCTGACGATCTGCCCGTCGGTCGTGTTGTTCAGGAACTTGCCGTCGATGACGAGCAGGCGCCAGCTGCCTTTGGGGTTCTTGCCGACCCAGGTCGTCAGGTCGCCCGAGACGACAGAGGTGGGCGCAGGGTAGGTCGTGTCGATCGAGGCGCCCGACCCGCTGGTCTTGTGCAGCACGTATTCCGTGTTGTTGGCGTCATACAGCTTGATGGTCAGGGTGCTGATGTCGCTGTTGGTGACCTTGATCGAGACCGTCAGCTTCTGGGCGCTGCCGACGTCGCCGACCACGATGGTCGAGCTGGCCCCGGTGGGGTTGTTGTCCGGAATGCCGACGGCGGTCGTGTTGGCGAACACATCGGTAAAGATGTTGGTCAGCAGGCCATTCGAGACCACGGCGAGGTCGTCGCCCTTGAGCACCGTGGCCGCGCCCGCGACGCAGTCCATGCTGCCGTCGGCCTTGATTCCCATGACCACCAGACCGGTGCCGCACAGCACGCCAAGCTTGGGCACCGTGGGCAGGTTGGCCAGATCCGCGTACGCGCCGGTCGTGGCCACCTTCTTGAGGTCGGCGGACTTGGCGTAGAGGGCGACATCGGAGCCCTTGGCGTAGTCGGCGAGGTCGGCGACCTTGGCCGCGCCGCTCAAGTCCGGAACCCCAGAGAGGTCGGCGTAGTTACCCGTCGAGGCGACCTTGGCCAGCTTCGACGCCGTGGCGTACACGCTGAAGTCCGGTGCCCCGGAGAGGTCGGCGAGCTGGCCGCTGGTCGCGACGGTCGCCAGATTCTGCGCGTTCACGTAGGCCGAGACCTCGTTCTGGTCAAACGTCGACAAGGGCAGGCAGCCGGAGCAGGCGATGCCGTTGGCCTCGGTAGAGCGCAGGGCGAACGGCGCAGACGCCAACGGGGTGCGCGTCAGCTCCGGGTCGGTGGCGACCTGAATGCCCAGCCAAGCGGCCTGAGCCAAGTCGCTGGCAGCAAGGGGCGTGGTCGTCCCGATCAAGTAGGACAGCTGGCCGTCCTTGACCGTCACCTGCACCGGACCCTCAGTCCAGATCGGGTTGGCATCGACCGAAGTCTTGTACAGCGAGAAACGCATTGCGTAGTCGCCATCGGCCACAGGCGATCCGTCTGCTCCAGCGAGGGCGCCTTCGACCAACGTCGTGGTCGGAATGGAGGCCCAGACAGCGGCCGGGGTGAGGCAGACTGCCCCAAGCACCAAGGCCACTCGCGCTGTCGTCCACTTCCAGGCTCTTGTCTTCACAGTGCCCCCTATGCTCGCCGCCGCGGGCGGCCCCTCACTCGTTTCTGTCCTGCACGTCTCAGAGACTGCGGTTTCTCAGCGGGCCTTCGTTCCCGCCGCGCAGCGTGACTATTGCCGAATACAGAAGAGAACCCCTCGATACGGGGGCAGGTGGTTCGTGTAGCCGGTCCAACCGCTGCGACCGACAGACACGTCCGCTTCTCCCTGAAAGCCCATACCCCAAGCGCGCAGGTCCTGATTGATGACTCGACGACCGCGGGAGCTGCCGGTGCCGCCGTAAATGCGCCACATGTTCGAACCACCGGTTCCGCGCAGGGCCACGGCCCCGCCTTGGGGCAAGTTGCCAACACCAATCGGCATACGGCCGCGGAGGTCCGGCGTGTTGTTGGAGCCGTCGGAGGCGACCCAACCGGATGGGCATGCAACACCGTTGAACGCGATGATGGCGCCTGCAGGCATCAAACCGCCCGAGCCCATCGTCAGGTTGCCGTCGATGATCAGGTCACCGACCACCTGAACCTTCTTGTTGGACAGCGTCTGGATGCCGACGCCCCACGAAACGACCTGTCCGTCGGTGGTGTTGTCCTTGAACTTGGTGTCGATGACCTGGATGAACCAGTTGCCCTTGGGGTTCTTGGCTTGCCAGTAGGTCAGGTCGCCGCTGATGGTCTTGGTCGGGGTGGGGTAGCTCGTGTCGAGCGCCGTACCCTTGGCGCCCTTGTCGTACAGCTTGTAGAGGTTGTTCTCCGGGTCGAACAGCTGAATGGTCACGCCGCTGATGTCGCTGTTGGTGAGCTTGACCGACACCGTCAGCTTCTGGGCCAGACCGAGGTCCGGGACGACCAGCGTGTCGCCCACGCCCAGCGGATTGTTGTCCGGGATCGCCAGCGGAACCTTGGCGCTGACGAGATTGTCGATGAAGACGTTCGACATCGCGCCGTTCGACACGACGACCAGGTCATCGGCCTTCAGCGCGGCGGACTGCCCCAACACGCACTCGAGGGTGCCGTCTTCCTTCAGACCGGCGACGACCAGATTGGTGCCGCAGGCGGCTCCGACGGCCGGCAGGGTGGGGGTGCCGGACAGGTCCGAGTACGCGCCAGTGGTGGCGAAATTGTTCAGGTCGGCCGTCTTGGCGAGGGCGTCCAGGTCGGTGGTCTTGGCGAGGGCGTCCAGGTCGGCGGTCTTGGCGTACCCGCTCAAGTCGGGCTGGCCTTCCACGTCGGCGTAGGCGCCAGTACTTGCGACGGTCGCCAGATCGGCGGCCTTCGCGAAGACCGATGTGTCGACGGCGCCGACGGCATCGGTGTACTTGCCGCTCGTCGCCACCTTGGACAGCGACGACGACTTGACGAGGCCGTCAAGCGCGTCGGCAGCCAAGCTGGTCAGCGGTACGCAGCCAGAGCAGTCAAGTGTCTCGGCAACCGCGACGCGCAGCGCGAAGACCACCGACGACAACGGCCTGCGCGACATCGCGACTTCGCTGCCGACCTGCAGCTGCAGGTAGTCCGCGTCCGCCAGCACCGCAGCAGTCAGGGGCTCGACCGACCCCATCCGATGCGCCAAGCGGCCGCCAGCCACGGCGATCTTGACCGGACCCTCGGTCCATAGGGCGTCGCCGCCTTCTGCATCGGCATAGAGCGCGAAGGTGACGTCGTAGTCGCCATCCGCCACCGGACCGCCCAAGGTCGAGTTCAGCGAGCCTTCGATCAGGGTTGCTTGGGGGACCGCAGCGAGGGCGTCGCCGCTGCCTGCGACTCCGACGGCGACCAGCGCCACGGCGAGGAGGGCCTGAGTCGGCATCCAGTTCCACCACACTTGTCTCTTCACGGTGCCCCCTTTGAGCCGCCTTCCGCGGTCTTCGCTGCTCCGTTCGTCCGAGCGACCCGCCAGAGTCCGGGTCTCTCTGCGCGGCCGTGCCCAGTTGTGGTGCTGCGTCGGACCCAGCGTGGGCCTTTCCCAACCCCATCAGGGCAGCCTGACCAACCTATCCAGTCCCGTCTGCAACCTGTCTTGGACCGCGAAAACACTTGCAGATCCCGCAGGAACCCGGCGGGGGCCCGGCAGACCCTGAACGGTGCCCGTTGAGGTCGCGGAAGTCAACCCGGAAGCAAGCGCAGTTCACGCTTTCCGTTTGTCCAAGAACCGGCGGCACAGTGCGTCTCGTGAAGCACGCAATGTCTTTACAAAGACTGTGAGTTTCTGTCAGGAACCGAAGCGTGGCCCTGCCGGATTCGTCCGAGCTCCGGGAGCTGCGGGGGGGTATCGGGGCGGCGGGGTGGGACACACAAAGCTTCATACTTCGACAAGGGTGAGTCCGCGCACGTCGGGCACACGCCGCCTACCGTGCATCGATGCGACGACGAAGCGCGACCGTTGCTGCCCGCACGGCAGGCGCGTCGGGAGGGGGCGGGCTCATCGGTGGAGCTCGCCCGAAATCCGCATACTTGTCGGCGCCCAGTCCGTGGTAGGGAGCCACTTGCACCGCTCCCAGGCCGAGCTCTGTGAGGCGGTCGACCAAGGTCGCCAGATTCTGGGGAGCATCGGTCGCTCCCGGGACCAGCGGCAGGCGCAACACAAGCTTTTCGGGACAGCGCGAGGCCAACGTGGCGAGGCTGCGGAACACCGGTTCGTTGCCAACGCCTGTCCAGAACGCGTGTTGCGCGGTGTCTGCGAGCTTGAGGTCGAACAGGAACAGGTCGACGAGTGGCTCGATCGCGTCGAGGACCTCTGGTGTGGTGTAGCCGGTCGTGCTGACGGCGGTGGCGATGCCGGCCTCGCGGCAGCCTCGCAGGCACGCCTCCAGGAACGCCGGTTGCGCCAGCGGTTCGCCGCCCGAGAACGTCACGCCGCCCCCGGAGTTGCGGTAGAAGGCCGCGTCCTTGAGGACGGCAGCGACCACTTCGTCGGGTGTCATCCGGGTGCCGCACATCGCCAGCGCATCGTTCGGGCATGCGTCGATGCACGCATGGGTGGCGCACTGGGCGCACGCGCGGCGGTCGATGCGGGGCAGGCCGTCGGCCCCCTGCTCGATGGCGTGGGAAGGACACGCAGCGGCACATTGGAAACAGGTGTGGCAGCGCGCGCGATGGTGGCGCAGCTCAGGCGCGGCGGCGTGGGACTCCGGGTTGCAGCACCACGCGCAGCGCAAGGGGCAGCCCTTCAGGAACACCTGGGTGCGGATCCCCGGGCCGTCGTGGACGGCGAACGGCTGGATGTCGAAAACGACGCCGGTCAGCACTGGGCGTGCTCCGTTCGCCAGATCACCTGATCCTGCAGGGCCTTGCTCATCTCGACCCAGTAGGCCGAGAAGCCGGCGACGCGCACGACCAGATCGCGATACCGGTCCGGATGCGCCTGCGCGTCACGCAGCATCTGGCTATCGACGACGTTGAACTGCACGTGGAAGCCGGGGCCCTCGAAATAGGTCCGAATCAGCGCGAGCAGGTTGTTCGCACCCGAGTCGCCCTCGATGGCCGTCGGGTGAAACTTCAGGTTCAGCAGGCCGCCGCGGATGCGGGTGTGGTCGACCTTTGAGGAGGAACGGATGACCGCGGTGGGGCCGTGGACGTCGGTGCCGGGGAAGGGCGAGGTCACGCCGTCGGCCAGCGGTTGTCCTGCGCGTCGGCCGTCCGGGAATGCGCCGCAGGCCTTGCCGAAGGGTACCGGCGTGGAGATCGCGAGCATCGACGGATCGTAGGGCTCGCCCAGGTAGTTGCGCTGGCCGGCGCACCACGTCACGTAGTCGTCGTAGAGGTCCAGGAACACGCCATCGGCCACGTCGTCGTCGTTGCCCCACTTCGGTGCGGCGACGAAGCGCTTGCGCAGGGATTCGTAACCCTGCCAGTCGGCGGACAGTGCGTCGCGCAGCTCGTTCAGCGTGCAGGCGCCGTCCTCGAAGACGACTTTGCGGATGGCTGCCAGCGAGTTGGAGACGTTGACCAGTCCGCTCGACAGCGTGGTGGGTGTGCGGTTGTTCACTGCGCCGCCGTCGTCCATGCAGCGGCCGCGCCCCACGCAGTCGCGGACGAACACAGAGCAGAACACCAGCGGCACCGTCTGCCGGTGGGCCAACATCACGTAGTTCCAGTACTGCTGCCACGACCGCACGGCGTGGTGCATCTTGGCCTGAAATGACGCGACCACCTCTGCATACGTCGCAGGGTGGGTCGGCTCGAACATGCGCACGCCCGTCACGGGGTCGAGGCCGTCGTGCATCGTCAGGTCCAACAGCTTGCCGTGGTTGACGAATCCCGCCTGGACCACGCCGTAGGACATGCCCTCGAGCGTCGGTTCGGTGCAGCCGCCCATTGCAGCGTTCTCGCGCAGGGTCTCGAGCGGCAGGCCGGTGGTGCGGGCCTCGTGACGCAAGTAGGTCTCGAGGTTGAAGAATGCCGGGTAGCCGACCCCGGTCTTCACGCACTCGACGGCTTTGCGACAAAACGCGTCGGATAGCGACGGGTGCCACCAGACCGACAGCGTCGGCTGCGTCATCTGCAGGTTGATCTGGGCCTGCAGGAAGGCTTGAGACAGCGCGTTGTCGGCCGGGTGGCCGTCGGCGGTCAGCCCACCCAAGATCAGGTTCTGATAGAGGTTGCCGTGGCCCAGACCCTGCCAACTCATGCTCGCGACGTACTCGATGCGCGTCATCTTCACGAACAGCTCTTCGGCCAGCTCGACGGCTTGTGCCGGGGTGGCGGTCGGGTCGTCGCGGTAGTACGGCCACAAGGTCTGATCCAGGCGCCCGGGCGAATAGCCCAAGTGCGCGCCCTCCAGGTGCCCGAGCACATAGGTGAACCAGAACGACTGCACGGCCTCGCGGAAGTTGCGCGGCGGGTGGGCGGGCACGTGCTCGCACGCTTCGGCCATCTGCAGCAGCTCGGCACGGCGCACGGGGGCCGACTCGACGGCGGCGAGTCGGCGTGCCTCAGCGGCGTAGCGGGCGGCGAAGGTCAGGGCACCGCGCAGGACACGCACACCGGCGCGCCAGAAGTGCAGGTCCGGGCCCTCGGGACCGCCGGGGCGAAAGTCGGCGATGCGCGCTTCCAGGTCGGCGATCACGGCCAAGTAGCCGCGCGACAACGCGGTGCGGAAGTCGAGGACGATGCGGCCCTCAGGGCAGGGTTCGTGGGGCGCCGTGTACAGGCCCACCGTCCAGCCGTTCTCGATGGACTGGGCGTCGGGGAAGTCGCGCTTCCACAAGCGGTCGCCGACGGCCATCAGGCAGCGGTCCTCCCAGAACTCGCACAGGTCAGCCAGCTCGGCCAGCTCGGGGCGAGAGATCAGGAACTTGCCTGAAAAGACTTCAAAATCACCCAAGGCCGCTGCAGTGCGCGCATGGGCGACGCCGCCGCCTTCACCCAGCGAGATGTGCTTCTGCTGCGCGTCCTGCTCTTGCTGCCGCATTTCGCGCAGGAACGGCCCGGCGGCGTAGTTGGCGTACGGGATCGCACCGCGCAGGAACCGCGTCTTGTGGCCGACGATGCGCTCTCCCGGGTGGATGACGGGCGTCAGGCCCTCGAGCGCAAAGGCGTGGTCCTCTGCGCGGCGTTCGAGCACTTCCATGCCGTCGGTGCGGCGATGCGAGTCCGTCAGGCGACGCAGGTACTCGATGTCGATCATCAGCGGCGCTTGCAGATACGCCTGCTTCAGGTCGTCGGTGCGTCGCGAGGACGGCTGGCCATGGACTTCACGCGGAACGAAGGTATCGAACACGGTTGCCTCCCGAAAACGGCGGCGAGGGTAGCCGGGCGCCCGTGCAGGCGCAATCGATGATCGGCGTGGCCGACGAGCCCAAGCAAATTGCCCGTTTCCCGCGTTGACTTGCCCCCATGCCCAAGCCAGCATCGTGCCCCTGTGCCGCGTCTTCAGCGCACAAAACGGGGGAGGGGACGATGTCGAGACTGTTCCAGACCAAGCCGGTCAACCAGCTGATGGGTGACGGCGACGGCACGGGCCTGAAGCGTGCGCTGACGGCGACCAACCTGACGCTGCTGGGCATCGGCGCCATCATCGGTGCGGGCATCTTCGTGCTGACGGGCACGGCGGCCGCGCAGTACGCCGGTCCCGGCATCGTGTTGTCGTTCGTGCTGGCCGGTCTCGGCTGCCTGTTCGCGGGCCTGTGCTACGCCGAGTTCGCGTCGATGATTCCGGTGGCCGGCAGCGCCTATACCTATGGATACGCGACGTTGGGCGAGCTGGTGGCGTGGATCATCGGCTGGGACCTGATCCTCGAGTACCTGTTCGCCGCATCGACCGTCGCCGTCGGCTGGTCGGGCTACTTCACCGCCTTCATGTCCGAGGCCGGCCTGAAGCTGCCGCCTGCGTTTACCGGTGCGCCCTTTGCGGTCGAGGGCACCCACACCCTGGTTCCCTCGCAGATCTGCGTGGATGCGAGCGGTGGCGTGGCCGTGAACGCCGTGAGCCGCACCGCCATCCCGATTGCCGATTGCGTTGCCCAGGGCCACAGCCTGGTCAGCGGCGTGCTGAACGTGCCCGCGATGGTGCTGGTGCTGCTGCTGACGGCGCTGCTGGTGGTCGGCATCCGCGAGTCGGCGCGCTTCAACAACATCATCGTCTACGTCAAGGTCGCGATTGTGCTGGCCGTCATCGGTTTTGGCTTCCAGTACGTCAACACGGCCAACTGGACGCCCTTCATCCCCGAGAACACGGGCGAGTTCGGCAAGTTCGGCTGGAGCGGCATCCTGCGCGGCGCCGGCGTGATCTTCTTTGCGTACATCGGCTTCGACGCGGTCTCGACCGCCGCCCAAGAGGCCAAGAACCCCCAGCGCGACCTGCCGATCGGCATTCTGGGGTCGCTGGCGATCTGCACCGTGCTCTACATCCTGATGGCGCTGGTGATGACCGGCATCGCGCCCTACACCGAGCTGAACGTGCCGCACCCGGTGTTCGTCGCCATCGACAAGGCCGGTCCCGCGCTGAAGTGGCTGGGCTTCTTCGTCAACATCGGCGCCATCGCGGGCCTGGCGTCTGTGGTGCTCGTGATGCTGATGGGCCAGCCGCGCATCTTCTACTCGATGTCGCGCGACGGCCTGCTGCCCAAGATGTTCGGCAGGGTGCACCCGAAGTTCCAGACGCCGCACGTCGCCACCATCATCACGGGCGTGGTTGCGTCGCTGATCGCCGGTCTGTTCCCCATCGGTCTGTTGGGCGAGCTGGTGTCGATCGGCACGTTGCTGGCCTTCGTCATCGTCTGTGGCGGCATTCTTGTGCTGCGCCGCACCCAACCGAACCTGTCACGGCCGTTCCGTGCGCCCTGGGTGCCGTTCGTGCCGATCATGGGCATCCTGATTTGCGGCTACATGATGTGGGGGCTGCCCCTGGACACGTGGCTGCGGCTGGCGGTCTGGATGGCCATC
>CAJBNH010000156.1 GCA_903955385.1 uncultured Myxococcales bacterium | reverse complement strand
GCGACGTGGCAGGCGGTCGCCGAGCCGCTGATTGCGGGCAATCGGGTGCGGGTGCGGCCGGGGTCGGGCGATCCGCGCGCGCCCGGCAACCTGGCAGACGCCCTGCGGATCGTGGACCCGACCGTGGCCGAGCGGATCGAGGTCGCAGCATTCGAGCGCGGCGACGACACCGCCTGGCGCGGTTTCCTGATGGGCGCGCAGGCGCTCGCGATCTATGGCGGCGACGACGCGGTGGCAGGCGTGCTGCAGCGCGCGGGTCGGGCGGGCTTTGCCGGGTCGGTGCGGGCCCACGGCGACTTGCAGTCGTGCGCGGTCGTCCTCGCCGACGTCGACGCAAGAACGCGGCGAGAACAGGCCCTTGCGCTTGCCCACGACGCCCTGTTGGCCGACGGTCGGGGCTGCATGTCGCTGCGAACGGTGCTCGCGCTGGGCGACGCGCGGTTGGCGGCAGCCTGGCACGCGGACCTGGCGCAGGCGCTGGGCGAGACGGCCGCGCGGTTTCCCGCCGGGCGGCTGGACCCGCGCTGGCAGGTGAAAGGGGCGATGGCGGCGGAAGAACACGCCTTTGCCGCGGCCGGCGACCCGTTGCGAGCGGTGGCCCGTGGCGACGGCTGGTGGCTGGCGAGCCGCTGGGACCGGGAGGCGCTGGCGGGCACGGCGCACGCTGCACTGGGACCCGGCGGTCGCGGGTTGGAATTCGAGGCGGTGGAAGGACTTGAACAGCTCGAGCGGCGCCTGTCGGGTCGCGCGGGCCGACTGTCGACCGTTGCGCTGGCCGTTCCGCAGGCCCAACGTCCGCCGACACTGCAGGTGCTGGAGCGGCTGGGCGTGCACCGGGTCTGCGGCCTTGGGCGAATGCAAGCCCCCCCGGCGGATCGGGCGCCGGACGGTCACGTACCGCTCGCGCTGTTCACACGGCTGCAGGACGTCGAAGTCGAACCCTGAAGACCGCTTGCGCTACCTGCCCTTGCGAGGCGACACGAACAGTTGTTGCCGACCACGCTGCAGCAACAGCGGCACCACGTCCGCCGTGCGGAACCAGCCATTGACCTTCTCCAAGGCCGCTGCACCGCCAATCGCCTCCTGACCTGAGCGCACCACCACGTCGCCGACGCGCACGCCCGCTTGGTCGGCCGGCCCGCCGCGATCGACCGCCACGACCAACGCGCCCGCCTCCGCCGCGATGCGAAAGCGCTGCTTCAGCGCCGGTGTCAGATCGGTCACGGTCAAGCCCAACCCCGACAGTGACAGGACGCCGGGCGCCTGAGACTGGGACTCCGGCGCCACGCCCATGTCCTCTTCGCCGCCGTACTCGCTGGGCAGCGGCCTGAGCTGCACGCTCAGAACGGTGGGCTTGCCGTCGCGGGCGACCTCCAGGCGCACCTTGGACGCGACCCCGGCGGACGAGGCCAGCCATGGCAGGTCGGAAGCATTGCGAATCGGCGTGTTGTCGAACGACAGAATCACGTCTCCCGGCCGCACGCCCGCCACTGCGGCTGGGCTGCCGGAAACGACCTCGGCCACGACCGCGCCCAACACCTTGTCCAGACGCAGGCTTCGCGCCAGCTCAGGCGTCACGTCGCGCACCGACACGCCCAGAAACGACCGCTCGATGCGACCCCGGGCCAGCTGCGGAATCAGCTTCTTGACCATGTTCGACGGGATGGCGAAGCCGATGCCTTGGCCGTCGCCACGGATGGCGGAGTTGATGCCGATGACTTCACCCCGCGTGTTGACCAACGGTCCTCCCGAGTTGCCCGGATTGATGCTGGCATCGGTCTGGATGAAGTTGGCGTACATCTGCCGACCGTCGGGGTGCACTTCGCTGCGGCCAACGGCGCTGACGATGCCTGCGGTGACCGTGTGCGACAGGCCAAATGGGTTGCCGATGGCGACCACCCACTCGCCAATCGCGATCTTCGACGAGTCGCCCAGCGGCGCGATCGGAAAGCCTCCCTTGCCGTCGACCTTGATCAGCGCAAGGTCGGTGCGAGGGTCACGCCCGACCACCCGCGCCTTGAAGATCTGGTCGTCAGCCGTGCGAACCGAGATGTCGGCAGCGCCTTCGATGACGTGGTTGTTCGTCAGCGCGTAGCCGTCGGCGTGGATGAAGAAGCCGGAGCCTTCGCCACGTGTCGGCTGGGAACCGTAACCCTGCTCGCCGCCTTCGGAATGGCCAACGACACTGATGTTGATCACCGCAGGCGACACCAGCTTGGCCAGCTTGGAGAACGCGCCCATCGTCACGGGCGTGTCCGCACTGACGCCGGTCGCTCCCGATGGCTGCTCCGTCCACAGGCGGTCGGGCGAGGCGGACTGCGCCTCGACCGGTGCGGCCAAGATGACGACCAGCGCAACAGCAAGCGACATCAACCCAGGGTTGGTGGTCAAACGGGTCAGGAACCAGTGACGCATGCAGGACTCCAGCAAAAGGCAGCAAGGCCCCGACGGCGGGGTCTTCCGGTCAATGCTGTGGAGCGCTGAGGTATTCCGAAGGCCGGACGGCTACTTGGGGCGAGGGAGCTTCTGCAGCCACTTGCCGCGCGCATAGCCGCCCTTGCCCGCCGACTCTCCCGTCACGGCTTCGACGCGGTACCAGCCGTTGCCGTTGTCCAGAAAGACGCGGACCAGCGTGCCGTCCAGCAGCTCGGCGACCAGCCGCGACTCGGTGTTGGCGGCCTCTCGCACGGCCAGGAAGGGCGACGCCTGGTCTTCGCCCAGATGCACCTTGTGGGTGGCGCGACCCATGGCGCGGGCGGCCGTCAATGCCTCCGCACGCGCCACGGCCCGCTCGTCGCGGAGTTCGGTGGCCGCGGTGCGCAGGGCCGACGCCGTGCCGTCGGCGGGGGCGAAGGTGCGCAGCGTGGCGACGGCCTTCTCTGCGGTCAGGTACTTGCCTTGGTCCTCAGGGTTGCGTTCGTACGCCTCGATGGCGGTACCGGCGGCCTCGTCCAAAGACCGAATCGGGGCGAGGACGGCGGCAGCAGCGGCCTCATCTTCCGGCCTGGCGGCGGGCTCGACGGCGTTCTCGTCGGGGGTCGCGGCTTCCTCAGCAGACTCTTCCGGTTCGCCAGCGACCGAGGGCTTCATCTTCGGCATCGGTGTGTCGGTCTCGTCGTCGCTCGGCTGGTATCCGCGCTTCTCCCACGGTGCTCCGTTGGGATCGGGCCTTGCCGGCATCACCTTCTCGGTGCCTGGTTCGCCGATGATCTTCCGCACGCCCGGTGGCATCCAGGACAACAGCTGCTGCAGTCCACCCGTCATCAGCCATGCCACGAGCGCAAGCGCCACGATGGCACCCAAGACGTAGCCGACCGCCATCAACACGCGACGCATGGGCTGCCTCCTGCGGCCACCGCCCAGCCGCGCGGAAAGTGGGTTACTTCAGTGAGTTGGGCACGCAGTACTTCTCGCCCTTCTCCTCCGCAAACGTCCAGCAGAAGCTGTCCGTCGGGCAGTCGAAGTTGCTGGTGCAGGTCTGGGTGCAGACGGGTGCCTTGCCGTAGTAGCTCAGGCAAATGTCCTGCGTGCAGTGCGGATGCTTGGTGACGACGCAGCTGGTGTCGCCGCCCGTTCCCGAGCAGATGTTCTTCGACGTGACCTCGACATCGAGCTCGCACGGGGCAAACGGCGCTTCGGTCTCGCACGCGGCGACTACAGCCGCCACCGCCGCAATCGACAGCACGGCCAGCAGCAGTGCCAACCCCTTGGCCTTCATCGCTTTCTCGCGTCCCAGCATGTCCCCGTCCTTGCCCGCGCCGGCCGTCTGGCCGCGTGGTGTACCGCTCTCTATTCACTGCCGCGGCCCGGCTTGTCAATGTCCGCCGCGCTGGGACCGAGGTCGCCGCCGCTGCACCGCCTAGTACAGGCCGATCAAGCGCAGGAAGAAGCCGCCGTCGTCGTTCGTGACGATGTCGCCCGTGGTGGACTCTGCGAAGTGCGTGAAATTGTAACCCAACCCGACTCGCAGCTGCTTGGCCGCAATCCACGCCACCTCGAACAGCGCGCCGTGCTCCAGGTCGCCCGTCAGCGCGGTGGTCAGGAAGCGGTACTCGCCCGCCAGATCGAACTGCTCGGTCGCGTGCCAGCCCAGTCGCGTGATCAGCAGCACCGTGTCGCTGTCGAACGCAGGCAGGTCGCCCAGCTGCTCGGTCGCCCGCCGCCACGCCACCTTCTGACTGATCTGCAGGTGCCACGGCAGCTCAGCAACGGGTTCGATGCCCAGGATGTGCTTGACGGCGCGCTCGGTCAGGCCGGCATTCAGGTTCGACGGGCGCTTCTCGATCAGGTGCGTGTAGTTGGCGATCACGTTGAGCCAGTCGTGGCCGATCGGGCGATAGGCGGTGCCCAGCGTGGCTTCCAGCGCCTCGGACTCCAGCGTGTTCAGCGTCTGGTTTTGCGTGCGGCCGTAGTTGGCGCGGGCAAACAGGGTCAGCTCGCGGCTCAGGGCGCCTTGCAGGTTGTTCAGGGTCAGGATCTGCAGCTTGCGCACGCCGCCGTTGGCCTGATCCCCTTCGTCGATGCGGACTTCCTGACGCGTGGTGGCCTTGAAGACGTCGGACTTCAGCCACTCGCCGCCCACCGACAGCGCGTCGCGCGAAGCCTCGCCCGTCACGCCGCCAAACGTCTGCTGTCGCTCGTAGCCGGCGTCGAGCGTCACGCCCTTGGCCACCTCGAAGCGCTTGCCCACGCCCATGATGGCGCGGTTCATCCGGCCGGCGTTCAGCGCGTCGACCTGATACTCACCATAGGCTCGGCTCAGCTTGTCGGTGCCGTAGCGGCTCTCTGCTCCCACCACCGTCGAGCTGACCGCGCGGCCCGTCAGCCACGTATCCTCCAGTCGCTCTTGCACATACAGGTGGGTCGTGTCGTCCAGCTCGGTGCGCAGCCCCGCCGCCGTCGCGTTCTGGCCGCCCCAGCCCAGCCGCTCCGTCGCCGTCAGCGACAGACCCTTGAGGATGCGCCAGTCGATGCCCGCGCTGGTCGACAGCCGATCCGCCGCGCCCCACAGCCCGGCGTCGTCGCGGAACTCCGCCTGATCACCCAGGAAGATCGCCTGCTGTTCCGCGCGCAGCGTCAGCCGGTCGGTCGCCTTCCACGCTGCGCCGCCCGCAACCGTTTGACTGTGGTGGCCCACGCCCGAGCCGTCGAGGCCGTAGCCGTAGGCCGTCGAGCCCATCAAGGTCCAGCGCTCGTCCAGCCGGTGCACGTCCTGCAGCCCGACTTGGTGACGATGCCAGGCGGTAAACGAACCCGCCGTCGCCTCGCTGCCCGCGCCCCACTGCGAGTCCAGCCCGGTGCCGGCGTACAGGTCGCGGCGGGCGTCGACCAGATTGCCGTCGTAGCGCAGCTGCAAGGCGTTGCGCTTGCCCAAGGCGAACTGCGAGTCCACCCCGAACTTCTGCTGACCTTGCTGCGCCACCACGCCGCCCGACTGGAAGCCCTGGCCGACGTACTGGTAGTGGGCGCGGATGCGGCCGATCTCAGGCTCTGCGGTGGTCTGCGTCGACCCTGCCGGCAGCCCGGCGGGCTTGCCGACCAGATCGCGAAAGTCTGTCTCGACCCGCACTTGCACCGCGTGACCCGCCACCGCCGCGCCGTCCAGCGTCTTGGTCGTCGCGACGTTGGGCGTGCCAAACGTCAGGCCGCCGTCGTCCGACACGGCCACCAAGCTGTCGCGCGACTGGCTGTAGCCGTACTCGACCGTCGCCTTGCTGCGCTGGGCCAGCTGCACGCTCGCCTCGGCACCGACCATGCGGTAGGTGGGCGTGGACTCGCCGCGACCTTCCTGCACATAGGACGCCCCCAGCTGCACCTTGCCGTCCAGCAACCGCTCTTGCAGCTGCGCGCCAAACGTGCCGCCGTCGGTGGTCGTCATGGTGCGGGCTTCGTACACCGCCTGAATGAAGACCGGGTGACCGCTCCACTGCAGGTTCTGGCCCGCCAGACCCATGGGACCGATGGCAAACGTGGCGTCCACGGCGCTGGACACAGGCGACTTGAAGATGATGCGGCCCTGACGCGGCTCGAGCACGTAGTCGACGTTGCGGGTCTGGGGCAACCGCGCGATCTCGAGCTGGGAAATGCGGTCGCGAATCACGAGCTCGATGCGCTCGCTGCCGTCCAGCACGTCCCGGCTGCTCAAGTAGTACAACGACCCACCGGTGCCGCGCATGACGTCGGTGTGGCGCTCGACCGCCTTGTCCTGGCCCGCGGCGAACACCTGCAAGCGCGTGTCGAGCACATCGGCCAGCTTGCGGCGCACGTCGATCAACGCGCCGTACAAGGCCCGGTCGTACCTGACCAATTCGATGCCGTGAATGGCCGCGCGCAGGCTGCCGACCTGAATGCGCGTGTCCTGCGCCTCAACCAGGATGTAAAGCGGGCCGCGTCCGGGCGTGTCCTGCACCAGGTTCGATGCGTCGCCATAGACCGGGTAGAAGCGAGTCGGATCCAACAGATCCGTCGCAAAGTCGGCCAGATTCGGGTCGCGCGCCGTGTCGATGTGGGCGGTGTAGCGCAGATCCTTCAAGCCCAAGTACTGGCCGGAAATGCGGCCCTTCAGGTAAACGGCACCGCGACCAAACAGCTGGACCTGCCCGGTCTTGTAGCCGCCTTGCTGGTCGGCCTCCTGCAACCGCGCGCCGACGTGACTCACTGAGGTGTCGGCAATCGCCAGCAGGAAGAACGCCTTGTCGCGTACCGAGACCGGCCGCTCCAGAATCGCCTTGTTGCCCGCGGGGTCCGTCGCCGTCACTTGCAGGGTGCTGGGACCCACCGGCAGCGGCACCAACGCGTAGAACTGGCCGTCGTCGGACACCGGCAGCTCTTGACCCTGGATCTGAACATGGTTGCCCGGACGGGTTCGGCCGCGCACGGCCAGCTCTTGAGCGCCGAGCTCCAGCGTGTTCTTGGGCAGCCAAACCTGCAGGTCCGCGGCAGCCACCGTGGGCGTCGCACCGGCGGCAAGCGTCACCACGCCCGCATTCGCGCCGTCGACGGCCTTGACCGGTGGTGCAACCTTGGCCTTCGGGTCGGCTTTGGCCTTCGGATCTTCCTGCGCCGCCTCAGGTTTCTGCGAGGCCGCCAGTGCGTCCAGCAACTCAGCGCCGAAGTCGGCGGTGTCGTACCCGGCAGGCTGCGGAGCGGTCGCCGCCTTGTCACCGGGCGGCTGCATCGAGAACACGCGGTTGAACAGGGCTGCGGTGCCGTCGGCGTGCTGCTCGACCACCTGGGTCATCGCCCCCACGCGCACCTGCACGGTCGCGGGGAGCGCACCGACGCCCGGCCACACGCGCTGGCTGTCGATCCACAACCCCGCCGACATCGCAAACGGCGTCCCGGCATCCTCGCCTGCGCCGGTCACCAGCCCACGGTAGCGGACCTCGACGCGATGAGAGCCCAACTTGGCGCCACCCGGCTTCGGATCCGCCACCTGAGCGCCCAGTCCGAGCACCAGCAGCCGATCGGCGCGAACCCCCTGATCCAGCAGCACCTTGGCCACCGCGGCGGCGGCGCGGTCAGAGCGGGCCTTGCCGTCCCCAGTGCCGTGGTCATGCACCGACACCACAGCCAGCCGGTCGGGCGCCAGCTTGATCTGAGCGGCGGTCTTGCCCAGCCATTCCTTCATCGAGTCCGTAGGTTCGCCATTCGCGTCGAACAGCTCTGCGCGCACCACGCGGTCGGGGTCACCCGGCGGCACCAGTGCCAGACCAGCAGCCGCCAGCTCGATCGCCACAGGGGCCGAGCGCCAGCCGCGGGTTCCTTGGGGTGCCATCGGATCCGAGTCCAGGACTTCGAGCGCCAGACCGTAGAGACCGGGCTCGAGGCCGCGGACCTCTGAGGGATCCCACGAGAAGCTGCGCGGCAGCGGCACGCCGAACGGCGTACGCGCAAACACCTTGCCCTTCAAGTCGACCAGCACGACGGCCGCGGAGCGGGCACCCGTCGGCACGCCGTCGGCCTTGAGGATGACGCGACCGAGGATCCGGCCGCCAGAGACGGGCAGCGGAGCCGTCGGACCGACCAGTTTCAAAGTCAGCGCCATGGGTTGCAGGGCTGAACCGGCGATCGCCAAACCCGTACCAAAGGTCCCGGTCAGCGGCACCGCCATGCGCGCTCCGGTGGCTGCGGGCGGTGCGGGTGCCGCGGGGGCAACGGGGAGGACAGGAGCGGCGGCAGAAGGCAACGGCAACGGAGGCGGCGCAACCACGGCCCCAGACAGGATCGGCGGCGGCGGCGGCACGGCCGGGGCTGCAGCAGGCGGCAACGCAGGCGCAGGCACCGGAGTCGGAGGAACCGGGCCCGGCACCGGTGTCGGGGCCGGTGCGGACGCCATGGGCTGCGCGGAGGGCACCGCAGCGGGAGCAGAAACAGCAGGAACAGAAACAGCAGGCACAACAGGCGCTTGCACCGCAGGCATGTCCAGCGCGGGCGTCGGCGGGGCAAAGCCCGGCGCGGAGGCCGTGGCACCCAGCGTCATGTACTCGTCGCGGCCCGAGCCGTCAGGCGCGCGCAGCCCGATCAGCAACCGACCATCCGCCGGCCGCTGCACGAACACCTGACCTCGGCCCTGGGCATCCAGCGCAACCTCGTGGCCGTTCAACGCGAGCAGCGGGCGCAGCGCGGTGCGCTTCCACTGGCTGGCGACGTTGCTGGCGAGCTCGAACGCGATGGGGGCCGACCACGCCCGGCTGCCGTGCGGCGTCTCTGCGCGGACCCGGGCCAAGTACGGACGGCCGGGCACCAGCGCGAGCGGCCGGACCTCTGCAAAGGCAACGCTGACGCGGTCCGTCGGGTCGCCGCCGCGCGCGCTCTCGTAGACCAGTGCGCCGCGGGTGCCGCCCTCAGCAACTTCGCGAATCTCCAACACGTGGCGCGCAAAGCCCTTGCTGGCCGTCACCGACAGCACCAGCTCGCCCTTCGGGTCCAAGCGCGCAGCCGAGTTTTCGTTTGTGGGTGCTGCAGCAGGGGCAGGCGGGCCGAGTGCGAGCCCACCGGGTGCAGGCGCGCCGGGTGCGGGCGGCACCACCAGCTTGGCTCGCACGAACCGGGGCTGCAGGGGCTTGCCGTCCAGCGCGATGTCCAGCGTGGCGGTCGTGGCTTCCAGCAGCACGAGCCCGGTGCCGGCAGCGGGCTTGGCCGGCGGCGCCGCGGCGGGGGCCAGCTCGAGCTTGGTCGGGCCGCTCTGCGCGATTGCACACTGCACACCGTAGCTCAGCGGCAACGGCACGCCTCGCGTGAAGTACAGGACCATGCGCTCAGGCGTCGTCAGCGTCGAGCCGGGCGGCAGCGTCTCGACATCGATCTTGAACAGGTGGTTGCCGGGGGTCAGGTCAACGAAGTGCAGGCGACCATAGGGGTCGGTCGAGACGTAGTAGCCGTTGTCGGCGTACACCCGGGCGCCCATCAATCCCTGCTCGCCCTTGTCCTGCTGGCCGTTGGCGTTGTCGTCGCAGTAGACCTTGCCCAGCGCAATGCCGCGGTCGAACAGCGGGTCGGCCTGCACCAGCAGCGAAGCCTCGGCCGAGCGACTCAGGGCACCACCCCCCGTGTCGAAGGCCTGCGCCACGTTGCGCAGTGTTTCGCCGATACGGGCCGACGGCAGCACCATCGCTTGGAATTGCAAGGTGATTTCGCCACCCGGGACCAGATCCAGCCCGACCGGCTGCCCCATCGTCGGCGACACCCGGCGAACGGTCAGCAGCGGCGGTTGCAGCGGGGCGACGGGCCAGGACAGCTCCAGTCCGTTGCCCGGAAGCGACAGCAACCGCGCAGAGTTGGGCACCAGCCCCAGACCGGCCGGCAGCACATAGCGCAGCTCGGCACCGCCGGCACCCGTCACCGGGTCGGCCAGCAGGGTCGCGGTCGAGTCGTTGATCAGCTTGACGGTGACGTGAACGACCTCGCCCACCGCGGCCTCGGCCTTGGACAGGTGAACGGCGACGCGCACCGACTTCGACAGCGGGTCCACCGGCAGGTGGTTGTGGCGCGGCGACACGGGCGCACCGGCCTGAGGCGTGGCAGGGTCTTGAGGCGGCGGCGGCGGAACCGCGCCCGGCTGCTGCAACGTGAAGCGGGTCAGGTACTTGGGCAGCGCGGCGCCGGCCTTGGGCAACGTCTCGGCCACGACCAGACCGTCCCCGTCCAGCGTCAGCAGGCCCGGCTCTGGCGCCCGCGCCTTGGGCGGGAAGGCCCAACCGGACGAGGTCACCGCCACGCCGATGCGGTAGGCGTGGTTCGCCGGGGGCGAGAACAGGTAGGCGCCGGTCGCATCGGTGCGCTGGCCCTGCTGGCCGGCCGGCAGCGCGTCGGCGGGCACCAGCTGGCCGGGCGCGAGCGGGTCGCTCTGGTCGTAGAACAGGTGCAACAGCACGCCAGCCGCCAATGCTCCGGTCGAGGCGTCGTACACGCGGCCGGTGGGGCGCAGCGACAGGTCCATCCGACCGTCGGGGAAGTCCTTGGCGTCGACCGTGCGGTCCAGGTACACGGTGCCGTTGGGCGAGCGCACCCGCAGCCGCCGCGGTCCGTCCGTCACCGGTGCGATGCGGAACATGCCCTTGGCATCGGTGATCGCTGTCTGCAGAGGCCCTTGCTGGTCCGCGACGGGCCCCAACTCGACCTGATAGCCGGGGAATACGGTGTCTGCTCCGTCCTGATAGACCGCGTCATCGGGGCCGACGTCCTCGAACACCGCGCCGCCCAGCGAGCCCTGACCGACCATCGCGCCCAGGGTAACGCAAGCTGGCTTGGACTCGGCGGCGAAGTTCTGCCCGCGACGCCGCCCGTTGCCTTCGACCACCGCGGTGTTGCAGATCACCTGTCCCGACGCCGTCTTGGGATCGACGCGCAGCCGCATCGACACTGTCACCGACTCGCCTGCGTCCACCGCCAGACCGTCCAGGGTCAGCGCCGCCGGCTCGCCCTGGTCCGCGGGCTGCAACGCTACCTGCACGCCCGCAGGTGCCTGTACGCCTTGGGGCAGCAGGTCCGTGACCTGTGGATCGAGGATCCCCTGCGGCAGCGCATCCGTCAGCCGCAGGTCCGCCAGATTGGTGGGCGACAGGTTGTGGATCGTCACGGTGTAGCGCAACCAGTCGCCGGCCTGCACCAGACCGCCGTTCTCGTCCTGCGCGACCTTGTCGACCCGCAGCGTGGGGGCGCCCGAGCCAACCTGCACCACCGTGGGCTGGTCGCCGTTGCCGTCGTCGTCGTCCGCGTCGCTGGGCTCGGGGTCCAGACCCTTGGCCTTCAGACTCGCCTGATTGCTGACGGTCGGTCCGCCCACCACCCGCACGCGCAGCTCGACCTCACGCACCGCGCCGGTGGCCAGCGTACCCAAGGCGAGCCGAACGACCTTGGCTCCGCTGTCGTACCGGCCGACGTCGCCATCCACCGCATCGGTGACCGGCTGGCCGTCGAGCAACAGCGAACCCGGCACGTACTGGGCGTTGTCGGGGATCGGGTCCTCGAAGGTCACGTCCTGCGCAGGCGCCTGACCAGCATTCGCAACGCGCACCAGATACTGCAGTTCTTCTCCCGGATCCGCCGTGCCGTTGCCGTTGGTGTCCAGCACCTGCACGGTCTTGCGAGTCTGGTGCAGCGAGGCGCCGGGGCCGGTGACCAACTCTGCGGGGCCAATCGGCGTGGGCGGCGCACTGTCGGCCCAAGCGGTGGCGGTGTTGCGTATCACGGTGCCCGTCGGGACGTCGGCCCGCACGCGGGTGCGGAAGGTGACGGTCGCGGCCTTGTCGACCCCGGGCTGCAGCACGCCCGACTGACCGCCCGGCGACTGGACCGACAGCCCCAGCGACAGCGGCGACTCGCCCGGAACCTCTTGGACCGGCTGACCATTGACCAGCGTCGAGCCAGGCACGTAATCCATACCGGCAGGCACCGGGTCGACCAGCTTCACGCCCGTCAGCGCCGAGTCCGCGCTTGCCACCAGCTGGATGCGCCACCGCACGATGTCGCCCGGCAGCAGCGTGCCGCCCGACTCGTCCTCGGCGAACTTCTGCGACGCTTCCAGAGCGCTCTGCACCCGCACCGTCACGGTCGTCGGATCGCCCACGACGGCGGTGACCGGGTCGTCGCTGGGCTGGGCCTCGGTCAGCGCATCGGCCTGCACCTTCGCCTGATTCGGGATGATCGTGCCGTCGCTGGCGGTGGCCCGCACCCTGACCTCGACGTCGAGCGCGACCTGAGCGCCGGGCAGAATCGCCAGCAGTCCCGGAGTCTTTGCTTCCGTCCAGCGAATCGTCGACAGCCCGGCCCGGTCCTGCACGAGCTCGCCACCCTGACCGACCGAGAGCACCTCCAGCAACGGGTCGATGGCGTCCTCAACCGACACATGTTGCGCCGCCGCGCCGCCCTTGACCTCGAGCCGAATGCGGTAGCGCAGCACGTCCAGCGGGCCGACCTTGCCGCCGTCGATGTCCTGCACGGTCTTGTGAATCGTCAGCTCGGGCACCGAAGCGACCTTGACCGTCGCCGGTTCGGCTTGATAGGGCAGCTGCGTCTCACCCTCGCGCGCCGTCGCCGTCGACTCGGCCACCGTGCCGTGAATCGCCAGCGCCCGCACCCGCAGCCCCACCTGCAGCACCACGTCGGTGCCCGGCGAAATCGAGGCGAGCTGGGCGGTGTCGGTCGGCGTCCACCGCACGGTGCCGCTCTGAGCGTCCCAAGTGGCACCTTGCAAGGTCACGACATCAAACACCTTCTGGTCGATGCCCGCCACCACCTGCACGCCGGACGCCGTCTCAGGGCCGACCGTCCGCACGATCACCTGCAGCGACACCGACTGACCGGGCTGCACGGGCGGAAGAGCTGGCGCCTCCGGAACGAATGAGGCAAGGACCTGCAGTTCCGGATACGAGATCGGCACTTGCAGCTCGTTCGACGGCACGGCCGGAACGCCCTGCGCCTGAGCCCGCGCCACGTTGAGCAGCGAGGAACCGTTGGGCACCGCGGGTGCCACCTTTGCCTGTGCCGACACGGTCACCGACTGACCCGCCGCCAGCGTCGGCACCGACCACGACAGCGCCTGCCCGACCGCCTGGCCGCCGCTCTCAGCTTGCAGCTCGGTCAGGGCCGGCACCACGTCATCCGAGACCAGCAGGCCCTGCGCAGGCGCGTTGCCCAGGTTCGACACCGTGATCGAGAAACGCAGCCGATCGCCGGGGTAGAGGTGCTTGCCGGTCAGATCCTCGAACGTCTTGACCACCTTGAGGATCGGCCGCAGCACCACCGTCAGGGTCGGGCCCGGAATCGGCGTCAGGTCCGGCACTTCCTGCGATCGGACCGAGGCAAGCGTCGGCAGCGCGTCGCCGTCCTTGGCCGCAGGCGACACTTGGGCGCGCACCACGAACTTCGCGGACCCACCCGCCGGCAGCGTCGGCACGGTCCAGGTCACGTTGGTGCCGGTCACAACACCGGGCGTCACCGCCTGAATCGCCTGCAGCTGCGCCGCGAGCTGCAGCTTGACCTCCACCAGGTTCGCTTCGGACTTGCCGCTGTTCTTGACCAGCAGGTCGAACCGCAGCGTGTGGCCGGGTGCGGTCTGATTCACCTGGCCCTGCCAGCCCGTCTCGTCCTCAGCCGACAGCACCGAGGTCTCGAACCGCGGCTTGGCCTCGACCGTCAGCGTCAGCGAGGGCGCTTGGGTGACGCCGGGCAGCTCGGCCTGCACCGTGACCTTGGCGCCGTCCAGCAGCGTCGCGGCCAGCGTGCCGACAAACGTCACCGTGACATCGCCCTGCGGCGAGATCGCCACGACCGGTACCACCCATGCGATGGCACCGTTCACCAGCTGACCGCCGTCCATCGGCTTGATCGAAGCAAAGTCCTGGGATTGCAGCAGCGCCTTGGCAATCGTGCCGTAGGCGATGGCGTCTCCCATGTTCTTCAGGGTCAGCTGGAAGGCGATGGCGTCGCCGGGCTCGATCAGTCCGCCGTTCAAGTCCTGGTAGGTCCAAGCGCTTGCGGACAAGTCGGGCTTGGCAACCACTGTGATCTTCGTGGGTTCCTTGACCGGCGTGGACAGGTCCGCGTCCGACAGCACCGGCGCACCCAACCCCTGCGCCGCCACCTGGGCCTGCAGTGTGACGACCGCGCCGTCGAGCTGCGGAATCGTGATCTTGGCCTGCAGCGTCAGCGTCGCGCCTTCACCCGGCGCCAGCGAACCGACCTGCCACTGCAGCACGCCGCCCAGCACCGCGCCGCCCTGACCTGCCACGATGTCCTGCAGCCGTGGATCCAGCGGCACCGACACCACCACGTTCTTCGCAGTGCCGTCGCCCTCGTTCTTCAGCGTCAACGTGTACCCGAGGGAATCTCCGGGCTTGGTGGGGGCGCCGTTCGTGTCGACCACCGTCAGCGTGGTCTTGGAGAAGTCGATGCTGGACGACGCGGTCAGGACGGTCGCGTCGGCCTGCGCCGCCGTCGTCGGGTCGTCGGACTTCTGCGGCGACGCCAGACCGTCGTAGGTCAGCTCGCCTTGATTCGGCAGCGCTGCGCCATCGTCCAGCCCCACGGTCACGGCCGCCTCGAAGCGCACCACCAGCTCATCGCCCGTCGCGACACCCAGCGTCGCGAGCGCCGGCCACGTCACCGTGCGGGAGCCTGCGTCGTAGCTGCCGCCGTCCAGCGCCACGATCGCATCGAGCCCCAGCGGCACCACGTCGCGCACCACCAGGTTTTTCGCCAGTGCGTTGCCGGTGTTGCGCACCTTCAGCGCGTAACGCACCGGCGTCTTGGGCTTGACCACCGTCTGGTTGATCTGCACGCCCGTCGAGGCGTGGAAGACGTCCTTGGTGAAGGTCAGCGTCGGCTTGGCATCGACATTGAAGCAGGTGGGCTGCCCAGCAGGTGTGGGAGGTACCGTGGGCGGACTCGTCAGCACGGCGGCGGGCGTCTCGATCGACTGGATCTTGGCCTGATTGCAGACCTGAGTGCCCGACTCCAGAGGCTTTTTGACCGCCGCCGTCACCGTCCGCACAACCGTCGCCCCGGCCGCCACTGTGCCCAAATTCCACGTCGCGGTCCGCGTCGTCGGGTCGTAGGTGCCGCCTTGGACCACAACGTCGGTCAGCTCGGGCGGCAACACGTCGGTCACGACAACGCCCGTACCCGCCTGATTGCCGGTGTTGGTGATCGACAGCGTCCACGTCACCGGGTCGCCCGCCTTCACGATCTGCGCCGACACCGCCTTGGTCGACGCGGCAAAGTCGGGCAGGTTTTGGACCTGGAACGAGATGGTGTTGGTGGTTGCCGACTTGGGCGTCTCGTTGAAGCCAATGCTGGCAAGGTTGGTGACCGTCGTGCCTGACGGTGTCGACTTGGCGACTGTGGCCTGCAGCTCGAATACCGCAGGGGCGGCGCCCGGTTGCAGCGTTGCCGGCAGCGTCCACGTGACCTTGCGGGTGGCCGCGTCAAAGGTGCCGCCCTTGACCACGACATCGGTCAGCGCGGTCGACAGCGTGTCGGTCACGACCACGCCTGAGGCGGGCGAGTCGCCCGTGTTGCCGGCCTCGATGCGGAAGGTGACGATGTCGCCGCCTTGGACGAAGCCGCCGTTCACGTCGGTGAAGCTCTTCTTGGCCGTCGAGAGGTTGGGGGCGGAAGTGACCGCAAACACGGTCGGATCTGCCGTGCCTGGCTTGACCGGGTCGTCGCTCAGCACCGGCGCGCCCAAGCCATCCGCCGTCAGCGACGCCTGATTCGAGACCAGCTGGCCCTGCGGCGCCGCAGCGGGCAGCTTGGCGACCACCGTCAGCACTTGCGCAGAGCCGTTTGGCAGCAGCGTCCCCAAGCTCCACGTGACCTGCTGCCCCGCGACCACGCCACCGCCGCTGGCCGACTGCACCTGCAGCAGGGGGTCGTAAGTCGACTTCACGACCGCCTGAGTCGCCGCGCCCTTGCCGGTGTTCTGCACCGTCAAGGTGTAAGTCACCGTATCGCCTGGCTTGAACACGCTGCCCGACGACGAGACCACCGTGTTGGTGAACACGCTGATGACCGGCGCCGCTTGGACCTTGAGCGTCACCGACGGCTGCACGGGCTGGGGCAGGTCGGCGGCCTTGACCGTGGCGATGTTGCCAATCGAGGTGCCGTTGGCCACGGTCGCCTTGACCCGCGCGGTAAACGTCAGCGTGACTTGGCCGCCCGCCGGAATCGACGGCAGGCTCCACAGGACACTGCCCGAACCCGCGTCAAACGCGCCGCCCTGATTGATGTTCGCAACGTTTTCCAGAGACGGATCCAGCGGGTCCGACACCTGCAGGCTGCCGGTGGCCAGCACCCCTGTGTTCGCGATGGCGATGTTGTACTGGATGACGTCCAGCGGCTCGAGGGCTCCGCCGTTCAAGTCCTGCGCCGTCTTGACGGTCGTCGAGAGGTCGGGGCCGCCCTGCACGGTCAGCAGAGGCGTCTGCACCACCGTAGGCGCGCCGCCGTCCGAGGGGCTCAGGGTGGCGATGTTGGCAAAGCTGATGCCGGGGGCAGTTTCTGGCCGAATGCGAGCCAGGAACGTGAACGACTTGGTCGCGCCGACGGCCACGGCGACGTTGGCGATGGTGACGACCTGACCGCTGACCTGGACTTCCGCATTGGGGCTGGACAGGAACTGCAAGGCACCGGGCAGCGGGTCCGTGACCGTCACGACACCGTCGCCGGGACCTGAATTCGTCAGCGTGATGGTGAATTGCACGTCGTCGCCGGGCCGCAGCGGCGTCGACGGGCTCATGTCCAGCGCGGTCTTGGACGAGGCCGTGAAATTCGCGGGAACCACGATGGTGAAGGCCGTTGGGTCCGCGGTGCCGGACTGGTTCGGGTCGTCCGTCAGAACCACCTTACCGGCAATCGTGACAGGCGACTGGACCGAGACCTTGTGGCCATTGATCGGCGCGATGCCCAATGCCGTCAAGGCTGCGATGTCCAACACCTTTCCGGGGAAGGTGCACGCGGCCGTCGCGTTGGGCCCCACGCCAATCGCCGTCACGTCCAGCCGACCGCGCCCGTTGACGCCGCCGTTCAGGTTTTCCGTGACCTTGAAGCCCGGCAGGATCGCGTAGCCAGCGCACTTGGTTGCGCCAAGGAATTGCGCCTCTTTCGGAGCGTCGAACGAGAAGTCGACCGACACGGTCGCGGGCGTGACGTTCTGCAGGGTAATGGTCCACTGCACCACGCCACCGGGCCCGATCGACGTCGGTTGCACGGTCAGCAGCGGCGTAGCCAGCATGGCCTGCACAAGCTTGACGGTGGTCGTGTTGGTCTCGACGCTGTCCGAGTACTTGCCGTTGACGTACTTGTAGGCAATCAGCGCGTACGAGGCTACCGACTGCACGCCCGGCGTCGGCTTGATCTTGACCTTGAACACCACCTTGCGCACCGGGTTGCCACCGGCCGGGGCGGTGATGCTGGCCAGACTCAGGCCGGTCGCCAGCGCACTGACGCCCCCCGAATCGGCCACGGGCTTGGTGTCGATGCTGGTCGAACCGGCGACGTACTCGGTGCCGGGCGGCGGAAACTGGTCGAGCTTCAACAGGGATTGCTCGGCGTCCAGCGGTCCGTTGTTCATCAGGTCGATGGTGTAGGTCAGCGTGTCGCCGGGGGCGGCTTCGGAGGCGTTGACCGTGTACTTGGTGACCGGATTCTTGAAATTCGGGGCCTTGCGGTTGATTTGCAGCAGCGTGTAACCGTAGAAGAACAGCTCGCCGCAACCGCCCAGCTGCTCCTCGACCGAGTTGCTCTTGCCGTCGCCGGAAGACACCAGGAAATTCGCAGTGGTGTCGCCGGTCTTGACCAGGGGTGAGATGTCGAACGTGTCCAGATCGACGCCCGGCTCTGGCGTCGAGTTGAAGATGTTGTTCGGCTCGTTGTTGCCCGCGCCGCCCGTCAGCTTGGTGCCGTTGAACTGCACGAAGTCATAGCAGGTCAGGCACTTGGGACTGTCGCCGGCAAAGTCCTGCGCCGGGTTGCCCAAGTGCTTGTCGCCCTCCAGTGCATAGAACGACAGCTGCGCCTCAGGCGGGTCGCCGACCAGAAAGTCCTGAATCCCGAACGAGATCTGGCCGGGCGTGAACGGCACGATCTTGCCGTACTCCTGCTCGTCCAGCAGCACGAAGCCGTCGTACAGGAACACGTCGCGCTGGGTCGTGTCGCTGAACTTGGTGTCGTAGACGATGACCATCGACCACGACGCGTGGCGCGCCTGACAGTTCGGGTCGGAATCCGCGCAGCAAATCGAGTCGGGCGTGCCGTTGGGCTTGTCGGGGCATGGATTGCCGGAGGTGCCGAACCGGATCGAGGCGGCCTTGGCATTGACGCCACCGACCGTGTAGGTGCCGTTCCAGTACGACGCCCCCGGATGCTGGGCGACGATGGCGGTGACGTCCTTGCGGCAATAGAAATGCAGCCCCACGCCTTCGACGTCGTTGCGCAGGTCGCACGAGTCGGCCGACAGAGAGACCTTGGCGCCGTCCGCCAGCGTCAGGTCGATGGTCTGGTCCGCTGCCGAGCCCTGGGCAGAGCCGCCCCAGAACACGAACGCCCCCATGATCACAGCATCTTCAGGGAGTTTCTGGCTGACTTTGACGGTATCAGAGCTCTGCGGCAGCAGGTTGTCGTTGAAGCGATAGTCCGTGAAGTTGGTGACGAGCGACGCCCCCAGCTGCAGCGACTTGCCGTAGACCTTCCAGGACTTGGGTGTGGCCGGGTACTGCCCCAGCACCTTGGCGCCAGCGGGTGCGGCCAGCAGCAGGCCCGCAAGCACGGCGCACAACGCAAGCCAGCACGCCCGACGCACGGCGCGGCCGAACCGGTCATCTCCGGCGCGACCTGCACTCGTCGTGAGCACCCTTGCGTCCAAGCTCGTCTCCGGGTCGATGTGCGCCTCGACCACGGGCAATTCCAGGCGTCAGGCGCCCGCTGGCACGGCGAGGAGCCGACCAGCAGGAAAAGCATCAGCAGCTACAAGGGGTTCCACACCATCATGTCCAGCTGGTCGGCCGAACCTGAAGTACCCCCTGACAGCAGCACGTGGCCGGTCGGCAGTGCCGTAGCCGTCCCCATCGTCCGCTTGCCGCCCACCAGATCATTGTAGACGGGCACCAGCTGGGGCAGCGCGCCGGAGGTGGTCGGGTCGGGAAAATAGACAAACTCTGCCGAGGCGTGATGCGTGGTGTCGTTCGAGCTGCCACCGGCGATCAGCACCTGGCCGACGCGAGGACCCTTGGTGACCGCTGCGACCATCGGTGCGCCGCGGGGCTGCAACATCGCGAAGCCATCGGCCTCCTCGACGTAAACGCCGTTGCCGATGTCGAACACGTCGACGCGCGCCACCGCCGAGCTGCGCTCCTTGTCGGTGAAGCCGCCGATGATGTAGACGTAGTGCCGAGGCCCCGGATACGAAACGAACGCAGCGCCGGGCAAGGTGCGCGCGACGGGCATGGGCCTGGTCTGCGGCTCCCACAGGAAGTTGTTGGGGCAGGTGGCTCCGACGGGGTCCGGACACTCGGTCTGGTTCTTCTGCGACACGTAGCTTCCGGCGAACTGCACGACCTCGAAGTTGGCCAACGCGCCACTGTCGTTCTCTCCACCGATCAGCAGCAGGTAGCCGCCATCCTGACCGGGAACGCGCACCGCGGCGTGGTTCCAGCGGGGCTCGTTCAACCGGCCGTATGCCGCCAAGCCGACGTCGGGATGCCAGATCTCCCAGGTGTTCGCAGCGCAAGGCGTCTGCCCGTCGTTGCCGCAACTGACGGGACCGGTGCCGCCGGCGACCAGAAAGTAGTTCTGCCCCGCGTACATCTGGGTGATCGTGGCGCCGGCCCGCGCAAAGACGAGGTCTGGGGTCCCCGCCTCGCTGCGACGCACAGCCTTGAGCACCGGGTCATAGAACTCGACGCTGTTGGTCACGACGTTCTTGGTGCCTTCCTTGACATAGCCACCGGCGATGGCGACCAGACCGTTGGCGCCCACCGCCGTGGCGTGGAAGACGCGCCCCCGGTCCAAGACGGCAGCCTCGTACTCGTCGCCCAGATAGGAGGTCATGCGGGTCTCGGGGTCGTACTGCAAGATGCTGTTGATCATGGTCTTGTAGTTCGCCGGGTCGTAGGGCGACTTGCCCGCCGCGAGGGTGCCACCGCCGAACTGCAGGACCTTGCCGTCGGGCATGACCACCGAGCTGGCGCCGACGCGCGAGTCGGACGTGGCGAGGCCGCCGCCGTTGTCGTAGACCGGCGCAAACCGATTGACGCGGGTCACGTAGGCATCCAGCACCACCGGCGACTGGCCCGAGGCAACGTTGACGGGCATCGTGCGCCCCATGCCAAGGGGCTCGCTGGGCTTGCCGAACTCATCCGCGCCCCAGACCTCGACCCGGACCTGACGCTGCTGACCAAACGGGATGCCGGGCAGCTCGATGATCATGCCGGGGTCGTACACCTTGACGATGTACTGCTCGGCCACGCCCGGTCCCTCTGCGGTGATGGCCACGAACGCCGCCTCGGCCAGGCCGAACGGGTTCTCTTCGCCATCGGGGGTGCGAACGACCAGGCGGATGCCGTCTACGTCGGCCGCTGTCTGCGAGCAACCCGCGCCGGCGGTCAACAGCAGGATCCCCCCCAGCAATGCCCCCGAAACCCTGCGGGCCCAGGCACCGTTGCTTCGGCTAGCGTCCTTGCACATGCTGATCTTCCCCAAGTTGAAGAGGTCGGGAACCGAGAGGGCAACACGCATTCGGCGCGGCCTCACTCAAGGCACCAGCGCGACGGCCTTGAAGCCCGCGTTGGTGGGCTGTGCACGCAACGCGAAGTAGGCACCGGTGCCGCCACCTGCCGCCGCAACGACGCCAACGGTCGTCCAGAACCACCACGACGAGTACCAGTGCGACTCCTCATCCGGATCCGGCCCCAGCAGGCCGGCATACGGGTCGGCCTCGGGATCGGGCAACGCCGTCTCCGGCGCGGGCTTGGGCGGATCGACCGGCTTGGGCTTGGGCGGCGGCACGTACTCCGGCTCGGGCTCGGGGACCGGCTTGGGCTTGGGCGGCGGCACGTACTCCGGCTCGGGCTCCGGCTCGGGCACGATCTCGGGCGGCGCAACCGTCGATTCACCGGTACCACCGTACACGATCGGCAGGTCCAACACCTCGCGCGCCAGCGGCCAGGTGGTCACGGCGGCACGCACCCGACCCTCGGCATCCAGCATCTTCATCTGCATATCGCTGAGCGTAGGGTTGAAATCGACCTTCTCAAGCGCCACGACCTTCTTCTGCTGGGCGCTGAAGAGGAACAGGTGCAGCTCGAGCGACCGGGGGCTGCGGGCCACGACACCGAACAGCAGGTAGTCGGCACGAACTTGCTTCGAGAACAGGTAGGCCATGTTCTTGAAGACTTTCTCGTGGAACTTGCCGGTCGAGGCGAACGCCTTGATGTCGTCCGGCTGCACACCGACTTCGATCTCGTTGGTGGGGTCGTCGACGACGAGATACGCGTTGACCGTCTGCGGCCGGCCCTTGGCCGTGAAGACCTGGCCCCACGGTGTCGCGGTGTCCTTGCGCACTTGGACGTAGTGGTCGCCCGGCAGCAGACCGCGCGCGGTGGCCGGCGGGGTGCCGATGCGCACGCCGTCGACGAACACTTCGGCGTCCTGCTGGTTGCTCGTCACGGTGAGATCGGACAGCGTGGCGTTCTGCAGCGAGTCGCGCACGGTGGTCACAAGTGCCTGCAAGTCCTGATTCGCCTTGCGCGCATCGACGACGAAGGTGGGCTGAATGGTCAGCGCCTTGGTCACGAATGCGCGGGCGTCCTTGTCCTGCTTCAATGCCAGCGAGGCCGAAGCCGCCTGCGCGTATGCGTCGACCAGCTTGGTGAAGTCGGCCAATTCCACGAAGTTCTTTTCGTAGCGGTCGATCGCGGCCGCCAGCAGCTTGAGGGCGTCGGCGGTGTCCTCGCCTTCCTCGAGCATGGTGCGCCCGGTGACGGCCAGCGTGTCAGCCTTGTCCAGCGCCTTGAGCGCGGGGCTGGCCGGGCGATCCTTGGCCGCAGCCACCGCCGCAGAGCCAGAGGCCTTGCCGAGGTCGATCGTCTTGGTCGTCAGCAGCCGCACGGAGCCGCCCGCCTCGAGCATGGCGCGCATGTACTCTTCGATACGAGCACTTGCCAGCACGCCCACGTCGCCCCGACGCGCCAGAGGCAGGATGCCCAGATAGGGCTTCTGCTCCTGAGCGTAAGCGACGCCGGACCCGTAGCCGATGCCGCCCGGAATGCCCAGCGTCGCCGCCAGGAAGGGCAGAAGCACCGCCAGAGACACCGCGCGAAGCGGTTGATTCGCAGTCTTTGAGCCGAACCGCACGTTAGACCTCCCCACCGCAACTCGCCAGGTGACCGTCACACCCGAACACCGAGCCAGCGCAGTAGTGTGCATGAAAACGCGCCGCAACCCAACGGCTGCGCGCGAGCTTTGCACGGCGCACGGGGGACCTCGGCCCCCCGCAGGCGACAAGCGGCCGCACGACCGCGAGCGCGCGAACAAAATAGCGGGTTTCCATGGTCTGACGCAACCGTCACGCGACGCGATTAGCGCAGAACCGGTCGGACCGGACTGCGAGGGACCACCACCAGGCCCACCGGCACCGCCACGGCCGACGCGAGCGACACCCGCAGGTCACCGGCGGCGATCGCGAGCATGGTCGACGAGCCGCCGTCCAGGTTCAGCGCCGACACAATCCCCGGGCCACCCCTCGACTCAGACTGCGCCAGACGCTCGGCGAATTCGGCCAGCGAGAGCTCGGCTTCGGTCACCGCCAGCAGCACCCGCCCCGCGGCGTCGTGACCGATCGCCACCCGTCGCGCAAAACCTGGCTTGAACGTCAGGGGCTTGCCATCGACCACCAGCCGCGGGCCACACTCGACCGCGAACTCCAGTCCAGCCGGTGGGTGCCAGTCCCGTGCGTGCACGAGCCCCGGCACCCCGGACGCCAGATAGAACACCCCGTGGTCCACGCGCCGCAGCCGACTGAGCTCGCGCCCCTGACTGACCAGCAGACCCAGCGGCTTGAGCTGCGGGTCGAAATAGCCGCCGTTGACCGCGACAACCCCACCCACCGACCGGCGGAAGTCCTCGGCCACGGCAACCGCGCGGTCCAGACTGCTTGCGGGAGTGACGACGGCGGTGAAGCGCTGGGGCGAAAACCGTACGAGATGCAAGGGGATGCCGCTGCCAGCGGGGGCATCGGCCAAGGCATACGACAGGCCTGGCTGGATCTCTACCCATGGGGGAGGACGATCGCCGGACCAACGCCCACAGCCCGCCCCGACGGCCAAGAGCGCCGTCGTTGCGACCACGAGCGTGGCCGCGCGAATCACTGCAGCAGCCCGCTCACGATGTCGCGGAGCTTGGCGAGCTGCTCCTCAGGCTTGAAGCCCGTGTCCTTGAAGCGGATCACGCCCTGACGGTCAACGATGAAGGTGGCGGGCATCGAGTAGACGTCGAACAGCCCCATCAGCTCCGATTCCTCGTCCGCGACGATCGAAAACGTGGGGTCGAAACCCTTGGCGAACTCGAGCGAGCGGCTGAACTCGCGGTCGACACCGATCGAGATCACCTGGAAGCCCTTGGCCTTGTGGGCCTTCTGCAAGGCGACGAGCTCGGGGAACTCCTTCTTGCAGGGACCACACCACGAGGCAAAGAAGTTGATCAGCGTGACCTTGCCCTTGAACTGGGCGCTGTCGATCACGATGCCATTCTGGTCCTTGGCGGTGAACACGGGCACCGGCTTGCCGACCAGATCCTGCCCCGTGGCCGCCAGGGCCGCCTTGTCGACGGGACCGCGGGTGACGTTGGTGTCGGCGCAGCAGCGGAAGCCGGTGGTCAGGTTGCGGTTGCCGAGGCCGAACGAAGCCGAGCGCTGGTTGCACGCCGCCCGCTCGCCACTGGACGCGTGGCCACCGAGCAGCGCCGCCTTCTCCTGCGGACCGACCCACTCGCCGATGTTGCCCGCCATGTCGAAAAGACCTGACGGCGTGCGGCATTGCGCCTTTTGACCGGCGGGCAGGGCCTTGCCCTTGTACTTGTCTTCCATGTCGACGCAGGTGCCCGCCTCGTAGAAGTCGCCGTACGGGTACATGCGCCCCTCGACGTTGTCTTCGGCCCACATGCCGTTCTGGTTCTCGTCGATGGCGGGGGTACCGGTGCAGGCCGAGACCCACTCTTCCTCCGTGCACAGGCGCTTGCCGGCCTTGCCGCACGCGGCGTTGGCCTCGGTCCAGCTGGCCTCGGCGGGTGATTCGCCAGGCACCGACACGGCCTTGCCGTCCTTGGTCAGGGCGGACTCGTACGGGTCGATGAAGAAGGTCTTGGTTGCGGTCTTGGCCTGAACCATCTGGGTACCGTCCGACGGCGGTGCCATCTGCACCTGACCGGGGGCGACGGGAACGGGGGCCTCGAGCGACTTCTGGATGTAGTACTCGAGAATCGCCGTCGAGGCCGAGCCCGTGACCAGGCGGCCGTTGATGTAGGTGCGCGGCGTGCCGTAAATGCCCGCGGCGTAGGCCATATCGATGTCCTTGCGCAGCTTGGCCGGGGTCGCCGGGTCCTTCACGCAGGCGTCGTACTTGGCCAGATTCAAGCCCAGTTCTTGCGCGATGGCGCGGTTGGCCTCGGGGTCGAGCTTGGGCGCGTTGGCATACAGCTTGTCGTGCATGTCCCAGAACTTGCCCTGCTGACCGGCGCACTCGGCGGCAAACGCGGCGTTGCAGGCGTTGGGGTGCTTGTCGTAGCCCGCCATGTACGGGTTGCACGACGGATTCATGGGGAATTGCTTCATGACGAAGCGGACTTTGTCCTTGTACTTGGCCTTGAGCGGCTCCATGGTCATGGTCAGGAACCGGCAGTACGAGCACTCGAAGTCGGCGTACTTGACGACCGTGACCTGTGCCTTGGGGTTGCCGTAGTAGTACTCGTCGTCGCGCAGGGGCGTGAGGAAGAATGTCCAACCGTCTTCGGTCTTCTTGCCGCTGGGCACGCCGATCGGCGCGGAGCCGACGGGCTGCACGGGCGGTGCGTTTTCGGGGACGCCCGCGACGGGGGCGTTGTTGGCCGGAGCGGCCTCGCCGGCGGGCGCTGCGGTCTCTCCGAAGGCAGCCGCGGCCGCCGCCAAGCCCTTGGCGTCCAGGTTGGCGCGCATCGACTCGCCCCTGACGTCATACACGTACCAGCCGAGACCGGCGACGATCACCCACACGCCAAACGCGAGGGCAATCGGTTCCTTGAGGCCCGAAGCCGCCTGCAGCGAGCCTTGGATCGCGCCACCGACCGTCTTGGGGCCGGCGGAGATGGCCAGCGCGGCGGAGGCAAAGTTCACGACGTACAGCGAGATGCAGTACAGGCACCAGGCCTCGACCACGACGGACGAGTACAGCGCCAAGGCGATCGAGTACAGGCTGCTGGCGACGGCCAGCGCCGCCACGGCATTCAAGGCGACGACGCCGGTGGCGCGCACGGCTTGATCGGTCGCGGTCACCGCGCGCGCGGCGACGACGGTCATGTAGGCCATGGCGGCATAGGTGGCGATGCCGAACAGCGCGATCGGCACGCCGAAGATCTGCGACCACGGCGACAGGTTGACCTTGTCACAATTGACCGCGCCACCGTAGTTGCAACCCGAAATGAACGCGGGGTCGTACAGCAGATTGAGCTTGTGGTAGACGAGGTAGACCGACACGCCCAGACCGACGAGCAGCACGGCGAGGAGTCCATAGAGGATTCCTGAGTTGCCGGGCAGACCTTCCGTCGTGGGGGCGGCGGGCGTGGCGGGCGAGGACGTGGTCTTGGCCATGGGGGAATCTCCTGTCCTGGGAACCGGACGAAGCGGCCGTCGGGGGCGCGGAGTCGGGTGCGGCGGGGCCGCGTCGCGCGGGAAATATTAGGACGGATCGTCCCGGGCGCAAGCGGACCGCCCCCAAGCAAACCGATTCTTCTGCCCGGTATTCCCTCCTTTGTGGCCCCGCAGCGCACCCAACGCTTGCCGCGGCGAGCGCTGGCAGCGAGGATCACGCCCCCCAACGCATGGACCCGCACGGAGGCCAGGTGACTCAGGACACGCAAGACAGGAACCCGCAAGACGATCAGGTTGTCGTGATCGGCGGCGGTTTGGCCGGGTGCGAGTGCGCCTGGCAGCTCGCAGAGCGCGGGATCGCCGTGCGGCTGGTCGAGATGCGCCCACACCGCCGCAGCCCGGCGCACCAGACCGACGGGTTGGGCGAGCTGGTGTGCTCGAATTCGTTCCGCTCGGACGCCCCCGAAAATGCGGTGGGACTGTTGCACGAGGAGCTGCGGCGCGCGGGGTCGCTGATGCTGCGGCTGGCCGACGTGCACCGGGTGCCGGCAGGCGACGCGCTGGCGGTGGATCGCGAGAAGTTCTCGGCAGATGTCGAGGCCCACATCGCCGGACACCCGCGGATTCGCGTGGTGCGGACTGAGGTCGAGCGCCTGCCCCTGGACGAAAGGCTGCCCGTGGTGGTCGCGACCGGACCGCTGACGTCCGACGCGCTGGCGGCCGACATCGCCCGGATGACCGGGCAGGAGCGGCTGAGCTTCTTCGACGCGATCGCGCCGATCCTGGACGCGCCCAGCATCGACGAAGAGAAGGTGTTTCGCGCCTCGCGTTGGGGCAAGGGCGACGGCGACGACTACGTGAACTGCCCGATGGACAAGGTGCAGTACCTGGCCTTCATCGACGCGCTGCTGCAGGCAGAGACCTCGGTGACCGAGGAATTCGAGAAGGACGCCCACTACTTTCCCGGCTGCCTGCCCATCGAGGTGATCGCGGCGAGCGGGCCCAAAAGCCTGCGCTTCGGCCCCATGAAGCCCACCGGCCTGGACGACCCGCGCACCGGTCGCTGGGCGTACGCGATCGTGCAGCTGCGGGCCGAGAACCGCGACAAGACCGCGTACAACATGGTCGGCTTCCAGACCAAGATGAAGCAGGGCGAGCAGCGGCGGGTGCTGCGGATGATTCCGGGGTTGGAGCAGGTCGAGTTCCTGCGCTATGGCTCTGTGCACCGCAACACGTTTCTGGACAGCCCCAAGCTGCTGGACGAGGCGATGTGTCTGAAGTCCTCGCCGCAGCTCAGGTTTGCCGGCCAGATCACCGGCGTCGAGGGCTATCTGGAGTCGACGGCGAGCGGGCTGTGGGTGGGGGCGCGTCTGGCCGCCGACCTGCGGGGAACTGAGCTGCCGCCGCCGTCGCCGACCACGTCGCTGGGGGCGTTGCTGCGCCATGTGCGCGAGGGTAGCCCGTCGGGATTCCAGCCTTCGAACGTGCACTTTGGCCTGTTCCCCGCCCTGGACCCCGCAGTGGTGGGACGCAAGCCGAACAAAGCCGACCGCAAGGCCGGCATGCGCGACCGCGCTCGTTTGGACCTGCCCGACTGGCTGCGACGCATCGGCATCTCCGTGGAGCCCGCCAGCGAAGTCCCGCCTGTGGAAGCCTGTGGATAAGTCCATTTTGTCCAGCCGTTCCGATCGCTTGCGATCCTCGCTATCCGGCGGATCCCACGAAGGATTTTGCGGATTGAACAATTCCGCCAGCTTGCGATCTCGTCGTTGACGCGGGATCCCCGGGTCGGTACCTCCGCCGCACGCAAGAGCCTCGGGTGCAACGATCTGCCCCGAAAGCTCCTTGCGACGAGGGTGGATGGCGAACTGGTATCGCAAGGGACCGGTGCTGGGGTCCAGCCGCAGACGCCGCAAGGGTCTGTGGTCGCTGCAGATGATCGCGTTGTTCGCGGCGCTGGGCGGTTCCGCCTGGCTCTGGGTCGACGTGATCGGCGGCGACATCGCCCGCGGCGCCCACCGCGACGCAACCCATGAGGAGGCCAACGCGGCCCGGAAGGCGACCGAGGACGCGGCGCGTGCGGCCGCCGTCGTGCCGCGGGCCGCTCCCGGTGGCCCTGCCAACGCCGCGCCACCTCTCGCGGACTTCTCGCGCTCGGATGCCGTGGTGCAGGGGCTGTTGTCGACGGCGCGCGACCACTTGGCCCGCAAGGTTCAGGCGACCGTGCTGCCCCAGGACGACCCGCGCGCCAGCAAGGGAAGCTCGTTCGACCTCGTCGATCGCGCGGTCAGCGAGCTGGTGCCACTGCGCAACGCCTTGGTTCGCCACCGCTTTCGCGAGCCGCGCCTGTACGGTCTGGCCACCCGTCCTGCTGCCACACAGGAAGAACGCCGCCGGGCCGTAACGAACGAGAACCTGACGGTGCTGCTGCAGTCGTTTGCCGAGGCGGTGCCCGTGCTGCCCGGACAGCGGGACGGCTTCGAGCCCGGCGACATCGTGATGATGGAGCGGCGCGCGCGGGGCGGCCGCCTGCTGGCCGCGGTGGTGACCGACACCGTGGACGACGCACAGAACCCGCAGGTCATCACGCTGGATCCATCCGACCAAATGGCCCGTGAAGTCAGCCCGTTTCGCGACTACGTGATCCGCAATCACTTCCGCCTGCGCCAGGAACACTTGGCGAAGATGCGCGCGACGCTGGACCTGACCGACACCCCCAAGCCCGCGGGCACGGCGCTGTAGACGCGTCGGCCCCGAGGTGCGCACCCCGAGCATCTGCGCTAGCCTGCCCGCATGGACTTCCCCGCCTCACCCACCCTGTTGCCGGCGCCCCTGACCGTCACCGATCTGAATGAGCAGGTCCGTGGGCTGCTGCAGCCGCTGCGCGAAGTGCGCGTCGAGGGTGAGGTCAGCAACGCCAAGATCTCCAGTGGTCACCTGTACTTCGAGCTGAAGGATGCCACCAGCCGGGTGCGCGTGACGGTGTGGCGGACCTCGCTTGCGCGGATTGCGCTGCAGGTCCGCGACGGGATGCACGTCGTCTGCACCGGGCGTGTGGACGTGTGGGTGCAGGGGGGCTCGTACGCGCTCAATGCCACGCGCATCGAGTTGGCCGGTGAGGGTGCGCTGTGGGCGGCGCTGCAGCGACTGAAGGTGAAGCTGGCCGCTGAGGGCTTGTTCGACGCCGACCGCAAGCGGCCCCTGCCCTTTCTGCCCCGCGTCGTGGGTCTGGCGACGGCGACAGGTGGGGCGGCCCTGCGCGACATGCTGCGGATCCTCAACGACCGCTTCCCGGTCCGCGTGATCCTGGCGCCCGCCAAGGTGCAGGGCGAGGCCGCCGCTGAGAGTCTGGCGCGTGCCGTCGAGCTGCTGGACGGGTCGGGCCTGTGCGACGTCATCATCGTGGGAAGGGGCGGCGGATCCATCGAGGATCTCTGGGCTTTCAACGAAGAACGGCTGGTGCGCGCCGTCGCCGCCTGTCGCACACCCATCGTCAGCGCCGTGGGGCACGAGACCGACACGGTCCTGACCGACCTTGCCGCCGACTCCCGCGCGCCCACACCGACCGCCGCCGCTGAGTGTGTGGTGCCCCGGTTGGACGAGCTGCTGCAGCGCGTGGCCCAGCTGCGACGTCGCGCCGGTCAGTGCGCGGTTCGTGTCGTCGCAAGCCAACGCAAGGAGCTGCGGGGACTGCTGGCGCGGTTGGGCGACGGCGGCGACATCACCGGCACCCGCACGATGCTGCTGGAGGACCGGACGCGTCGGTTGGCGCACGCAACGTCGCGTCGCATCTCGGCCACGCAGAAGCTGCACGCCCAGCTGCGCCACCGCCTGCACGCCTCGCACCCACTGCGGCGACTTGCGGTTCAGCAGCGCACGCTCGACGGTCTGCGACTGCGGCTGCAGCACCAGACCGACCTTGCGGCCCCCCTGCGCCGCGAGTTGGAGGAGCTGACTGCGCGGCTGCGGCGGCATGGCGACACGCTGGTCGACCGGCGCCGCGAGACCCTGGGACGCCAGACGCAGCTGTTGACCGCGCTGAGCCCACGGGCGGCCTTGCGACGCGGCTATGCCATCGTGCGGCAGGCGCAAACCGGCGCGGCCCTGCAGCTGGCAGCGGGCGTCGCGGTCGGGGTGCCGGTCGAGGTGTTGTTGAACGACGGCAGCCTGGACTGCCGGGTCGAGGGCGTGCGGCTGGCCGAGTCCCCAGAAAGCGGGCGGACCTAGCGCAGCGTGGTCACGACCTCGCCGGTGCTGATCGTCACCGAGCTCAGCGTGCCTGTGCCCTGATCGACGACGTACACGCGGGACAGACTCGGGCCGCTCTGCAACGCGACGGGCACCGGTCCCACGTCGGACACGCGCGCGGCGAAGCCGGACGACACCGAGACTGCCCACACCGCGTCGCGGATCGAGGCAAGCAGAGCTGGCGGCTGCGTCGAGTCGAGCTTGACGCACCCGGGCACCAGCTGCACTGAGAACACCGCGTGCTGCAGGGTGACCGAGTCGAGCGCCGGGTCCAGCACACCGGCTTTCAGGGGCGGACAAGTCGCAAGCTGGGCGCCGGCCTTCAGCTTCGGCTCCAGCAAGCGCGAACCCTGCAGCTCGTCGGCGGGAATGACCGCGCAGGCACCATCGACCGAGTCGCGGCTGCTGAGCAGACCCGAGCGACTGCCCGACACCAGCCAACCCTGCGAACGCACGATGTAATGCACGCCGCCTTCCGGCAGGCAGCCCAGGTCCGGCAGCGGCACGGCGGTCGCGAGCGTGGCGTCCCAGCTGGTCTGATTGGCAGCCGTGACCGGCACATCGCGGCGACCACTGGCGGGGTCGAGGTCCAAAGAGCCGGGGCGGACCGCAGTGACACGGTACTGCACGGGCCCTTCCCCAAGGCCGCCGCACGCCGGGGCGCCCGTCCGCGGCAGAATGACCGTGTCGCCCGCGACAACGCCCATCCGGCAGAAGTCGCCATACGGATCATGGAGTTCGGACGGCTTGACGAAGCGTCCCGTGTTCCGCTCGCCGCCCGGCAGCACGCCCTCGCGGGTGAAGCGCCACGTCTCGGTGCGGTGGTGGGTCTGTTCTTCGGTGAACTGCAGGCCGTAGTAGCGGCGCTCAGTGCTGTTCTGCTCAGTCAGCGACCCAAGGGACGCGTATTTGGCGGGGGCCTGGGCACCGATGTCCAACGTCACGTTGTCGACGGTCAGGTTCGGCCGCGATGCCGTGGTCTTGGCGACGGAACTCGAGGTGATCAGGCCGATGCTGCGGGTGCCGTCCTCTCCCTCGATCTGCAGGAACACCAAGCCGGCCGGCGACAAGCCCACGGCGATCAGGTCGCGCGTCCCCAACCGTACCGGCCCAAGCGCGGTAGGCAGCTGCGACACGGTCAGGCCAGCCAGCCCCTCGCGCAAGTCGAACCGGGAAGCGCGGGCGAACGGCGTCGTCTGGCCGACCTGCGGCTGCAACAGCGTACGGGTGGCCGTGTCGATGACGAACAGCGTGCGGTGCGCGCGGTCGGCCACGACGGCGTACTTGCCCCCAAACGTCGTCGTCACCAGCGCCAGCGGGTCGGTCGATGCCGCAATTTCTCCAGCCGATGCGCGGTTGTAACAGCCGGAGTCGGCAAGATCGGTCTTTCCATCGCCGTCGTCGTCGGTCCCGTTGGCGCATCCCGGCAGGTCGTTGGCGCCGACCGGCAGGCCGCCCGGGGCGCTGGCCTCGACGCCATTGGGGGTGCCGACGCACTGCGGGTCTGTCGCGTCGGTCTGGCCGTCGCCATCGTTGTCGTAGCCGTCGCGGCAGCTGGGGTTGTCGCTCCACTCGCTGTCGTCGCCAAAACCGTTGCAGCCGGGGTCTGCCGGATAGTCCGTCAGGCCGTCGCTGTCGTCATCGACGCCGTTGCGGCAGGTGTCGGTGGTCGGAGTCGGCGCGCAACCCAAGTCCGCCACGTCGGTTTGGCCGTCGCCGTCGTCGTCCAGGTTGTTGCCGCACAGGGCCCCGAGCTCAGGGTTGCCCTCTGTGCGGTCAAGTGGGCTGTCGCAACCCGAGTCCGCGCGGTCGACCTGGCCATCGCCGTCGTCGTCGAGACCGTTCTGGCAAGCGGCGGTGAACGAGATGCGGGACACGACCGAGCTGGTCGCGGGGTCCCAGACCGTCACATGGCCCTCGCGCAGGTGGCCGACATAGACCTGACCGGTGGCCTCTGAAAGGGCCAGCGTCGCGGGGCTGCCGCCGATGTCGACGGAGGTGGGTGAGGCATCGCCTCCCAGAGAAGCGGGGGCAATCGTCCACAGGCGGCCGCCGGCGGGGTCGGCGATGACGAGACGGGGCTGCGGCAAGTGGACCAGCACCATGCCCGCCGGATCGAAGGAAAGCGGTGTGCGATCCAGCACCTTCACGCGCCCGGCAGCGAGCTCTGCGACGTCGACGCGGGCAATCTCTCGCGTGTCGGTCAGCGCGACGTACACCTGACTGGTGACGGCATCGAAGGCCATCGCACCCGGTTGCCCGTCCAGCGTCAGCGGCGTGTAGCCCGGCACTGACGGGTCGGTGTCGAGCCACTTTTCGCCAGACGGGTGGGCGATGGCGACAGCCCCCTCTGCCCCCGAGCCGACCAGCGCGCGCACGCCGGAATCGTATTTGCAATCAGCCAGATCCAGCCGCACGCCGTCTGTGCCGAGACACACGAGCGCGAGGCTGCGGGGGTTCTTCACCCCGTCGGGACTGGACGCGACCGGGTTGGTGCACGCGGACAGCGCGAGCGCGGCGACGACGCCGAGACCCGTGCCGAGGCGGACGCCAAGGGGCCTGCGGGTGCGGAAGTTCGCCATCAGGGAGCCTTCACGTTGTGGATCGCCGTGAACCGGCCGACCGAAGACGGGCCGATCGGGACGACAGCGATGTCGTGGTGGTTGAAGAGCGCCGCATACAGCTGCCAGCCGTGGCCGGGCACGTTCACCGTCGTGAGCGCGTACGGCGCGTAATCGAACGGAATCACGGCGACGGTCGAACGAAGCGCCGGGTCGAGCACCCACACCGTGTCCTCGCCGTAGCAGCTGACGAACACAAGGTCGCGACCCTCCGGTCCGACCGGGGCCACGGCCAGCTGGGCAGGCTGCGCACCGACCCCCAGCACGTCGACCACGACGTTGCGCGCCGGACCCTGGCGCGTGGGCGCGATGTCGACGACGACGACGGAATTCGGACTGCGCAAAGCCACATAGGCCTTGGCTCCGTCGCTGGACAGGACCACGTCGCGGCCAAAATCGGTGACGCCTGCGGACGGCAGCGCAATCGACGGCTCACGCACGGCGCGCAACGGCGACGCGGCATCGCCGGTGGCCTCCATGCGGTAGACGTGCAGCGATGGAGCCCGGGTGTCCGAGACGTAGGTCCGCCCAGTCCAAGGAGAAGTCGCGGACGCCGACAGGCCGGCACCCAAGTTCAACGAGTCGACCTCGTGCGGCACACCGGCGGTCGTTCCTGTCGCCGCGCCAGAGAGGTCCAGGATCGTCACCTTGCCATCGCTGGTCGCCACGACGTGCATCAGCAGCCGTCCGTCTGGACCGACGGCCAAGTGGGCGTCCAGCGGGTCGTTGCCAAGCGGGTACGTGTCGGCATTCGCCAGACGGTGCGCGGAGTCACAGCGGCCGTTCTCATCCGGCTTGCCACAGCCCAGCTGCGTCGGGCCGGTCACATCGACCGTGGTCAGCGAGTCGTCCTCACGGGCCGTCACGAAGATCCGCTGCACCGTGGGCGTAACGTCACCCGTCAGCTGCAACGCGAGACTGCTGCCGAAACCCGGGACCTCGAGCTGGACGCCCGGCACGTAGGTGTCGTCCTGAGTCGTGACGACGCGCAAGACACCCGAGCGGAAGGAGCGGTCGAAGTTCGCCCCCAGCACGTACAAGTGGTCGCCCGCAGGACTGGCGGCAAGCGCGATGGGATACCGGGCGACCTTGGAGTCGTCGGCGGGCAGCCCGACCTGCGCGGTGCAGGCCGCCAAGAGCGACGCGCACGCAAGCACAGCGGCAAGGCCGATGCGGATCATGTGGCGGCGCGCGTTGTTGCTCTGGACCAAGGGTCCACCCCCTGCGGTTTCGGTGTCAGGCCTGCAGTCGAGCAAAGTCCGCCACCTGGGCGAACAAGCCGGCACAAGTCCTCAGAAGTGCAAGACGATTGCGACGCAGCGCCTCGTCGTCCGTCATCACCATCACACCGTCGAAGAAGCCATCGACCGCGGGCTTGATCACCACCAAGTGACCCAGCGCGGCGTCGTAATCGCCTCTGGACACGGCACCGGAAACCGCTTCGGCCACACCTGCGACGGCGGCGTGCAGGGCGCTCTCGGCGGGCTCCTGAAACAGCTTCGGGTCGACCTCGCGGCCGGCCTGCGGGTCGTCTCCGGCCTTGCGCACCAGATTGCCCACCCGCTTGAAGGCGGCGGCAAGGGGCGCAAACCCCTCGCCCGACCTCAGCTTGTTGAGCGCTTGCAACCGTGGCGCAATCGTTCCGGGGCGGTCGTGCCCGGCCTCGAGCACGGCCTCGACCAGATCGACCGGGTAGTCCGCCTGGTACAGCGACGCCAGCCGACCGCGGAAGAACCGCAGCACGTCGTCGCGCAAGGCGACCGCGTCCAACCCCTCACGGGCCGAGGCGATTCCCTCGATGGCCAGCGTCACCAGCTCTGACAGCGCGATCGCATAGCCGCCTTCCGTGATGATGCGCAGGATGCCCAGCGCCTGACGCCGAAGGGCGTACGGGTCCTGGGTGCCCGACGGGATCAGGCCGAGCGCAAAGCACCCGACGATCGCGTCGATCTTGTCCGCCAGCGACACCAAGGCGCCCGCCGCATCCTGCGGAATCGCGTCGCCGGCAAATCGGGGCTGGTAGTGCTGGGCGATGGCGCGGGCGACGATCGGGTCTTCGCCGCCCACCAGCGCGTAGTCTGCGCCGATGACGCCCTGCAGTTCAGGGAATTCGAAGACCATTCGCGTCGCCAAGTCGGCCTTGCACAGCTGTGCCGTCCGCGCCACTCGAACCGTCTCCGCCGGGCACAGGCGGGCGGCAAGGGCGGCCGACATCTTGCCGATGCGACGGGCCTTGTCGCCGATCGAACCCAGACCGGCCAACCAGATGCGGTCGTCCAGCGACGCCAGCTTGGTCTCCAGCGGCGCCTTGGTGTCCTCGCGCACGAAGAAGCGGGCGTCCGAGAGGCGAGCCGACACCACGCGGGCGTTGCCCTGCGCGATGGTCTCGCGGCTCTGCTCGCTCAGCGTGTTGGCCACCGCGACAAAGCGGTCCAGCAGCTTGCCGTCCGGCCCCTGAATCGTGAACAGCTTCTGGTTCTCGCGCAGCGTCGTGCGGATGACCGGGGCGGGAATCTCCAAGAATTCAGGCGCGAATTTGCCCAGCAGCGGCGCCGGCCACTCGACCAGATAGGTCACGACCTCCAGCGTTTCCTCGTCCTGCACCCAGGTGCCCCCGGCGCTTTGGGACAGGGCGATGACCTGCTTGCGGATGTCGGCACGGCGCACTTCGGGGTCGACCTGCACGAACGCTTGGGCCAGCGCGGCCTTGTACGCGTCCAGATCCGCCGGCACCGCGAGGGCCTCGTTGCGGTAGAAGCGATGCCCCCAGCTCAGACGGCCACTGGCGACCCCGGCGAAGGTGAAGGGCACCACCGTCTCGCCCAACAGGCTGACCAGCCAGTGGACCGGGCGGATGAACGCCTCGCGCTCGCGCCCCCAGCGCATCTTCTTGGGAAACGGTAGGTTGCGCAGGACGTCGGGCAGCGCCTCGCCCAGCACGGTCGCCGTGGTGCGGCCCTGCAGCGTGCGCTCGACGGCAACGTAGGCCCCCTTCGGCGTCTCCAGCACGGCCAGGGCGTCGGTCGTCAGCCCCAGACCCCTGGCAAATCCCTCTGCGGCCTTGGTCCACTGACCGCTGGCGTCCTGCGCGGCGCGCAACGGCGGCCCCGTGAGCGTCTCGTGGCGGTCGGGCTGTTGCAAAGCGACGCCGTGGACGTGGGCGACCAGCCGTCGGGGCGTGCCCAGCCAGCAGGCCTCTGCGTGGGCGATGCCGGCTTCGTCCAGCACCTTGAGGATCCCGTCGAGCAAAGCGGCGGCTGCGACGGGCACGACACCCGCGGGGATCTCCTCGCAGCCGATCTCGACAAGCAGGGGCGCCGCGGCCCCGACGGTCGGGTGCAGTTCCGTGCTCATCGCGTCACCTCGGGCTTCTTCTGGTTGCGGGCGGCGGCCTTCTCGGCGGCGACGCGGGCGCGCTCAGCCTCAGCAGCTTGTTCGCGCTCGCGGGTCTCGACCAGCGCCTGACGCTCGTCGGGCTGGCACATCGGCAAACCCAGACGATAGCGCAGGTTGTCGTAACCGACGGCCACCTGACGCGCCAGATTGCGCACGCGGCCGATGTACTTCTGGCGCTCGGACACCGAGATCGCGCCGCGGGCGTCGAGCACGTTGAAGGCGTGACTGGCCTTGATGACGTAGTCGTAAGCGGGCAGCACCAACCCGAGGTTGCACATGCGCTGGGCCTGCTCCTCGTACCGGGCAAACGAGTCGAGGTGCAGCGCAACGTCGGCGTGCTCGAAGTTGTGCGCCGAGAACTGGACCTCGTCCTCGTGATACATCTCGCCGTAGGTCACCGGCCGCCCGTCGGGACCGTAGGACCACACCAGATCGAAGATGCTGTCCTTGCCCTGCAGATACATGCACAGGCGCTCGATGCCGTAGGTCAATTCCGCGCTGACCGGGTGCAGGTCCAGCCCGCCAACCTGCTGGAAGTACGTGAATTGCGAGGCTTCCTGGCCGTCGAGCCAGACCTCCCAACCCAGACCCCACGCGCCCAGCGTCGGCGACTCCCAGTCGTCCTCGACGAACCGAATGTCGTGCTCCAGCGGGTCGATGCCGATCTCGCGCAGCGAGCCCAAGTACAGCTCTTGCACGTCCTTGGGCGACGGCTTGAGGATCACCTGGTACTGGTAGTAATGCTGAAGACGATTGGGGTTTTCGCCATAGCGTCCGTCGGTCGGCCGCCGCGAGGGCTCGACGTACGCCGCGTTCCACGGCTCTGGCCCGATGGAGCGCAGGAAGGTGGCGGGGTTGAACGTGCCCGCGCCCTTCTCGAGGTCGTAGGGCTGCACCAAGGCGCAACCCCGCGAGGCCCAATAGTGATTCAAGCGAACGATGACGTCCTGCAGCGTGGGCGTTGCAGCGGTGGGATGGCTCATGCGACGCGCTTCTCGCGCCGGCTCGTGTGACCGGCAAGGGCAGGGACCTTACCATGCAGGGGGCAGCAGGTCCAACCGAACCCGGAACGGGACGCGCCCTTGACGGCCCGGTCGCCCATCCTACCTTGGCAGCGCTGCAACCGCACCGCACGGGGGTCGTTCCTGCAACGAATGCAGTAGAACCCTTCGGTTGCGCAAACGAGCAGCGCCGGGTCGGCAACGGCCCGCACCCCCGAGACCACCTCGAGACAACCGCACGTCCGATGCGTGCGCGATGGAGCCCCGATGAGCATTCGCCCCCTCTACGACAATGTCCTGGTCCAGCGCGCCGACGCCGAGGAGCGGACCGCCGGCGGTCTGTTCCTGCCCACCACCGCTCAAGAGAAGCAGGTCTACGGCTTCGTGAAGGCTGTCGGCAAGGGCAAGATCCTCAAGGACGGCACGGTGCGCCCGCCTCTGGTCAAGGAAGGCGACAAGGTGCTGCTGGCCAAGTGGGGCGGCAACGAGATCAAGTACGAGGGTCAGGACTACCTGATCCTCAAGGAGAGCGAGCTGTTGGCCATCATCGGCGACTAGCCCGTTTCCCCCCGCTACGACCCCGGCGGCCGGCCAACGCGTCGACCGCCCCTGCATTCCGACACGAGAGAGGACCACCATGCCCGCGAAAAGCATCTTCTACAGCTCCGAGGCCCGCAACGCGATCCTCGAGGGCGTCAACATCCTTGCCAACACCGTCAAGGTCACGCTCGGCCCCAAGGGTCGCAACGTGGTCATCGACCGCTCCTACGGCTCGCCGCTGATCACCAAGGACGGCGTGACGGTGGCCAAGGAGATCGAGGTGGAGGACCACTTCGCCAATTTGGGCGTGCAGATGATCAAGGAGGCCGCGTCGAAGACCAACGACCTCGCGGGCGACGGCACCACCACCGCGACCGTGCTGGCCCAGGCCATCGTCGTCGAGGGCTCCAAGCTGGTGGCCGCCGGCATCAACCCGATGGCCATCAAGCGCGGCATCGAGGCTGGCGTCGAGGCCGCGGTCGCAGAGCTGGTGCGGGTCTCGCGTGACGTCGAAGGCAACCACGACATCGAGCGCGTGGCTGTCATCTCCGCCAACGGCGACGAGACCATCGGCAAGATCATCGCAGAGGCCTTGGAGAAGGTCGGCAAGGACGGCGTGATCACGGTCGAGGAAGGCAAGGGCCTCGAAACGACGCTGGAAACTGTCGACGGCATGCAGTTCGACCGCGGCTACATCTCGCCCTACTTCGTGACCGACGGCGACCGCATGGAGGCCGTGCTCGAGAACGCGTTCGTGTTGATCCACGAGAAGAAGGTGTCGAGCCTGCGCGATCTGGTGCCCCTGCTCGAGCAGCTCAAGCGCGCCAACGCCCCGCTGCTGATCATCGCCGAGGACGTGGACGGCGAGGCCCTGACCGGTCTGGTCTACAACAAGCTGCGCGGCCAGTTCAACGTCGTCGCGGTCAAGGCGCCCGGCTTCGGCGACCGCCGCAAGGCCATGCTGCAGGACATCGCGGTCCTGTGCGGCACCAGCGTGATGTCGGACGAGATCGGCGAGAAGCTCGAGGCCGTCAAGCTCAGCAGCTTGGGTCGCGCCAAGAGCATCAAGGTCGACAAGGACAAGACGATTCTGGTGGGCGGCGGCGGCAAGGAGTTCGACGTTCAGGCCCGCGTCGCCACGATCCGTCGCGAGCTGGAAGCCACCAAGAGCGACTGGGACCGCGAGAAGCTCGAAGAGCGTCTGGCGCGTCTGGCGGCCGGCGTGGCCGTGGTCCGCGTAGGCGCCGCGACCGAGATCGAAATGAAGGAGAAGAAGGCCCGCGTCGATGACGCCCTGCACGCGATCCGTGCGGCGGTGGCTGAGGGCGTGGTCCCCGGCGGCGGCGTGGCCCTGTTGCGTGCCGCGGCGGCTGTGCAAGCGCTGTCGTTCGGCGACGAGCGCGACTACGGCGTCAAGGTGCTGGTCCGCGCGATGGAAGAGCCGCTGCGCCAGATCGCTGAGAACGCGGGCGAAGAGGGCTCGGTCATCGTGGAGACAGTCCGCGACGGCAAGGGCAGCTTTGGCTACGACGCCGGCAAGGGTGTGTGCAGCGACCTGATGGCCAGCGGCGTCATCGACCCCACCAAGGTCGTGCGCGTGGCCCTGCAGAACGCGGCGTCGGTGGCGACCATGCTGCTGACGACTGAGGCCGCGATCGTCGAGGCCGCCAAGGAAGACAACTAGCCCAGGAGCCTGACGGATGGCCACCAAGCCCCCCGCCGATCCGCGCCGCCACGCCGCGCCGCACGTCGATCCGGAGACGGACGACGACGCGAGCGCAGAGGCGGCCGCTGAGCCCGAGCAGGTTTTGCCCGCAGAGCCTGAGGTTCCTGAGGCTGAGCGCCTGCTGCAGGAGCAGGTTGCCGACCTGAAGCGCAAGCTGGTCGACGCCGAGGCGCAGACGCGACACTACGCGCAGGCCTACGACAAGGCCCGCAGCGAATTCGCCGCCGCGCGCGAGCGGATGCAGCGCGAACAGGAACGGCTGCTGAAGCAGGCCAAGGCCAAGGCGGTCACAGGGCTGATTGGCGTGCTGGACTCGCTGGATCGGTCGCTCGACAGCGTGCGCACCCAGCCGCCGGGGCCCGCATTCGTGACGGGTGTGCAGGCGATCCGCGCGCAGTTCGACGCGGCACTGGTGGGCCTGGACCTGCTGCGCTTTGACGGAGTGGGGGAAGCGTTCGACCCCTCGCGCCATCAGGCCGTGACGACGGTGCCGGTCGATGACGCGGCACAGGACGGCAAGGTGCTGCAGGCCGTCGCCTCAGGTGCGATGGTGGGAGACGAGCTCGTGCGTCCCGCGATGGTCATCGTCGGCCGCTATGTCGCGATCGAGGCTCCGGGCGTCAACTGACGGCCAGCCGCCCCCTCGCCACTGACATCATTTCCTGAAATCCTGATTACTTGGCCGCAGGCGCATTGATCACCGCGAGGATATAGGCCTCGCAGGTGACGGCCAGTCCGGGCTTGCGGTACACGCGGAAGTAGAAGTCCGCCGAGTTGTCCGAGCAGATGTTCATCCCCGGCAGACCGGTACCTGCGGGGCCCTTGGCGCACTTGCACTCGCCTGCCATCTGCGGATCGGGCGACTTGGTGACGTCTCCCAAGATCGGCGTGTTCACCTTGGCATCCAGACCCGTCGGCGGGCCCCAGTAGCTGGTGGTCCACTGCACCTCAGTCTCGGCCGAACAGAGCTGGCTGGCACCGGCGCAGCCGCCCTTGTACATGTCGATCGCGAACTGGTTGCCGGGGTTGTTGGACAGCCACGCGCGCACGTCGAACTGGTCGCAGGCGCCGCCGTCGTCGGGACTGTCGGTGGCGAGCACGTGGTACCAATCGCCGTCCTCGCCGGGCATCAGATTGCCAGAGCGGAACACGGTGGCGCTGCCATCGCCCATCTGCCCGAGATCAATGGCGTTCGGGCAGGCGTCGCCCTTCAGGCCGTAGCTGTTATCGGCCTGGCACTCGCAGTCGGCAGGGTTGTCGTTCAGGTGGAACCAGCCCTTGAAGCAAACCGGGCTGCACTTGCCGCCCACGCACGCGGCCGAACCTTGGGCCATGGGGGGGCAGGACTTCTCGGCGCCCGGCTCGTCGGTCAGGCCGCTGCAGTCGTCGTCCAACCCGTTGCACGCCTCGATGGCGGTGGGGAAGACCTTGTCGTTGCCGTCGTCGCAGTCACCCGGCTGGTCGGTGGTATAGATTTTGTTCAGCGCGCACAGGCACTTGCCGCTGCTGGCGGGACCGTACTTGTCGTTGTCCTGGTCCAGATAGGCGAGCTTGCAGCCGACCGAACCTTCCTCGTCCGTCTTGCCGTTGCAGTTGTCGTCGACGCCGACGGTGTTGCACATCTCGCTGACGCCCGGCTTGACCTTGTTCGTCGTGTCGTCACAGTCGCCCGCGACACCGATCCACTCGGACGTCTTCTTCGACTTGCAGAGACAAGCCGAGTCGTCGGGGTCGCCGAACTTGTCGCCGTCCTTGTCCTTGTAATAGATATCGCAGCCCTTTGCGCCCGCCTCGTCCGTGTCGCCGTTGCAGTTGTCATCGATTTCGTTGCAGATCTCGTCCACGCCCGGCTTGATCGCGCTGACCAGGTCATTGCAGTCGCCGCCCACGATCGAGAAGCCCAGTCCGGGGTTGTTGCAGAGGCACGCGCCCACCGACTGGCCCACACCGTCGGCGTCCTGGTCGGGGTAGTAGACGATGCAGTCCACCGCGTCGGCTTCGTCGGTCTCGCCGTCGCAGTCGTTGTCCTCTTTGTCTCCGCAGACCTCCGCCGAAGCGGGCTGGGCGCCGCACAGCGTCAGACCGTCGGCCGTGCAAGTGCGGGTGCTCTTGCAGGTGCCGATGTCATTGGTCTTGGAGCACTCGGTCGATACTTGCGTGGCCGACCAATTGACCGCGCACGTGCACTCGCCCGAGTCGGGCACGCACTGCATGACCGGCTCGGGACGGTCCTTGACCGTCACTTCCTTGCACGAGAATCCCGACTTGCACTGGCCGTCGGACGAACAGGCCGTGCCGCAAAATGCGCCGTCGATGAAGCCCTGACCGTCGTCGCGGGGCAGACACAGGTTCTCGCCGGCCTGGCCGCCCGGCTGGGCGCAGTCCTGGTGTGAATTGCAGGGCTTGCACAAGTTCGTGAACATTGGCACGCAGACGTAGCTGAGGTCACGGCCGGACGCCTGCACGCACTTCCAGTCCTTGGGGCACGAGGTGCTGCAAGCCTTGGTACAGACCTTGCCAAGCTCGCTGTCGATGCAATAGGCGACGTCGGCGCAGTCGGTGTTGTCCTTGCATGGGCAGCCCCAGCCGCCCTCTGTCTCGCAGGGCTGCTGCTGCGGAACATCCGGTTCGTCGGTCGCGTCTGACGAGTCCTGCCCGTCGAGCTGCGGCCCGATCGTGTCCTTTGGCAGGACCGTCGTGTCGTCGGTCGACTGACCGGCAGGCGGGGAAGAACAGGCCACAGCAAGCCACAGCATCGCCATCGACGCGCGAAGACAGGCCTGAAGGACACGACCGGAACGGCTGGATGCGAGCATGCGTCACCTTGGCGTGGCCAGAAACCGACGGAGCGTACCACGACCAGACCCGCGCGCGAACCCCAGCCCGGACGGGCCGGTGGCGGCGCCGTCACTCGAGCCCGGCATCGATGGCGGTGTAGCCGCCCGCACGTTTCAAGTTCTTGAGCTGCAACTGGATCTTGGTCCCCGCCGGCAGCCCCGGCACCAAGCCACCCAAGTCCAGCGACGGCAGGTTCAGCTTCAGCGCGTCCAAGCCCGGGATGCCGTTCTTGAGCGCGTCGCCCAACAGCTTGGCGAACAGGTTCTCGAACACCGACTTGGACCCTGCGTAGGCCTTGCTGATGTCGAACAGCTCGTATTGCAGGTTGAGCTCGGGGTCGAGCTGGACCGACAGCTGCGGCGCTCCCTCAGGCGACTTGCCGAGCGCGATCTGGGCGCCCATGTCGAGGCCCAGGAACAGCCCCAGCTGCAGGTCACCGTCCAGCAGCTTGGCCTTGCCGTACAGATCACCGACCTGCAAGCGGAACTTGCCGTCGGTCTGGTTGCAGCTCTCCAGAATCGGCGGCAGGAAGAAGTCGACGTCGAAGGTGGCTCCCTCCAGCGAGAAGCCGCCGGTCTTGCTGGGGTCGGCGTCCAGCCCCAGCTGCGTCGCCGTCACGCCGTCGATCTTCAGAGCGCCGCCGTACCAAATGGCGTGCAGCGCCTGGTTGAGGACGTCGTCGTGCAGGGCAAGCTGCAGGCGCTGACTCTGGTCGATGACGAATGCGTCCTGAACCGTGCCGATGCAGCCTGCACGCCCAATCGACCCCAGCACCGTGTGCGCCGTGCCCTTGGGGGCCACGAACGAGGCGTCCATCCGCACCAACACCCCTGCCGGCGAGCACTGCAGCTGCTTCAGCGCGGTCACCAGCGACACCTGGGCCTCGGGCGCGCCCGGAACCAGTGGCGGCAACGTGAACGTCTGGTCGAGCGCCAGGTTCTCGAGCAACCCTTGGATCAGCTTGGGGACTTGGCCGTTCAGCGTCTGGACCAGCTGGGCCTCGAGCTGCGAGGTGTAGGTCTGCAGCAGCAGGTTCCACAAAAAGTCGAGCAGTCCGCCGATTCCGTCGACGTGCAGGTTCATGCCGTCGATCGTCGCCTGGCTCGAACCGACCGTGACCTGCGCCTTGCCATCGACCACGCTCAACAGCACCAGCGTCTGCACGGTAACGTTGGCGATGTCGATGTCGCCCGACACCTTGAGCGTGATGCTGATCGGCCCCAGCTTTTGCTTGGCCTTGACCGCCAGGTCGGTGTGGACGTTGGGGATCGCGACCTTCAACTGCAAGCCGCCGTCGACCGGCACCAAGTTCACCGTCGGCTTGCCGAACGAAATGTTGGACAGCGTCACCTGCACGTCGCCCTGGCTGACGGCGCCGGGGATCAGCTGGTTGGGGTCGAGGCCGCCCAGCATCACCTCGATCAACGTCGCGAGATCATTTGGGTGTGCCGGGTCGTGCACGCCGTCGTCCAGGAAGTCCTTGCCCGCGAACACTTGCAGGCCGTCGGTGACCATCGCCGCTTGGGGCGCCTGCGCGTCGGTCGGATAGTACTGTCCCGAGTAGTAGAACCCTCGGATCGCCTTGGACTTCTGCCCACCCAGGTCGGTCACCTCGGCCAGAATCGGGTTCAGACCGTGCTTGGCCCCGTGCTGCAGGCCCCACTTGCTCAGTCCCGCCGCGTCTGGCGCGCCGATCGGCGGCTGCTTGCCGTCCACGACGAACTCGACCACGCCAGAGCCCGCGTCGCCGACCGTGCCCTCCAGATACACCGAAGGCTTGCCCGTGAGCGTCGAGCCCCACGGCGGCTGGTCGATGGTCAGCAGCGGTGGCGCGCCATCGACCAGGATCTCGACGTCACGTGCGACCTCGCCGTGGTCGACCACCTGGAAGTGCACGAGATACGTGTTGTCGAGGTTGAACTGGATGGTGTCGGCCGACTTGACCTTGAAGCCGGCGGCCGGCGACGTCACGGCCATCGTCACCTTGGCGTCGCCCACCACGTTGTCCCAAGCGTCCCGCACCGAGGGCAGGAATTGCACTTTCTCTTCGCGCTTGTAGACCTGCTTGGCCGGCACCGTCGCCACATCCAGGAACTTCGGCGGCCCCGGCAGCACCGACAGCGTCGCCGCGTGCACCACGAACAGGTTCCACGCCAGCGACTCAGGCACGCAGCGCACGTCGTGCAGCCCCGTCAGCGTCGAGGTCAGGTACAGGCCCTTGAGCTGCACGGCGGGCGGCAGATCGATCGCGAAGGGAAACTCGGGAATCGCGTTGCCATACGCATCGTTGGCGACGCAGGCAAGCTTGGTGGCACCACCGGCCTGGATCTCGGCCGGGTCGACCAGCGTGTACAGGTGGCGTGGCACGGCGGGCACGACCTGCAGCAGAGCGGGCGTCGTGTCGGCGATCGCGTCGACGGTGCACGCCACCGCGATCGTGCCCGTCTTGGTGGGAGTAAAGGCAAGTGCGATCGGTGGGTTGGGCAGCGGCGGCGTCAGCGTCAGCGAGAACCCGGACGCAAACGCGTTGCCGTAGGCGTCCTGCGCGGTGCACGCGACGGCGACTGCGGTGCCTGCGGCGACGGGGCTGGCCGGAGTGCCGGGTGGTGCGGAGGCAGGCGCGAGCAGCTGCGTGTCGATGGCGGCGGGCAGCCCGGGAACGACGCCAAGCTCGGCCGGTGTCGGATCCTGCAAGCCGTACGCGGGGATGCGGCACGCCACAAGGTAGGTACCGACCTTGGCGAACTTCAGCTGCAGGCCGTCGACCAGCAAGGGCTCGCCGGGACCGTCCAGCACGACCACGGTGGGGACACCCGGCAGCGGCACCTCGGCCCCCCACGTGTCGGCGGGCGAGCCCGCGGGCGGCGGGGCAAAGGTGCGGCAGGTGACGGAGAACAACTGGCCGGCGCGTGCCTCACTGCCGCCGAGATCGGTTTCGAGCACCAGCTTGCGGGGGTCCAGCGAGGCCGTTGCGCTGCTGTCGCCCTCGCCGGCCAAGCCGCAACCCGCGCAGGCAAAGGCCGCGCAAAGCGCTGAGGCGAAGGTGATGGCGTGCAAACGACGGAACATGCGAGGTCCGAGGCGTGGGAAGGCGCGCCGGACCGGAAAGCTACACCATCGACAGGGGCAGCGGCCAGAAAAGATGACGGATCACTTGCCCTTGCCGTAGACGGTGGGGGTGCGGCCGATCGCGCGCGCCTTGGCGAACGGGTGGGTGGCCGCGTACACGGCCGCCTCGATCTCGGCGGCACGGGCATTCAGATCGCCCAAGTCGGCAGCCAGGTCGATGGGCTTCAGGCCGATGGTCGCGGCACTGCCGCCGTCGGCCACGAACGCGTGGATGGCCAGACGTCCGTAGCGATCGGCCTTGATCGCGGCGAAGACGATGAACTGCGCGCCCGTCTGGCGGGCCAGCGCCTGCATGGGCCGCGTGCACAGCGCCGTGTGGAACTCGCCGGCGCGCGCGCAGGGGGCCAGCGCGTCGATGGCGTATTCTTCAACCGGACGGGCCACCGCGACCTTGGCGCGCTGCAGCTTGGTCTTGACCTTGACCTCCTTGCCCCGCACGCGAACGGTGTCGGCCCAGGACTGCCAACCCTCCCCGCGCACCTGTACATAGTGCACGCCCGGCAGCAGGTCGGTCTTGCGCGCGGGAAGCACCCCCACCCGCACGCCGTCGATGAACGCTTCGGCTCCCGGCGCATCACCGCCGTCGACCACAATCGTCGCCTTGGGAGCCTTCTCCAGCCGTTCGTGCGCGCCGTCGAACAGCTCGAGCAGCTCCTTGGGCTGCTTGCGGCGGTCGATCACCAGCGTGGGTTGGATGGCGATGCCCAACTCGAACAGCCGGGTCGCCTCTGCCGCGCCGGAACCACTGGAGTACGCCGAGAGACCCGCGCGGGCATAGCCGTCGGCCAGCTTGGAATAGTCGACGAGCTCGCTGTAGGCCTGCTCATACAGTGCGATGGCGGCGCGGAACTTCGCCAGCGCCACCGTGTGCTTGGCTTCGGCCGCGAGGTCGGTCCCCTCTTGCCGCAGCTGATCCGCCTCGTCGATCCGCCGCGAGGTGGCTGAGCCCTTGACCTGCACGGTCTTGCCATCGCCCACGGGTGCCACGTCAACCGGCCGATCCTGATCGGTCAGCAGGTTGAAGCGGGTCGAGAACTGCAGCACGTCCTGCAACGCCTTGGCGATGCGCTTCTCATAGATCGGGCGCACCTCGCCCAAAGCGGCGGCGGGAACCAGCAAAACCCGCGTCTGCTTGGGGGCTTCGGGCTTCTTGGCGACGACCTTGGGCGCCTCGGCCGCCAGCGCCACCCACGACGACACCAGCAGTCCGGACACGACGACCAGTGCCACCCAGCTTGACCGTGGCAACAAATTCTGATGGCTCATCACGACTTGGCTCCAATGGCTAGAGACCCGGCCGGGGTCCGGGGGCGCGAAGGTTAGCCCAACCGCAGCGTGCTGCAACCGCGACCGGGACCGACCTACCAGCGGGCCGTGCGACCGCCGTCTACCGGCAGCAGCGTCCCCGTCACGAACCGGCCACACGTCGCCAGGTAACGAACGGCGTCGACGATCGCGTCCACGGGCGCCTGCGGGTCTTCCAGCGCCATGCCGCCCATCGGCACCCGCGCCTGCAACTGCCGCCAGGCGTCCGGCGACAGGTCCTCAGGTGTCAGGACGGTGCCCGGCAGCACTGCATTCACCGCGATGTCCGGAGCCAGCTCGGACGCCAGCGCGCGAACGCCGGCGTGCAGGGCCGCTTTCGCCATGGAATGGGCCAGATAGCCGGCAAACGGCGTCACCCCGGCCAAATCGCCGAACACGATCGCGCGACCGTCCCCCGAGGCCGCAAGCAGCGGTCGGCAGCGCAGCACCAGGTCGACGGGAGCGCGGGCATTCAGCGCCAGCACCCGGTCGATGTCGGCGGCAGAGACGCGATCGACCGGCGTTGGCTCATAACCCGCAGCACAGGCCACCAGCACGTCGAGACGGCGAAACCGCGCGCCCACGGCCGCCACCAAGGCAGCGACCTGCGCGGGATCGACCAGATCGGCAGAAAACGCAGCGGCCTCGCCGCCGTTGGCGGTGATCTCGGCGACCACCTGGGCTGCCAGCTCGGGGTCATGCCGGTGATGAACGGCGACGCGCGCGCCGGACCGCGCCAGACCCAGCGCCACGGCGCGGCCCAGGCGCTTGTGCGCGCCCGTGACGAGCGCCACCCGGCCTTGCAGCGGACGGAATTCGCCAGAGGGTTGGGTCATCCGGCGCCTCCGTCCGGCGGCGGCAGGGTGAAGCCGAAGTGGCCCTGGACGTCGACCGTCCACGGCTTGGCGACCGGGCAGGTGATGGCGGTGTCGGCGATTTCGCCGCGCTTGACGGTGTCTGCGGTGCTGCAGTCGTCTTGGTGCGAGGTGTTGGCCAGGTAGACGTGCAGCGTGCCCGAAAACGTACCGACCATGCGGCCGCCGGCGGTCTTGGACCACTGCGTCACTTGAATCTCGCCGTTCAGGTCGGGGCAGGTCGACTTGTACTGAAAGCCCTTGTAGACCACGCGCAACAGCGGCGGCTTGCACGAGAAGGGGTAGGTGCCTACCGCGGGCGTGTGCACTTCAGGGGGGCCGCCGCCGGGACCCGAGCCCGAGCCGACCAGCAGCCCCAAGCCCAGATGAAACTCGAGGGTGGTCTGCTTGCCGTTGATCTCATAGACGTTGTCGGTCATCGACAGCGAGATGGCCGGCCACTGCAAGTGCGTGCTGCCAAAGGCGAATACGGTCGAGGCGCCGGACGTCAGGTCGCGGTCGAGCTGCAGCGTCGCGCCCTTGCCAGTCGGGTCGGCCGGGCCGCCGTGGAAGGTCAGCGTCGCCGAGTAGCCCTGGGTCCACTCCTGGGCGGTATCGACGGCGACCTCGGTCTTGGCGTCGGGGGCGTCGGTGGCTGCGTTGCTGCTGCAGGCAACCAGTGCGACCGCAAGGGTAGTCACAAGGGCTCGTGCGACAAAGGGAATCGTCCGTGGCATGTCGTCCTCGTGGGGAGCTTCAGCGTGGCAACGGCGCGGCTTGGCGGTGTCGCCACCCGTCGCGTACACTGCCGCACCGGCCCGCGAAGTGCCAGACCCGTGTGTGGATCGGCCCGGACGCGCCCGAGAAGAAGCTGCCCATGCCGTCGTTTGCCCGTCGCCTGCGCTCCGCTGTCTGGATCGCCCGCCAGCTGCGAGCCCATCAGGGCTTTCTGCTGCGCAAGGCGGCCCAGGAGTCCGCGGGCCTGATCGAGCTGGCCGCAGCCGCCGCTGTGGACAAGATAGCGGAAGCACTGCCGATCCTTGCCGCGCAGACCCCGTTGCGCGATCTGGAAGTGGCGTTGCTGCAGCGGTCCGAGCGCGACTGCGACGCCCTGCTGCACACAGCCGCGCGACTGGGCGACGCCGCGGCGGCAACCGGCAAGGCCGACACGGCGGCGCTGGCGTGGGGGCGCGCGGTCGAGCGGATGCGCACCCGGCAGACCGAGCAGATCGTCCCCAAGCTGTTGGTGCGACTGACCCGCGCGACCGGCAAGGGCAAGGCATGGGGCGCCCGGTTGTCGCAGTCGGACGCCGTCGCGTTCGAGCGGTCGCTGCGGGCACTGCAAAGCGTCGGGCGCCTGGCACCGGTGCGGCAGACCCCGTGGCGCAGCCCTGCCGAGCTGTGGGCCGAGGCCGGGTGGCTGACGCCCGAGGCTTGGGCGCTTGCCCGCAAGTCATTGCACGCAAAGGCGAACGAAGACCCGGCCCCCGTCGATGCCCTGCGGTCGTGGCTGTTGCAGGACCCCGATGATGCGTGGGCTTGGCGACGGCTGGCCGAGGGGCTGGGCGACGGTCCCGAGGAGCTGGACGAGAGCGAGGCGGCCCTGCGCCGGGCGCTGGAGCTGGAGCCATTGGACGACAAGGTCTGGCAGCTGCTGGGAGATCGTCTGGCCCGGCGGTCGACGCTGGACCGGCCCCGCACGCGCAGCCAACGCGAGTTCCTGAGCCAAGCCCGCGCCGCCCACGCCCGTGCTGCACAGCTGAACCCGCTGAACGCAAACGCGTTTTGGGCAAGCCGCGGACTGGACGTGCGCCACGTGACCGACCTTGGCGGCGCGGGACCGGTGACGGTCGAGCGGGTGACGGACGAGGCCGGGGCCGACCGGCCGCTGCGGCTGCGACCCGGCGAAACCCGGCGCGTAACCTGGGAAATTTCGCTGCGGCAACCGGTAGGCCGGTTCGACTCGGGGCTTGCCGAGCCGTTCGGGTTGGGCTTTACCGGCAGGGTCGTCGAGGCGCCGCAGGGCCCGTGGCTGACCGGTCAGCGGGTGACGGTCGAGGTCGAGGTCACCGGCCATCGCCCGGACTTCGCGACGGGAGTTGCGAACCAAGGCTGGCGGGGCGCCCTGCAGCTGCGTCTGGATGGCGTCGCGGTGGTGGTGCCGCTGGAGGTCTCGGTCGCCGCAACACAACCCGGTGATATGCTTTGGATCGTGACCGAGGATCACGAGCTTCACGAGCACGATCTGGAGATCACGCCCCAAGCCGCGCGGCGCACACTGGTCGACGTCTCGCGCTATGCCGAGCAGCTGGCCAGCCAGCGGCAGATCCCGTGGACGCACATGCTGGACGCCGGGTCGGCGCTTGCGCTGCTGGCATGGGCGGCGGAGCAGGCTCGAGCGGCGGGAAGGTTGGACAGCGCCTGGATCTCGCTGCACCGCGACTCGACCGACGCCCTGGCCGACGGGGTGGCGGCCGGTCACGATCTGGGCATCCACCTGCACGCCTTCAACACGCCGACCTGCGCCAACTTTGCCTATGCCTACGACGCTGAGCGCGACCTGCTGTACTGCAGTGACCGCTTTCTGCTGGCGGCGGGGGCTGAGCGCGGGTACTTCGCCAAGGCCTTCGCCCGACTGGGACAGGCCGACGAGCCGATGTCGCGCGTGGGAGAATTGCTGAACGCGATCGAGCAGATCGAGGCCGTGGGTCGGCTGGGACGCCCGGGATTTCAGGCACTGCTGTTCCGGTCGGGCAGCTTCGAGATGGCGGCAACCCCCGGCGACGACGTGCGCTCCCTGCAAGCCCTGCGGCGTCTGGGGGTGCCCGCCGACTCGTCGTGGCCCAAGCCGTCGCTGTACGGGCAAGGGCCGGCCATGAACCCGCTGCGGGCCAGCCGCCAAGGCCACCGCGAGCACGCGCAGGGGCCTGCCGACCACGGCACGGTCGAGATCCGCTCTGAATACAACATCGAAGGCGACTATCTGGCCGACGCCGCGACGCTGCGCGCCTATCTGGACCGGCGGGTGGCCGGCCTGAAGTCGGCCGACGGTGCCGTGCGACCCGGCGTGCACGTCGTGTGCGCCATGACCCACGACAAGTACATCGGCACGCGCATGGGGCGGTCGCCGCTGCCGTTGCTCCCCGACCAGGGCGACTGGGCCACCGTGGACCAGCATCTGGCCGACGTGAACCGCCGCCGACCGACGCTACAGCCCGTCACGGCGTCTGAGGCCGTGCGGCGCTGGCTCGACGCAAACTCGCCGGAACCCGTGGTCGTGCGGTGCGACGAGATCCTGATCGCCAATTCCCCGGATGCCACCGAAGAGGGTTTCCGTATCGTGTTCGAGTGGTTGGGCCGCGACATCCCGATCGATGCCGATCACCCGGCGACGGTTGACCTGCGGGTGCCGACGTGGCTGCGGCGTCAGGTGCTGCGGGCAGAGGCTCGGGTCGACGGCAGGACGGTGGCGGCTTGGACCGAGCCCCGGTTGCTGCAGCAGCTGCGTCCGCTTCCGGTGACGGTGACGACAAGGCCTGAGTCTCTTGAACTTGTGGTGACTTGCGCACGGGCCGAGCGGCTGCTGGGGTGCGAATGGGTGCAGGACGGCCAAATGCTGAGGGCCGACCTGCCGTTCCGCTGCGCCACGGTTGCCCTGCCGGACGGGCGAATCCTGCGCAAGGTGCGGTTTGCTGCCGACGGCCACGGGCAATTTGTGGCACCCGCACAATCCTGACCGGCAAACGCAAAGCCCGGTGCGCGCTTGCTTGCGGTCGGGGAAGTGCGACAATGCGCGGACCAGCAGGAGTCCCCCCATGTCGCCTCGTTCTTTTCGCAGTCTCGCGTCGGTGTCGTTGTGGGTCCTCGCGCTGTCGGCCTGCGGTCAGGTCGTCACGTCGGAGACCGCGGGAGACGCGAGCGGCGACAGCGCCGACGCGGTAAGCAACCTTGCGCCAACCGTCGCCATCGGTTCGCCCCTGCCCGGACAGATCATCAACAAGGATGAGAAGTTGCAGCTCGCTGCGCAGGTCTCGGACGATCGGGATCTGGCTGAGACGCTGACGGTGCGTTGGTACTCGGACCACCAGACGGAACCGCTGTTCGACGGCAAGGCGGGCAGCGACGGCAAGGTGGCGCTGGAGGTGGGACCGCTGCCGCTGGGCGTCCGCACGCTGACGGTTCAGGCGATCGACTCCGCCGGTCTGGAGACCAAGGTCGACGTCAAGGTCTTCGTCAACACCGCCCCGGGGGCTCCGACCATCGCGATTGAGCCGGTCAAGCCGACCAGCATCGACGATCTGCAAGCCAAGATCGTGACCCCGGCAGTCGATCCCGATCGCGCCGCCAGCGAATTGACTTATAGCTACAAGTGGTTGCGGAACGATCTGCCCACGGACGTCACGACCGCGACCGTGCCTGCCGACTTGACCGCCAAGGGCGACGTTTGGTCCGTCGAGGTGCAGGCGCACGACCCGGCGGCCTTCGGACCCGCAGGCAAGGCCGTCGTCACCATCGGCAACGCCCCGCCGTCGGCCGTGCAGCTGGCGATCGACCCCAGCCCGGTGGACCTGATGTCGGCGGTGACCTGCACGATGGTTGAACCACCGGTCGACGCCGACGGCGACCCGATCGCGTACGAGTGGGGTTGGAAGATCAACGGTTACGTCAATCCGGCCGCGACCTCGCAGGAAGCGAAGGTTTCGCAGCTGGTCGGATCGGATCAGGGCAAAAGCGTGGCCGCGGGCGACCTGTTGCAATGCTTCGTCTCGGTGAAGGACGCCGACTCGCCGGGGGCGGTGGCCCTGAGCGCGGAAGTGACGATCCTGGCCTTCGACGTTTGCGGAAGTGACTTGAACCCTTGTGATCTCGCGGCCTCGTGCTCGAACACCGATACGCTGGAGGTCGAGTGCATCTGCGACTCCGGCTTCACCGGCGACGGCAAGTTCTGCATGGACGTGGACGAGTGCGTGCTGGAACCCTGCGGACCCGGCGCCATCTGCACCAACTCCGACGGCGGCTTCGGCTGCGCGTGCGCCCAGGGCTACCAAGGCGACCCGCCGCTGTGTGGCAACGTCGACGAGTGCACGACCGGCACCTCAGGCTGCTCGACCAACGCCGACTGCTTCGATACCGAGGGTGGCTTCGACTGCGTGTGCAAGGCCGGCTTCACGGGCGACGGCAAGGCTTGCGACGACTTCGACGAGTGCGCACAAGAGCAAGTGCCTTGCAGCCCCAACGCGAACTGCCTCAACTCGCCCGGCAGCTATGCCTGCAAGTGCAAGCCCGGCTTTGTCGGCGACGGCAAGTCGTGCGGCGACGTGAACGAGTGCAGCCAGAACAACGGCGGCTGCTCTGCGCTCGCCAGCTGCACCAACACCCAAGGCAGCTTCGAGTGCGCGTGCCTGCCCGGCTACGCGGGTGACGGCGTGACGTGCAAGGACGTGGACGAGTGCCAGACCGGCGTCGGCACCTGCGGCGGGGTCGGCCAGTGCGTCAACACCGAAGGCTCGTGGAAGTGCCTGTGCGACTATCCGTACAAGGTCGGCACCGACGGCCAGTCTTGCGTCAAGAGCGACCTGTGCGCGTTCGCGAACGCCTGCAGCCCCTACGCATCCTGCAAGATGCTCGGCGAGACCAAGGTCTGCACCTGCAAGCCCGGCTTCCAAGGCGACGGCCTGACGTGCGGCGACGCCAACGAGTGCGCCGACGGCTCCTCTGGTTGCAGCGCCAACGCCGCGTGCGCCAACACGTTCGGGTCGTTCACGTGCACCTGCAAGGACGGCTTCCAAGGCGACGGCATCACTTGCGACGACCTCGACGAGTGCATGACCGG
>CAJBNH010000155.1 GCA_903955385.1 uncultured Myxococcales bacterium | reverse complement strand
TGGGCCGCGTAGGCCAGGCAGGTCCGGGGCGTCGGGGGCGCGCTGGGCGGGATGCCTTTGTTCGGACAGCGAAAAATCGACACCTTGACGGGTGGATGGCGTGGGCGTAGACGCTTGGGCCGGCCTGTTGCGGCGGTTTCGCAGGGTCCGGGCTCGCGGCAGGGGCGCTGGCGCGGGGTTTGACGGTTCGGGGTGGTGGCTTGCGTTTACTACCCGTGGGCGTCCTGACGCGGCCGTCGAAAGCGGGCAATTCCTGACCCTCTTGCGGGGAGACGAGATGAGGCACGGGACGAAGATCGGTGCGCTGCTGGTGGTCGCAGCGTTGGCCTTGTGGCTCGGCGGTGCGGTCGGCTGGCTGCCCCTGATCCCGGGTGTGGTGCTGGGCGCCCTGGCGACAGTCATGTCCATCGTCGCCTTCGTCGTGGGCAGGATTGGCGCTGGCTTCGAAAGGAGCGGGCGGCTGATGAGCGAACTGCCCACGCTGGGCGTGCGGCTGCGGGGCACTGTGCGCGACGTCGTGCCGTTCGGGGCCGCTCACGGTGGCGCAGTGCTGCACGCCGAAGGGGTGTTGATGATCCTGCGGGTCGAGGTCGATCGCGGCCCAGGCGGCTCGCAGCTGGTCAACCTGCTTGTCGTCGAGCCCACTGAGGTTGCCCGCTCGCGTCTCGGGACCGAGGTTACCGTGGTCGAACACCCCGCCGCGCCGAACCTGCGCGCCTTGGAGGGCCACGCACCGAACGGGCACCTGCAACCGGCAGGAACCGGCGAGGTCAGGTTCTAGAGGAGCTTGTCGGAGAAACACCGACAGCGCCTGAGGATGCCGCGGATGCGGATTCCCGGTCGGCGAAGACGGCCCGAATTCACTTCAGGCCGTTTCTTGCCGACTGCAGAGAAAGGACAGCCAGGAGTCCTCCGGACGCCTGGTCCGACAGGCTCTCTAGAAAGGCAGCCCGATCGCTTCGCAAAGAAAGCGCTGCAGCGGCGCGGCCCTACGCATCGCCGTGGCAAATTGATCGACGAAGTCGGGCGCCATCGCCTGCGCCTCGCTGAACGGAACCACCGAGATGAAGTCTTTGCGCTTCAGGTCGTCGGCACAGGCATGGTCTGGGGCGAACCCGGCAGGCACCTTCTTGAGCGACGCCCCGCTGAGCACCAACCCCTGCACGGCGGCGCGCCACTCGTCCGTGTCTTCGGCAATGCGTGTGCGGATGGCCTCGACGGCCGAGTTGGGGGGTTGCCACATGCCGAAGCCGCCGAACACGCCTTGCATCTCGCCGAAGCCGTCTGGGGCGAGGTTGAAGTAGAAGGCGGGCGCATGGACGGCCTCGCTCATCGGCCCGCCGACCTGGCCGTGGCGAAACTGCGCAGCCAGCTGCGTTTTGTACGGCGACTTGTCGCGCGAGAAGCGCACGTCGCGGTGGATGCGGAACACCGAACCCTCTTCCGCTGCGAAATGAGGAGAAATCTCGCCAAGGCGCGGCCGTACCGCCCGAACAAACGCAAGCAGCGGCTCTTTTGCGTGGCGTTCGTACCGCGCGCGGTTCTCGTCGAACCACTCCCTGCGGTTGTTGGCACGCAATTCGCGCAGGAAGGCAAACGTTTCGCTTGTGAACACGGGGAGCTCCAGTGGGCGAAGTGCCCGGCACGTGGGATGGAGGAATGAGACGCCGGGTGTCAGGGCTTGACAAGTGACACCTTTTGTCGGGGAGTCGGGCGCCGCTGGCAAGGTCCAAGTCGTTGCTGCTATTTGGAAAGGGCCGCCCGCATCCACGCGGGCGGTCCTTGGTGAAGATGTCAGGTGTCTAGTCCTGACACCCTCGACCACCCTCGACTCAGGCGGGCGAGCGCGCCAGGGTGCTCGCAGTTCGCGGTGGCGAAATCGTCTGACAGAGAGCGCGCCCCGAAAGAAGCCGAGACGCGCCGGGCGCTATAGCGGTGGGGCCAGGTACGGGAAGGTCGTCCCGGCCGCCTCGGCGCCGGCCGCAACCCCGTCGCCGACGCTGCTGTCCAACCCTCCGGTGATCAGGAGCGTGTAGGTCGCGTCGACCACGTCCACGTCCAGGCGACGGCCACCGCAGTCCGGCGTGGCGGTGCCGACCGCGTTGAGCTCGACCGCCATGTAGACGCCGCAAGACTCGGCGGCCGTGTCGACGACGAGCCGGTCGTCGGCCAGCAGCGACGCCAGAGCGCTGTAGCGCGAGGGGGCGACCTGCGCGGTGTCCGCAGCCAACTGGTTGCCGCAGACCGTGTCGATGCTGTCGAACACGGAGAGACCCTGAACCAATTCAGATGCATAGGCGGTCCAGGACGCAGGATCGCCGTTCCTGTCCCAGCCGTCGCGCGCGGCGTCCCTGCCTGCAGCGTAGGGATCGAAGGCGTGGAACAGCAGCTCCTTGACCAACGGCCGGCCAGCGCGGTCGAGCTGGGCACCCAAGACCGGCATGGCGGGCGTCCCCGGCGTGCTGTCGGCGGCGTCGTCGGGCTCGGCAGTGTCGGGATCCGCTGCCGTGTCCGTCTCCGCATCCTCGGCTGTATCGGGGGTGCTGGCCGTGTCGGCGGCACCGACGACCCTGGGCGTGGTGACGGATCCGCATCCGGACAGGACGCTGGCCCAGACCCAAACGGCCAGGACCATCGAGAGGTTGACCTTGCCCATGACTAGCCTCCCGCCTGGTGGGTGCTGCCCCAGACCGTGACGATCGGGCCCCCTGGGGTCACCAGCGACTTGTCGACGGTGACGACCAGCGACAGCACGTTGGTGCCTTGGAAGGCGTTCTGCCCGGGTTGGCTGCCCGTCGCCGTGCCCTGCAGCATCGACACGAGCACGCTCGCGGTCGCGGCGTCCAGAGCGGGACAACCGGCGGCGTCGAACATCAGCGACGGCATCGCACCCGAGAGCGCGGCCGCCGCTTCCTTGAATCCCCCCAGGTTGAAGAACATGGGGTTGGCCCGCGGTCCGGCGAAGACCCGCAGCTTGCCGCTCGCGCTGCTCAGGCCGTCCGGCGAGCTCGCGTCACCGGTCACGTAGTCGCTGGCGCCCACCCAGCAGCTCGCCCGTTGCTGCGCGTCGAAGGTGCACACGACGGTGGCGGGCTTGCCGTCCTGGCCGACCGCAGGCGCGCTCTCGAGATGGAACGCGTACTGCACCTGGTCGGAGAACGTCGAGGTCGCCGTGGCCCCGGGCATCACGTTCATTACCAGCACCAGGTTGCCGCCGTCGACCCAAGCGTAGACGTCGGCGATGTCGGCGGCAGGGTTGGCCTTGGCCTGATCCGCCGCCGCGGGCGAAGCGACGACGAGGGCGCAGGCGACGACGCCCGGCAACCAGAGGGTTGGCTTCACGAGTGCTCCTTACGGGCGACGAGCCCCGATTCAGCGACCTGCAGGGACGCTGGGGCGGAGCTTTGCGGTCGCCACCGGGAAGCGTCAAGAAGTGCCGGCCGCGACACGGCGCAACCCTCTGGCGCGGAAGCCTGAAATTGCGACTCGACGACTGCAGAGCGCGGGTTCTGGAGCGCCCTCGCCGGGTCAGGAAACGCGGCGAGGTACTGCCTTGGGCACGCGCCGGACCTCGGCAACCAGGTGCTGGTCGAACAGGGGCCTGCCCCTCACCGCGCCAGCCGCTCCGCCACCGCTGGCCTGCAGACGTGCCGACACGGCTTCTCCAGCTCCGACCGGTTCTGCGCCCCTACCCTGGTGTTGGCGTGCAGCGAGAACCCCAGACGCCGGGTGTCAGGACTTGACACTTGACACCATGTGTCGGGGAATCGGGCGCCGCTGGCAAGGTCTAAGTCGTTGCTGCTATTTGGAAAGGGCCGCCCGCATCCACGCGGTCTGTCCCTGGTGAAGATGTCAGGTGTCTAGTCCTGACACCCTCGACGTGTCAGGTGTCTAGTCCTGACACCCTCGACGGGCGTCGGCTCCGTACGCCAGCCAGGATCAGCAGGGCAGCCAAGAGGAGGACAAGCGGGGGTGTTGCGCCACCACGGGACCGCGTCGAGCAGCCCGAGTCGTCGTGACCGCTCGAGACTTTGGATGGCGGCGCCGTAGTGTCGGCTGTTTCGCTCGTCGAGGTGTCTGCAAGCGCGACGTCTTCGGGGGTCGTGTCGGTCGTGAGGTCGGCGTCGGCGATGAGGGTGTCGTCTGCCGTCGCGGTGTCCGCAGCCACTTCCACAGCCGTATCATCTGCTTCGGTGTCGGGCTCGGTCGTGTCGGTGGGTCCGGCATCGGGCTTGCTGCCGGCCAAGGTGCAGCCCAGCGGCGCCGCGCAGCCGTCCTGGCAGGTTTGGGCGCTCTTCAGGTCCAGGCAGCCGTCGCCGTCGCTGTCCATGCACACCTGGGCGACCAGGCCGTCGCAGACGACCGCGCCAATCTTCTGGCATGCGTCCTCGCATCCGCCCGAGCACTTGGCGGCGGTGCAAGTGGCCGATGGCAAACAGGTCTCCGTCACGGTTGGTTCGAGGCAGCCGTCGTTGTCGGTGTCGCTGCACAAGGCGACGTGCCAGCGACCAAGCGTGTCCTTGGTGCACGCCGAGGTGTCGTCGACGTCGCACTCGTCCACGCAATTCGACGAACACGAGCCATACGTACAGAACTGACCGGGATTGCAGGGTTCGTACTCATACCACTCATAGCAGGGGGTCGAGACCTTGGTGCACCCGTAGATGGCCCAGGTCTGGTCCAACTCGTTCCACACGCACTTGCGCGCCGACGGTCCGCCGCACTCGTTGGTACACGACTTGATGCACGCGTGGTTGCCACAGGTGTAGCCCAGTCCGCACAGCGCCGCCTCGCCATCGACGCCCTCATCGACCTGACCATCGCAGTCGTTGTCCGCGCCGTCGCACACCTCGTCGTCGGTCAACCCTGAGCAATCGTTGTCGATCTTGTCGCTGCACACGTCGATGGTGCCGGGGCTCACGAGCGGGTTCTTGTCGTTGCAGTCCACATCGGCCGTGTAGCCGTCGCCGTCGAGGTCCTGGGCGATGGTGATCGAGAGGTGGGGCGGCACAAGTCCCTCCTTCGACTCGAAGAACACGTAGCGCTCGATCGGGGCGTCCTTGTTGCCAAAGTCGGGGTCGTACAGGTGAAAGCCGCAATTCTCGGCGATGGGTTCGCCCTTGACGTCGGTGTCGCCTGTCAGCCAGTCGCGCACGGCCTTGGTCGCGTCGAACACCCACACCTGACCTGGCGCAGACGAGAGGTTCTGGGGCAGCGAGCTCCAGGTGGTGCCGTTGGTGTCGGCGAGCGTCTTCTCGTCCCAAATGCACACGGCGTCGGGGATGCCGATCTTCTTGAGGCGCGTCGTCACCACCTTGGCCGGGCCACCGAGCTGCTCGTAGACCTGCCCGATGCGCATGTTCAGGCTTGCCTTCAGGATCTTGCCCTTGGGGACCTTGGTCAGGTCGAAGCGGATGTAGGCGTGAAAGCTGCGAAAGGCCGACCATTGGGGCGTGGCGGTCGCGCAGGTACCGACGGGGGCGCAGAAGGCGGGCGTGCTGCCGGTGCTGGGGCAGCATTCTTCCTTGGGGCTCGCGCCCTTGCAGATGTTGTTAGGGTCCAAAGGCTTGCACCCTTGGCGCTCGATGCCGACCTTGAGCGTGGTCGACGCACCGTTCGGTACCTTGTCGTCGTGGGTGGCCCAGGTGTCGGCCTCGGGCGTCAGGTCGACCTGGATGATGCTCTGCGGCTCTTCGGCGCGGGCGGCAACGGCAAAGATCAGCGACAGCAAGGTCAAGCTCAGTGCGACCACAGGCAGCTTCATTGCGATACCTCCGACCGAGATGAATTGCACTTCGAGTCGAGGTGTAACACTGGTTTTCGCGGCTGTCATCTTGGTTGATGGTGAGGGTCACTTTCCCATTTCCAGCGTCACCGGAAACGGTTAACGGTGAATACCTGACCCTCGCTTCCACCGGCGCAGGTGCCAAACCCCGGCCGCGAGCGCGACCAGCGCCACCCAACCCCAGAACGTGGATTCCGTCGTGAAGACGACGCCTTGTTCGGGATCGAAGCAGCGTCCGTGGTCATTGAAGCCATACGCAAGCGCACAAGACAGGTAGAGCACGTGGAACACCCAGGCGCTCACCAGGGCGACGGCGACACACAGCAGGCCAAGAACGAGTGGAAACGTGGCGCGCATGACGACTCCGCGGGCGTGGTGGAGCCCTGAGGCTGGGCCAGTGGAAGAGGGTTCGGGCTACACAAGCTCGGCGTCATCCTCGTCTTCCTCGGTCCCGAGCAGGTCGCCCGGGTCGAAGCAATGCTCGTTCTCTGGTGCGGTGGCAAACGCGTTGAGCAGCGCGTCCAGGACGTCCCACCGTGCCTCGTCGATGTCGCCACTCTGCAGCAGCGCCTCGAAGTTGTCCTCGATCTCCGTGAATTCATCCATGTTGGCGACCGAGCCCCGCGCCAACGATTCGGCGACGACGTTGCGTGTTCGCGGCACGGCCAGACCCGCCTGCGCCACGCCACGCCAGAACGCCTCGACGTGAGGACCGACCGACTCATTCCATTCGACCAGGAAGTCCCGCTGCAGGCCGCGCAGGCCCGCGGCCGCGACGCCTGGCTTGGCCAGCTCCCGACACTCGTCGATCCACTCGAGGCGTTGCTTCTTGCCGGCGTTGTCCAAGTACGGTGACGCCTCGGCCACCTCCTCGGCAATCGCAACAAGAGCAAGAAACGCTCCGAGTTGACGGGTGTCTGCGGGTCGTGCGGCCATCGCTCTCCGGCCGGGCCCCTCCGAGCGTGAAGGGTGTGGCCCCGGGAGTCTTTCCGATTTGCCCGCGTCTGGCCAGCCGGCTGACCCTCGCTTGGTTGACGGGTCGGGGGCGCGGGCGTAGAGGGTTGCGCGCGCCTGTCGTGCGCCCCTTGGAGCGGTTCCTGGGCGGCGGCGGGCCGGTTGGCGCGGACTGGGTGGGCGCCTACTCGGAGGCTGTGTGGGTGCTTACGACCGATCGCGCTGTCTTGACCTCGCTGCGCAGCCGACCCGCCGGGCCCCCGGCACTTGGTGCGCCTCTGTCCTGTGTCTTGCGGTGCTCTGCATCAGCGCGTCGGGCTGCTCGTCGCCGGGCGACACGGCCGACACGGTAGGGCTGGCAGACGCCGCGCCCGACGGCGTTGTCGTGGAAGATCAGGTAGATGCCGTGGATGTCGCCCACGATGCGACGTTGACCAAGGTGCCCAACACCGAGTGCGCGTCCGCCTACCCCGGCCACACGGTGGGGCTGCTGGCGTGCAGCGACAAGGCGTCTCCGGGCTACACGCTGGTCGCGCCGGTCCTGTCGTCCGACACCTTCCTGATCGACAATTTGGGCAATGAGGTCCACCGCTGGCCGTCAGAGAACCTGGCCGGCTTCACGGGCTACCTGCTGGAAGACGGGACCCTGTTGCGTGCCGGCAAGGTGGCCGGAGCCCCGGGCTGGTTCGGCGTGCTGTTCGCCAGCGGCAAGGTCGACAAGATCGCGTGGGACGGGACGTTGCTGTGGAGCTACACCATGGCCGAACCCGACCGGATGATGCACCACGACGTCGCGCCGCTGCCCAATGGGCACGTGCTGGTGCTGGCGTGGGAACTCAAGACCAGGGACGAAGCGATCGCAGCCGGCCGTGACCCCGCGAAGATGAAGACGAATGTGCTGTGGATGGACACGATCCTCGAGCTGGAGCCGGTCGGCCCGAACGAAACCAATGTGGTGTGGCAGTGGCGGCTGTGGGACCACTTGGTCCAGAACTTCGACCCCACCAAACTCAACTACGGCGACCCTGCCGCACACCCCGACCGCGTGGACTTCAACTCAGGCTCCACGACGATTCCAGAGTGGGTTCACGCCAATGCCCTGAGTTATCACGCTGGGTTCGACCAGATCATGCTTACCATGCGCGACGCGAGCGAGGTCGTCATTCTCGACCACAGCACGACCACGGCAGAGGCCCAAGGCTCGACCGGCGGCAAGCGCGGCAAGGGCGGCGACCTGCTGTATCGCTGGGGAAATCCCGCGATGTACGGCACGGGCGCGGCGGCAGATCGGCGGCTGTTCGGCTGTCATGACGGCCACTGGGTTGAGCCGGGGGTGCAGGGCGCGGGCCACATCCTGGTCTTCAACAACGGATCGAGCCGACCGGGCACCCCCTATTACTCGTCGGTCGAAGAGTTCGTGCCGCCCGTCGATGAGAACGGCGACTACACAAGCGAGCCGGGCAAGGCATTTGGCCCGACCAGCGCCACCTGGACCTTCAAGGCCGACCCACCGGAGTCGATGTACTCCGCCCACATGTCGAGCTCGCAGCGCCTGCCGAACGGCAACATGCTGATCTGCGACGGCAGCACCGGCACGCTCATCGAGGTCAGCGACGCGGGCCAGGTCGTCTGGAAGTACCGCAACCCCGTGAGCATCATCGGACCCGCGCGGCAGGGCGAAAAGCCACCGCCGGGGCCCACCGGAGTCGGTTCCGGCCTCATCGTGTTCAAGACCCGCCGCTACCCGCCCGACTATCCGGGGCTGGCCGGCAAGGTGCTGACGCCGATTGCGCCCATCGAGAACTGACGGCTGGCGAGCCCACGCCCTTGCTGGACCATGGGTCAAGGCGTCCGATCCATCGGCGCTGACTTGGGAGCCAAGGCCACTGCATTCAACGGTTCATGGGCGTGCGAGGTGGGGGTGTGCCGTCAGCGGGGCTGGTCGCTGGCGGATTGCATGCCCTATGTGCCGGCAGTAGGCTGACGCGCCCTTGGTCGGTCCCGCGCGCGCGGGCCAACGCACCGACAGGTGGTGGAGTCGGTTGGATGTGCGGCATCGTGGGCATCGCTGGCAGCGCGGCAACCGGTCTTGGCGAGGCTTGGGTGCGCGGCGTGGTTGCGACCGGCCTTCAGCATCGCGGACCCGACGGCTCTGGCGTGTGGGTCGGTGAGAACGCTGTGCTGGGGCACACCCGCTTGGCGATTCTCGACCTGTCCCCCGCTGGAGCACAGCCGATGGCATCGGCCTCCGGACGCACGCTCCTGACCTACAACGGAGAGGTGTATCGGGCCGACGAGCTGGCCAGACGCATCCCCGGTGTGGCTTGGCGCGGGCACTCAGACACCGAGATCATCGCGGAGCACGTCGAACGTGCCGGGACGGCGGGCCTCGAGGACCTGCACGGGATGTTCGCCCTCGCAACGTGGGACCTGCAAGCGCAGCGCCTGACGCTTGCGCGCGACCGTGCGGGGATCAAGCCACTGTACTGGGCGCAAGTGGGCGACGGAGTGGCCTTCTCCTCCGAGCTCGCGCCCTTGTGTGACTTGCAGGGCGTCGACAAGACCTTGGATCGCGAGGCACTGGCGCTGTACCTGTCGCTTGGATGCATCCCAGCGCCATGGACGATTTGTCAAGGTATTCGACAACTTGAGCCTGGATACGCCCTCATTCTGCAACCTCGCTCGCCCCCGCGAATCGAGCGGTTTGCCTCGCCGCTGGGCGAGCCAGCGTTGGCCGCGCTGAGCGACCCGCACGAAGAGGACGAGGCACTCGAAGCCGCGATTCTTGCTGCGGTTGGCGACCAACTAGCGGCGGACGTTCCGGTTGGCGTGCTGCTGTCCGGGGGCGTCGACTCGGGCGTGGTAGCGGCGGCGGCAGCTCGCAAGACCGGACGCATCAAGACGTTCTCGATCGTGCATCAGGACCCTCGCTACGATGAGCGAATTCACGCCCGCGCCATCGCCCGACATCTCGGCACCGACCACACCGAGTTGGAGATGCCGCCTGGGGGTATGACCCGCGATGAGCTGGAAACGCTGGTGGACCACCACGGCGACCCGTTTGGCGACTCGTCGTCCTTGCCAACCGCCCGTCTGGCCCGATTGGTTCGCGAGCACGTGACGGTGGCGCTGTCGGGCGATGGGGGCGACGAGGTATTCGCCGGTTATCCGCGGTACTGGCAGAACGACGTAGTGCGTCACCTTGCACGACTTCCAGGGCCCGTGCGTCGAGTGTTTCTGCAGGGGTACGGCGCCGTCGGGCCTCGTCTGGCATCGGAGCGCTGGCGGTCGCCTCTGCGCAGAGTCGCGCGCGCGATGCAGGCCGCCGGACGCGGGCCGGGCGAACAGGCGTTGTCGACCCTGACCTTCTTCTGGCCGGACGAACAAGCGGAACTGCTGCGTCCGGACCGTTGCTGCGACGCCGACATCCTGGAGCGCTTGGTCGCCGCCCGTGCACCAGCGGGTCGTGATCCGGCTGAGCCCGACGCTTGTCACCGCCTTGAGCAGCGTCTGGTCCTGCCCGACGACATGCTGACGAAGGTAGACCGGATGTCGATGGCGGCGTCGATCGAGATTCGTCCGCCTTTGCTCGACGACCGCATCGCCCAATTCGCCGCGGGTCTGCCGATCGGACGCAAGATGCACGGCCGCGAGGGCAAGGCCATCCTGCGCGCGCTGGCTCGCCGCTGGTTGCCTCCCTCGACGGTTGACCGACCGAAGATGGGATTTGCCTTGCCGCTGCTGGATTTCGGTGGAGCGGTTCTGGCGGATGCCACCCGTTGGGCCCTGGAAAGTGCCGATTCACCCCTGCGACAGGTCTTTCTCCCTGAGGCGCTGTCCGCCCTTGCCCGTGAGTTCGCTCGCCTTGGCGACGGCATCCATCCGGAAGACTCGGCCTTTCGCCGCGCGCATCGGCAGTGGCTGCTGGTAGTGCTTGCGCTATCGCTGCAGAGAAGAGGAGTGCTGTTGTGACCGACGATCCGTTGCGGGTGTTGCTGTGGGCACCGGTGCCTCCTCCGCTGGGAGGGGTCGCGCGATGGGCTGAGCGCTACGGGCGCTCCGCAGCTGCCGCCGGGATTGAAGTCGAGACCGTCGACACGGCACCTCGCACGGAGGCGTTTACGGAGCGCAGCGAGTTTCGCTTGGACAGACTCAAGCCGGCCGCGCGAGCGTTTGCGCAGCTTTCCAAGACACTTGCGCGATTTCATCCACAAGTCGCGCATCTGACCACGACGCTGTCTTGGGCGACCCCTCGAGACACGGCGGCGGCATGGGTCTGCCAGAGTGTCGGTGTCCCGACCGTTCTGCATATTCGGGCATCGACCCACATCATCGAGTGGCGCGACAGAATGCCGGCATGGCGCCGGGCTCTGCTGGACCACGCGCTGCGGAGTGTCGATGCCGTCCTCGTCCTGTCGGTCGAGCTGGAGGCTTACCTGAAGCAGGCCGTGCCGCGTGCGCGGATCGAGCGAATTCCGAACATGATTGAGGTCGCGGAGGCTGCGGAGCAGAGCGAAGGTGCCGCCGTGCTGCCGCCGCGCACTCGGCCGCGCGTGCTGTTCATCGGCAAGCGCACGCCCAAGAAGGGCGTCGGTGAGTTGGCGGATGCCGTCCTTGCGCTGGATGGTGTCGAACTCGCGATTGTCGGCGGACCTGGGGGTGCCATTGACCCGGAGCACGCGCGCACGATGGAGGCCTCCTTGGCGCAGCTGCGTGCAGCCGGCCGGCTGGTCGAGACCGACGAGTTGCCGCCTGAGCAGGTGACGCGCGCGTATCGCGAGGCGGACGTGTTCTGCCTGCCGACATGGCGCGAAGGGCTGCCCAACGTGTTGCTGGAAGCGATGGCCGCCGGAATGGCCTGCGTGGCCACGCCAGTCGGGGCGATTCCGGAAGTCTTGCGGGAGGACCGCGGCATCCTCGTGCCTGTGAACGATCGCGTGGCGCTGACGGAAGCCCTCGGGCGTCTACTCGCAGACTCTGAACTGCGGCGAGCCTACGGCCAGCGAGCACAGCAGGCCGCCTTGGCCGAATACGGAACTCAGGCGGTGATGGCCCGGTATCGCGCGCTGTACGTCGATTTGATCGCGCAGCGTGGGTCCGGCGGCCAAGCTGCCCGGCGCAACTGACCCGTCGCAGCGATCCTTGGGGAACCACCATTGGCGCGGTCGATGCACAGCCCCGCACTCAATTGCCCGACGTGCAGTAGGCACTGGGACCCACGGCCGACGCCTCGCGCGTGTCGATCAGGTTGTAGCGAAAGGCGACCGTCCACTGCTGCCCCGTTTGGTCGGCGTTGGGGGTAGAGGACCAGAACGGCTCCTCATCCTTGAACACCGACAACCCGCCGTCGCCACAGCCGATGCAGGCCCCTTCGCCCCAGCAGGTTGCGTAGGAGCTGCACGTGTCGGTGACGCCGCAGATCCCGCCGGGTGCTGTGGCCGCGCACTCGACGATCAATGACCGCAGCTCCGAGATCGTCGGCAGCCGCGCGCCCAGACTGGCGCAGTGGGCCTCTGCCTGTGCGTACGACAGCATGTTCACCTTGTCGGACCAGTGACGCCCCAGGAACTGCTGGCACAGCGGCTCGGCGGCGGGACAGGGACCCAGCACCGCATCGACGTCCAGACCCGGCACATCCGGTGTCCACGCGTCGGCGTCGGCAGCCAGACCGTCCGGGTCCGCAGCCTCCACCCCATCGGGAGCCAAGGCCTCGGTCGTGCCGCAGCCGGAAGCCGCCATCCCGAGTCCCAAGCTCGCCGCCACGCACCACGCGAACCACTTGCTTGCCATGGTCACCAGCCTTGGGCGCCTTCGGAACTCACTGTTTTCGGGCGCCGTCTTCGCACCACAATATTCCCGAATTCCGGGGCTGTCACGGGCCACGATGTGGCGGTTGCCGACGGTGGTGGAATTGGCGCGGGCGCGGGCGTAAGGTCGGCGGGGACCGATCCCCACCTGTGGACCAGGCGTGCTGCTGGTCGATCCGCAGGGCGGGGAGGCGGGTTGCTGGGCAAGCAGCGGCGGGATAGCCCGACAAGGGGTGTTGTGATGTGCAATTCCTTGGCTCGTATGCTTCTTTCCGTCTCGATGGCGGTGCCTTTCGGCTGCACCGAAGCGGCGGTCGAGCTGGACCGCACGCCCGAGAGCCGCGAGCTCGTCGATCTCGAGGCCGTGACGGCCTTTCCTGCGCGCATCGACGGCCAGCGCATGGTGCGCGTCTGCGGCGAGCCGCTGCCGGGCGAAGAGGCGCTGCAGCCCAACGGCGTCGAGCTGACGCTGAACCTGATGGGCACCGCGTTTCAGCAGCCGACCGCGTGCGAGGTGGACTCGGACCTGTCGGTGCATGAGGGTGACCGCATCGACTTCCAGACCGTGACGGCGACGGGAGCCAAGGCGACGCTGACCGCGGACGAGGTCCAGTTGACGCTTGCGTGCGAGGCCAGGCCGCACGTGCCGGGCGACCCGTCGCCGTGTCCGGAAACGGCGCAACAGATCCCAGGCGCGGCGCTGCATTACGCCGGGTGGACCGGTCGGTGCGATGCTGAGGACATGACCACGCGGCTCAACGTGGCGGTGCTGGTGGACGACAGCGGTTCGATCTCCGGGCTGGTCGATCGGAACCCGCCGTACCTGGAGGAGCCGGATGTCGACATCGAGTACCCGATGCCCATCACGAAGGCGCACGAGTCGGACCCGTACGACGCAAGGCTGGTCGCAGCTTGGCAGTTCGTCGACAGCCTGACGCTCGGTCACGACCGCACGATCGCGTATTCGTTCGGCGAGAAGAACAACGTCAACGTGGCGTGCTCGAACGGCGCGACCTGCAGCGACGGGCCGCGCAACGGCCTCATGTGCCTGTTCTCTGAAGACTGTTCCGGCGGCGAGTGCATCCCAGATGCGAGTGGCGAGTCGAACTACTTTTCGACCTGGCCGATCTCCGGCCCGCATCCGTCCCGCGAGGCTGGCTGCTTCGGATCCCACGCCGAGAACCGCAAGTACATCGAGTTGGGCCTCGAGCTCATGAAGAACAACGGCGGCGGTCGTGCCCCGCTGTGGCAGGCGGTGTACCAGGCCTACGACTTCTTCCAGCGCTCCCCCAGCCAGGGCGGCGGCAAGGTCAACGCCCCGCGGGCGATCGTCGTGCTGACCGACGGCCCCGACACCTGCACCTACTCTGACGACTTCAACTTCAGGGACTTGACCTGGTCTGGCACCGGCCTGCCGTACTGCCGCATCCAGTGCACAGAGTCCGAGTACGACTTCCTGAAGCTGCGCAACCTGTTGTGGACAGGCGACAACAACGGCGACGGCGTGCAGGACTACGACAAGCCCCGCAACCAATGCGCCTCAGGCGAAAACCATGGCAACGCGTGCACGACCGACACCGACTGCCCCGACAGCTTCTGCCACCGCGTCTGGCCGGTCCCGATCCACGTCGTGCAGTTCCAGTCGCCTGCGCACCTGAACCCCGACGCGCGGTTGCAAGAGATCGCCTGCCGGTCGGGCGGCACCTTCCAGTTCCTGAATTCCGAGCAGTACGACAAGTCCAAGGCCTCGGACTACAACCAGATCGCGGTCGCCATGGCCCGCGTGCGCCACACGCTGGCCGGCTCGTGGCGCGCAGGCTTCCTGCTGCCCGATCTGGCGACCCAAGCGCCGCTGGGACAGATGGTGGCGCTGGAAGGGGCGGTCCAGTTCACCAGCGCCAAGCTGCCCAGCCTGACCGCCTTGACCGCCCAGAGCGGCGGCGCCGGGCAGTTCGCCCGCATGGTTGCCGCCGACGGTCGGCTGCTGATGCGACGGGCGTGCAAGGACCACGCGGACTGCGGCGGCACCGGACCCTGCGGCAAGAACCACTGCAACGATGCCGGGATCTGCGTGCCCGCCGTGGCACCCGACAACCTGCCATGCGGCGACCCCAAGGACGAGGCGTCGTGGGTGGCCTCGCGCTGTTGCGGCGGTGTGTGCGCCAGCGGCACGTGCGACACGTTCTGCGGGCAGTAGCGCGGCCCCTTGCCCTACCGCAGCGCGCGTTGCAGTGAGGCGTGGAACTGCTTGGCGTCAAACGGCTTGACGATCCGCTCGTTGGGCACTTGGTCGAGAAACGCGTTTGTTTCGGGGCTGAAGGCGCCGCCGGTCAGGAACACCATGCGCCGTGCGTGTTCCGGGTGGGTGCGCACCAGCTCAGCGTAGACGTCCATGCCGGTGCGCTCGGGCATCATCAGGTCGCAGAGGATCACGGCGAAGGGTCCGTCGCGACTCAAGATCTGCAGGCCCTTGGCCGCGCTGGTCGTCGGCACCACGTCGTAGTCGGCGGCGAACATGCGCTGCACGACCATGCCAATCAAGGGCTCGTCGTCGATCAGCAGCAGCCGCGGGCGCGGGTTTGGGGCAGTTGGATCTGCGGTGGACATGTCCGGCCTCTGGGACGCAGGGGGTGGCAGCAGCGGCCGCCGGTTGCGCGGGGGGGATGGCACAGGCCTTGCGTTGTTCGCCGGACGGAGGATAGGCCGGCGTCACGCGGGACTCAAGGTGTGCGGAAACAGGAGCGTGCGTCGGTACGGCACTTCAAGGGGCTGCCACTTCGAAGGAATAGAGCGAAGCTGCTCAGGTTTGACGCCGTCGGGACCTGCGTCCATCATGCCGCCGCCCCGTGCGCTCGGTCAGAAGCTGCCGCGCCGCGGAACCCCAGACCCCTTCAGGATGCCCGCCATGACCCACGCTCGCACGTCCCGCCTCCTGTCCCGCACGCTGCTCGCCTTGGGCGTCGTCGCCTTTCTGGGCGCGTGTGGGTCGGGCTATCTGGATCAGGACCGCAAGGTGAAAGCCACCAGCGAGAACTCCGAGGTGTTCGAGGTGGTCAAGGCCTACCACGCCGCCATCCAGAACAAGGACTTGGACGCGCTGAAGAAGCTGATTTCGCCCCGCTATCACGAGAATGCGGGCACCACCGAAAAGACCGAAGACGACTACGGCTATGACAAGGCGATCGAGCGGCTGCCGATGCTGCGTGACAACGTCAAGAAGATTCAGCTGCGGATCAAGCTGGTGGCCATGGAAGTCGGCGAGGAGTTCGCGACCGTGGACTACGAGTTCGTGGGCCGCGTACTGCTGACCGAGGGCGGTGTCGACAGCTACAAAACTTGGAACGACTTCAACCGCATGGAGCTGGCCCGCGAAGGCAGCGAGTGGCGGATCGTCGGTGGTTTGTAGCAAGATGGTGCGATGAAAGGCCTTCTTCAAGCGCTGCTTCGCACTCTGCCGGTCCTGTTCGCACTCGCGATCTGCCCCTCGACGCTGCTGGCTGAACCGCCTGAGGCGCCTTCGCCGCTGGAACGAGAGGCCGCCGACCAGCTGCTGCACGGCAACATTGCGCCAGCCCTCGCGTTGTTCGAGAACGCCGCGCGCAAGGGCGCGCCCGCCGACAAGCCTTTGGCGCTGGAGAAGGCGACGTGGACCTCTGGCGAGGCCGGCGTGCTGTCGCGGCTGCTGCTGCGTGCAGGACGCACCGCGGAAGCCCGCAAGGTGCTGCAACCGTTCGCGATGGGCCCCAAGGCGACGCCAGAGCGGGTGCTGGACCTGGCCGCGGTGCTGCGCCAGACCGGTCCCGTCGATGAGCGGCTGAAGCTGCTGATGGGCGCGGCGGTCAAGCACAAGGGCCACCTGCAGCTGACCGTCGCGCTGGGCGAGCAGCTGGTTGAGGTCGGTCGCCGCGTCGAGGCTCGCAAGATCCTGGATCCGCTGGCAGATCGCTACGAGGCCGACGAGTTCAAGGAGGCGCCCGACCTGGCCGCCGTGGCGAAGTCGCTGTGGCTGAACGGCTATGTCCGCAACGCCAACGACGTCTTCGAGCAGGCCGCCAGTGCCGCGCTGGACGATGCTGAGCGGCTGGGCGTCGAGCTGCAGTGGGGGCTGCTGTTCGTCGACAAGTACAACTGGCGCGACGCCGACAAGTCGTTTCGCAAAGTGCTGGACATCGACTCCAGCGAGCCGGACGCCCTGTGCGGCATGGCGCGCATCGACCTTACGTCCGAGTTTGCGGTCGCCAAGGCGCGCACGCGGGTCGACGGCGTGTTGAAGGCCAATCCGAACCACCTGCAAGCGCTGGTGTTGCGGGCCGAAGTGGCCCTGCACGACGAAAACCTGCCAGAGGCGAGGCAGTTTCTGGAGCGCGCGCGCAAGCAGCGGCCCGACTCGCCCGAGGTGCTGCGTGTGTTGGGCGCCGCCTGCAAGGTCGCCGACGACCAGACCTGCTATGCCGATGCGGAGAAGGCCAACGCCAAGGTCAACCCCACCGACGGCCGCTTCCACACCGAGGTGGCGCGCTGGCTCGAGATGGGGCACCGGTATCGCGAAGTGCTGGACCTGCTGAACCAGGCGCTGGTCCGCGACCCCGAGCTGTGGCAGGCGCACGCCGCGCTGGGCATGGGCTACGCGCGGGTGGCGGACGACGTCAACGCCCGCAAGCAACTGGAGGATGCGTACAGCGGTGACCCGTTCGACGTCAGGACGTCCAACCAGCTGAAGATCCTGTACGACGGCGTGCTGAAGGAGATGGTGCTGCTGCCCGGCCGTGCCGTGGACCTGCGCATCCACCGGCGCGACCGCAAGGCGCTGGAGCGGACCATCCAGCCGTACCTGCAGAAGGCCTACGACGATCTGGTCAAGAAGTACGGTTTCGCGCCCGCCCGTCCGCTGCAGGTCGAGATCTTTCCCACGGTCGAGCAGTTCAGCGTGCGCACGGTCGGTCTGCCGCGGCTGGGGGCGCATGCTGTGTGCTTCGGCCACCTGATCACGTCGCGGTCGCCGGTCGAGGACCCGTTCAACTGGAAGAACGTGCTGTACCACGAGCTTTCGCACGTTTTCCACATCCAGGCGAGCGACGGCCGCGTTCCGCGCTGGCTCACCGAAGGCCTGGCGATGATGGAGAGCACGTGGGCCGACCCGCGCTGGCGCTCTCGCTTGGACCGGAGGCAGTGGGACCGGCTGCAGGCGGGCGAGCTGGCGAAGATCGCCACCTTCAACCTCGCGTTTACCCAGGCCGAGTCGATGGACGAGGTGGTCGATGCCTACCACCAGGCCATGTTCCTGGTCGAATACCTGAACGAGCAATACGGCTTTGCCAAGCTGCAGGCGCTGGTGGCCGGGCACCGCGACGGCTCGGCGACCACCGACCTGATCGTCAAGATCTTGGGTGTCACGCCGGAAGCCATCGATGCGGCGTTCGCGACCTGGTTGCGGCAGAAATTGATCCGCTACGAAAAGGACTTCCGACCTACCGCGGCCGTGCTGGCCAAGGAGCTGGGGCTGCCCGCGCGGGTTCGTCCGGTCGAAGCGACCGAGGAGCCCGAGCCGAGCGACGACCCGACCGCCGCCGACGCGCCTGCGACGGGGGAGCCAGCGCCTGCGCCCGCGGCTGCTGGCAAGGCACCGCGTGACTGGCTGGTGCAGGCAATCGGTGCGCTGCGTCAGGGCCGACCCGACCTGGCATTCGCCTTGTTGAAGGGCGAGTTGGCCAAGGTCGACGACAAGGCCGCGCCGCCGCAGCCCGTGCCCGGACCGGAACGCGATCTGTGCGCCGCGCGCTTTCTGCTGATGGAGCTGGCAGTCGAAGCCAAGGACCGCATGACGGCCAACGCGCAGGCCAAGGCCCTGGTCGACGTGCCAGCCGGGCGCTGCGACGGCGTGCGCCAGCATATCGTGCTGGCGTTGACGTTCATGCCCAAGGCGTCGGAAGGGCTGAGCCAGAGCCTGACCGCCGACATCGCGGGGCTGGTGCAGAAGCGCGCCGAGATCCTGTTGCCGGCCCTGGGCCTCGACCCGAGCGACGCGAGCGTGGGCGGTCTGTGGATCGACCTGGTGGTGCGTGCGGTGCCAGCCTTGGAGCGCGGCGATGACCGCGATGCCCAAGCGTGGTTGAAGAGCGTCGCCAACGCAGGCAACCCCTCGGACTTGCGCGACATCGCGCGAACCGTCACCCAGCTGGAGGCCAACGACGTGCGGGCTCCGGCGCTGCTGGGTCGGCTGGCGTGGGCGGGCTGGCGGCTGGCCTTGGCTGAAGAGAAGTCCAGGCATCTGGCAGACTTGCGATTGGCCGCACAGGCGCTGGAAGAGGCGGACCCGGCCGGTCGTGCGTCGGTGCTGGCGGAGGCGCGCGCGTCCATCGCTGCGGGAAGCACGATGGCCGCACTGCCGGTCTATCGGCTGGCGGCAGAGCGCTCCAAGACCAAGACCGAGCGTACCGAGGTGTGGTGCGAGCTGGCCGACGTGGCGCAAGGGACTGCGGCGACGGCGGACCGGGAAGAAGCCGTGCGCCGCTGCACCGCAGAGCAACCGCCCTCGACGGTTCCTGCAATCCGTTGAAAAGGTGACGTTTTGATTGTCAAGAGCCTGTTCCGCCCCGCCCGCTGGCTGCCCGGCCCACACTTGCAGACCCTGTGGCACCGCGTGGCCAAGGATCCGCCGCGTCCGGCGACCCGTCGCGAGCGTTTGGAGCTGCCTGACGGCGACTTCCTGGACCTCGACTGGCTGTCGGACGCCCCGGGAGTGCCGGCGGATGCGCCGCTGGTCTGCGTCTTTCACGGGCTGGCGGGCTCGATCGACTCGCCGTATGCCCGCAGCATCCTCAACGCCTTGCAGGCCAAGGGGTTTCGCGCCGTCCTGATGCACTTTCGCGGCTGCGGCGGCACCCCCAACCGGCTGGCGCGCGCGTACCACTCGGGCGACACGGGCGATGTACGCTTTTTCGTACAGCAATTGCGGGCGCGCGGCGAGGTGGGACCCTTGCTCGCGGTCGGCTTTTCGCTGGGCGCCAACGTGCTGGTCAAGTTTCTGGGCGAGGAGGGCGAGCAGTCGCCGTTCGCCGCCGCCGTCGCCGTCTCGCCGCCGCTGGTGCTGTCGAACGGCGCCGACACGCTGCGCCGGGGCTTTGCGCGGGTGTATCAGACGTGGCTGCTGCGCCAGTTGAAGGCGACGGCGCGCGACAAGGCCAACGCGGGCCTGCTGCCCCCGACCGTGAGCATGGACAAGGTGCTGAACGCCAAGGACTTCTGGCAGTTCGACTCGGCCTTCACCGCGCCCCTGCACGGCTTTCGCGATGCCGCGCACTACTTTGAGGCGTCGAGCGGCAAGCCGTTCCTCCAGCGCATCCGCGTGCCGACGCTGGTGATCCTCAGCCGCGACGACCCGTTCTACACGGCCGACGTGCTGCCGACGGACGCAGACCTGAGCGAGCACGTCACCCTCGAGCTGGCCGACCACGGCGGGCACGTCGGGTTCGTGGGTCCGGGCGGCGAGCCCTGGCTGGACCTGCGGATCCCCGAGTGGCTGACCGCCCACGCTTGACCGCCAGCCGCCGCCGTCGCACCTTGCCCGACGCGTCCCGCAACCCCAGAGGAGTCCCCCCATGACCACCAAGACCACGCCCGCCAGCCAGCTGCCGACCTGGCGCACGCTGCAGCAGCACCACCAAGCCGTCCGCGACCTGCATCTGCGCGACCTGTTCGACGCCGATCCGGGGCGTGGCGAGCGGATGGCCTTGGATGTGTTGGGCATTTACTTCGATTATGCCAAGCACCGCGTCACCGACGAGACGCTGAAGCTGCTGGTCCAACTGGCCAACGAGGCGGGGCTGCGGGGGCGCATCGACGCGATGTTCGCGGGAGAGAAGATCAACGTGACGGAGGGCCGCGCGGTCCTGCACACGGCCCTGCGCGCGCCCAAGGGTCGCCAGATCTACGTGGATGGGCAGGATGTCGTGCCCGGCATTCACGAAGTGCTCGACAAGATGTCGGTTTTTGCGAAGCAAGTGCGCGCGGGCCGGTGGCTGGGGTTCACGGGCAAGCCGATCCGCAACATCGTCAACATCGGCATCGGCGGCTCGGATCTGGGCCCGGTGATGGCGTACGAGGCGCTGCGGCACTACAGCCAGCGCGACCTGACGATCCGCTATGTCTCCAACGTCGACGGCACCGACTTCGTCGAGACCACGCGCGATCTCGACCCCGCCGAGACGCTGTTCCTGATCTCGTCCAAAACGTTCACCACGCAAGAAACCATGGCCAACGCCCAGAGCGCCCGCGACTGGTGCCTGGCCGCGCTGCACGACCCCGCCGCCGTCGCGCGCCACTTCGTCGCCATCTCGACCAACGCCAGCGAAGTCAGCAAGTTCGGCATCGACACCGCCAACATGTTCGGCTTCTGGGACTGGGTGGGCGGGCGGTACTCGATGACGTCGGCGATCGGCCTGTCGACGATGATTGCCATCGGTCCCGAGGGGTTCCGCGAGCTGCTCGACGGCTGCCACGCGATGGACGAGCACTACCGCACCGCGCCGTTCGACCAGAACCTGCCTGTGATCATGGGGTTGCTTGGGGTGTGGTACACGAGTTTCTTCGGCGCCGAGACGCAGGCCGTGTTGCCGTACGACCAGTACCTCAAGCGCTTTCCCGCCTATCTGCAGCAGATGACGATGGAGAGCGTGGGCAAGCAGGTCACGCTCGACGGCGCGCGGGTCGATTACCAGACGGGCGCGATTTACTGGGGCGAGCCGGGCACCAATGGCCAGCACAGCTTCTACCAGTTGATCCACCAGGGCACCAAGCTGATCCCTTGTGATTGCATCGCGTTTTCTCAGTCGCTGAATCCGCTGGGCCAGCACCACGACTTCCTGATGAGCAACGTGTTCGCGCAGGCCGAGGCGCTGGCGTTTGGCAAGACGGCCCTGCAGTTGCGTGCGGAGGGGGTGCCAGAGGAACTGGTGCCGCACAAGACGTTCGATGGCAACCGGCCCTCCACGACCATGCTGATCGAGCGGCTGACGCCGCGCGTGTTGGGCGAGCTGGTGGCGTTGTACGAGCACGCCGTGTTCACGCAGGGGGCGATCTGGGGGGTGGGGCCGTTTGACCAGTGGGGCGTGCAGCTGGGTAAGGAGCTGGCGAATCGGATCGTGCCTGAGCTGGCCGGTGGGCGTGAGCTTCGGCATGATTCTTCGACGAATGCGTTGATTCGGCGGTATTTGTTGGCGAATCGGCGGGGGTGAGCGCGGGTGGCGGGCGCTGGACGGGTTGGTGTCGTCGCTGGGTCAGTTCGCGCCCAACCACCCCGCCAACCGCCGCCGGTCCGCGCCTAGGCTGAAGAGCTCCCCCCAAACTTGACCCCACCCAAGCACGCGCGTACAGAACCCTCGTACCGCCGGGAGGTTCCGATGCGTCACCCCATTTCCCCCCTGCTCCTGACCCTGACCCTGCTGGTACTGCCGGCGTGCGGCGATCCCGTCCAAGACGGGCCCGAGGCGGCGACCGACGCCGCGCAGGACACCACCGTCGCCGACGACGCGCTCGACACCGCCGGACCCGGTGAGGACGCGGAAGTCACCGCCGATGCAGCAGAAACGCTCGCCGACACGGAAGACGCCGCGGACGAGGCCGACACCGCCGAAACCGAAGACACCGCGGACGCCCAAGAAACAGCCGCGCCCGTCTGCACGCCCGACGCGGTCTTCTGCTCCCCCGACGGCAGCCAGACGCTGACGTGCGACGCAACTGGCCAGACCGCGACCCCCAAGGATGCGTGCGGGTTTGGCTGTGCCGACGGTGCCTGCCTGCCGCCCGCCTGCGACAAGGACGCGACCCGGTGCGCCGCCGACGACCCGAAGTCGGTCGAGAAGTGCCAGACCGACCGCAAGGGCTGGCAGAAGGTCGAGCCCGCGTGTGCAGAGAAGTGCAAGGACGGCGCCTGCTGGGTCGGCGTGTGCACGCCTGGCCTGACCAAGTGCAGCGCCGATGGGCTTGAGCAGTGCAAGGGCAACGCGTCGGGCTGGGACCTGGTCCAACCGTGCCCGCTGGGCTGCACTGTGGGCGGCGACGCCATCGCGGGCTGCAACAAGTGCAAGCCCGACGAGCTGACGTGCGCGCCCTACGCCATCTGGAAGTGCGTCAACCCCTTGGTCGGCAAGCAGGAATTCCAGAAGTGCGGCGACGCGCAGTTGTGTGCCAGCGGGGCGTGTGTCCCCGGCGTCTTTCTGGGCAAGAACGCGTCGCAGGAGGACAATTACCTCAAGCTGGCCAAGGCGTTTGCCGACTGCATGCTCGCCAAGCAGGACGGCAGCTGCGGCGCGCTCGACACGCTGGGCTCGGCCGAAGAACCCGGCATCACCTCAGGCATCTCGGCCAACGACCTGACCAAGTGGTTTTGCGACAACAAGGACGCGCTAAAGGCGAAATTCGACAGCACCGCGCAATTCGATGCCGCCAACGACGTCATGGGCTGCGGTTTGCTGAACAGCCGGGACCTGACCTTCAACGTCGGCATTTCGCCCGGTGTCGCCGCGGCCGAGTGCTACGGTTTCTCGAGCGACGGTGGGTGGGCCGACAACAAGAAGGAAGTCATCGTCGACGCGTGCTCTGCGTGGCCGTAGCGGGTCGCTGCGCGGTGCGATCGACGCTTGCCGCTACACCCCGATCTTCCAGCACCGATGCACCTGCTTGTTGCGGTAGTCGGCGGGCACCGTCCGGGCGGTGACGTCCTCGACCGTGGCCGCAGGCAAGTCGTCGAGATCCGGCTCGAAACGCTGGTGATTGGTCGAGAAGAACAACGTGCCACCGGGGGCCAGCACCGCCAACGCCTCGAGCACCAGCTGCCGGTGGTCGCGCTGCACGTCGAACTCGGCCACCCCGCTTCGCCCGGCCGAATACGACGGCGGGTCCAGCAACGCCAACGTGTAGCGCCGCTCGCGCCGGGCCGCATCGCGCAGAAAGGTGCGGGCGTCGGCCGACACGAGCGTGTGCTTGGGGCCGCGGATGTCGTTCAGCTCCAGGTTTTCGCGCGTCCACTGCAGGTACGTGTCCGACAGGTCGACGGTGGTCGTGCGCTCGGCTCCACCGGCGGCGGCATAGCAGGTGAACGTGCCTGTGTACGCGTACAGATTCAGGAAATCGCCGTCCTTGGCCAGCTCGCGCACCCAAGCGCGCGTCAGGCGGTGGTCGGCAAACAGCCCCGTGTCGATGTAGTCGGACAGGTTGACCCAGAAGCGCAGGCCCTGTTCGGACACCTGAACCCGCTCGCCCGTGCGGTCCAGTCGCTTGTAGCGGGCACCCTGACCCGTCTCGCGCCGCTTGAGGTGCACGTGCTGCGGCGGCACCCCCAGCACCTGGCCGACGGCCGCGCCCATCGCTTCGAGCCACCCGGGCAGCTCGTCGGTCTGGCGGCGCGCGTACTCGGCGACCTGCAGGTGGCCTTGGTACCAGTCGACCACCAGACGGATCTCGGGGATGTCCCAGTCGTACAGGCGATAGGCGCCCACGTCCTCGCGCTTGGCCCACTTCTGCAGGTTGCGGGCGGTCTTGGACACGCGGGCGGCCAGCATGTCGGCCTGGCGTTGGATGATCTGTGC
>CAJBNH010000154.1 GCA_903955385.1 uncultured Myxococcales bacterium | reverse complement strand
TCTTCACCTTCGTCAACCCAGGCTTCACTGCCACATACGGCCACCGCGCCGAGGACATCATCGGCAAGCAGACGCCGCGCGTCCTGAAGAGCGGCCTGCTCGATGCTGCCGACTACGAGCGCTTCTGGACCAGAATGCTTCAGGGCGGCGAGGTCCGCGGCGGAATCACGAACCGCAGACGCGACGGCACGTTGATCTCGGTCGAGGGGTCTGCCACGCCGATTCGCGACGACAACGGACAGGTCGCCGGCTTCCTGGGTATCCAGCACGACGTCTCGGACCGCAAGCGGGCAGAACAGGCCCTGCTCGCCAGCGAGGAGCGGCACCGCACGCTCTTTGAGGGGTCCAGCGATGCCATCATGACGGTCTCGCCGTCGACCGGCCGGTTCACCAGCGCCAATCCGGCGACGCTCGAGATGTTCGAGGTCGCCGATCTCGATGCCTTCCTGAAGCTGCATCCATGGGAACTCTCTCCAGCGCTTCAGGTCGATGGCGAGTCCTCGCGAGACAAGGCCGTCGCGATGGTCGAAATGGCCGTGGCGACCGGTTCCCACCTGTTCGACTGGACCCACCGACGCCTCGGTGGCGAGACCTTTCCGGCAACTGTGCTGATGTCGCGAACGGCAATCGCAGGCGAAGTCGTGGTGCTGGCCACGGTGCGCGACGTGACGCCGCAGGTGCGCGCGACGGCCGAGCGCGAGAAGTTGAAGGAACAGCTTCGCGTTGCGCAGAAGATGGAGGCGATCGGCAGTCTCGCAGGAGGGGTGGCCCACGACTTCAACAACTTGCTGTGCGTCATCCTGAACAACGTCGGTTTTGCCCTCGAGGGCGTGCCCGACGACAGCCCGCAGAAACAGGATCTGCTCGAGATCAAGCATGCGGGCGAATCCGCCGCCTCGCTGACCCGACAGCTGCTGGCCTTCAGCCGCAAACAGATGCTGCAGCCCGTTTCGCTGGACTTGAACGAGGTCACCGCCGGTGTCGAGAAGATGCTTCGGCGGGTGCTGCGAGAGGACATCGAACTCGTCCGTGTGCCATCGCCGGATCTGGGGCCGACGATCGCCGACCCAGGGCAGATCGAACAGGTGTTGATGAACCTGGTGGTCAACGCACGCGACGCGATGCCCGCCGGCGGCCGGCTGACCATCGAGACGGCCAACGTCGATGTGTCCGAGCAGTATACGGGGCAGCAGAACTCGCTGAAGGCGGGGCCCTACGTGATGCTGGCGGTGTCGGACACCGGATCGGGCATGGACGAGGAGACGCAAGCCCGCATCTTCGAACCCTTCTTCACGACCAAGGAGGTCGGCAGGGGTACGGGCCTGGGATTGTCGACGGTGTACGGCATTGTCAAGCAAAGCGGCGGCGGGGTCTGGGTCTACAGCGAGGTGGGCAAGGGCACGGCCTTCAAGATCCTGTTGCCGCGGGCGACCTTGGACGCAGGAGAAGCGGTTGTGCCGGCGGCGGTGGCCAAGCGGCCTTCGTCGGGAAGCGAGACGGTCCTTCTGGTCGAAGATGTGGACGCCCTGCGCCGCGTTGCCGCAAGGACGCTGACGAGCGCCGGGTACACGGTCTTGTCGGCGGCGAGCGGCGAGGCGGCATTGCAAGCCGCCAGTGCGTTCGAAGGCCACATCGACCTGCTCCTGACGGACGTCGTGATGCCGCGCATGGGCGGCCCGGCCTTGGCCGAGCGCCTCCTCAAAGTAAGGCCGGACGTTCTGGTGCTCTATACATCCGGCTATCCCGACAATGCAGTGGTGTTTCAGGGGCTGCTGTCGTCGCAGGCGCACTTCCTGCCCAAGCCGTTTAGTCCGGCGTCGCTGACCACGCGCGTGCGGGAGGTGCTGGACCGTGGCGGGGCTCCCGGCGGCGCCATACCGTTCCGAGTCAAGCCGATCGATGTGGAATCTCTGGACGAGGAAGCCGTGTGGGCCGACGTGCTCGCTTTGCCGGAAGAACTGGTGGCGAAGCTGCACAAGGCCGTGGGTGCGGCACGACTGGACGACGTGACCGCCCTGATTGCGGTCGTTGCGTTGACCCATCCGGTCTTGGCCGACCACCTGACCGACCTGGCGCATCGTTTTGACTATGCAGGCATGCGCAGCGTGCTGCGCGCGTGAGGTAGACCGTCCATGGAGACCGTGGCAGGCAGCACAGTGTTGATCGCGGACGATTCCATCGAGAACCTCCGTTTGCTGGCGATGGTCCTGAAGCGCGGGGGGCTGGTGCCCCGACCGGTGACCAGCGGCAAGGCAGCCATCGAGGCGGCGGTGGCCGACGCTCCTGACCTGGTGGTGCTGGACATTCACATGCCCGAGATGTCCGGCCTGGAGGTCTGTCGGTGGCTGAAGCAGTACCAACCGCTCAGCAGCATTCCCGTTATCTTCATCAGCGGCGTGCAGGACTGGACAGACAAGGTCACGGCGTTTCGCGCCGGATGCGTCGACTTCATTTCCAAGCCGTTCAACGAAGAAGAGGTCTTGGCTCGCGTCGGAACGCATCTGCATCTCAGGAAGCTGCACTTGGCCATGGAGGCCATCAACCTGACCCTCGAGCACCGGATCGCTGACCAGGTCAAGGCGACCACCGCATCGCAGTTGGCCACGATCTATGCGCTGGCCAAGCTGGCTGAGACGCGCGACGACGACACCGGTCAGCACATCGAACGGGTCCAGACGTTCAGCAGGGAGCTGGCCACCCGGATGCAAGAAATGGGGATGCACCCGAACGTGCTGAACCCCACATTCGTCGAGTTCATCTTCGAGACCGCTTCGCTACATGACATCGGCAAGGTGGCCACTCCAGACGCTGTGCTTCTGAAGCCCGGCGTGCTGACCGACGACGAATTCGCTGAAATGCGGAAGCACTCGTTGCGCGGCGCGACAACTCTGGAGGCTGCGCTGCAGCGGCACCCCGGCAACCAGTTCTTGCGCATGGGCGTCGACGTCGCGCGGTCGCACCACGAACGGTGGGATGGCAAGGGCTACCCTGACAAGCTGTCCCGGGATGCGATTCCGTTGTCCGCTCGAATCGTTGCGCTCGCCGACGTGTACGATGCACTGACGTCGAACCGCTGCTACCGCAAGGCCTTCAGCCACGAAGACGCGTGTCGGATCATCCATCAGGAGGGTGGCTCGCACTTCGACCCCGACGTCGTGGCCGCGTTTCACTCAGTCGAGGCGAAATTCCGTCGTATCGGCCATCAGATGCGCGAGCATTGAACCTCGCGGGCCCTGGATCTGCCACCGCAGCGACGCGTGCCAGCGACCTCAGGTCGGTCGCAAACGACCGGCACGGACGGTTGAGGTCGAACCAACTGCTGCGGCGAAGCAACCGAGGCCCAAGCTCAGGTCAATCGGGCGGATTCGCGCCATGGCGGCAATAGCCCTGGCCGTTGCAGCCGCTTCGGTACTTGCCGGCCGGGCATTCCTCGTGGGTCTTGCACTTCGTGGTGCAGTGCTTGCTGCCGTCGCCGAACTCGAAGCAGACCAGATTGCCCTTGCACTTGCCGTCCTTGGCGCAGTCGTCGGCAAAGCCGTCGGGCGTCGGGATGGTCGCGGGCGGCGCTTCGTCCGGCAGCTGGTCCAGCTTGCCCTTGCCTTCGCCACGACCGTCCGGGTGCAGCTTGGCGGCGTCGACTGGGGCAACAGGCTCGGCAGCCACCGGCGCGACTGCGGCGGGCACGACCGGGGCAGGGGCAGCAGGGGACGCTTCAGCAGGCGGAGCCACCGCCTCGGGGGCAGGTGCGGCGGGCGCAGGCGCGGGCGTCGGCTCGGCCGGCTTCTCGCGATTGCACGCTGCCACGGCGACGATCATCAGGCCAAGCCACCACTTCTTCATCGCAACTCCTGGTTCCGCGTGCAGTCGTCTGCACGTCCGCGGCATGCTCGCGCGGTGGGGTTGCGGCGTCAACGGCGGCTTGGCAGGCTTATCCGTCGAATCGCGCGCCCCGGCCAACCGTTGCAGCCCCAGCCCAATGCTTAGCCCGCACGCCGCGTTCCGATGACCAAGGAGACTCCGATGAACCGCCGCAACCTGCTGACCCTGTGCCTGATCCTGACCGCTGGTCTGTCCGCTGCACCCGCGCTGGCGGGAGAGCTGTCGCTTGCCTGGACCGGCCCCGAGACAGGTCCCGGCGAGACGATGCTGCTGGAGTCCACCCCTACCGGCCCGGAAGTCCGCGCAACGATGAAGGGTTTGGTCTTCGCTGCCATGGGCCAGCCGTGGGTCGTGCGGGACAAGGTCTTTCCGGTGTCGCACGTCGACTGCGCCTGCGCGTGGAAGGTGGCGGGCGACGACTATGACCCCGACAACCCGCCGAAGAAGTGCCTTCGCACCGTAAAGATGAAGGGAGTCGAGCTGTTCGCACCGGCCACCGGCAAGGTGATCCCGGTCGGCAAGCCCGCCCTGCTGTTCGGCGGCGAAGAGGGAGGCGGCACCTGGGAGGTCGAAGTTCTGGGGCAAGCCGGCTCGGTCGTGTTCTTCGCCGACCGGACCTGGAACCACACCTGCGGCGCCGCACACGGCAACGCGACCGCCGAGTTCATTGCGATCGACGTGGCCAAAGGCCGCGCGATTCGCCCGTGGACGGACTCGGAAGAGATCGAGCTGCTCAGGCTGGGGCACCGCGCCGCGTTCCAGACCATCGCCGACGCCGTGCGGCGGGACGACCCCGAGCGGAAGATGGAGGCCGACGACGCCTCCCAACTCACGTTGCAGGCCATGACTCCTCGCTGGAACGCGGAAGGCCTGCTGGTGCCGCAGTACCTGTTCCAGATCGAGTGGGACTACGCGTCGAGCGACGGAACTTGGGGCGATTACAGTCGTTCGGCTTGGGTCCCGCTGGAAACCATCCCCGCCGCGTTGTCGACCGGTACGCGGCAACCGCCGCTGGTGCGCGACTGGTTCGCCAAGCACGCGTACAAGGCAGAGCGGCGCGGGGCCTCCATCGTCGACGAAATCGCCCGCAACGCCGTGCTGAAGCTGTTCGGCAAGCGCCTGCCGCCCCCCGATGCCTCGCTGGACACCCGCGTGCGCCCCAAGACCGATGACGTACCGGCGAAACGACCGTCGCGTCCGGGTGCCGGTCGGCCTGGCCGCTAGCTACACGTCGGCGAGCGGCTGCGGCATCAGCCCTTTCTCCTTCAGCCACGCCGGGTTCAACACACGCGACTGATAGCGTGTGCCGTGGTCGCACAGCACGGTCACGAACGTCTTGCCCGATCCCCGCTCAGCCAGCGCCAGCCGATACGCCGCCATCGCGTTCAGCGCCGCTGAGGTGCCGACCACCAGCCCGTCGTGCCGCGCCAGGTGGTACAGCATGTCGATCATGTCCTGGTCGGACTGGCGCAGGGCATGGTCGATGCGAGAGGCGTGGAAGTTCGCGGTCAGGCGCATGATGCCGATGCCCTCCGTCACCGACGACCCCGTGGCCGTGATCGTGCCGGTGCGCAGGTAGTCGTACATGCCCGAGCCATGCGGGTCGACCAGCACCACGCGCACCGAAGGGTCCTGCTGCTTGAGGTACCGGCTGATGCCGCTCATGGTGCCGCTGGTGCCCACCGAACAGGTGAACACATCGATCTTGCCGCCGGTCTGCGCCCAGATCTCGGGGCCGGTCGTCTCGAAGTGAAAGTCGCCGTTGGCGGGATTCTCGAACTGATTCGCGAAGTAGGCGCCCGGCGTCTCGTCCGCCAGACGCTTGGCCGTGTGGTAGAAGTGATTCGGGTTGGCAAAGGGAACCGCCGGGACCTTGCGAATGTCGACGCCCAGCGCCCCAAGCAGGTCGTACTTCTCTTGCGTCTGGTTGTCGGGCATCGCCAGCAGGACGCGGTAACCCCGCTCGGCCGCAAGCGTTGCCAGACCGATGCCGGTGTTGCCCGCGGTACCTTCGACGACCACGCCGCCGCGCGAGAGCAGGCCGCGCTGCTCAGCGTCGCGCAGGATGCCTTTGGCCGCGCGGTCCTTCACGCTGCCGCCCGGGTTGAGGAACTCAGCCTTGCCGTAGATGCGGCAGCCCGTGCGGTCAGAGAGTGATTTCAACAGGATCAGCGGGGTGTTGCCGACGCTGTCCCAGACGCTGCCGGTCGTGGGGACGCTGGTGGACGGGGACATACGGACTCCGGAAGGTTGTTGTCTATCTTTCCGGTAGGCTAAAGTTGACTTGGGTTCGCGTCAAGGGTGGCTGGGGGAAACGCAGTGGGAATGCGGGGCTGGCCCCACTGACCTTGGCGGCGTCCCGCGGGCCTGTCACGATGCGCGGCTGCTCTTCCCCTCGAGCGAGGCCCCCATGGACGAAAAGACCTTCCGCGACCGCTCTCGTGCCATCTTCCAAGCCGTTCTGGCCCGTCTGGACCTGGAAGACCCGGATGAGATCGAGGGAGAGAACTCTGCCGGTGTGGTCAAGATCCGCAGTGCCAAGGGGGCGACCTTCGTGCTGAACATCCAGCCGCCGCTGACCGAGGTGTGGTACGCGGCCGGCGACCGCGCCTGGCACTACCGCTTCGACCCGGACGCGCAGCGCTGGATCGACCCGCGCAACGGCGACGAGCTGGCCGAAACGCTGACCCGCACGGTGTCGGCGCAGGTGGGGCGCGAGATAGCGTTTCGCCTTTGAGCCCATCCCACGGGTCAACGTAGGCACGGCCCGTCGCACCCGCTATCCTCGTGCGCCATGAACACTCTCTGCCAATCGATGTTCAGTGGCCTTGGGCTGCTTGCGCTGTCCGGTGCCTTGCTCTTGGCCCCAACTTCCGCTCATGGGTTTGCCCTCGAGGTGCATCAGGCGGTGACGGCACGCGCGCTGGAGGGGCGCAAGACCCCGGGACCGGTCGCGATGGCTACCGTGCAGGATCAGGCCGCGTTCATCGCGTGGATGGTCGACCGGATGCGGGCAGAGGGCGACGACAGCAGCCCCGAGCGCGCGCGGTTTCGCAAGCGTTTTCCGCTGGGAACGGCCGTGGATGCCTTTGACCTCAGGGGGTTCTTCGGCTTCGGACAGCACGACGGATCGGGTGTTGTCGGTCTGGACCGCGCAATGCCGGGCGGACCAGAGACGTTCGTGCGACTGTTGGTGCAGGCCTCGGTGCAGCCCGACCTGGACGCGCGCAACCAGAGTCGGCTCGCTTCGAACCCGGACCGCACGCCGCTGCGCCTGCCCGACGGTCGCCCGGTGCCGTTCGATCCGATGACGCTGAACATGGGCGCGGTCGACGGCTTGTCGAGTCAGGCGCACGCGCACTACCAGCTGGGCGCAGACCACCCGTCGGACTCGGTCGAGACGCTGCAGCGTCAGCCGTGGAATTTCGTACTGGCGACCGGTTTCCCAGGACCGGTAGAGACTTACGCAGCGGCAATGGCGGCCATGCACCTGGATCTGGCCATTGCGGCGCGGCAGTGGGGCGTCGAGACGGCCAATCCCGCCGGCATGGCCCTTGCGGGCCTGTGGCTGGGCGCGGGGCTGCACTACGTTCAGGACATCGCCGGGCCGCTGCATACAGTGCAGGTGGGCTCGTACGACCTGTTCAAGCGGGCCAAGATCGCTTCGTGGATCGAGGCGTTGCGCACAGGCGGCGGTGTCTGGGGGACTCGACGAGGTTTCGTGTCCATCGGCCTGGGCTTCCTGCACAACCACCACATGATGGCGGAGCAGTGGCTCGCCCGTGAGCTCGTGTCGGTGCTGCGGGGGCAGCCGGCGCATCCGGCGGTGGCGGCGGCGTGGCAGCAGGCGCAGGGCGACGACCCGGCCGTGGTGCAGGCGATGCCGACCGACCGCGGCGAGCTCGTGATGCAGATGCTTGCCGGTTTGGGGGCCAGGGACGGAGCGGAGCTGTATGCGGCGGCGCTGGCGGCGGGAGCCCCCAAGCTGACCGACCCGGACTATCGCGTCGGTGACGAAGAAACCTTGGGGCCCGAGCACTTGGGTGACCCGTCCGACCCGCAGGTCAAGGCCGCGCTGGACCGCATGGCGACGCTGCACGGTCGGTCGCTGCTGCGGGCGGTCACGGCAAGTCGTCGCTATGACGAAGTGTTTGAGCACGGTGAGGCCGGTGCGGCATTGACCCGTCTGCGCAAGATCCGTCTGGACGCACTGGACGCGGCCGAGGCGCGGCGCGCGACCTACCTGAAGCACCCGCCCCCGGCGGCGACCGATCTGGTGGAGCCGATTTGGGCGGTGGGCGAGGGGCTGCTGCTGGTCCTGCTGGTCGGCGGAGTGGCATGGGGCGTGCAGCGCAGGCGCAGGCGAGTGACAGAGCGGCAGGCGGCCGCGGTGAGGGCGGCACCATGAACGGAACCGTGCTCCAGACCCTGATTGCGGAGCTGCAGGCCACCAAGGCCGCTGACCTGGTGCAGCAAGAGATCCGTCGACTGCGTGGGCGGTTGCGTGAGGTCGACCCGGTCGGACAGGACCCCGACTTGGATGCCGCGCTGGCGACCCTCTGGGCACACGCGGGGGCGACCGCCCGCTCGCTGGGCTGGCGACCGGTGCTGGAAGAGGGGCAGCTGGGACCCGCGTTGCGCGAGGCGTTGTTGCGAAGCGTCGAGGTCGACGACCCGATGTCCACCAACGCCGCGTTGCGCGTGCTGGAAGGCGTCCCGCTGTCCGAGTCCGAGGCAAAGCGGTTGGCCCATGTGGTGCGACGTGAGCGTGACCTGAAGCTTCCCGACCGCAACACCGCGATCTTTCTGGCAGGTCACGGTCCCGAGGCGTGTCTGGCGACGATGGCGCTGGTGGCTTTTCGCGACGGCCCGGAGGATGCCGACGACCGCCTGGCGGCCACCGCGGCGCTTGGGCGTTTCACGGACCCCCGCGCCGCCGACTGGACCCTGCGCCTGCTGAGGACTGGCGTGGCGAGCCTGGAGTGTCTGACCGCCGTCTCGCTGGCGGCGGCCCGGCTGCGCGCCGATGCAGCGGCCTTCGAGCCGTGGCGGGCGTGCTTGCGGCTGGCCGCAGGGCAGGGGGACGACTCGGGTCTTGCCTCTGCCGATGCCACGGTGCGCTGGGCGGCGCTGGATGCGCTGACGCGGTTGGACGGTGACGGTGCGCTGCCGCTATTGCTGGCGGCCTGGCAAGCGGCCGGCGACGACCTGCCGCCGTGGTACGAGCCGTACTGCCGGCAGCGTGCCGCCGCGCTGGTCCCGCAAGTCCGCGATCCCTCTTGGGAACACCTGGCCGAGCGGGTGGGTCGACCGGCGATTCCCTCCCTGCGGCCGCTGCCGGGCGTGCAGGCGCGCGTGCGCTCGCGTTGTGCGCGGGTGGCGCGGCGGGCGGCGGTCGAGTGGCAGCAAAAGCAGGGTGCCGACACCGAGATCCTGCATCAGCGCGCGGCTTTGGAGCACGCGTTGGTCGAACGTGGCCAGCTGGCTGGCTCGCTGCTGACGCAGCCCGAGGGCGTGACGGTCGAGCCGGGGCCAGAGTGGCGCAAGGCCAGCGAGGCATTGACCGAGGCCGAGCGAATCGCACTGGTGGCGGAAGAACGCGCGTGGATCGGGGGTTGAACAGGTCTGCGCGGGTGACGACGACGAACACGCAGCGCGATGCAGCGCCGCAAGGGGGGGAAGGACCGATGGCATCACGGGTCGAGACCGCCGAGTACGTGTTGGCCCGCATCGCCGGTGCAGGCAACGTCAGGTATCGAAAGATGTTCGGCGAGTTTGGTGTCTACTGCGACGACAAGATGGTGGCGTTGATTTGCGACGACCGCCTGTACGTGCGACCCACGGCGGCAGGGCGTGCCTTCATCGGGACGCCGGCAGAGGCCCCGCCGTATCCGCGTGCCAAGAACCACTTTCTGATTCAGGACCAGCTGGACGACCCACCGTGGCTGGCCCAGCTCGTGCAACTGACCGCGGCTGAGCTGCCCTTGCCGGCGCCGAAGAAGCCGCGCGGCCGCTTTCTTGCCCGCAGCCCCGGCGGACGGTAGCTTGCGAGCCCACGCCCATCCCCCTGCGTGGGTGCCAGGATCTCCATGACGCGGTTGTCCCTTCGCAAGTTGCCGGTGTTCCTCCTTTTGCCGGTGGCCATGGCGTCGTCGGCCTGCAGCTCGGGCGCCGGTGCAGAGGACGTCAAGGACGGGGTCGTTCAGGACGCAAGTGACACAGCGGGCGGCGACGCCGATGACGCGGTCGAGGTCGTTCAGGACACGCAGGAAGAGACCGTTGAGGAAGTGGTCGTTCCGCCGCCGGATGTGCCCTACAACGGCTTCCGGGTGGTGTTTTTCGACGTGGGGCAGGGCGACGCGATCCTGATTGAGGCCGGTACCGGCGAGACGATGCTGATCGACGGCGGCAAGAACGACTCGGTGTTGAAGGACCGCCTGCAGCATCTGGGCATCGACCATCTGGACACCATCGTCGTGACGCACCCGGACGCCGACCATGTGGGCGGTCTGGTCGGTGCGCTGGCGCTGTTCAACGTGGCGAATATCTATTGGAACGGAACTGCCAAGGACACCGACGTGTTCGCGGAGTTTCTGACCGCAGCCATGGACGAAGAGGCGCCGATCGGCGTGCTGAAGCGCGGTGACGGCATTCCGCTGGGCGGGTTTCAGGCCAACGTGCTGAACCCGGGCAGTCCGCTGACGGGCTACAGCAACGATGACTCGATCGTGCTGTCGATCGGCTGCCCAGGCTCGATGGTCCTGTTGACCGGCGACGCGGAAACTTGGTCTGAGGCGGACATGGACAAGGCGGGGATGCTCGAAGACATCGATGTGCTGAAGGTGTCGCACCACGGTGCAGCTTCGGCCACTTCCGATGCGTTTCTGGCAGCGGTTTCGCCGGAGGTCGGCATCCTGAGCGTCGGCCAGAAGAACTCGTACGGCCACCCGGCGTCGGTGACGGTCGACAAGCTGAAGGCCGCTGGCGTCGAGCTGTGGACCACGGACACGACCGATGGCGACGACAGCGTCGAGTTCGTGACGGACTGCGAGAACCCTTACGTGATCAAGCGGTTGTACGAGTAGCCGACGGGTCTACTCCAGCGTCCCTGCGTCGGCACCCGACGGGCGCTGCTTCACCACCAGCCAGTTCGTGGCAGTCGCCGGGTCGCGGTAGAAGCGCAACCGCACCGCGCGCGGCCGCATCTTGAACGAGAACACGTAGTCCATCTCCAGATCCATCTCGCCCTGACGAATGGCTGCCATGACGCGGCCGTAGACCAGCCGGTTGTTCATGCAGGGCGCCAGCTCGCCGAACAGGTGCTTGCCGACCGCCCTTTCGGGCGACACGCGGGCGAAGTCGGACTCGGCGCGGTTGTAGACGGTGATGCGTGCGTCGTCGTCGAAACCGATGATGCCGAACGGCAGGGCGTCGATCTCGGCAGACGTCATGCGCGCCAGCCCTTCCGGAACGACGTGCACGGCGTCCGCGTCGCCCACCTCCAGCCGATGGAGCTTTTCGACCGAATCGACCGTGAACCGGCGGTGACCGCCCAGGGTTCGGACGGCCTCGATGCGTCCTTCATCCGCCCATCGTTTGATGGTGGTGGGGCCAACGCCGAGCCGTTCCGCGGCTTCCTGGGTGGTCAGAAGATCGTCCATTTCGTCTACCATCCTGCCACCTATTGCCCACGGTGGCCTTTGTCGAGTCCCTGCCGTTCGCGCCGGACCCCGCAGCTTGCGTCGCGTGCAGGGACGGCTACGCTTGTGTTCTCCGTAGCCGTCGAGGACCTGCCATGACGCCCCGCCCCAAGCCCCCGGAAATCGACATGGCCACGCAGCTCGAGTCGCTGTACGCAGAGCGCGAGCACCTGTTCCGCGAGCTGGGCACCGCCGACGCCGACGAAGTGGTCGCCTTGGTCCGCGGCCTCGAGGTGCAGCTGGCCGACGTGTACGCCCAGCGCGAGGCAGCCTTCCACCACGGGGCTCCGCCGCCGCCTCCGCCGCCGCCGGACGTCAAAACTCACCCCGGATCCCGAACGAAGGGATGATCGGCAGCCCCGACTGATACACCTTCTGACGGGCGTCGTAGCTGTAGGTGATCCCTTCGGCATTCGCGCGGTTGTACGCATTCTGCAGGTCCAGGTACGTCGACAGCACCCACGAGTCGAAGGCCCACGTCTTGTCGACGCGGATGTCCAGCTGGTGAAAGGCGGGCAGTCGCTCGCAGTTGACGCAGGTCGACGACACGTTGGACCAGGTGTCGTTGTCCGAGCTCCAGGTCGAACCCACCACGGGCGTGTACGGACTGCCGGTGCTGAAGCGCCAGCGTGCGCCGATCTCCCAATTGCGCGGCAGCTTGTAGGACCCCAGCGCCGTCAGGATGTGCGTCTGGTCCCAGCCGAACAGCCGCTCGACTTCGCCCGGGCGATCGATGCGGGTCGCGCGCTGCAGCGTGTAGCTGACCCAGCCGAAGAACTTGCCGACGGGCGCGTGACGCACCAGCAGCTCGAGGCCGCGCACCTTGCCCTCGCCGATGTTCTCGTACGATACGCCGCTGGCCGGCCAGTTGGGGTTGGGCGACACCAGGTCCGACAGCGTCTTGTCGAACAGTTGCAGCTCGACCTGAATCGCGTCGGTCACTTGGCCCTCGACGCCGGTCGAGACCTCGAAGCCATGGATCGCCTTCAGGTTCGGGTTACCGACCGCGGTGCCCAGCTGCTGCGGGTCGGGTGACTGCGACGTGAAGCCGGCGGCCGCCTCGACGGTCCACTTCGCGCCGATCTTTTGACGCGCCGCCAACCGTGGCAACAGGGTCGAGTCGAGGCGATTCTTGGTCGTGGTGCCGTCGGCCAGGTCTTCGTAACTCATGAAGTAGTCGAGCCGCACACCCGGAACGACCTCGGTCGTCTTGGTCGGCCGCCACACGGCGTCCAGCCACAGGGCGGGGTAGTAGAACGCACCCTTTTGCGCGACCTCAACCGTGGTTGCCGGTGCCCCCGTGTCGCCGGTACCGGGTTCCTGGCTCGACGGGGAAAATGGCAACTTGATTGCGATCTCATAGGGTTGCCACTGCCAGTCCATGCCGCCCCGCACCGTCGCCGGCCCCAGGTCGTAGGCCAGGTCTTGCCGCAAGGTGACGCGCGTGGACGTCAGGTCGAACTTCAGCGCGTCGCCCACGCCCAGGTTCAGCGTCTGCGGCACGATGCCCAGCGTCGACTGCGCGCGGAAGTGCTTGTCGGCATAGCGGAACACGCCCAAGCCGCCGAAGAACGACGTGCCAGCCGACACGCCGCCGCGGGCATCGGGAAAGCCGGCCGGCGGCTTGTCGACCAGTGCCTCGAACTTGTCGTCGGATCCGAACAGGAACAGCGTCGCCGACGCCTTGGCCGACAGCCGGTGGTCGACCTTGGCCTGGTAGTCGTAGTAGCGGGGCGCCAGCGCGAATGGCAGGGCGCCCGCAGGCACCACCGTGTCCAGCACCACGTCGATGTACGACCGGCGGGCCGCCAACGCGATGTTCGTGTCCTTGCCAATCGGGCCGCCGGAGATCACGCCGGTGTGGAAGAGGTTGGCCTCGATGACGGTGCGCCAGCCGTCGTCGGGCTTGGGGATGGCCAGACGCGTCTCGATCAGGCCGCCGGTGCGCCGACCGTAGCGAACGGGCTGGTTGCCCGGCTGGAAGTCGACGGCGTCAAGGAAGTCGGTGTTGAAGACCGAGTAGATGCCGCCGAAGTGGAACAGCGCCGGGATCTCGACGCCCTCGACCACCGACTGCGTGTCTCCGGGAGCCGAGCCCCGCACCACGATCTGGCCGCTGCCCGAGTTGCCGGTGCGCGCCACGCCCGGCAGGTTGGTGACGACCTTGAAGCTGTCGCCGTAAACTCCTGGAACCTTGGCAATTTCCTCGCGCGAGATGGTGCGCTTGGCGACTTCTCCCGACTCTGCAGGGGCGACGGCCGAGGCGCGATACAGCACGTAGCTCTTCAGCTCCGGGCGCAACACAGTCTCGACCTCGCCCTGCTGGGGCACGCGAATCGTCGTCCGCAGCGGCTGATGGTCGGTGCCCGGCAGGAAGATCGGTGTGGAACCCGCGGGGACGCCTTCGAACACGAATCGGCCGTCGTTCTCGGTGTACGTTTCCATCTCGTGCGCGGGCAGCACCACCAGCGCGCCTGCAACCGGCCGCTTGGTCCCGCGCTCCAGCACGCGACCGACCACCCGCGCACCCTTGCGAACCTCGGCGGCGGGCGGCGCATCCAAAGAGGGCTGGGGCGTCTCCGGTGCGACCGGAACCGTGGCTTCAGCGGGCAGGGCGACCGGCGCAACCGGCTTGGCATCCTCCCGAATGCGGTAGCGAAACTGAATCTTGACGGCGACAGGCTTGCCGTTCGACGTCGCTGGCTCAAAGCCCAGCCCCTTCGCCGCCGCAAGCGCCGCCTGATCGAACACCTCGCCTGCCGACGTCAGCACCTTGGCGTCGCGCACCTGACCGTCCGGGGCAACCTCCAGCTCCAGGACGACGACGCCTTCCTGACCTGACCCGGCCAGCACCGGCGGGTACACCGGCCGCGAGTCGCGCACCAGCTTGGGGGGCACCACCACCGGCGCCGTCTTGTCCGCGGAACCGACCGAACCGTCTGAACCGGCTTTACCGCCTGTTTGCGAGGGTCGTCCAGCCTTCTGAGGGGCGGGGGACGGGGTCTGCGCCATGGTGGCAACCGCGGCCGAAAGGCCTGCCAGTACAACGAGATAGTGCAGCGTTCGAAGGCTTGCGACGTGCATTCGGGGGCTCCTGAGCCGGTGGGTGGGGCCGACTGTCGACGGACAACATAGGCGGTTGGGTCGACCTTGGCAAGGACAAAAAATGACATGGTGCAAAGTTCCGGTTGACAAGTCGGCTAAACCGCCTATTGTGGGGAAGTCGATGGACGCCCGCAGGACGCAACAAGTACCGCCCCGGCAAGAGCTGCGCATCCGCCCGCCAGCCGATGCATCCAAAGCGCAGGACGAGTCGAACTATTGAGGAGACGCCCGAGATGATGACGCACGAGATCGTCGACCACACCGCGCAAGTGCTGGACCTGTTCGGCGCCGCGTGGATTCTCTATCTGCTGATGTTCATGTCGGTCTTTCTGGTCGCGATTGCCGTCGAGCGTCTGCTCTTCCTGCGCCGCAACCGCGTACCGGTTGAGAAGCTGCAGCAGCCGTTGCTGAAGGCCATGGACGAGGGGCGCGAGGCCGTCGAGAAGCTGCTGGCCCCGTATTCGGGCATGGCGGCCCAGGTCGCGCTGGCGGGCGTCGCCGAGCTGCACCGCGGTTCGGCGTCGGTCGAGGAAGTGATGGGCGCCCGCGAGGCGGCCGAGTCCAAGCGGTATGACCAGCGGCTGGGTTGGCTGGGCACCATCGGCTCGAATGCGCCGTTCGTCGGTCTGCTGGGTACCGTGATCGGCATCATGGGCGCGTTCGCGGACTTGAAGCTGGCCACCGGTGCCGCCGCGGCGACCGCCAACCAGGCGATCATGTCCAGCATCTCGGAAGCATTGGTGGCCACCGCCATCGGTCTGTTCGTCGCCATCCCGGCCGTGGTCGCGTTCAACTACCTGCGCACTCGCGTGAAAGAAGCGCAGGCCGATACCCGCGTGTTGGCCGGCATCGTGCTCGCGTGGACGAAGCAAGAGGCACCTCGCGGCGACGCAGGCTCGCCGTCCTTTCGCCGCGTCGCCTGACCTTGGTACTGCCGCCGGATCCTGAACTGCTCGCCCCCCGAACGAGGTAGACCATGGCCGCCCGCACGAACTCCGGAGACGACATCGTCGCCGACATCAACGTGACCCCGCTGGTCGACATCATGCTTGTGCTGCTGATCATCTTCATGCTGACCAGCACCAGCATTGCCGCCATGCAAACGCCCAAGGTGGTCGAAGTGAACCTGCCCGCTGCCGCCAGCGCTGAGGCCAAGCCCTCACGGCCGCTGTCGGTGGTGCTGAACAAGCAGGGGCAGCTGTTTCTCGACGGCAAGCCGACGACCCCAGACCAGCTGCGGACCGAAGCCCGGTCGCGCGCGAAGGCCGACCCCAAGGTGCCCGCCATCCTGAGCGCCGACCGCGACGCGACCCACGGCAGTGTGATCCAGCTGATGGACCTGCTGCGGCTGCAGGGCGTGACCGATATCGCCGTCAACACCAAGGCGCAGGACATCGACTAGCCGCCAACGTGTAGCAAAGACGAGGACTTGGAGATGGTGGTGACGCGCGAACAAAAGATCGCTTGGCTGGTGGCGGTGGGCACGCATGTCGCGCTCATCGGCGCGGCGATGACGCTCGATCGCGAGCCGCCGCCGCCAGAACCGATCAACATCCACGTGGCCAAGACCGTGCAGTTCGATGTCGAGCTGCCCAAGCCCGAAGTCGTCCAGGACCCGCTGCCAGAACCGCCCAAACCGACTTTGGTCGCCAAGGCTGAGCCCGAAGCCCCCCAGCCCGTGGCCCGTCCCAAGCCCAGATCCACCAAGCCAAGCCCCGCCGATGCGCCTTCGCCGTCTGAGCCGGCGCCGCTGGTGCTGTCGCAGGTGTACGAGGGCGGCGGCAGCATCGTGGCCGAAAAGGGCGACGAAGACGTGTTGGGCGACCCCGCGGTCGAAGCCAACGAGCGCAACCGACGCAACGCGCCCGATGCCCCCGAGGCGCCGCGCACGTTCCAGGCCCCGGTCGCCGCCACGCCTGCCGTGGTGCGGCCAGAAGATGTGATTCGACGCGCCGTGCCGCGCAACGCCTGCCCGGTCGAGTGGCCGGCCGACGCCTTGGTCGAGCGCCGCATCGTCGAGGTCAAGCTGTTGCTGACGGTAGACCGCGACGGCCGCGTGACGGGCGTCAAGGTACTGCGCGGTGTCGGCGAACCGTTCGACCGCGCCGCCCGCGAAGCGCTGGAGCGCTGTCCGTTTGAACCCGGCCGCCGCAACGGCGAGCCCATGGTCGACCGTGTCCCCTTCGTCGTGGAGTTCAAGCCGCGCGACGCGTGATCCGCCGTCGCCCACGCCGTGTCAGGAGCCCAGCCATGTCCCGATTCCGCCTGTCCTTGTTCGTCCTCGCGCTTGCGGCGGCCGCCGTTGCCGGTTGCAGCAGCGAATTCGACCCGCCGTCGCTGGTCAAGGGTTTGCGTGTGCTGGCCGTCCGCGCCGAGCCGCCGTTCCTGGCCGGTGTGCCCGGTAGCTCGACCGTGCTGGACGCCAAGGTGGTGGGCGTGGCGCCCGAGACTGAGGTCTGCCACGCCTGGGCGCTGTGTCTGTTCGCCACCACCGTGGACGGTCGATTCGCGTGTGTGGACCCGCAGCTGCAGGTCGATCTGGGCGTGCAGGCGACGGCGACCGCGACGTTCGACCACCTGACGACACTTGCCGCCGGGCTGGTGGCCTATCAGCAGGCGAACCCGGGCATCGGCGGCGCGTCGGGCGTCGGCGGCATTCCTTCCAGCATTCCCGGCGCCAAGGGCCCCCCGGAGATCAAGCTGTTGTTCGGCATGGCTGAGGCTGCGTCGTTCGGCGGCAAGTGCCCGACCACCGCGACGGCGTTCCTGGCCCAGGGCTGCCCCGACCGCGACCGCTGCATCATCGGCTACCGCAGCCTCGCCATCCCCAGCGATGTCAAAGACTTCCACGCCAACCCGGAGATCGACCTGCTCAAGGTGGACGGCAAGGCCCTGCTGTCGGGAGAGACGGCGCAAGTCGTCGGCAAGGCCGAGGTCGCCTTGTCGCCCCAGTGGACCGAGCTGACCCCGGCGGGCCTTCCGGTCGATGCCACTGCGACCGGCGACGTGTTGTTCGCGTGGTACTCGACGGCAGGTGACTTCGACCAGCAGCGCAGCTATCAGGACTATCCCGACAACAAGTGGCTGTCCGATGGGGTCGAGGCCGGCAAGACGGTCGATGTCTGGGCCGTGGCGCGAGACGACTTCGGCGGGGTGGCGTGGACTCAGGTGAAGCTGCAGCGATGACGCGGGGTTGCCAGTGGGTCCGACCGACCGTCGCCGACGACGCGGTTTCGGCCCCGGGCTTGAGAGAACGCCAGCAGTCCTCTAGCCTGACGCCCTTGCCTCACGGAGCCCCATGCACCACTTCGCGCTTACGCTGATCGGAAGCGACCGCCCCGGCATCGTCGCCCGCCTGACCCAGATCCTGTACCAGCGCGGTGCCAACCTCGCCGACTCCAGTTGCACCATTCTGGGCGGGCAATTCGCCATGATCCTCATCGTCTCGCACCCCACGGTGGCGACGGTGGCGGGTTTCGACGACGCGTTCTCTGCGCTGGCCGACGACGACCTTGCCGTAGTGTTGCGGGCGCTGCCCCCGGGCGGTGAGCAGTCGCCGCGTCTGCGGGGCGAGCTGTGTCTGGTCTCTGTCTACGGCGCCGACCAGCCCGGCATCGTCTACCGCGTCACGCAAGAACTGGCGGCCCGGCGCATCAATGTAACGGACATGAACACCAAGCTGGTCGGCACGGCGGACAGTCCGGTGTATGTGATGATGCTGGAAGGCGTCTTGCCTGAAGACGTGACCATCGACGCCGTCGCGCAAGACCTGCAGCAGCTGGGGCGCGACCTGCATGTCGACCTGTCGGTGCGCTCGATCACCCCGGTGGAACTGTAGCGCATGGCGGTTCGTCCCATCCGCGTCTATCCCGACCCGATCCTCAAGGTCGTGTGCGAGCCCGTGACGGTGTTCGACGCCGATCTGGCCGCGCTGGCGCAGGATCTCGAGGACACGATGGTCGCGTCAGGGCACTCGGTTGGCGTGGCGGCGTCGCAGATCGGTGACACCCGCCGCGTGGTCATCGTCGACGTATCGAAGTCCAAGCTGGGCAAGGACGACCACCACGGCCGCCTGCTGCTGGTGAACCCGCGCATCGTCGACCGCCGAGGCCAGCAGGTCTTTCGCGAGGGCTGTATGAGCGTGCCCGACTACACGGGCAACGTGACCCGCGCCTGCGAGATCACCTTGGCGTATCTGGATGTGCGGGGTGGCGCGCACCAGCTCCAAGCGCGGGGGTTCGAGGCGGTCGCGATTCAGCACGAGCTGGACCATCTGGACGGCCTGTTGTTCCTCGACCGCGTCTCCAGCCTGAAGACCGACGTGTTTCGCCGCAAGGGCGCCTGACGGCTCGTGAAAATAGCGGCAAGCGGTCTTGGCGGCGATTTCGGACCTTGCAGACCCGTTGGATGGGGTCTGGACGCACCGCACGCCGCAGAGATTGCTTCGTCGGTGGGCAACGGTCGTTTAGGATGGCCGTTGCACGCGCCAGCATCCCGCGTGCATTGGACAATGCGCCATGCCCACGCCACGGCCGACTCCACAGCAGAACACGCAGCAGGCCCAACAGCCGCGTTCGGGTCCGGCGCCGCAGCAGGCTCCAGCGCAAGTTGCCCAGACGCCCGTGCCGCCGGCTGCCCCGGGCGGAGGCGCGTTGACGCAGCCGCTGTTCTCTGGCGACCACGTGCTTGAGGCCGTTGCCGCCGGGCAGGGCACGCTGAAGCAGGGCGCCCGCGGTCCGTCGGTGCGCGCGCTGCAGAACTTCCTGTTGGGTCAGGGCATTCAGGTGGGCCGCTCGGGTGCCGACGGTGTGTGGGGCGATGCGACGACCAAGGCCGTGCGAACCTGGCAGGCGTCCCACGGCCTGAATCCCGACGCGGTGGTGGGCAAGGACACGCTGGGCGCGATGGACCGTCAGTCGGCCGTGTCGGCCCCGGCCCCCGGTGCGACCACGCCGGCCACGGCGCCCGCAGCGAGTGGACAGACGCCGCGCCCGCCCACCACCCAACCCGGTCCGGCGACGCCGGCCCAGGCTCAGGGTGGCAACGGTCCGCAGCAAGCGCCGCCCGGAAGCAGCAATGGAGGCTTGCCCGCCGACTTCCAGAAGATGTGGGACGCGCACCCGCACAACTACCAGACCGACGGTACGCAAAACACCGACAGCGGCGACCTGCAGGTGCAGCAGGGGTGGAATCCGGACACGTACAGCAATACGTGCGCGATTCGCCTCAGCATCATGCTCAACAAGCTGGGCGGCCCCCTGACGATCACGCGAGAAAAGGCCAAGGCTGCCGGCATCGACCCGGGCCGCGTGCCTTTCAGCAAGAAGACGGGGTGGTACTACCTGTTGGCGGCCAAGGAGATGTGGACTTTCCTCGAGTTCCACGCCGGCAAGCCCCACGCCGAGTTCCCGGCGCGCGGTCGGTTCGCCAATGCCGAGCAGTTTCAGAAGACGTTCGACGAAGAGATCCAGCCCTTGGTGTCCAGCAAGCGCGGCATCGTCGCTTTCGACAAGATCTTCACGTTCTCGGGCACCGGTCATGTCGACATCTTTGACGGCATGCAGCTCTCAGACGGCAACTGGTACCCGAGTCAGGCGCTGAAGCTCTGGTTTGTATAGCCCCAACCAGGACTCAACCATGGCCCACTCAGTCACCGCGCCGCTCGTGGCCTTTCCAGTGCGCCGCGACGGTTTGGTCGGTTTCATCGACCGCACGGGGCGCCTCGTCATCCCCGCAACCTTTGCCGACGCACAACCCTTCCGCGAGGGTCTGGCCGCCGCACGTGCAGGCGATGTCTGGGGCTACTTGAACCTGACCGGCACGTGGACGGTTCCCCCTGCTTTCGACGACGCCCACCCCTTCTCCGACGGACTGGCGGTTGTGGTGCGCGACGGCAAGGCAGGCGCCATCGGTCGCGACGGCGAGGTGGCGGTGCCGCTGGTGTTCGACGACCTGCGACCCTTTCAGGACGACTTGGCGCCCGCCCGCGCCGGGCAGCATTGGGGCTTCATCGACACCACCGGATCTTGGGTGATTCAGCCTAGTTGGGAGGATGTCTGGTCCTTCCACGAGGGTCTGGCGCGCGTGACCGACGGCGACCAGATGTGTTTCATCGACCGTGAGGGACGCCCTGCCGCCGCCGGCTGTCACCCCGACGCAGGCGACTTCGCAGAGGGCTTCGCCGCCGTCCTCGCTGGCGACCGCTGGGGGTACGTCGACCGCGGCGGCAAGCTGGTCGTGGCCGCCGTGTGGTCAAACGCCCGAAGGTTTTCAGAAGGTTACGCAGCCGTGCAAGGCGACGCGGGCTGGGGCTGGGTCGGACCGCAAGGCCAAGTCGTCATCGCGCCGCGGTACGACACGGTGGGCGATTTCTCGGAAGGGCTGGCCGCAGTTCGTCTGGACGGCGTCTGGGGCTATGTCGATCGCGCTGGCAACGTCGCGATTCCGCGTGGCTTTGACGCCGCGACGCCGTTTCTGGCCGGTCTGGCCACCGTCGAGCTCGCTGGCAAGCCCGGCCTGATCGACCGCAAGGGTGCTTGGGTGCTGGCGCCGTAGGGTGCAGTTTCCCGCATCGCGCTTCTCTCCCCCCCCCCTTCCGTCACAGGCATCCGGTCCACCTATCCGGCGTGGCAACCCTTGCACGTAGTCGGGGCCTTCAGCGTGGGGTCCTTGGCCATCTGCTTCTTGTGGCAAGCGCGACACGTGTCGTGGAAGGCATCTTCGGCGGTCGGCTTGTCCGTGCTGTCGGCCTTGTGGCAGTCGGTGCACGCCTTTTCGACCTTGGCGCCGTCTACCGGGTGGTGGCAGGTCTTGCACGAGATCCCCAGACCGTCCTTGCCCTTGTGGAAGTCGTGGTGGAAGGGAACCGCCGGCTTCTTGACCTTGGCGCCAGCGATCGACACCACCTTGCCGGTTGCTTCCTTGTGGCCCCCGGCGGCGGCAGCGGGCGGGTCGGCGGGCTTGGCCGGTTCAGCCGCGGGCGGTGGTGTCGGGGCCGGAGCGGGCGTCGGTGCTGCCACCACCTTGGCCGGCGCCGGTGCCGGTGCCGGTTCGGGGGCGGCCTTTGCCGGTGCGGCAGCGGCAACCGGTGCGGGGGCGGGCTTGCCGACCGCGGGCTTGGCGGGCGTTGCCTCAGGAATGGCAGCAGGTTTGGCGGCAGGCTCGGCAGCGGGAGCAGCCGTCGGCGCAGGTTCGGCGGCGGGCACGGGCTCAGCAGCCGGTGCGGGTGCGGGTTCCACCGCGGGCGCCGGCGCTGGGGCAGGGGCCGCTTCGACCGCCGGAGGTGGCGCGGCGGCCGGCGCAGGATCGGCTGCAGCAGCCGGATCGGCAGCCGGGGCTGGCACCTCCTTCGGCTGACACGCGACGGCAGCCAGCAGGACGCCAGCGGTGGCAAAACCCAGAACGAAGCGGAACGAGGCGCTAGCAAAACGCATGGCAGTATCCCCCCTTTGACGCAGTTGTGACGGTCGATCCGACCCGGCAACGGCAACAGAGGTGGCCACGGCTGTCAAGTCGGGCGCGACCTGTTGCGGTCGAGCGCCAATTCGGCTATCTCCGCGCGCCGTTTTGCCGCGCCGCCGCCTTGTCGCGTGCCCCTGCGGCCCATTCACTGGAGAACAAGATGAACGTTTCCCGTATGTTCCTCGTCGCCTTGGCCGTTGTGGCCGTCGGTGCCGCGGCTTGCAAGAAAGAAGAGAAGCCCGTCGTTGCCGAGCCGGCGCCCGCCGTTGAGCCCGCCGTCGAAGCCCCCGCTGCTGTCACCGAAACCGCTGCACCGACTGAGGTTACCCCGGTCGCCGCCCCCGCCGAAGCGACTCCCGCCGCGCCCACCGCTGAGGCCAACCCCGCCCTGAAGGATCCCGCGCAGGCGATCGCGCAGGCGCCGGCCACGTTCAAGGCCAAGTTCGACACGACCAAGGGCGCGTTCGTCGTGCTGGTCAACCGCGAGTGGGCCCCGCGCGGCGCCGACCGCTTCTACAACCTCGTCAAGATCGGCTACTTTCAGGACATCGCCGTCTTCCGCGTCGTCTCTGGCTTCATGGCGCAGTTCGGCATCCACGGCGACCCGGCGGTCAGCGCGATCTGGCGCGACTCGATTATTCAGGACGACCCGGTCAAGCAGTCGAACAAGCGTGGCCGCCTGACGTTCGCCACCCGCGGCCCCAATAGCCGCAGCAACCAGTTCTTCATCAACCTGGTGGACAACGCCAACCTGGACGGCATGGGCTTTTCGCCCGTCGGTGAGGTCGTCGAGGGTCTGGACATCGTCGACGGCCTCTACAGCGGCTACGGCGAGGGCGCGCCCCAGGGCAACGGTCCCGACCAGATGCGCGTGCAGATGGAAGGCAACGCGTACATGAAGAAGGACTTCCCGCAGCTCGACTACATCAAGACCATCACGATCCTGTAGTCGGCCTTCCCGCCGCTGCCGGAAGTCGCCGCACTGGTGTCGCCGGGCCGGTTCTGTCACCTTGCGCCCGCAATCCCGTCTGGAGGGCTTCGGCGTGCGCATTGTCTTTCTGGCCATCGGCGACGAACTCTTGCGCGGCGAGTCGCGCGAGGGCAACGGCGCAGTCCTGTCCGACCGGCTGGGCACGCGCGGTGTGCGGTTGGACCAAGTCCGGGTCCTTCGGGACGATTTCGAGACCATCGCAAGTGCGCTTCAGGACTTGTGTCGCACGCCGACCCTTATCGTCGTCAGCGGCGGTCTGGGTCCCACCGACGACGACTTCACGCGTGCAGCCGTGGCGCGCGCGGTGGGGGTCGAGGTCGTGCGGGACGAGTCCGTCCTCGATGGCCTGCGGGTGTGGTACCAGGCGCGCGGGCGAACCATGGCCGAGGCAAACCACCGGCAGGCGGACTTTCCGCAAGGTGCTGAGGTGTTGGCGAACCTGCACGGCACGGCGCCGGGCTTCACGCTGATCCACGGCGCGGCGCGCATCGCCTGTCTTCCTGGCGTGCCGCGCGAGTTCGCGGCCATGCTGGACGACCACCTGGACGATCTGCTGCAGCGAAGCGGGGTTGCGACCCTGCATCGGCACGAGGCGACGTTTCGTCTGTTCGGCATCCCCGAGAGTGACCTGCAGGTGCTGTTGTCGCGGCTGCCGCATTGGTCCGCCGCCACCATGCGTTCGCTGCCCAGCTGGCCAGAGATTCGTTTGATGCTGGCGCCGCGCGGCGACGCTGAGGCCTTCGCGACCCTGCTGACGCATGTGCGCGGGGCTTTGGGCACGCGGATCTACAGTGAGCGTCGCGAAGACACCCACGCTGCAGCGACGCTGCGTGCCCTTGCCGTGCGGGGGGCGACACTGGCCGTGGCAGAGTCCTGCACCGGTGGGCTGATCGGCCACCTGCTGACCGAGGTTCCGGGGGCAAGCGCGACGTTGCTGGTCGACGCCGTGACCTATGCCGATGATGCCAAACGGGAATTCTTGGGTGTTGCAGCAGGCACCCTGGCGACGCACGGCGCCGTCAGCGAGCAAACCGCCCGCGAGATGGCCGAAGGTGTGCGGTACCGCAGCGGGGCGACCGTCGCCGTGGCCACCACCGGCATCGCCGGACCCGCGGGAGGGACGGACGCCAAGCCGGTCGGCACCGTCTTCGTCGCCGTGGCAGGTCCGGACGGCACGGTGGTGCGGGGCGTGCGCTACGTCGGGATCGACCGCAGCCGCTTCAAGCTGTCGGTGGCGCACTTGGCGCTGGCAGAGCTGCGGTCGTGGGTTCTGCGGCAAGGGTAGGGCCGGTTACCAATCCTGCCCCAAGTACGCGACTTCCAAGTAGGAATCCTGATTCCAGGCAACCGTCGACCCGTACATGCGCAGGTTGAAGAACTCCCCAGCGCCCAAGTACTCGATGCGGCTGCCGGTGTCGTGCGTGACTGCGCTGCCTGAGTAGCGGTTGTCGTAGCCGTACGCAATCGCACCGCCGTTCTTGTACATGTACCAGTAGGTCAGGTAACCCGACCCGGCCTGGTTGAAGCTGAAGCGGTAGTAGCCTGGAATCTTGGCGGTAATGCGCCCAACGGTGTTGACGGTCGAGGTGGCGCTGTTCGTCGTCTCAATCGTCAGGTAGTCGGCCGCTGTGTTGCGGATCTCCGAGTTGAGGCAGTAGTAGAACACACCGCCCGCGGCATTCGTCCCGCAACGCCCCTGATAAATGACCGGCCGGGGCAGGGCGGCCACCCAAGTCGCACCGTTGCACGCCTGCAGACCCGTGGTGGCGGCCCAGCGCAGGGTTCCCTTGTTGCCTGCCAAGCACGTGGTCGGGGTGCCGAGGGTCAGTCCTCCCGTCGCCTGCACCAGGCCGGTGGACTCGACGCCGCCGGTTGCCGTCACCTTGCCGGTCAGCGTGCTGGTCCCGTCGACGATCAGGGCACCCGAGACGCTGATCTTCTTGTTCGAGAGCGTCTGGACGTCGACCGACCACGAGGTAATTGCGCCGTCGGTCCCGTTGTTGAAGTAGTCGTTGTCGATCACCTTCAAGTACCACTTTCCCTTGGGGTTCTTGCCAACCCACGTCGTCAGATCACCGGACACGGTCTTGGTCGGGTCGGGATAGGTGGTCTTCAGCACGGTGCCAGTGCCGGTCTTGGCGTGCAGGACGTACTCCACCGAATTGGGGTCGATGATCGACACGACGAGGGTGCCGATCTTGGAGTTGGTGAGGTTGACCGACACCCCCAGTTTCTGCGCGAGGCCGATGTCGGGGAAGTCGAGCACGTCTGAGATGCCCACCGGGTTGTGGTCAGGGATGGGCACAGCGGCCTTGCCTGCGATCGAGTCGACGTACTGGTTCTTCAGCAGGCCGTTGCTGATCTCGTCAATGCCATCGGCAGGCAGCGCAGCAGGGTCCATCGCCTTGACGCAATCGTAGGTGCCGTCGGCCAGGAATCCCTTGATGACGAGACCAGTTCCGCAGGATGTGCCCACCTTGGGTAGCACCGGCGTATTGGCCAGGTCGGCGTACGCGCCGGTGGCGGCGACCTTGGCGAACGCCGGACTTCCCACCAGGTCGGCATACGCACCCGTCGTTGCGACGTCAGCCAGCGAGGCGGACTTGGCGTAGGGCGAGAGGTCTGGACCGCCCGTCAGGTCGGCATACGCACCGGAGAATGCAACCTTGGCGAGGGCCGCCGCCTTGGCATAGGGCTCGAGCAGCGCAGCAGAAACCTGACCGGGACCGATGCAGCCAGAGCAGTCCAGCCCCTCGGCCAGTGCTGCCCGCACGGCAAAGAACGAACCCGCCAGAGGGCGGCGGGGCAGCTCCGGATCGTTGCCGACCTTCAGACCAATCCACAGATTGCCAGTGATTTTGGCGCTGTCGAACGGGACCTTGGACCCGAGCACGTGGTTGAAGGCGCCGTTCTTGACCGTGAGGACGACCGGCCCCTCGGCCCAAGTCGGGTCGACGGCAGTCTCTGTCGCGTAGACCGCGAAGGTGACGGCGTAGTCGCCGTCGGCCACGGGGCCGCCGCCAACAGACGACAGAATACCCTCGATCTGCGTGTTGGCCGGCACGGATGCGGTCGCGATGCTTGCGAAGAGCAGTACCCACAAGCCGATGAGCGAGGAGGCGAGCATCGTGTGGAGGATGGGCTTTCTCATGGCAGTCCTCAGTTGGGAGACCGTGGGCATGCCGATGCGAAGAATGATGAAGGCGGCACACCGAAATCGACCGTAACGGGCGATGTGGCAGGCGGGCAAGCGGCGCGATACTGTGGGTTGCAAACACAGGGGAATCGATGGGTGGTCCGGGGTAGTAGGACGCGAAATGATGACGAATTGTGAGTGTGAAGAAGTGTGAAGGATGGCGAAGGGGCAGACCTGTACGATCGTGCCGGTTGCAGATTCCGTGAAAGGCGTCGGCACCCCAAGGCAGTGCGTCGAACGCCCGCGTTCTCTTGAGACTCAGCAATCGCAGCGTTATGGTCCGCTCCCCCAAGGAACTGGCGCGAAGTGTGTCCGGGAGGAACCTCTCCTCCCACACGCGCCGTTCCGGAGACTCACCATGCGGCTTCGAAAAGGTTGCCTTCTGGTTTTGGTGTGGCTTGCGGCGTCGTGCGTTCGTCCGCTGCCCACTGAGGACCAGTTTACGTCTGCGGACGGCGTCGCGACCGATGCGACGCTTGATTCCGTCGCCGAGACCACCGTCGACGTCGCTGCGGACCTGCCCGACGCCGACCTTTCGTCGCCAGACCAGCAGGTTGACCCCGACGTGGATGTGTCTGACCTGCCCGACCAGCCTGACCTCACGGACGCCGATGTCGACACGCAACCGCCGGTCGACGTGCCAGATACCGTTGTCGATGTGCAGCCCGACTTGGGCCCCGACACCGCAGAAGTGGACGTGTTCGATGCCACCGACGTGGGTGGAGACACGGTGCCTGGCTGCAAGAAGACGGCGGAGTGTCAGGGCTTGTGGACGCCCGAGGCGCTGGGCCCGTGCCGCGCGGGTGCCTGCATCGCCGGGCAGTGCCAGCTGTATTCGATTGAAGAAACAAAGCCTTGCGAGGACGGCAACCCATGCTCGCTCGACACGTTCTGCACCAAGGGCGACTGCTCTGGCGGCACCCCGCTGGAATGCGACGACACCAACCCTTGCACCGACGACGCGTGCGTGCCGATGGTGGGCTGCGTCTTCACTGCGAACGTGCTGCCGTGTGACGACGGCGACGCGTGCACGGTGGCCGACACCTGCGCCGCCACCGTTTGCAAGGGCACGCCCAAGGTCTGCGACGACGCGAACGTGTGCACGCAGGACACCTGCCTGGCGTCGGGCGACTGCGGGACGGCGGGAATCCCCGGAGTCTGCTCGGACGGTAACGCCTGCACCTTGAACGACTTCTGCCAGAATGCCGCCTGCCAGGCCGGCACCGACAAGTCCTGCGACGACGGCCTCCTTTGCACTGCGGACAGCTGCGTGCCCGAGACTGGTGCCTGCATCGCCACCCCCAACCAAGTTCCTTGTGACGACGGCAACGTTTGCACCTTGGGCGACACCTGTGGCCAGTCCGCGTGCCAGCCGGGCGCTGAGGCCAAAGCTTGTGGTGACAGCAACTCGTGCACGGACGATTCGTGTGACCCCAAGCTGGGTTGCGTGGCTGTGCCCAACAAGCTGCCTTGCGACGACGCCAGCCAGTGCACCAGCGACGACACCTGCGCGGCAGGGGTGTGCGCGGGCAAGGCCGTGACGTGCGCGGACGACAAGGTGTGTACCAACGAGTCGTGCAACCCACTGACAGGTTGCGTGTTTCCGTTCAACACCGCCCCGTGTGACGACGGCAGCGTGTGCACCAAGGACGACGTGTGTGGCGGCGGCGTCTGCAAGGGCGTGGACGTCCCATGCACGGACGGCAACGCGTGCACCGACGATCTTTGCTTCCCCGCCGGCGGGTGCCTGTTCGTGAACACCGTGAACGCGTGCAACGACGGCAAGGCGTGCACGGTGAGCGACGTGTGCAGCAACGGCGTGTGCGCCGGCAAGGCCGTGGTCTGCAACGACAACAACTTGTGCACCAACGACGCGTGCAACCCCGCGACCGGCGCCTGCGCCTTCACGCCCAACGGCGTCGCCTGCGACGACAAGAACGCGTGCACCATCAACGACACGTGCTCCGGCGTCGTCTGCACCGGAACCGCGAAGAACTGCAACGACACCAACCCGTGCACGACCGACAGCTGCAACGTGACGACCGCGTGCGCGAATCAGGTCGTGGCCAACGGGACCTTGTGCAACGGCTTTGACTACTTCTGCTGGAACGGCGGGTGCTACTGGTACGGCGGCTAGTGACCCCTCCCGACTTGCTGCGGTTGTCGGATTCTTCCACACCATGTAGAAAGTTCCGACATGTGGAGGGAACCCACCATGTCGCGCGATCCGCTTGCTGCCACCACGCTTGACCTCGAGGTTCTCGACCGCATCGGCGGGGGAGGCGGCGGCACCGTCTGGTCGGCACGCCTGCGGGGCGAGAGGGACGCACGCTTCGTCGTCAAGGTCCCTGAACCCGGTCAGGAATCCGCGCTGCGGACCGAGTGGCTGGCGCTGTACGACGTGCCCTCGCCGCTGCTGCCGCAGCCGGTTGCTTGGCAGGACGCCTACGGATCCGAGCCGCCTCGCTTGGTCATGCTCCGGCGACCCGGCGTGCCGCTGGACCAGGCGTTGCACGACGCTCCGGTAGCCTTGGTGCGCGAGGTGGTGCGGCAGATCCTGCGTGGACTCGCAGCCTTGCACGCGGCGGGCTTGGTCCATGGCGACCTGCATCCCGGCAACATCCTGCTGGACGTCACGGCAGAGGGCGCGGCGGTCTCCCTGCTGGACTTGGGGTTGGTGCAGCGACCGGGGACGACGGTGCGTGGTCCCGGGCGATTGGCGTTTGCGGCGCCCGACCGGCTGCGCGGCAATCTTGCTGACGCTCGCGACGACCTGTTTTCGCTGGCAATGTCGGTCTGGTGCAGCTGGGGGCTGCCTGCGCCGTACCCCGACTACCCGGCACTGCTGCCCGAGTCGGGAGGGCGCCCGGTCGTGCCCGCGCTGAAGGGGCTCCACGCAGCCGAGAAGCGTCAGGTCCTGGCCGTGCTGGCCACGTGGCTGACGGTCGACCGTGACCATCGGCCCGACGGTGCCGAGCCCGCGCTGCGTCAGTGGTGCGCGCTGCCCGGTGGTGACGCTGTGGAAGCCCTGGCCTTGGCTCAGGATCTCGAGGCGTTGGCGCGGCGGCCTTGGCGGTGGCGTTTGGCTGACGGTGTGCCGAGGGTCGCGGCGGGCCAGACGCAGTGGCTGGTGGGACCGCGTGGGTCGGGGCGCAGTGGGGCGCTGGCGGGGCTGGTCGAGCAAGCGCGTGACACGGGTCGGCGGGGCGTCTATCTGCATGGGGTCGCGGCTCTGGAAGGCGACGCACTGGACCTGGCTGCGGACGCAGGCGCACTGGGCGACCAGACGGGCGCGGCCGTGGCGCGGCTGCGGCGAAAGTTCCACAAGCTGCGGGAGCAGTTGGGACCCGACGTCGTGCTGGCGGTCGACGGGCTGGAGGCGTTGCCCCAAGTCTGGCAGCAAGCGCTGGTTGGACGTGACGAGGCGGAAGACACGAGGCACCTTGCCGCACTGGTAGTGGCGGCGCCGGACCTGCCGGTGGGCGCTGCCGGGACGGCGTGGTGGTTGCCGTTGGCCACCGTGAACGAGCTGGCGGCGGTGCTGCAGGCCGCAAGCGGCGGGCGGACCTGGGACGCTGCGGTGGTGAAGCGGTTGCTGGCGGCGACGGGAGGTCTGCGCGCGGGATTGCTGGACCTGGCGGCGGCCTTGCTGCACGTGGGCGCCGTGAAGACGTTCGCCGACCGCGTCGAGCCCTCGGGTCCCGACGCCGATGTCGAACAGGCGCTGCACGACGCGATGACACGGCGTCAGCACTTCGAGTTGCCGGTGGGCGACGACTTGGTCGTGCTGGGGCATCTGCTGGTCGCGGGGCGTTGTGTGCCGGGCGAGCAGGGCGTCCGGAGTCTGCAAGATCCCAAGGTGTTCGGCAGGTTGGCGCTGGTCCGTCAGGATGCCGGCGGCGCGTGGACGCTGGCGGGCGAGGGGGCGCGGCGGTTCTTGCTGGAGCACTTGCCGCAAAAGGCGGTGTCGCACGCGGCATTGGTGCGGGCGGGCGCGCTGCAGACGCTGGACCCCGACGAGGCGGTGCGGTGCGAGGTGCTTGCGGCTGAGTGGGGCGGGCCCTGTCGTCCGGCCGGTGCGACGGTCGTGCCCGTGCTGCAGCGCATGCTGGGACGCGGCGAAGCGCACCGCGCGGTCGAGATGGCCAGCGGGTGGCGCGAGGCGAAGGGCGATCAGCACGACGTCGAAGCGAGTGCAGTGCTGGCGGCGTTGCTGCGGGCCCGCGTCGCGCTTGGGCAATTCACCCACGTTGACGAGGACTTGGATCGAGCCGCCGAAGCCCAGCGGCGCGACCCGGAAGTGCTGCTGGCGACGGCAGAGGGGGCATTTCGCCGCGGCGACTATCCCAAGTGTCGGGAGCTGGCAGAGCAGCTGCTGTCCATCGGCGACCTTGGCGGCGGCGGATCCATGCGTGGACGTGCGCGGATTTGGCGTGCCTTTGCGGCGACGTGGCAGGGCGACCGCGCGGCGGCAGCTCAGGCGGTCGAGCAGGGGCGCGCAGATGCGGCCGCCGACTCGCCCAAGTCTTTGCCTCTGTTCGACTATCTGGCGGCGCTGGGCCTGTACTACGCAGGCGACCTGGACGCGGCCGATGCGGGGTTCGCGCAGCTGGTCGACGGCGGTGACCCGACCCTGCAAGCGGCGGCGACGGGCGGCCGGGGGCTGGTGGCGCATCGGCGTGGGCAGTTGGAGCAGGCGAGGGAACACTATGATCGCGCTCGGCATTTGGCTGAGCAGGCGGGCGACCGTCCGAGGGCGCTGAACATGGGCATGAACGCGGCGGTGCTGGACCACGAAGCGGGCGATCCCGGGCGAGCGCTGGAAGGCTATGACCGGGTGGTGACGTCGGCGCAGCAGCTGGGCAACACCGGGGCATTGTCGCGCGCGTTGAACAACCGCGGGAATTTGCTGGCACTGCTGGGCTGCGACGAGCGGGCGGCGGCGGATCTGGCGGCGGCGTTGGAGGCCCTGCAGCAAGCGGGCAACGCGTACCTGGAGGGCAACGTGCGCTGCGTGCTGGCCGAGCTGGACCGGCGGCGCGGGCACCTGACGTCGGCGGCGGCGCATCTGGACCGGGCCGAGCAGACCCTGCGGGACGCGGGCGCACAGAGCGAGCTGCTGGAGATCCAGTTGGAGCGCGGGTACTTGCACCTGGCCCACGACGAGCCGGAGCAGGCACGCGAATGGGCGGTCCAGGTGGGCGACGAGGCGGCGAAGCTGCACAGCCCCGAGCTGCAGGCGCGCGCGCTGGGCCTGCTGGCGGCGGTGCAGGTCGACGGTCGCGTGGCGGGTGCCCAAGCCGTACCGGTGGCGACGGCGCTGGCCGAGGCGCGTGAGACGCTGGCGGCGGCGCGGCAATTGGCCCCTGCTTCCAAGCCCTTGCTGCAAGTCGCGCTGGCGGCCGAGCACGCGCGGGTGCTGGCTTGGGGCGGGGATCTGGCAGGCGCAAGGACCGTGGCGCGCGACCAGCTGGCCCGGCTGGACCGCATGGGTGCGACGCTGGCGGCGACGGAGCGGCTGGGCTTCGAGCGGGCAGCGGCCCACGCGCAGATGCGCATGATGCTGAGGCTGTTGGCGGGGTTGCCCGAGTTCACAGGCGGGGCGTCGTTGGCGGCGGCCAGTGGCTCCAGCGCGGCGCTGCAGGCGGTGTTGGCGATCAACCGGCGGCTGGGGACGGAGCGCGATCTGGGCCACCTGCTGGAGATCGTGATGGATGCCGCGGTGTTGCTGACGGGGGCCGAGCGCGGCTTTCTGCTGCTCGACGACGCGGCCGAGACCGAGAGCGACGCACCGACGAGCGGCAAGCCCGGCAAGCCCGAGCTGCGGGTGGCCATCGCGCGCAACCTGGACCGCGAGAACTTGCGCAAGCCGGCGCACAAACTCAGCCAGTCCATTGCCTTGCGTGTGTTCAACTCGGGCGACCGGGTGCTGTCGACCGATGCGCAGGCCGACGAGCGCTTTGCCGACCAGGCGAGCATCCACGCGGGCAGTCTGCGGTCGATCCTGTGCGTGCCGCTGGGCTGGCAGGGGCGCACCATCGGCGTGCTGTACGTCGACAATCGCTTTACGTCAGGCGCGTTTACCCAAGACCACGCCGGTGTGCTGGAGGCCCTGGCGGACCAGGCGGCCATCGCGATCCAGTCGGCGCGCCTGATTGCCCACGAGCGCGCCACCGCCGAAGCCCTTGCGCGCAGTCGTGCCGAGGTCGAGCAGTTGAATGCCCAGCTGCGCGTGCAGTTGGCCGACGTCGCCAGCGCGTTGGACGACGCCCGCGAGGACCTGGCCGCCCAGCGCGCCGAGCTGGCCCGTCGCAGCGACTACTCGCAGATTCGCGGCGAAAGTCCCCGCATGTACAAGCTGTTCCAGTTGATGGACCGGGTGCGCGACCACGACTTTCCGGTGCTGATCCTGGGCGAGAGCGGGACGGGCAAAGAGCTGGTCGCCCGCGCGATCCACTTTACCGGCAAGCGCAAGCGCGGGCCGTTCGTCGCGGTGAACTGCGGCGCGCTGCCCAGCAACCTTCTGGAATCCGAGCTGTTTGGTCACGTGCGCGGGTCGTTTACCGGCGCGACCGTCGACCGTCGCGGTCTGTTCGAGTCGGCGCACTGCGGGACGCTGCTGCTCGACGAGGTCGGCGACATGCCGCTGGACATGCAGGTCAAGCTGCTGCGCGTGTTGCAGACCGGCGAGATCCAGCGCGTGGGCGACTCGTCGGTGCGCAAGGTCGACGTGCGCGTGGTGGCGGCGACGCACCGCAACCTGGCGGCCATGGTCGAGGCGGGCACGTTCCGCGAAGACCTGATGTACCGCTTGCGTGTCGTGGAACTGGAGGTGCCGGCCCTGCGCGAGCGGGTCGAGGACCTGCCCCTGCTGGTCGAGCACTTTCTGGCTGAGAATCGCAAGGCGCATGTGGGGCAGGTCGAGCGCGTCTCGGCCGCCGCGCTGTCCCGTCTGCGCCAGCACCCGTGGCCGGGCAACGTGCGGCAGCTGGAGACGCTGCTGAAGTCCGCATGTCTGTTCGCCAATGGCACCACCCTGGACGTGGCGGACGTGGAGCCGCTGCTGACCCGCGAGCGGGCGATGCCGGTCGAGGCTCCGAACCCGCAGGATCCCGGTGTGTTGCCGCACGGTTGGCTGATGACGGCGAGCTTGGAAGAGATCGAGTCGGCGGTGATCCGCGCCCGCGTCGCGGCCCTGGGCGGCAACAAGCGGCAGGCGGCTGAGAGCTTGGGCATCGACCGCAGTACCCTCTACAACCGCCTGCGCGGCAACACGGTGTCCTGACATGGCCCAAACGCCCGCGCGTCCCATCCCGTTTGGCGACTACCTGTTGTTGCAGCGCATTGGCGTGGGCGGCACGGCCGAGATCTTTCGCGCCGTGCGGCGGGGCAGGCGACCCGGCGACCCAGACGTGGCGTTGAAGCGGATGCTGCCACCGCTGGCCGAGGACCCGTCGCTGGTCCAGTTGTTCCTGCGTGAGATCGGGGCCTTGGACCGCATCGACCACCCAGCGGTGGTGCGCCTGCTGGACCACGGCGAGAGCAACGGGCTGCCGTTCTTGGTGATGCCGCTGCTGGACGGCGTCAGTCTGCGCCGGGTGCTGGTGCCCGACCCGCAGGACGACGCGCCGGTGCTACCGCTGCCGGTGCCGGTGGCGCTGGGGGTGGCGGGGCGCATGGCAGAGGGGTTGGCCGCCGCGCACCGCGAGGGCATCGTCCACCGCGACGTATCGCCCGCCAACGTCCAGTGCACGGCGCAAGGCCTGGTCCATCTGCTGGATTTTGGCATCGCGCGGGTTGCGGGCATGGCGCAGACGACGCACGGGCAAGGGTTGCGGGGCAAGTGGGCCTACCTGTCGCCCGAGCAGATCGCCGGGGGGCCCATCGACGGCCGCAGCGACCTGTTTGCGCTGGGTTCGGTGCTGGTCGAGATGCTGACGGGGCGCCCGCCATTTGCCGGCACGGACCGCCACGACACGCTCGGGCGCATTCAGGCGGCGCGGTTTGAGCCGGTGCCGGGACTGCCGGGTGCGGTGGCCGACGAGCTGAACACTTTGCTGCAAGCGTTGTTGCGCCATGCCGCGCAGGACCGACCGGCGAATGGCGATCAGGTGGCGGCGGTGTTGGGGCGCATGGTGCCGGGCGACGACTGGCGCCAGACGCTGATCGAGCGCGTGCGCGCGGTGCCGGTGCCGACACAGCGCAGCTGGATGGACGCGGCAGAGCTGCGGGGCGAGCAGGTCACCGACCCGGCCATGGACGACGTCACGCAGGTTCGGGACGAGGAGAGTCCATGAAGTGGCTTGAGCTTGCCGCTGGATACGCCTGCAATTGCAGATGTATCGGATGTCAAGCGTGCAGTGATGCTTCAAGTGATCAGATGGCGCCCGTGGACGTGCTGGCTTGGCTGCGGCGGGGGCGTCGGCAGGGGGCAGACCACCTTTGGCTGGGCGGCGGCGAGCCCACGCTGCGACGCGACTTCTTGGCGACCCTGCGTGCCGCGCGGCAGCTGGGATACCAGCGCATCAAGGTCCAGACCAACGGCATGCTGTTTGCGTACGAGGGTTTTGCGCACAACGCGGTCGCCGCGGGCATGACCGAGGTCAACCTGCTGCTGAGGACGCTGGACCCTGCGCTGCATGACGAACTGCATCAGACACCCGGCGCCCATGCGGCGATGCGGGCGGGGCTGCAGGCGCTGCAGGCGACCAACGTGCGGTTGGAAGGGGACGTGCTGCTGACCACGCCGACGCTTCGCGAGCTGCCGATGCTGGTGGAGGCGTATGCGCGCGAAGGGCTTCGGCATTTCAACCTGTGGCTGTTCTCGGCCCACGAGGGCGGCGATGCGGTACGCGACCTGGTGCCGCGGCTGGCCGACCTGACGCCGGTGTTGCGGCAGGCACGGGCCGCGGCAGACCGCGGGGGGGTGACGCTTTGCACCCTGCACACCCCGCCTTGCACGACGCCGCCTGAGCTTTGGGACGGCCTGTTCGACGCGGCCGGGATGTCGTTGGTCGTGGTGCAGCCGGACGGGCGGGCGTTTGCGATGGAGACGTCTGCCTATGAGCAGGGCGTCTACCCAACCACCTGCGAGGCCTGTGCGGCCCGATCCAGCTGTCGTGGCTTGCGAAGTGATTACATAAGGCTGCATGGTGATACAGAAGCTAGCGCTTTAACTGTACGCGACATCGCCGGGCGAGACTTGGCCGGGCGGACGTTGTAGCGGTCAGGGCCGTTTGCGCAGCGGGCAAGCCGTCCCGGTCCCCGGCTCGACGTGACCCGGAATTCGCCCTAGACTCGCGGCCCCTCATGAGTCTGCCCTCCTCTCCATTGCCCGCGTCCGCCCCTCCGCCCTTCGGCGGACCCGTCGTGGTCGACCTGCCGTTGCCATGGCCGCCCAGCCGTCACCTGGGGCGCGCCGATGTGTCGGGGACGTGGTCGTGGTCGGGTGAAAAGCAGCGTCTGCACGGCGAGATGACGTGGGGCGCACAGGCCGAGGGGCTGCCGCTGCATGTCCACGGTGGTCTGGTGGCCGCACTGTGCGACGAGGCGATGGGCTGGACCTGCTGGATGGCCGGTTGGGTGGCGGCGGGCGCCAGGGTGTCGACCGACTTCCGGGTGGCGCAGCACGTCGGCGACACGGTGACGATCGAGGCGTGGGTCGAGGCCGTCGCCGGCCGAAAGCTGAGTCTGCGGGCTGAGGTGACCAAGGCCGGGCGCGTGTGCGCCAGCGCTGAAGGGCTGTTCGTGGCGATTGCGCCGCCCGACTGGTCGGTGTTCGCGGGCTGGCCGGCGCTTGACCGGTTCGACAGCGTCCGGGGCCCAGCGTGAACACGGTGTTTCCCAGCGAGCCCTTGTCCGAAACTCAGGCTCGCACTATCCTGTTTCAGAACTTTCTGAAAGATGAGAAAACACCCGCACCCATGATGCCCGACCCACCAAGAAACTACCGACTGGAAGCCGAGTTGCTCGCCGCGGATGCGATGGGCGACATCATCGAGCACTGGGGTTTCCGCAAGTGTCTGGGTCGCATCTGGACCGTGCTGTTTCTGGCTGGCGAGCCGCTGCCGGCCGCCGTCATCGGCGAGCGCCTGCAGATGAGCGCGGGTGGCGTCAACACGGCCATGCACGAGCTGCAACGCTGGGCCGTCGTCAAGCGCGTGTGGAAGCCCGGAGAACGCAAGGACTACTTTGAGGCCGAGACCGACTTCTGGCGCATGATCTCCAAGGTCTTCGAGCAGCGGGAGAAGCTGCTGGGCGAGTCCGTGCTGGGGCGGCTGCAGCGCGCTCAGGCCCTGTTGGACCAGGCTCCCCGCGGTTCAGTTCCTCAAGTGACGCGCGACCGACTGCGCCGACTGCTGGCCTTCATCCTCCTCGCCAAGACCACGCTGGACGCCTTCATCGCGTCACGTCGCGTCGATTTGACCGGCTTCGGCGACCTCGTCCGCTTTCCCCTGGAGGGCCTGCGTCGCCTCAAGGAGCACCCGTGAGCACCCTTCCTCTTCCCGTCGAGCACGCGCGGCGCGTCGACCTGCCGGTCGATCCGCGTCCGGCGCCGCTCCGGTCGACTGCGGCGGGTCAGGACCCGCTGGAGCTGATCGACAAGCTCGAGGTCATTCGTCAGGAAATGGCGGACGACATTGCGGTGATAGAGTCGCTGCTGACGGGCATCGCGCACGGTCGTTCGGTGGCGCATCAAAGCGCACGCCACCTGCTGGCCGCCGAAGGAAAGCGCTTGCGTCCGATGTGCGTCGCGCTGGCCTCACGCATTGGTACCGGCTTTGGCGAGAACGCGCGCAAGGTCGCCGCGGCCGTCGAGTTGGTGCACAACGCCACGCTGCTGCACGACGATGTGGTGGATCTGGGCGAGCTTCGGCGTGGCACCCCGACGGCCCGCATGATTTGGGGCAACGCGGCGTCGATCTACGGTGGCGACCTGCTGCTGGTGGAAGCGCTCGAGTTGATTCGTGAAACTGGGCTGGTCGACCTGATCGACCACGTGCTCAGCGTGATCCGCCAGATGGTCGTCGCAGAGGCCCTGCAGCTGGGTCGGCGCGGCAAGGTCGACGCCGACGAGGCCACGTACTTTGCCGTCATTGAAGGCAAGACGGCGGCGCTGTTCCGCGCTGCGCTGTTCTCCGGCGCGCGGGCTGGCGGTGTCGACGAGCAGGTGGCGCGTGCGCTCGAGGCGTACGGGCAGGACTTGGGCCTTGCGTTCCAGATCGTCGACGACGTGCTGGACATCGCCGGGGATCCGGCGGTGACGGGCAAGGCGCTGTTCACCGACCTGCGCGAAGGCAAGATGACGTATCCGCTTTTGCTGGCCCTGGCGCGCGACCCGGCGCTGCGGCCGTTGCTGGAGGGGATCGCGGCGAATCTGGACGCCCCGGTCGACACCGAGACGGCCCGCGCAGTGCAGCGTTCGGTGCAGCAGACCCATGCCGTCGAGGACTCGCTGGCCCGCGCCCGGGCGTATGCCGAGTCTGCCGTTGCGCGACTGGACGCGGTGCCAGCGTGTTGGGCCAAGGAAGCGCTGGAGACTGTGGCCTGGGCGTCGCTCGCCCGCAGCAAGTGAGCTTTCGATGATCGTTACGGTTCACAACAAGCAGCAAGTCGATGCAGTGCAGCGGGAATTGACCGCACGCGGCCTCTGGATCGCCTCGGTGGAGGACGCTCCCGGTGGCGAGTCGCTACTGGTCATCGCGCCCTTCAGCGCCGTCGTCGACCCGGACGAGCTGCGCCGCATTCCCGGCGTGTCGGCCGTCGCCGTGCCCAAGTCCGCATGGCCGCTGGTGCGCGCGATGGGGCCCTCGCTGAACGTGGGCGGCGTGGTGCTGTCGTCGCAGCGGCCGCTGGTGTTCGCCGGGCCGTGCAGCGTCGAGTCGCAAGACCACATCGACAGCGTCGCCGCGCGTCTGGCCGGGATGGGCGTGGCGTTTTTGCGCGGGGGCGCCTTCAAACCGCGCACGTCACCGTATTCGTTCCAAGGTCACGGCGCACGGGCGCTCGACTGGTTGCGGCAGGCGGCGGACCGCCACGGGCTGCGGGTTGTGACGGAAGTGATGAGTGAGGCCGACGCCGAGGCGGTGGCAGAGCACGCCGACGTGATGCAGATCGGCTCGCGAAACATGCAGAATTTCGCGCTGTTGCGGGCGGTCGGCAAGACCGGACGGCCGGTGCTGTTGAAGCGGGGCATGGCGGCGCGCATCGACGAGTGGTTGCTGGCGGGCGAGTACCTGCTGTCGGCCGGCTGCCAAGGCGTCGCGTTTTGTGAGCGCGGTGTGCGGGGCTTTGACGACTCGACCCGCAACCTGCTGGATCTGGGCGCAGTGGCGCTGCTTTCCCATGGCGAGCGGCTGCCCGTGGTGGTGGATCCCTCGCACGCGACCGGCCGCCGCGACCTGATCGCGCCGCTGGTGCGCGCTGCCGTGGGTGCCGGGGCCGCAGCGGTGATGGTTGAGGTCCATGACGCGCCGGGGCAGGCGTTGAGCGACGGAGCGCAGGCGCTGTCGACCGCCGAGCTGGCGTCGCTGATGCAGGAATTGCGCTTGGGGCGCGAGCCCTTGCCATCCGTCGACCCAGAGGCCACGGCACATGCCTGATCGCTGGCTGCGCCTGTTCGACCAGGTCGCCCGGACGGTGCGACCCAACGACCTCGTGTCGGTGACGGTCGGCTGCGACCGGGGGCCGGATGGACTGCTGGCAGGCGAGGGCGAATGCGGCGCGTTCCTGCCCAGTGACGGTGGGTTGCGACTGGTCTGGCGCGGGGCGACCGTCCACGTGACGGCGTCCGGGGACCGACGATTCGTCCACGTGCGCCAGTCGGCCCAGGAATTGCTCACGCGCATGGCGGACTTGCGGGGGCCTGGGCTGCAGGGGCTGCCGGGACCGGTGTTGGTCGGTGGCGTTGCCTTTCGCCCCGATGCGCAGCGTGACGCGGCGTGGGCGGCATTCGGCGACGGCAGCTTCACCTTGCCGCGCTGGGTGTGGGGGCAGGCCGACGGCCGTTCGTTCGTGCGCCTGACGCTGGTGGCGGGCGAATTGCACGACCCCAACGAGGCGCGAGCGCTGGCGCTGGAAGCCGCGCAGATCGGCCAACACGCGGATCTGGAAACGAATCCCTACGCCTGCGCCCATCAGGACGCCGACGCTGACTCGACGCGCTGGGGCGAGACGGTGCACGTCGCTCTGGAGGCGATGACCGCCGGGCAGCTGGACAAGGTCGTGCTGGCGCGCGAAGCGACCGTGCGGCTGGACCGTCCCCTGGACCCCGATGGCGTGGTGCAGCGGCTGGCGGCGGTAGAGCGCGACGCGACCGTGTTTGCTTTCCAGAGGCAGGGCAAGACCTTCCTGGGGGCCACGCCGGAGCTGCTGGTGCGTCGCACGGGCCGCCAGGTCACCAGCGAGGCGTTGGCCGGGACCGCGGCCGACGCTGCGCCCCAGTCGACGCTGCAGGGCGACAAGGTCGAGCGGGAGCACGGGTGGGTGCGCGAGGCCGTGCGCGAGGCGCTGGGGCCCCTGTGCGACACCCTGCACATCGACGAGCAGCCGACCGTGCGCGAGTTGCATGGCCTGCGCCACCTGCGCTCGCGGGTTCAGGGGACGCTGGCGGCCGACGTACACGTGCTGGATCTGGTCGAGCGGCTGCATCCGACGCCCGCGACCTGCGGCACGCCGCGGCAGGTGGCGCTGGCTTTCCTCAAGGCGCACGAGGGGTTCGACCGCGGCTGGTATGCCGGCGCCGTGGGTTGGTTCGACGCAGCGGGCGATGGCTGCTTCGTGGTCGCGCTGCGGTGCGGGCTGGTCGAGGCCGACCGGGTGCGGCTGTTCGCAGGCGCGGGACTGGTCCGTGGCTCTGACGCGCAGGCCGAGTGGGCCGAGACCCGTTGGAAGCTGCAGCCGATGTTGCGTGCGCTCGGGGGGACGGCATGAGCTGGCCCGACCTCCAAACCGCCTACGCGCGCCTGTTTCTCGCGTCGCTTGCGCGTTGCGGCGTGCGGCACTTGGTGCTCAGTCCCGGCGCGAGATCGATGCCGCTGGCGCTGGCGGCGGGGGCCGAGCCCGGGCTGCAGGTGCATCCGGTCCTTGACGAGCGCGACGCCGCGTTCTTTGCCCTCGGGCTGGTGCGGGCGACGGGCATTCCAGCAGCGATCCTCTGTACTTCTGGCACAGCGCTGGGCCACTGGCTGCCGGCCGTGCTCGAGGCCCACGAGGCGCGGTTGCCGTTGGTGCTGCTGTCGGCCGACCGGCCGTGGGAGCTGCAACAGGCCGGGGCCTCGCAGACGCTGACGCAGCTGCCGATGTTCCAACCCTATGTCCGCGCGGTGCTCGAGGTGGGCGAGGCCGATGCCTTGACGCCGGCCTTTGGTGCCGTTGCCCGGGTGGCGGCGCAGGCAGTGGCTTTGGCGCAGTCGCCGGAACCGGGACCGGTGCACGTCAACCTGCGGTTTCGCAAGCCGTTGGAGCCGCGCGACTCGGCCGAAGCCCCTGCCTGGGGTCCGGCGTGGCGGCGGGCGATGGCGATGGCTCCGACGCGGCATTTTGCAGCGGGCACGGTGGGTTGCGAGGCCCCGGTGGCGTGGCTGGCCCAGCAGGCGCGGGCGTGTCGGCGGGTGCTGGTGGTCGCGGGGCCGTCGGTGGGTCCGGCCGTTGACGGGCTGAGCGAGGCGCTGACGCGGTTGCAGGCGGCGACTGGATGGCCGGTGCTGGTCGAAGGCCCCAGCGGCGCGCGCTGGACGGGAGCCGGAGCCGACGCGTTTCTCGGTGGATTCGAGGGGTTCCTGCGCGACGCGTCCCGACGGCCCCCTCGTCCCGAGCTGGTGGTGCAGCTGGGCATGACGCCGGTGACGCAGGCCTTGGCGGCTTGGACCGGCACGGCGGTGACCCGGGTGCGGGTCCACGTCGCGCCGCACGGCTGGTACGACCCGCAGGGCCGCGCCGATGCGGTGGTCCACGCCCAACCTGTCGAATTCGCAAACGCGCTGGCTGAGTTGCTGGAGCCGACCGACGTGCGCGCTCGCTGTGACGCGGCGTGGAGTGCCGAGCTGTGGCGGCTGGAGTCGTCGGTCCGCGAGGCGGCTCGCATGGGCACGACCGCCGTCTGGCACGACGGCACGGTGGCGCGGGCGCTGGTCGAGTCTCTGCCCGCGGGCGCGCTGCTCTGCGTGGGCAACAGCATGGCGGTGCGAGATCTGGACACCTGGAGTCCGCCGGCCAACCACGGCGTCACGGTGCTGCATCAGCGTGGGGTGGCCGGCATCGACGGTCTGGTGTCCGGCGCGGCAGGCGCATGTCTGGGCGCCGACCGGCCGACGGCTCTGCTGCTGGGTGACCTGGCGGCCCAGCACGACCTTGGCGGCTTTGCGAGCCTGCGCAACCTGCAGCAACCGTTGGTGATCGTCGTCACGAACAACCAGGGCGGCCGCATCTTTGCCGAGCTGCCGGTGGGACGCATCCCGGAGCTGGCCCAAACGGTCGAGCGGCACCTGATCACGCCGCAGCAGCTGGACTTTCAGCACGTGACCGCTGCGTTCGACTTGCCGTTCGCGCGGGTGACCGATGGGCCGAATTTGGCGGCGGTGCTGCGCGAAGCCTGGCAGCGGCCGGGCGCGATGTTGGTCGAGGCGGTCGTGGCGGCTGACGCGGGGGGCGAGGCGCGCAGGGCGATGGGCGTCGCTGTGGCGGGTCAGGCCGCGCTGGGGGGGGCCGGGCGTCCGAAGGCAACCCACCATTCAAATGGTGGGCTATCACATGGGAAGCCCGCCTTCGCGGGCTCAGAAGCGGGCTCAGAAGTCAGCGACGCCCCCACCCTCGTCCTCCTGCACGGGTTTCTGGGCCTGCCCAGCGCCTGGCACGGGGTACTCGACGCGTTGAACTGGCCGGGACCCGTCGTGATTCCGACGCTGCCTGGCCACGGCGGTGTCCATCCGGATTCGCACGAGTCGTTTGCGCAGGCCATCGACCGGCTTGCGGCCACGCTGCCAGAGTCTCCAGTGGTTCTGGTCGGTTACTCGCTGGGTGCGCGGGTGGCGCTGGGCCTGTTGGCGCGTCATTCGCAGCGCGTGCGGTCGGCCGTGCTGGTCGGCGTGAACCCCGGCTTCGGTCCGCTGCAGACGACAGAGCGAGAGGCCAGGACGCGGCACGAGCTGGCCCAGGCCACGGCGATCCAGCGCGACGGTTTGGCCGATTTCGTTGCCGATTGGCAGCGCCTGCCGCTGTTTGCCTCGCAGGCCCGGCTGCCCACGGCCGTGTTGGACGCGCAACGCCGCATCAGGCTTGGCCACGACGACGAGGGAATCGCCAGATCTCTCGAGACCTTGGGGCTGGGCGCCATGCCCGACTTCGCGCCGTCGCTGGCCGTTGCCGGGCCGCCGGTGTGGCTGCTGACTGGCGCATTGGACGAGAAGTTCACCCGGATCGCAGCCGAATTGAACGCATTGAACCCCGACCGCCTCCACCATCGCGTGGTCCCCGATGCGGGCCACAACCTGCTGCTCGAAGCCCCGGCCGAAGTCGCCGCCGAGGTGCTGCGGGCCGCCAACGCAACCGTTCAGGAGTGACCGCATGACCGTGCAGTGGCAGAAGATCGAGATGGGATTCGAGGACGTGCGCTACGAGAAGGACGGCGAGGGCATCGCGCGCATCACCATCTGCCGCCCTGAGGTCCGCAACGCCTTCCGCCCCCGCACCGTGATGGAACTGAGCAAGGCGTTTGTGGACGCGCGAGAAGACGGCGACGTCGGCGTGGTGATCCTGACGGGCGAAGGTCCCGACGCGTTTTGCTCTGGCGGCGACCAGCGCGTGCGCGGCGACGGCGGCTATGTGGGCGCCGACGGCATCCCGAGACTGAACGTGTTGGACTTGCAGCGTCAAATCAGGACCTTGCCCAAGCCCGTGATCGCCGCGGTGGCCGGCTACGCGATTGGCGGTGGCCATGTGCTGCACCTGCTCTGCGACCTGACGATTGCCGCCGACAACGCAAAGTTCGGCCAGACCGGCCCCAAGGTGGGCAGCTTCGACGGCGGCTACGGCGCCAGCTACATGGCGCGCATCGTCGGCCAGAAGAAGGCGCGCGAGATCTGGTTCCTGTGCCGACAGTACGACGCCAAGCAGGCGTTGGAGATGGGCCTCGTCAACACCGTGGTGCCGTTGGCCGACCTTGAAGCGGAGACGGTGAAGTGGTGCCGCGAGATTCTGCAGCACAGCCCCACGGCGTTGCGTTTCCTGAAGGCGGCGCTGAACGCGGACTGCGACGGTCAGGCGGGCCTGCAGGAGCTGGCGGGCAGCGCGACGTTGCTGTTCTACCAGTCGGAAGAGGGCAAGGAAGGCAAGCAGGCGTTTCTGGAGAAGCGCAAGCCGGACTTCAAGAAGTTCAAGCGGTTTCCGTAGGCTCGAGGCAGAACAACGTCCCCACGACGCGTCACCGAACTACTTGGTGCAGCGGACGTAGTACCCCTTGTCCTTGCCGCCGACCGTGACCTCTCCGTTTGCGAAATCCACGCGCCAGCCCTCCTGATTGTCGCCAGCGCGCGACGTGTCGGTCCAGAAACGCTGGGCCGCAGTGCCGGGAAACGCGGTGACGTTGATCAGCGCGCCCGGCGGTGCGAGGGAGTAGTCTACAATCCCTTGAAGTTCGTTGGCTTTCGGGACTCGCCAGCCACCGCCAGCAACCGCCAGGGTTGAGCAGTAGCCCTTGGCTTGCGACCAGTTCTGGTTGTTGCCCGGAACCAGCTGCCACGTTTGATTCGTCCACTTGTCCATGACCGCAGTCTGGTTCGCCGCAGCGACGTAGCGCGGGGTCACCGTCGTGTCGAAAGACCCTCTGACACAGCGGGAGTAGATCTTGTCGGTCTTCTGTCGGGCCTTGGTCTCGCCGGTCTGCGACGACAAAGTCCAAGCGGAGCCTGAGCTTCCCGCCACCGCGTTCCAGGTCCAGTACGAACCACCGGGACTGCCCGCAAAGGCCGCGGCAAGGGCCGGGTTGACCTTGGCCCAGTCGATTAGCGTGGCCAGCTCGTGCACGGTTGGCAGCCGCCAGTCGCCGTAGATGCCGTTGACCAGATTGTCGCAGTCCCACTGGGCCGAGGTCCAGTCCTGGTTCTGGGCGACGTTGAACATCCAGGTCAGCTTCGTCTGCGAGTCGTAGAACTTGCCGGTGTCATTGACGAAAGTGCTCGGGCTCTCAGCGCGTGGGCCCCAGATCGGCCCCATCGCACCGCAGGCGCTCTTCTTCTGGCCGCCGACGTCGACGGCAATCGTGACCGTGCCCTCCGGGCAGCCCGCCACCACGCACTGGCCGCTCTTGCACTGAAAGCCGTTGCCGGCCGGGCAGGGTGTGCCGTCGGCGACGGGCGTGAAAGCGCACTGGCCGGCCGAGCAGGCGTCGGTCGTGCAGGTGTTGGCGTCGTCGCAGCCCTGGTCGACCCAAGAGCCGTCGCTCTGACAGGTCGAGACGAGATCGCCGGTGCACTTGGTCGCATTCGGCTGGCAGTTCAGGCACTTGTTGTTGGCGCACACTTGGCCGACGCCGCACGGTGTCAGGTCCCAGCCGTTCTGCGCCGCGTTGCAGGTGCCCAGCTGGCCGCTCTGGCAAGACACCACGCCCACCGCGCAGGTGAGGGCCACGCACTTGCCGACGTCGCAGGTCTGGCCCAGCGTGGCGCAGTCCTGGCCCAGGTTCCACCCCGACCCGGTCGCGTTGCACTCTGCCAACACCTTGCCCTGGCAGCCGACCACACCTGGCTTGCAGGACAGCGCAACGCACGCGCCGCCTTCGCACATTTGGCCCGATTTCGCGCAGTCCTCGCCGATGACCCACGCGGTGCCGCTGGCATTGCAGGTCGAGGTGAACATGCCGTTGCAGCCCAGCGTCCCCGGCTCGCATACCGTGGGCAGGCACTTGCCGCCAGCGCAGACCTCACCCTGCGGGCACGCCTGCAGGTTCCAACCGGTGCCGTCCGCCTTGCAGGTGCCGACCTTGCCCGCCTGACACTGTACCGCGCTGGGAGCGCACACCTTGGCCACACACGCCCCGTTGACGCACGCCTTGCCTTGCAAGCCGCAGTCGCTCGTCTGCTCCTGGTGGGTACCCATCGGACTGCACGTTTGGGCCACGGCGCCGCTGCAGCTCGGGGTTCCCGGCTGGCATACGATCGGCTCGCAGTGGGTGACCTCGCACAACTGGCCGCCCGTGCACGCTTTTTTGGCGTAACCGGACCCGTCGGCCTTGCACGTCGCCTCATTGTCCGAGTCCGCACACAGCGCCGCACCCGGCTGGCACTGCGTCGGCACGCACGCGCCACTGAGGCAGGTCCGCGCCTCACCCGCAGGGCCGGGCTTGGTGCAGTCGTCGGTGGGCTGATAGGCGGCACCGGCCGGATCGCACTGAACCACCTGCTGATCCAAGCACTTGACGTCGCCGGCAGGACACGCGGTCGCCATCTTGCAGGTACCGTCCACGCAGGTCTGGTTGCCGGGGCACGCCACGGGAGCGCCCCACACCGTGCCGTCAGCGCTGCACGTCTGCACGGCCTTGCCTGTGGCGTCGCACACCGTCGCGTTGGGGGCGCAGGCCTGCGAGCCGCACACGCCGCCGAAGCACGTCTGGCCGTCGCCGCACGCCGTCGTCGTCCAACCGCTGCCGTTCGCCGTGCACGTGCGCTTGGTCTTGCCGTCCACGCACTCGATGGCGCCGGCAAGGCACGTGTCGGGCACGCACAGGGTCTCGAGGCAGTGGTCCAGATCGCCGCAGTCGTCATCCCCGACGCACGCGACGCACAGGCCGGCCACCTTGTCGCAGATCAGGTTGTTGTTGCAGTCCTTGCTGCTTGCGCACGGCAGCGGAGCGTCCAGACACGTCTTGGCCTTGCACGACTGACCGGCGTCGCAGTCGGTGTCCTCCAGACACGGGACGCAGATTCCTTGGGCGGTGTCGCAGATCTTGCCTTGGTCCAGGCACTGCTTGTCCGAGGTGCAACCGGTCTGGGCCACGCACGTCTGGTCCGTGCAAACCTCCAGATCGCTGGGGCAGTCGTCGGACACCAAACAGGGCACGCAAGCCCCCGTCGCGGGGTCGCAGACGCCCTTGCCGGCGCAGTCTTGCTTGGTCTGGCAGGTGGTTGCGGTGACGTCGTCGGGGCCGTCCAGCGCCGAAGTGTCGATGCCCGCGTCCGACTCGAGGAGGACCGGCTGCTCCAGTGGTTGGTCACTTCCGCAAGCGGGCAGCAGGGCAGCCAACACGGGCAAAAAGGGCAGCACTAGGCCGATGCGCTTCATGGTCATCCAATCGGGGGAAGACGTCACGCGCCGGACACCCCCCACGAGGCCGACGCGAGGCACCCGGGAAGGCTAGGCTTTGCGCAGGGTCAGGGCAAGTGAGGGCAGGTCAGGTCACTTCACGCAGCGGTAGGCCCATTTCTTATCCTTGCCCTGCGCATTGACCTCGCCCCACGCAAAGTGGGCCTCCCACCCGCCCTGTGCGCTCAGCTCATTGGCCGCCCAATACTCGGATTTCGCGGTGTCGGGGAACGTCACGGTGTCGATGTACGGCATCTGCTGCGCTTCGTAGTCCAGCAGTCCGTGCAGCTCGCGGATCTGGGGCACACGGAAGCCCAGTCCTGCACAATGGACCTTGCCCTCGAACCAGGTCAGCGACGTGGCCGTGGTCGCGCGGTTCCACACCAAGCTGGTCCAGTTGTCGGTCGCGGTCTTGCCGTCGCCGCTGACGGTGAAGCGTGGCCACACGGTGGTGTCGAACGAGCCGCGAACGCATCGCGCCGCCTGCAAACTCGTCTTGGCCTTGTCGTGGACGCCGCCGGCCGAGAAGAAGACGGTCCAGACATTGTCCAGCGTTCCGACCCGAGGGTTCACCGTCCAGTACATCGCGCCGGAAGACGCGGTGGGGAAGTAGGTTTTGTCGATCGAGGGGCCGGTCTTTTTCCAGTCGACCAGCGAAGCAAGCTCGTAGACCGTCGGCAGCCGCCAGTCCTTCTGCCCACCGATGTCGAGCGAGTCGCAGGCGTCGCGTGAGTTCTGCCAGTTCGCGTTCATGAAGTGGTCCTTCTGCCACGTCAGGCCGGTCTGCGCGTCCGCAATGGTGCCGTTGCCCTTGTCGCTGAGGGTGTTGGGACTCTCAGCGCGCTGGCCCCAGATCGGTCCCATCGCGCCGCACGTCTGGACCTTTTGCCCGTCGACGTCGACCAGAATCGTCACGGTTCCCTTGGGGCAGTCCGGGGTTGCGCACTTGCCGGACTTGCACTTCCAGCCGTTGCCGACCGGACACGGCGTGCCGTCCGCTACCGCCGAGAACTTGCACTGTCCAAAGCCCGAGCACGCTTCCGTCGTGCAGGTGTTGCCGTCGTCGCACACCGCAAGCGCGAGAGACCCGTCGTTCTGGCAGGTGGCCACCATGTCGCCGCTGCAGCTGGTCGTTCCGGGAACGCAGTTCAGGCACTTGCCGCCAGAGCAGACCTGATTCACCGGACACGCCGCAAGGTCCCAGCCGCTCTGTGCGGCGTTGCAGCTGGCCAGCTGGCCGTTCTGGCACGTCAGCGCGTCGACGGAACACGCGATGGCAACGCACTTGCCAGCGTCGCACGTCTGGCCCTGCGCGCCGCAGTCGAGGCCCAGCGTCACGCCGGTTCCCTGTGCGTTGCACAGCGCCAACACCTTGCCCTTGCAGCCGATCGTGCCCGCCTGACACGAGACGGCGAGGCACGCGCCATCGACGCACGTCTCGCCCTTCTTGCCGCAGTCATCCATCGCCACCCACGCCGAGCCGGTGCCGTTGCAGGCCGAGGCGATGGCGCCGTTGCAGCCAATCGTCTCGGGCTCACACACCTTGGCCGCGCACTTGCCCGAAGCGCACACCTGATCGACGGGGCACGCCTGCAGCGTCCAGCCGGTGCCGTCAGCCTTGCAGGTCCCGACGCTGCCTGCCTGACACTGCAGCGCGCCGGGCGCGCATACCTTGGCCATGCAGATGCCGTTCTGGCACACCTTGTTGGTCAGGGCGCAATCGGCGGTGACGGTGGAGGTCGTGCCGGCGGCGCTGCACTTCATGGCCACGGTGCCCTCGCACGTCTTGGCGCCCGCGGTGCAGACGATGGGCCGACAGGCGTCGTTCTCGCACGCTTTGTTGGGGCCGCACGCGGACTTGACGAAGCCTTGTCCGTCGGCCTTGCAGGTGGCCAGCGTCTCGGTATCGGCGCACGACATCGCGCCCGCGGTGCACGCCACGGCAACGCAAGCGCCGCCCAGGCACGTCTGAGCCTTGCCGTCCTTGTCGGGCAGGGTGCAGTCGGCGACGGTTTGCAGCGCGGTGCCGGCGGCGTTGCACGCGACGACCTTCTGGTCCTGGCAAGACTTGGCAGCGGGTTCGCAGACTTGCGCAACGTTGCACTGGCCGTCCTTGCACACCTGGTCGACGGGACACGCAACGGGCGCCCCCAGCTCGGTGCCGGTCGCGCTGCACGTCTGGGTCGCCTTGCCGCTTGCGTCGCACACGGTCGTGTCGGGGACGCAGATGGTGGACTTGCAGGCACCGTCCACGCACGAGGTGCCGTCGCCACACGCCTGCTCGGTCCAGACGCTGCCGTTGTCCGAACAGACCTTGCGGGTCGAGGGGTTGGCGCACGCGACGGCCCCTGCCTGACACACGTCGGGCACGCAGACCGTCTCGAGGCAGTGCTGCAGCGGGTCGCAGTCGTCGTCTCCGACGCACTCGACGCAGTAGCCGGCCAGCTTGTCGCAAATCAGGCCGTCGGCGCATTCCTTGCTGCTGGCGCACTTGGGCGGGGGGGCGACGCAAGTCTTGGCCTTGCAGACCTTTTCGTCCACGCAGTCGACGTCGGCCAGGCACATCACGCAAACGCCTTGGTCCAGATCGCACACCATGTCTTGCGAGGCGCACTGCTTGTCGGACACGCACGGTGTCTGCGGTACGCACTGCTTGGCGATGCACAGGTCCTGGTCGCCAGGGCAGTCGTCCGACGTCAGGCAGGGCACGCAGGCACCCGTCTCGAGGTCGCAAACGCCTTGTCCGGCGCAGGCTTCGTTGCTTTGACAGGGGCCGGGGTCGGTGTCGTCCAGACCATCCAGGTCGCCTGTCGGCGCGTCGGTGTCCGCCGAAGTGCCGACAGGGTCGAGGACCGCGTCGGTGCCGCACGCCGTCAGCAGCAGAAAGGTCAGCAAAGATCCGTAGATGGCGATTCTCATGGGCGTATCTCAGCGCAGGGGGCCGCGGTGTTCGTCGCGAGGGGGGAAGAGCGCCGAACCACCGCAAGGCTATGTCTTTCGGTCGGGTGGAACAAGCAGGAACACGGGGTGAGGTTGCGGGTCCATGCGCCGCGTCCTTGACCCCACCCCACAAACTCCCTAGCTTCCGTGGCCGCTGGCGCCCGTCGCCGCGCGGAAAGCCCCCATGACGTCTGACACGCTCCGCCTGCCCGCCCCCGGTTCTTTGGGCGCTTGGGTGCTGGCTGCCCGCCCCAAGACACTGCCGGTCGGCGTGGCGCCCGTGTTGTTGGGCATGGCGGTCGCGTATGCCGCCGGTGCCTTCTCGGCGGGACCGGCGCTTGCGGCGCTGGTGGGCTCGGTCCTGATCCAGATCGGCACCAATTTCGCCAATGACCTGTTCGACTTCCGCAAGGGCGCCGACACCGCAGCGCGCATCGGTCCGGTCCGCGCGGCTGCTGCCGGTCTGCTGACGCCCGCACAGGTGCGCAACGGCACCGTCGCCGCATTCGGTCTCGCCACTTTGGTCGGCCTCTACCTGGTGTATGTGGGCGGGTGGCCCATCGTCGCGATCGGTATTGCCTCGATCCTGTGCGGCGTTGCGTACACCGGCGGTCCGTATCCGCTGGGGTGGAATGGTCTGGGCGACCTGTTCGTGTTCGTGTTCTTCGGACCCGTCGCGGTCGCCGGCACCGTCTGGGTGCAGCTGCACGGGCTGCCGAATGCGGGCGGCACGTCGCTGTTGGTCAAACTGGCGGCGCTGCCCAGCGCGGTGTGGTTGGCGTCGTTGCCGGTGGGCGCGTTGGCCACAGCCGTGCTGATCGTCAACAACGTCAGGGATCTGCCCACCGACGCGGCGGTCGGCAAGCGCACGCTGGCGGTCCGGTTCGGTCGCCGCTTCGGCGTGGTCGAGTACGGGGCGATGTTGGGCTTGGCGGCGGGCGCACCGGTCGCACTGTGGTCGGCGGCGTTCATCCCCGGCGCGTGGTTTGACTCGTCCGGCTTCCTGCTGCTGCCACTGCTGACGATCCCGTGGGGGGTCATGCTGTTGCGGACGCTTGCGCGGTCGACCGACGGCCCCACGTTGAACGAAACCCTCGCGTCCACCGCCAAGCTGGGCGTCGTGCACGCCGCCCTGTTCGCCATCGGCATTGCCGTGCAGGCCAGGTGAACCGCTCGCAACGCCCAAGGAAGCTCGCATGACCCGTCTGACCGCCACCCTTCAGCGCTCGTGGGCCGACTCGCACCCCGCGTATCGGCGCGAGTGCCTGCTGCTGACGCTGCGCGACGACCAGGGACGCGAGGGCGTGGGAGAGGCCGCACCGCTGACCGGCGACCCCCGCGAAACGCTCGACGCAGACGAGGCGGCCCTGCGCAACGCCATGCAGCGCCTGGGCAAGCTGCAGGCGCCGGGCAAGACGCTGCGGACGCTGCGGCCGTTTCTGGACCGCTTTGACGACCTGCTGCAGGACCTGCCGGCGGCGCGGTTTGCCTTGGAGGGCGCACTGCTGGACCTGACGGCGCGGGCGACCGGGCGCACGGTGGCGCGGCTGCTCAGCGGTTTCGACTCGGATCGCGTCATCGAGGTCAACGGCCTGCAGGCGCTGGACCAGGACCTGACCGACACGCGGCGGTTGGGGCTGCGGACCGTCAAGATCAAGGTCGGGCGTCGGGACTTCCAGAGTGAGCTGGAAGGGTTGCGGCGGCTGGCGCGGGCGCTGGGCCCCGAGGTGACCTTGCGGCTGGACGTGAACGGCACTTGGTCGCTGCAGGACGCGCCGGGGTACCTGCAGGCGCTGGTCGACGCGGGGTTGGCCATCGCCTATGTGGAACAGCCCGTGCCGCCTGCGGATCTGCCGCTGTTGCCGCGCGGCCCGGTGCCGGTGTTCGCCGACGAGTCGATGCAGGACGACGACGCGGTCGAGCGGATCATGGAGGGGCGCACCGGTTGCGCTGGCGTGGTCCTCAAGCCGACGCGGTTGGGGCTGCTGGGCGCGTGGGAGCAGGGCATGGCAGCGCTGGCGACCGGTCTGGACGTCACCGTCACGCACGCGTTCGAAGGTCCCGTGGCCATTCGGCTTTGCTGCGAGGTGGCGTTGGCGCTGCCGCGGACGCTGGCGTGCGGTCTACTGCCCGACCCCAGCCGACTGGAGGCTCTGGCGCCGCTGCTGCCGCACTTGCGACTGATGCAACCGCCCTTTGTTGCGTGGTTCTCGGAGGCGGTTCCGTGACCGAGTCGCGCTGGACACCCGCCCTCGACGACCGCCTGTCGCCCCGGCTGGCAATGGCCGAGCCCGGCGTCGCGCATCGGCCGGCCTTGGCAACCGCAGATGTCGTCTGGACCTTTGCGCAGCTGCACACGCAGGCCGAGGCGCTGGCGTTGCGGCTGGACCTGGACGCGCTGCCCGTCGCCGCCCGCGTCGCCTTTGCCGCCCCCAACACGCCACAGACCCTGGCGTTGCTGTGGGCGCTGCTGGACCGCGGGCTGTGCGCCGTTCCCCTGCATCCCCGCTGGACCGATGCCGAGCGTACGGCCCGTCTGGCCCACGTGACGCCGCACCTGACGCTGGACCCGGGGCTGAACGTCGCCGGCCGTGACCTGCAAGCGCCCGACTCGCCTTGGGATGCTGCGGCGTTGATCTTCACCTCGGGCACGTCGGGAAGGCCCAAGGCCGCGGTCCTGACCCGCCGCAACCTGCAGGCCGCCGCACACGCCAGCGCGCTGCACCTGGGGACGACGGACGACGACGCGTGGCTGCTGGCGATGCCGCTGGCGCATGTGGGTGGGCTGTCGATTGTGACGCGCATGCTGGCAGGGCGGCGCAAGGTGGCGTTGCTGCCCCGGTTTGACGTCACGGCGGTGCTGCAACAGGTTACGACGGGGCGGGTGACGCTGCTGTCGGTGGTGCCGGCAATGCTGCACGATCTGCTGGCGGCGGATACGGGCAACCTGCTGTCCCGGCTGCGGATCCTGCTGGTCGGTGGCGACCGCTGTCCGCCCCGGTTGCTGGCAGAGGCCTGGGCGCGCGGGTGGCCGGCGCTGCCGTCGTATGGGCTGACGGAAACCTGTGCACAAGTGGCGACGGCGCGGCCCCAGGACCCGTCGGGCGGCGCGTTTGCCTTGCCCGGGGTCGAGCTGGCGGTGCTGGACGACGCCGGGCTGCCGGTCGCGGCGGGCGTGACGGGAGAGGTGGCGGTACGCGGCGCCAGCTTGTGCAGCGGCTACTGGGGGCAACGCGAATCCCACGTGGATGCACAGGGTTTCTTCCGCACCGGTGATCTGGGCCTTCAGGACGGGACAGGGCGGTTGCTTGTGGCCGGCCGGCGGTCGGACCGGCTGATCTCGGGCGGAGAAAACGTTGACCCCGCTGAGGTCGAGGCCGTGTTGCGCGCCTGTCCGGGCGTGGCCGACGCAGTCGTAGTGGGCGTGCCGGACGAACGGTGGGGCGAGGTCGTGGCGGCACTGCTGGTGGCCGTGCCCGGGACGCCGCTGGATTTTCCGACGGTGGCCGTGCAGGCAGCGGACCGGCTGGCCGTCCATGCGAGGCCACGAAAGTGGGCGCAAGCGTTGGCATTGCCCCGGAACTCGGGCGGCAAGGTCGATCGCGCGGCGGTGCGGCGGCAGTTCGAGTAGGGGATGTGGCCGCCCGGATGCGGCGCGGTCGCCAGGCGATGCCTTGACCTTCCCCGCGCGCCCAAGCATGGTGCCGTCCCGGAGGTCCCCCCATGCGCATCGTTCCGCTGTTCCTGCTGGCCCTGACCGCTCTGTCGCCTGCCGTGGCGTTGGCAGAGGTGCCCGAGCGGACGTTCTGGGCCGAAACCTTCGCTGGCGAAACCCTGCTGGACGTGACCGCCTTGAGCGAGGGTGAGCGGGCGAGCGTCGAGCAAATGGCCGACAAGTACCCCGACGAGGGCAAGGGGGCCCCGCGCATCCCCGCCGACGAACCGTTGCTGCTGCCGCGCTTTCGCGTCGGCGAGCGCTATGCCGTCATCACGGCCAAGGGCACCTACGGTCTGGGCATTGTGGGGTTCGCCGCCACGCGCGGAGCCAGCGAGGCCCACCTGCTGGTCTATCTGGACAAGCTGCCCAAGGGTGCAGGCAAGGAAGGGCTGGCGGTCCCCGAGGCGTGGCTGCCGCAGGATTTTCGCCCCAAGCTGACGCCGTTGAAGGCCGTGGCCTTGCCCAAGCCGATCGGGGCAAAGCTGCTGGCGCAGGCGCTGGCGGGGCTGTCGGCCGAAGAGAAGGCGCTCCTGGGCAAGCGCAAGCCCACCACCGGCGACCTGAAGGCGTACACCGCGCGCATGCCGTCGGACATTCGCTGGATCGTGACGTGCGCGAAGAAGCTGAGCCTGACGGAAGTCTTTTCCGGGATGATTTACGTGTCCGCCACGGGAGAGGCGGTCGCCGCGCACGCGCCTTTCTCGGTGGGCATCGACCATTACGTGCCCCGGTATGCCATCGATCTGGACCGCGACGGTCTGGACGAGCTGCTGTTCGACTCGGTCTATTACGAGGGCGATTACCGGCTGCTGCTGAAGTGGGACAAGGGCGCGCCGACGGTGGTGACGCTGACGGGTGACGGTGCCTGACCCCGGATGGAGCCTGCCATGTTGCGACTCGCCACTTTCAACGTCGAAAACCTGTACACCAAATTCCGCTTTGCCCGCGGCGTCGACCCGCGTCTGGCGGCAGAGCAGGGCTTTACGACCGAGATGCTGCGTGAGCGGATCGCGGATACCGACGCGAAAATCCTGACTGCCGACCTGATCGACCTGCTGGACGCCGATGTGCTGGTGCTGCAAGAGGTCGAGGGCATGGCCACGCTGAAGCAGTTTCGCGACCGCTATCTGGGCGGCCGCAACGCCTATCCGTATGTCGTCGTGCTGGAGGGCAACGACTCGCGGGGCATCGAGGTCGGTGTGCTGTCGCGTCTGCCAGTGACGCACATTCGCTCGTGGCAGCACATGGTCGATCCGGCCTCGCATCATCCTGTCTTCAATCGCGATTGTCTCGAAGTCGACGTCCACCATCCCGACCACGGCACGCTGACGCTGTATGCCAACCACCTCAAGTCGATGCGCGACGGCGAGGCAGACGGCGGGCGGGCGCGCACCCGGTGGATTCGGCAGCAGCAGTGCCGCGCGGTGATGGAGGTGGTCCAGACCCGGTTCGGCCCCGACGCGGGCGACCACCCGTTCGTGGTGTTGGGCGACTTCAACGACTATCTGGAGACCGACGAACAGGGCGAAACCGGCATCGCCGACTTGGTGCGCTGGCCGCAAGTCGTCAACGTCGTCGAGCGCCTGCCGCCCGACGAACGCTGGACGCACTTTTGGAAGGGCCAACCCGACCGCGAGCTTCAGCCGACCTATCAGCAGCTGGACTTCATCCTGCCGTCCCGACGCGTCGCCCTGGCGAACCCGTGGCCGCCCCGCATCGAACGTCGCGGACAGCCCGGCCGTGCCCAGCGCTATGAGGGTGCGCGACTGCCGGGCGTGGGCTGGGACCGTCCCAAGGCTTCGGACCATTGTCCGGTCGTGCTGGATTTGTCGGGCTGGTGACGGTCACGGTTGGGTAGCGGCCGGCGATTCGTCCTCCAGCCACTCGGGCGCGGGCGGCGTGGGCTCGCGGATCTCAGGCTTCGACGGCGAGGGCGGCGGCTCGACGGCCTTCTCTGCCGCTTCCAGACACAGCGTGCGCTTGGTGCGGCAGGCATCCAGCCGGGCTAACCCGGTGGCGGTGGCCTCGCATGACCGGGCGCGCAGATCGCACACAGCAACGTCCTTGTCCCATCGCTGCCTGCGCTTGCCACTGGCGCGGTCGTAGCGGTCCGTCCGCACTTGCACCTGGCGCACCAGGGCGGCGCGCCGTTGCTTGGTCGCATCGGTCGGGCACACGGCCAGCGCCTCGTCGGCAGCGGCAACCGCCTCGACCCCGAACCCCGCGTCGGCATAGGTGCGCGCGGTCGCCAGCTTGACCTCGGCCCACCCGCAGCGGACCTGCTCGACGCGGGCGGCAATTTCGTCCAGCAGCACACTGGCGGGCGTGATCAGCGGGTCGCCCATCGCCTTGGCAACCCGGCGCGCCTCTTGCAGATCTCCGCGCGCCAGGGCGTCCATCCCCGCCTCGAACCGCTCCATCGCCTGCTGGTGGCCCTGACACGCCTCGCCCGGCAACGGCAGACCCGCGCACGCCCTGGGCTTTTCGGCGCACAGCGCGGCCACTTCGGGGGCCTCGTCTTCGTCGGCCGTCCCGGGGCGCAACTTGGCCAACGCGTCGTAAAGCGGCGTGCTGCACGTTTCGTCCCAATACCGCGCCACGGTCCGGACCAGGGCGCCGCTCTCGCCGGGCTGCCACTCCCAGATGCGCACGCTGCCCTCGGTGTCGGTGTCGCCGAACGTCGAGCTCACGCACGTCAGCGCGCCGTCGGCAAACGCGAGCGAGGTTTCGGTGGCCCATTCGTAGCCCGTCGCGCCGTCGCAGAAGCGCGCGAGCACCTGCCGCGGCCCGCGGTCGGTCGACACGAACGCGGCGGTGTAGTCCTGGCTGACCCGAATCCGCCCGACCTCGCCGGGGACCATGCGCCCACAGCCGATCCGCGTGACCGCGTCCTTGCGGCCGTCGCCGTTGAGGTCTGGGGTCAGCAGCTGGTCCAACCGGCACTCGACGGGCGCCTCGCCGCGCGCGACGTAGCCCTTGAAGCGGCCGTTCTTGAGGGCGGGGGCGGGGCTGGAGGGCGAACGTCGCAGGACATCGTAGGCCAGGTTGCCGTAGTCCACGCCTTCGACGACCCAGGTGCTGGCGG
>CAJBNH010000153.1 GCA_903955385.1 uncultured Myxococcales bacterium | reverse complement strand
CCGATGTTGACGGACATGGTACGCACTGCGGTTCGCACCGAATTCCTCAATGCGCCGACCGATCCGAACCGGCTGGTGGGTGCGGGCGAGGCTGCGCAGATGCTCGGCATGACCGAGACAGCCGTACGCCGCGCCGCAAACCGTGGAACGCTGCCGGCTCGCAAGAACGGCAAACTACTTCGCTTTCGCGTAGGCGATCTGCTTCAGCACGGCTATGGCACGGACTCGCCGCGAGACAAGTAGCACTGAGAGGTTTGGATGGGCAGCGTCTTCAACCGCGGCACCAAGCACGCGCCGAATTGGTATTGCAAGTACAAGGATTCAGACGGCAAGTGGAAGATGGCGCCTTCGCATCAGCGCACCAAGGAGCAGGCCTCGCGGTGGCTCTCCGTCGTCGAGGCGCGCATCGCCGACGGCAAGGTGGGGATCGAGCAGCCGAAGCCGCGCGTGCTGGTGGGCGAGCACATCGAAAAGTGGGCAAAGTCGTTGACGAATCGAGACGCAAAGCGGGACCAAGGCAGGATTCGCAATCACGTTCTTCCTGCCTTTGCGACAAAGACCCTGGAGGAAATCACCTTGCCGTGTGTCATCGCGTGGATCGATGCACAGCGGGCCGCAGGCGGCCAGAAGGATCAGACCCTTCGCCACAGTCTGGGTCTGCTGTCGCGCTTCTTCGCTTGGTGCATCGAGAGCGGCCTGGCCGAGGTCAACCCCGTCCGCAACGTGCCGAAAGGCCGTCGCCCGAAGATGAGTCCCAAAAGCGACGTGGCCTTCCTCGACGATGACGACACGGTCCGCAGGATCATCCGGGAGTTGCCCGCTCCACTCGGGCTGATGTTCTACCTGGCCAACCGGTCCGGGCTTCGCACCGGCGAGGTGGCCGGGTTGCGCATGAGCGATCTTGCTTGGGTCGGCGAAGGTGTGATTCGTGTGGCGCATTCGTACGACGGCTTCCTGAAGGAGGACCGCTATGGCGAAGGCAAGGTGAAGTGGGTGCCGGCCCCGGATGATCAGGACCAGGTGCTCGGGCCGCACCTGCGCCTGCGCCGCATCTCCGGGGCCGAGCCCGGGGACCTCGTGTTCCCATGCCCAAGGCGCGACGGACGATGCTTCCGCCTTGAGTACATCTGCGGCAGCTGGGAGAGGGTGCGCGCCGCGCTCGGGCTCGGCTCGCTGACGTGGTACCAGGCGACTCGACACAGCTGCGCGAGCCGCAACCTGTCGCTCGACGCCTCTCTCGACGAGGTCAGCTCCGCCTTGGGACACGCGTCTACCGAGACAACACGGCGTCACTACGACCATTTCGTTCGCCGCCGCTACTCCGACCGCCTGCGTACCGGACTCAGCGGCGGTGCCAATGTCGTGGTGCTGCGCCCGGCGGCAGACGCCGTCAAACGCCCTGCGTAGCCGAAGACGGCCGCCCGGCACCTTGGTGCAGATTTGGTGCACGAGGTTCGGGGCCACGGGGCGAAGCGCGAATTCTCTTGTGATTTAGCGCGCGACGCCGGATTCGAACCGGCGACCCTTGGCTTCGGAGGGCGATCAACTAACCTTGCGTAATCTTTGCATCCTTGCGAAACGCATTGTTGCGATCGTCCGCTCCTTGCGGACCTGCTCCAATCTTGCCACACGAGGTGTCCCTTTGGCCACGACCGTGGCCACGGCGGGGTGGGGATCCTGGATCAGGGGGCGCCGGGTGGTGCGTGAGGAACTGGGCAGGATCGAAAGGTGGGGGTACCTCTCAGGGTGAAACAGACACCCGGGAACATCCCGGGGCAACCACTTCGAGGTACCCCCGATGGCGAACGATAGCGGCAGCAGGAGCGAGGCGAAAGGAAAGTGGCTGGTTGGCCTTGTCGATGCGTGGCGGAGTTGCGTGGCGAGGGCCGGTGGTGCGCCCGAGCTTTCGCAAGTGGCTGACGAGCTTGCGATTCGCGTAGGAGTAGCGGCACCGGTTGCGCTTGGGTGGCTTCAAGCCTGCGATTGGTTGGCTGCGTACGCGGGAGCGCCGCTTGAGTTCGACGCCGACGCCATCGACGAGGAGCGCGCGGGCAACGAGGCGGCTCGACGAGCGACGCTTCCGGTGCTTCAGGCGCGCTTGCAGGCTCGCGTGGATGCGCACGACGAGTCGATGG
>CAJBNH010000152.1 GCA_903955385.1 uncultured Myxococcales bacterium | reverse complement strand
GGCACCGTGCTGAAGACCACCTTCCCCGACCCCACCAAGACCGTGTCGGGCGACCTGAACACATGGCTCGGCAAGAACCCCAAGGGCAAGTGGTACTTGAAGGTCGTCGACAGCGACTACCTCAACAACACCACCGACGGAGCGATCGCCGGTTGGTCGATCGACCTGCAGACGCTTTCGTCCAAGAAGGTCCAAGTCAAGGGTGACCTCATCGTGACCGGCACGATCACCAACACGGCACTCGCGGCCCAAATCGCCGCCGAAGTCGCCAAGAACGTCCCGAGCACGCGGGTCATGCGCTGGAACATGTGGAGTTCGTATGATCAGGCGTACGGCTGGATGAACGGTAACAACAGCGACATGTACGGCGGTGTGGCTCCTTCGACGTGGGGCGACGGTTCCGGACGCGCCTACCAGATGAACTGGGACGTCGAAATGATGCGCACGCTGTTCAACAAGAAGCTGTGGTTTGGCAACAACGCGATGGTTGCATCGAACACCTGGTACAACTACTCGAGCACCAACTCGTGGCACACGGGCGTGCTGTTCCGCATCAAGAACACGACCGCCAGCGCGGTCACGTGGACCCCGTACTTCTACGCCACCGGCCGTACGGACTGGAGCGAGTTCGCCAGCGTGTCGCTCAACGGCGCAAACAACTGGCAATCCCCGGGCAACCACGGGTCGAATTCGACCTATGCGGTGGGCCTCAGCATCCCGGCAGGCCGGACGAGCACCGTCATCATCATCGCAGGTTCCGACGTCGACTCGGGCTATCGGACCAACAGTCTCGCGTTCTACAACAACTCGCTGATCCTCCCGAGTGGTTTGCAGTACGTGGACGACCTCGACACGGTCACCGGCAACATCGCCAACAACTGATCTCCGCTGCGTGAGTCTCCGGCGAGTTTCGGTTGAGCGACCTTCGCGATCGGCTCCCGGCGCATAGAGAACCGCTCCGCCGCGGCGTTCACAATCATTCACAATAGTTGGGCTCGGCGGCGCAAGGTGCCGACGTGCTGAGGCGGTTGCTCGTGCGCCTCGACCTCGACGGTGTCGGCAAACCCAATTGACGTCGGATTTCGATGAGGCGGGGACAGGCCTATGGCCATGTCTTGTAGCCCGACGCTCTTGTCCCGCCTCGATTCCGCATTGACCGCAAGTGCAAGACCTCGGCATCCTTTGGGGTTGCGAAGGTCTCGACGGCGACGGCGAGTTGATCGCTGTCCGTATCAGGAATCATGTGAGGGCGGCCGCGACCCGGATGCACCGGGGTTCAGGACGGCGGGCCGTTCAGATGTCAGAGAGGGGAGGACCGATGTCTAGCAGAATCAAGTGGCTGAGCTCACTGCTGATCCTGTCTTTCGCGTGGGCCAGCACGACGGCGCTGGCTGCCGTGCCGTCCAAGACGACCATCGAGGGCGCGCTGGTCAGTACCGGCGGCGGTCCGGTGGCTGACGGCGACTACGCCGTGACCTTCTCCCTGTACAAGGACGCCGTCGGTGGCGCCGCCGTGTGGTCTGAGGGGCCGGTGACCATTGCCGTCGCTTCGGGGTCCTTCACCTACCTGCTGGGAAGCGCCACTGTGCTTTCCCAAGCCGCCTTGGCCTCGCTGGGCTCCGGCGGCTACCTCGCCATCAAGATCGGCACCGACCCTGAGCTGGCGCGCAAGCCGCTCACCTCCGTGCTGTACGCCATGCGGTCAAGCGTCGCAGAGAGTCTGGACTGCTCTGGCTGCATCGGTGCGGGTCAAGTGGACGCGGCCGTGCTGGCCCCGTTCGCCAAGACCGCCGACCTCGCCAAGGTCGCGACTTCTGGCAAGTATGCAGACCTTGAAGGCGGCCCGGACCTGTCTGCCTACGTCAAGGCCTCCGCGCTCGCCACCGCGGCCTTCTCCGGCGCCTACAGCGACCTGACCGGTGTGCCCGACCTCAGCAAGTACCTGGTCGCCGCCGACCTTGCCGACGTCGCCAAGACCGGTGCCTACGCTGACCTCTCCGGCACCCCCGCGCTGTCCAAGGTTGCGACGACCGGCAGCTATGCCGACCTCTCCAACCCGCCCACGCTGGCCGTGCTCAACAAGTCCTGCGGCACCGGCTTGGTCGTCAAGGGCCTCAAGGCCGACGGCACCTACGAGTGCGTCACCGCCATGGACCCCTCGGCATTTCCGCCCGATGCCATCGACGAGATCTCCAACGGCCTGATCGCCAACCAGTTTGTCGACTCGGTGGCCGGCAAGACCGGTGTCGCCATCCCCGACAACAACCCGATCGGCGTGTCCGACGTCATCGACTTTCCGGACATCGGTCTGGCGCAGAAGATTGGCATCTCGGTCAACGTCACCAACTCCAAGATCAACTTCATCATCGTGTCGCTGATCGACCCGGCGGGCACCGAGTACGTGCTGCACTCCAAGAGCGGCTCGGGCACCGTGCTGAAGACCACCTTCCCCGACCCCACCAAGACCGTGTCGGGCGACCTGAACACCTGGATCGGCAAGAACCCCAAGGGCAAGTGGTACTTGAAGGTCGTCGACAGCGACTATCTCAACAACACCACCGACGGCGCCATCGCCAGCTGGTCGATCGACCTGCAGACGCTTTC
>CAJBNH010000151.1 GCA_903955385.1 uncultured Myxococcales bacterium | reverse complement strand
GCTTGACCACTAGGAGTTTGAGGCGCACGTTCACCTCCGCGCTGGTCGTTTGAGCCTTGGAAGGTCCGGGGACGGGGGCTGGCGGGGTGGTGCCGTGGGTTCGAGTCGGGGTCGAGGGCGTTTGCATGACCTACACCCCTGGCGTAGGCTCGTCGCTGACGGCTGGGATGGTCTTGGTCGGGGGCGAGATGGCGCTGGCGGGGTGGTCTGATGGGCGGCTCGGGCGTTTGGGGGTCCTATGCATTCGGCGACATGGCCACGGCCACGGATGCGGACGGCACGCTCTATCAAACTTCGCGAAGCGGGATAACGGCCAGCTTTCGCTTCAGCCCCTCGCTAGAAATTCGCTATCGCTTTTGACGCAGATAGTTGACCTACCGCCGTCAATTCTTCCGTTCTGGCTAGCTCGAGGTAATCGCATGTTTAGGCGCAACGTGAGCATAATTTACATGATGTTGGTGGCGCTCGCGAGCTGTGCGCCCATGGCCAGCATGCCTTCTCTGCTGCGGGCAGAGCCGGGCCGCCCCTACGAGCTCGGCGCTGCCGCGACCTATGCGTCGAGCCATCCTGTCGAGGTCAGCAACCCGCCACCCCGGACAGAGAGCTGCCTCGGCCCGTGCTTGGACAGTCTCCCAGAGGTTGCGGCCAAATTGCAGACCACCGCCACCGGACAGATGTGGTACATGACCCGCGGCCAGGGCAGTATGGATGTCGGTGTAGTGGCCTTTGCCAACAAATTCATGGTTGGTAGCGGCGGCGTGCTGCGCTGGCGTATCGTCGACAATGACGTGTTCCGACTTGGCTTTCAGGCTGCAGCTGGATGGCTTTGGCTGGCGATAGCAGCACCCGTCTCAGTCAACTTGGGCGACCAGGTAGCCATTTACGCCACGCCTTCGGTCGGTGCCCAGGACGGCTGGCTCCGGCTGCCAGTGGGCGTGGCTGTCGAGGTCAGCACCTCCCTGCGCGCCTGCTTCGAGGCGGGCGCAGGCCTGGCCGGTGTACGGTTTGCCAGCGGAGGCCTCGGCTGGAAGTTTTAGCTATGCGGGTTCGAGGCTTGGCAACGGCAAGCACAAGGGAAGATTGGTCGCGCTAATTCCCTGCCAATCGTCAGCAGAAGAACCCAGGTTCTACTTCTCCCCGGTTCAAAGGGACTGCGGCGCTCCCTGTCACGCCCCGTGCGAGGCCTAACGCGACACGCTTGCCGAATGGAACTGTCCGAGAAAAACTCGGATAGTTCCCAGTGCTGGGTGGGTCGCAAGCACTCGGCTTCACGGCAGACTCGCCGCAACGGTGATGGACGAAGGGATCGACTGCTCGTTTTGCAGTCCCCAAATCCAAGGACTAGTCCTGCCGGGGTGGCCCGACCGCGACCGCAAATAGACCTTGTCTCGTCGGGTGCGACGACCGTACCATGACGGTGCCGAACCCCCGGCGGGCCAAGGAAAACCCATGCCGTCGCGATCACTGTCTTGGCTTGTGGGAACTGCGCTGGTGCTCGCCTTGGCCGCGTGCGGGCCTGCATCTATGCCTGCGACCAAAGCGGGCGCGCCCGATGCGGATGGGGGCCAGCTGAGCACTGGAGCCGACGCGGCGACTTCTGCGGCGGATCTCAGCTCAGGCGACCAAGGAGCGGGCGACGCGAGCCAACCAGGACTTGCGGGCTGCCCGGTGGCCCACGTCAACGTCGCCCAGGGCGGGCAGGTGGTGCCGCAGACGCTGCTGCAAGTCTCGGGGGCCAAGTCGCTGGCGGCGGATGGTAGCCCAGTCGTCCAGTACCTATGGTCGGTGCAGCCGCCGGCGGGGGCCAACGCTGCGGTCGTGCCCAATGAGAGCTTTCCCAATGTCACGGGCAATTGCCTAATGGTTTTGCAAGGTTTAGGTGTAAAGACTGTCGCAAAGGTACGCATTCACCCCCTCCCAGCCTGAGCGCGTAAGAAGTTGACGATCGGTTATCCGGGATCAATCTGCGACCGCGACCGCTTGTCGGACGCGGGAGCTGGTGGTGGTGACGGAGGAAGAGGGACAGCGGCTGCTGGAAG
>CAJBNH010000150.1 GCA_903955385.1 uncultured Myxococcales bacterium | reverse complement strand
CGCTGGTTCGCCCTCGGGGCCTGCCGCCGGCACCGGCACCTGCCCCGCCCACGCCTCGACATAGCGTTCGAGCTTCAGACGCCCCAGCACCCACCCCGACACCATCGCCACCGCAAGACCCAACCCCGCGTACAGCAAGGCAACCTTCCAGCCAAACAGGCCGAACAGCAGCACCAGCGCAACCTCGTTGATCATCGGCGCGGCGACCAGAAACGAGAACGTCACGCCCAGCGGCACCCCCGCGGTCACGAAGCCGATGAACAGCGGCACCGCCGAGCATGAGCAGAACGGCGTCACGGTCCCCAGCAGCGCCGCCAGTACGTTGCCCACCGACTCGCGCTTGCCCGCCAGCACCTGCCGCGTGCGCTCTGGCGTGAAATAGGACCGCAAGATACCGACGACGAACACGACGGCGACCAGCAGCAACAGGACCTTGGGCGCTTCGAAGACGAAGAACGCGACCGCCTGCCCCAAATGCGTGTCGGCCGAGAGGCCCAACACCTTGTACGTCAAGGCATTGGCCAGCGGCTGTAGCTGGCCGTACAGCGCGACCCAGGCGACCGCGACCGCCAGAATCATCCAGAGTCGGCGCGTGGGCTTCATGCTCCACAACCGCAGGAGAGCTCGTCCCCGATGGCCGAGATCGCGGGGGGCACCAGCACCGGCACGTCCCGCACCAGTGCCCGCACCGCGGGGGACGACAGGCGCTCCAGGTCGGCGCGAACATCGGGGTCGCGCGTACCCAGCACCGCCAGAAAACTCAGCACGTCCAGCGGCTGGTCTTGGACGCGGGCCACGTCGATGCGGTACAGGGTGAAGCGGCCGCGTCGCTCGTCGACCACCAGACCGGCAGCGGCCAGAATGGACAGGTGCTTGCTGATGGTAGACTGGGACAACCCCAGCACCTCGACCAGCTGGCACACGCACACGGGCCCCGTCGTCACCATCGCCAGGATGCGCAGGCGGGTACGGTCGGCCAGAGCCTTCAGCGTGCGTTCGGTCTCTCGAATCATGGCAGCCTCACAAGCATCGTTGTATCGACGCTTGACGATGTATCGCGCCCTGCACGGTCCGTCAAGCTGCCTTCGCTTCGACCGAGTCGCCCGCCCTACCTTCACCCGCGACATGGATGTATGCTCGCACCCCTCCGATGGAGGCCCCCCCATGCCCGTTCCCGGCAATTCGCGGTTCCTGTGGATCCTTCTAGCCGCTTCGTTTGTGCTTGCGGCGTGCGAGGCGACACCTACCCCATCGACCTACACCGACACCGGAACCTGGCAGTTCGGCGGCACCGACACGCACGACGCTGACGACGACGCGGCCGACGTTGCCGACGCCGACGACGACGTGCCCGACACAGCCGGGGAAGATGCCGATGCGGTCGACGGCGCGGCCGACGCACCGGTAGAGGTGACGCCCATCGCCCCCCCGGTCGACTGCCCGACCTCACTGGGCTGCTTGCACGAGGGCCTATGCGCTGAGGCCGACGACAAGTGCGTTGCCGCCAGCCACGCCGACTGCTCGGCCTCGACGCTGTGCCTGCAGTACGGCCAATGCTGGGCGCAAGTGGGCAAGTGCGTCGCGCTAGGCGACCCGGACTGCAAGGGCGCCCCCGCCTGCGCCGCCCAGGGTGCCTGTACGGCCAAGGCGGGCATGTGCATCGCCGCCACCACGGCAGACTGCAAGTCTTCGAACTTGTGCAAGAAGTTGGGCGCCTGTTCTCTGGTCGCCGGCATCTGTCAGGCCGCCAGCGATCTGGACTGTGCGACCTCGCAGGCGTGCAGCAGCTATGGCCTGTGCGCGGCCGTCAGCGGCGCTTGCGTCGCCAAGGGGTCCAGCGGCTGTGCGGGCTCGTGGTTGTGTCAGGTGCAAGGACGCTGCACGGCCAAGGACGGCCAGTGCGTGGCGGCATCGGACGCGGACTGCGCGTTCTCGTCAGACTGCACGGCGTACGGCATGTGCTCGTCCAAGCTGGGGATCTGCGTGGCGGGAACCGACGCGGGCTGCAAGGCCTCGACGCAGTGCGCATCCCAAGGTCTGTGCACGGCCTCGGCCGACACGTGCCAGGCGTTGAAGGACGAAAGCTGCGTCCAATCGGCGGCTTGCCTGTCCAGCGGACGCTGCACCGCGCAAGCTGGCGTGTGCCTGGCGACCAAGAGCGAGGACTGCGCCAAGACCGCCGCATGCGCGTCCAGCGGCCTGTGTACGGCCGTCGCGGGCGTCTGCGCTGCCGCCGCCGACCAGGACTGCCAGAACACCGCAACGTGTGTGCAGCAGGGCAAGTGCACCGCCAAGTCAGGCGCTTGCGTGGTGGGCTCGGCCGCCGACTGCCAGCAATCCAACGCCTGTGCCCAAAGCGGCCTGTGCGGTTGGCAGTACGGCCAGTGCCGCGCGCTGTCGACCGAGGAACACTGCGCGCCGTCGCTCGGGTGCATCCAGAACGGCCAGTGCACCGCGCAGGGCGGCAAGTGCGTGGCCGCCAGCGAGACCGAGTGCATCGCGGCGCCCGGATGCTGGCAGCAGGGCCTGTGCGGATACGCAGACGGCGCGTGCGTGGCGACTTCAGAGCCGGACTGCAAGCTCTCGCAGGCCTGCTATGCCTCGGGCAAGTGCTCGCTGGACGGCCAGAAATGCGTGGCCGCCCTGCCCGGCGACTGCCAGCAAAGCACCGGTTGCGCCCAGAACGGCCAGTGCACGCCCAAGGACGGCACCTGCGCGGTCGGCAGCGATGCGGACTGCAAGGTGACCGCCCTATGCACCACCAATGGCCGCTGCACCTTCGTGGGAGGCACCTGCGCTGCCACCAGCGACCTGGACTGCGCCAAGACCCAAGCGTGCAAGGACAGTGGTGCCTGCACGGCCAAGAACGGCGTCTGCACCGTCGGCAAGGACTCGGACTGCAAGGTCGGCACCGGCTGCAAGCAGAACGGCTTGTGCACCTTCGCCGGGGGCACCTGCATCGCGGCCTTCGACCCCGACTGCAAGGCCTCGCAAGTCTGCATCGTACAAGGCAAGTGCGTCGCTTTGGGCGGCAAGTGCGCGCCTGGGTCCGACACCGACTGCTCCCTGTCGCCCGAGTGCCAACAGCAGGGTTACTGCACAGCCTTGAACGGCAAGTGCATCGCCGGCTCGGACGCCAACTGCAAGGGATCGCCCGCGTGCCAGCAGAAAGGCCTGTGCGCGATGCTCGACGGCAAGTGCTTCGCCTCGTCCAGCTTCGACTGCAAGTCGTCGGAACAGTGCCTGACCTTGGGCAAGTGCACGGCCAAGGACGGCCTGTGCACCTGGGGCTCCAGCGCGGACTGCGTGGCGGCCAAGGACTGCCTGAAGAACGGCCTATGCACCTTCAAGGATGGCGTGTGCCTGGCCGCCACCGACACCGACTGCAAGAGCACGGAGGCCTGCACCTTCCAGGGCCGTTGCGCGGCGGTCGGCGGCGTGTGCGCCCCGGCGACGAGCGCCCACTGCAAGATGGCAAGCGCGTGCTGGCAGTCGGGACAGTGCACCTACCAGGACGGCCGCTGCGTCGTGGGCGGCACATCCGACTGCAAGCTGACGCCAGAGTGCGGCCAGTACGGCTACTGCTCGTGGATCGCCGGCAAGTGCGCGGCCAGCGAGACGGATTGCAAGGCCACGGTCGGCTGCCAGCAGTCGGGCTTCTGCACCGCCAAGAACGGCGCGTGCGTCGCGGGCAGCTCGGCCGAGTGCAAGATGACGCCCGACTGCACCGGCAAGGGCCTGTGCAGCTATTCCGGCGGCAAGTGTTCGGCCGTCAGCGACGCAGAGTGCGCGACCACGGCGGCGTGCAAGAGCAGCGGCGCCTGCTCGGCGATGGCGGGCAAGTGCGTGGTCGCCGACGACACCGACTGCGGCACCAGCACCAGCTGCAAGCAAAGCGGCCTGTGCTCGGCCAAATTCGGCAAGTGCGTGGCGCTGTTGGACAACGACTGCCTGAAGTCCGACGTCTGCATGCAGCAGGGTCTGTGCGGCGCCAAGTTCGGCGTGTGCATCGCCGTCGACGACGTGGACTGCCAGGTCACCACGGGCTGCACCGACAAGGGCCTGTGCTCCGCGCGGTTCGGGGCGTGCGTCGCGTGGTCGGCCAACGACTGCGCGGGTGCCACCGAGTGCTCGACCCTCGGCAACTGCACGCCCAAGAACGGCAAGTGCGTGGCGGGCTCCAACTCGGACTGCGCGTATGCCAGCCAGTGCAAGACCCACGGCGTGTGCTCCGCAATCCAGGGCACCTGCCGCATCGGCAGCGACTCCGACTGCGCGCAGTCGACCGACTGCAGCCAGAGCAACCTGTGCAAGGCCGGGAATTGGAACGGCAGCTACTTCAGCAGCTGCAAGAACTGACCTGCCCCGGTCGATGAGTCACCGCGCGGTGACTGATCGGAAGCTGTTGCACGGCGCGCGGTTACCAGCGCAGCCCACTCGCTACAGCTTGGCGGTAAACGCAAACTTGGCATTCGCCGGCAGCGGATCCTGGAACACGACGCGGCGGCCGTCGACCTTGACCAACCCGGCGCCCACGCAGGTGAAGGTGCCGATGCGGTCCGTGAATTCCAGCGAGAACCTGGGCGCCGCGTGCGCCCCGACCTGGATCGTGCCGGCGTAGCCCGTTGCGGGGTCCCAGGCGGCCGACAGGCGGATCTCGTCGCGTCCGCGCCAGAAATCGCCGGCGTCCGAGATGCGCTCGATGCGGATGCTGTTCGCCTTGGCCGAGTCGATGAAGGACGCCACCGAGTTGATCTTGACCTTCATGTTCTCTGGCCCCACGCCCCGGCCATAGGAGGGGTGGACCAGCAGCATGCTCCAGGCGCCATTCATCTTGTTCTGCAACATCGCGTACTTCCATCGCGCCAGGAACATCGGCTGGTACTTGCGCTGCAGCTCGGAGCGGGTGGCGTCGTCGCCCATCGCCATGCCGTCTTCCTGCACGATGGCCATGGTGTACTGCGGTTGCCCCTTGAAGAACTCTTGCAAGTACGGGGATCTGGCGACCGAGACGGGGTAGTTTGACCGTAGTTCGCCCACCGCCCAGCTCGAGTCGTACACAACGCCGCGGTTGGCCAACGTCTCGTAAAGATTCGGGTGGATCGACAAGAACGGCGACCGCCACGCGCGCACGGGCTGGTCCTTGGGCAGGATCGCCGCGAGCATGTCGAAATTGACGCCGAGTTCGCCGCAAATCGTCGGCTTCTTGGTGTTGTAGCCGGACTTGGTCACCTTGCAGTCGCCCAGCGGCAGTGTGGACAGGTCCAGGTGTTGGATCGAGTGGCCACCGTCGGGGCACATGCCCAAGGCGCACATGCCCGCGATCGTCTCGGGGTTGTAGTAGCCGATGGCGTAGTCGGTGGTCATGAAGTACGTGCCCTTCACACCGCGGCCCTTTTCCATGCGCGCCATCTGGATCGCGCCCGCTTCTCCCCACGCCGGACCGTTGTTGTGCGAGTCTGGGGCGTCGACGTCGTGGCTGATGATCGCTACGCCGTCCTCGATACCGGGCGCGGTGTGCTTGACGACCGTGTGCCCTGCCCCTGCCTCACGTGCCACCGCCCGCAGCAGCGTGACCATCAGGTCCCGGCCCGGTTCGTAGCAGTTGATGTAGCAGCGAGGCTTGAGCCAATCCAGCGGGTTCATCCCCAGCGTGTAGACGGCGCCCTTGCCAAACGGACGGCGGATCAGGGCCTGCCCCAGTTCCTGATCTCCCGCAAACGCGGTGCCAAACCCCTGCGCGCCACTGGCGGGGTCCAGCGTGTACGTAAAGACTTCGGTGGGCTCGGTGTCGGGCTTGTCGGTCTGGACGATCTCGCGCTCCTCCATGCTGTCCCACTGCAGCATGGCGGGCGCCGTCGCCTGGATGGTCACCCGCGTCGAATTCATGTGTTGGTGCGTGGCCGTGATGCCTGCCAGCGCCAGCATGGCCAAGTCGGGCGCGGCGTCCTCGGGCGCCGCATCGGCCTCGGGACCGATGGGCTTGGTCCACACCAGCACGCCGCCCTTCTGCACCCATGCCGCCAGCTTCTCCAGCTGTCCGGGCGTGCGCTGCCCGTCGCTGCCGATGACCCCTGGGTCGAACCGATTGCCCAACACGTAGTTGGGCACGACCACGACCGAGAACTTGTCGAGCTCATAGAACGCGTCGTTCCAATCGAACTCGTGGTCGAGCGCGGTGACGTCGGGGGCGCTCCAAGGCAAGCCCGCCTGTTGGAGGGCCTCCACCACGCCGTTGACCGCCAGCGGATCTTCCACCCACAGGTAACCCGGCACCAAAACCCGTACGCGGATGGGCCGAGCTTCTGACGGTGAGGCCTCGTCGGTCTCGCCATCACAGTCGTTGTCCTCACCGTCGACGGCTTCGGCGACTACCGGGGGCGTCATGCAAGTCCGCGTCAGCCCTTCACAAGTTGCCCAGCCCTGCCCGCAATTTCCCTTGGCCGAGCTGGCGCAGCGGTTGGCGGCCACCGGCATCAGCACGTCGATCTGGCCATCGCAGTCGTTGTCGACGCCGTCGCAGAGGGTCTCGACCGCCTCCACGCGCGGGTCGTCCTTGGCGAGCTGGCACTTGACCGGGTCCTCCTCCGCGGCACAGGCGCACGCAAGCAAGCAGGCAGCGGTCACGGTGGGGAAGGCCAGACGACGAAGCAGCAGCGACCTGAACATGCGGGTCCTCGTGGCAGAGGGGGGGAGGTGGTACAGAGCGTCACGCGCGCAGGATAATCCCCGCCGCAGCGATGTCGAGGCGCATTCGCGGAACTCGCGGTGTGGGTGAGGTTTCGCGCTTGGGGGAACCGCGTCGCAGCCGACCGGAGCTCGGCCGACGACGAGGAGATACGACCCTCGCGCGCGCGCCCGAAATCCGGGTCGTTGCGGAGTCTGCAAGGGTCGGTTTCCCAACCAGAGGGCGAGATTGGAGCGGGACGGAACGGACGCGTTCGCTGGGCGGAAAATCCAGAGAGTACAGGCTGTTCAGATGCATATTGAGTGGTTGACTGGGAGTGGCCCGCGGGGCAGACTCACGGTTGGTCGCTCACGTTGGGCCTACATCGAGTCGGTCTGGCGGTGGGCGGGGGGGGACTTGTGGGTTGTACCGTGTTTGCGTGGAAAGTGCCTCTCTCGACGGCTGCAGTGTCTCTGCGGTTCCTTGCTCCTTCGGCGGTTCGCGCACCGCCGCCGGGCGTTGAGAGGCCCGTGCGATGACGCTCGACCTTCGCACGCTCGGCTTCGTCGCCATTCTCAGCATCACGCTGCAGACCTTCGCGCTCGCGCTGCAGTGGCGCGCCAACCGCGACCTGAGCGGCCCAGGTTGGTGGGCACTCGGGAACGCGGGCATCATGGGCGGCCTCGTCTCGCTCTACCTCATGGGACCGATGCACCTCGGACCGGTGATGTTCACCGTGAGCGGGATCGTGTGGACGAGCAGCCTCGCGTGCTTGTATCAGGGTGTCCGACGCTTCCTGGGTCAGCCGACGCGACAGCGCTTGGTGGTCGCGCTGATCCTCGGCGTGGCGGTCTCCACTGCACTCTTCACGTTCGTCGACAATCACGTGGCCTACCGGCGCGGCACGCTCGCCCTGTTCGTGACTGCGTTCTCGCTTCTGATCACGCTTGCTTTGGGCCGGGCCTCGCCGCCTTCGCGCCCGACGCGCGCGCTGATGGGTGCGTTCGTCGCCACTGGGGCGTTCTTCCTCTTGCGGAGCGTAGCCAACTTCACGAGCGTCACTGCGGGAGACGCGCCGACGGGTGGACTCCTCCCGTGGGTTCTCCCGCAAACCGTCGTGGTCTTGGCCGTGATCGTCCTGACGACGCTGTGGACCTACGGGCTTATCCTTCTGGTCGGTCAACGTCGGCTGGAAGAGCAGCACGAGGCGAAGGACGCCCTCAAGCGGACGCTCGGCGAGCTGGAGATCGAGCGAGATCATGCGCAAGCGACCGCGCGCATCGACAGCCTCACGCAGGTGGCCAACCGACGGGCCTTCGACGAGGCGCTGCGCGCCGAATACTATCGACTCAAGCGCTCGGGGGCCCACAAGCTCTCGTTGCTGCTGCTCGATGTCGATCACTTCAAGCGGTACAACGACCTCTACGGACACCCTGCGGGCGACGCCTGCCTGCTACAGGTCGCCGCCGGACTCAGGACGGTCGTCAAGCGCGCGCCCGACTTGATCGCGCGCTACGGCGGCGAGGAGTTCGCCGTCATCCTGCCGGACACAGACGGCGCCGGGACGCTCGCCGTCGCCGAGCGCATTCGGCGCGCTATCGAGGAGCTCGCCATTCCGCACTCGGCCTCCGCGACGGCAAAGGTCGTCACGGTCAGCATCGGCGCGGTCAGCATCACAGCGAGTCGTGTCTCCGGTCCCGAGAGCGTGTTGGACCTCGCCGACAAGGCCCTCTATCGGGCCAAGTCGGGGGGGCGTAACCGGGTGGATTTCGACCACGCGGTGATGGCGGCGACCAACTCGCAGCTTCCGGCGACGGGCCTCGCGCAGCTCGTGTGGCGCGAAGGAGCGGTGTCCGGAAATGCCACCATCGACACGCAACACAAGCAACTGTTCGCGGCGGCGAACGAGCTCCTTTCCGCGCTGGTCGAGGGCCGCAGCACAGAGGTCTGTTCGGCGCTGCTGGAGGTACTGCGGAAGGGTATCGAGACGCACCTGAGCACCGAAGAGGCCATCCTCCGCGATGCGGGGTATCCGGCGACAGAAGTGCACGCTCGCGGTCATGAGGCGTTGCTCGCGCGGGTCGCAGAGATGGCAGCCGAGTACGCGCGTGACGAGGTCTCTATCGGCGAGTTGTTCAGCTTCCTCGCCGATGAAGTGGTCGTGCAGCACCTGTTCGTCGATGACGCGGACTTATTCGAGCACCTCGCGGGGACGTCCGCTGACGGCGCGCCCCCCCACCTGACCCGGTCGCCTGCCGCCGATTCCAAAACCTCACCCGGAAGGCGTTGCGAAACCCCGAATTGCAGCCCATGATGCCGAATCAGGAGGTCGATGATGCTGCAATTTCCCGCACCGCTGCCGTCAGTTTTGCTTGCGTTTCTGTTGCTGGCGGTAGTGACCTGTTCAACGCCTGCCGCGACGGAAGACCCCGTATCTACGCTGGACACCGTGGGAGACACGGCCGGTGACACGTCCACCGCCGACACAGTCGGCCCGACCGCTGGCCTGCCCGCTGCCAAGAAACTCTACGACCCACTGGGTGTGCACACGGTGGCGATCGAGCTTCCCGCGGCCGACTTGCAGGCGATTTTGGCCGACGCGAAGGACGTTCAACGCGATCGCGTCTTTCATGCCGTCACGGTCACCTTCGACGGCGAGAAGTTCGAGAACGTCGGCGCCCGCGTGTTTGGCGACGGCAGCATGCAGACCAATCCCAAGAAGCCCAACGTGAGAATCAAATTCAACCAGTTCACCCAAGGCTTCGACGGACCTGAAAACGTGCACAATTTGCGTCTGAAGGCCTCTGGCGCCGACCCGACCTTCCTGCGCGAACCGCTGTTCTATCACCTGCTGAACGAGTCCGGGGCCACGGCACCGCGGTTCAGTTTCGCCCGGGTGACCATCAACGGCGAGTCGTACGGCCTGTACCAGATCCTCGAGCACGCCGACGGCCGCATGTTCAAGCACGCCTTCGGCAACGAGACCGGCAACGACTACGAGGCCATCAATGCCTGCGTGGGCCTGGTCTGCCCCACGGCCGACTGCTCGACGCTGCAGCAGTCCTTTCAGGTCGAGAAGGGCGACTTCAGTGACCTCCGCGCGCTGGCCCTTGCGATGAAGACCACGCCCGACGCTCAGCTGGAGGCCACCATCAGCCAATACGCGGACTTGGATGCCCTGCTGGCGGTATATGCGGCCGAAGGAATCGCGGCGGACTACGACGGCGTGTCGGCCTCAGGCACCAACTTCGAGGTCTACAACGACGAGGCGACCGGCAAGCTGCACGTGATCCGCGGGGGCGCAGACGGCACGTTCTACGTGAAATACGCCCTCTTCCAACCGTGGGGCGCGCCCAACGTCTGGTGCGGCGACCGCGAGGAGGAGTTCTTCAAGCGAATGCTCGCGGTTCCGTCCCTCAAGGCCAAGCTGGAGGCCAAGTACCGCGAGATGCACTGCGGGGTATTCGACCGACTGACCGTCCTTGCTTGGCTGGAACAGTACGCCGCACCGCTGAAGGCCGAAATTGCCAATGACGCCAAGACGATCATCCCCGCGTCGGACATGGACGGTCACCTGTACGAGCTGAAGAACTGGATTGTCCAGCGGGATCTGGAGCTCAAGCAGGTGTTCGGCTCCTGCCCGTAACCTCCCCGCCCCGCACTGCGTGAGCTCGCCCCGGCCGTGATTCGACGCACCGGTCGGTGACGACACGCCCTGCCCTTGCATCTCGCTGGCGAATTCGCGACCGTCCGCCGCCTTGAACGCCCGGCTGGCGTCCGCGAGTACGCGCATGCCCCCTGCCCTGTCCGAACGAACGCTCGTCTTCCTCGTCGGCGCCGTGCAGTTCGTGAACATCCTCGACTTCACGATGGTCATGCCGATGGGGCCGGACCTGGCCGCTGGCTTGGGCATCGCCACCTCGCACCTGGGCTGGATTGGCGGCGCGTATACGGCGGCCGCTGCGGTGTCCGGCTTGGCGGGGTCGTTCTTCCTGGAACGCTTTGATCGCAGGAAAGCCTTGGGCTGGGCGATGTTGGGTCTGGTCATCGGCACCGCTTTGGGGGCCGCCGCCGTTGACTTGTGGACGCTGATCGCCGCACGCATCGTCGCTGGCATGTTCGGCGGACCGGCCACGTCGCTGGCCATGGCGATCATTGCCGACGTGATTCCGCCGCAGCGTCGCGGTCGCGCGATGGGCAGCGTCATGGCGGCCTTCTCTGTCGCTTCGGTGCTGGGCGTGCCGGCGGGTCTCGAGCTTGCGCGTCAGGGGGGATGGCGCCTGCCCTTCCTTGCCGTCGCGGGTCTGGGTCTGGTGGTTGCGGCGCTTGCGGTGTGGCGCTTGCCCCCGCTTCGGCTGCACATGCGCGAGGGCGTTCACCGCCGACCGCAGCTGCTGCCCCTGCTGCGGCGGCGTGAAGTCCAGCTGACCTATCTGATGACGACGATCCTGTTCATGGCCGGCTTCATGCTGATCCCCAATATCTCTGCGTATGTGCAGCACAATCTGGGCTACCCGCGCGAGCATCTGGGGCTGCTCTACCTGTTCGGCGGCATCGTCAGCTTCTTCACGGTGCGGGGCACGGGCCGACTCGTCGACCGCTGGGGCGTGTCGCGCGTGGGCACGGTGGGGACGGTGCTGGTGATCGGCGTGCTTTGGACCGGCTTCTACCTGGACCACCCGTTCGTGGCTGTGCCGGTCTGGTTTACCGTGTACTTTCTGGCCAGCGGCGTGCGCAATGTGCCCTACAACACGCTGCTGACGCTGGTGCCGCGCCCGAACGAGCGCGCAGCCTTCCTGTCGCTGCAGTCGACCTTCCAGCACGTCGCGGCCGCTGCGGGGGCGTTTCTGTCGTCGATGGTGCTGTCCGAACTGCCCGATGGTCGCCTGCGCCATATGGACGATCTGGCGCTGGTGTCGATGGGCCTGTCCGTACTGGCGCCGGTGCTGTTCGTGCTGATCGAAAGGCGCGTCAGGCAGCGCAACGCCACGTCGAGCTTGGCGATTCCAGCTCAGTAGACCTCGACCCGCCATCGCTTTTCGGCCACCAGCTGCGCCCGCTGCGTGGACCAGTCGCTGCCGTGCTGGGCGGCCAGATCCTGGAACGCCTCGTTCACCCCGGTTTCCATGCCCTTCATGCCGCACAGGAAGATCAGGGTGTTGGGCTGGGTCACCAGGTTCCACAGGTCGCTGCCGCCCTCACGCAGGCGGTCCTGGACGTGCATGTGGTGGCCGTCGGCGGTCGATTGCTCGCGGCTCAGGGCGTAGATGGGCGTGAACCACGGCTCAGTCGCCAGCGCCTGCCACTCGTCGTAATACGGCAGTTCTGCAGCCGTTTTGGCTCCCGCGTACAGCAGCACCCGACCGCGCTGGCTGGCCGCGAGTCGGCGCAGCCGCTGCACGTAGCCTCGAAACGGCGCGATGCCGGTACCCGTCGAGATCATGATCAGGTTGTAAGAGGGGTCGTCGGGCGGGACCATCTCTTTGCCCGCGGGACCCGTCATGCGCAGCACCTGACCCTCGGCCGCCTCGCACAAGTAGTTCGAGGCCATACCGAAGCGATCGTTGCCATTTTCGTCGACGTACATCACCCGCTTGACGGTCAGCGTCAGGCTTGTGCCGACGCCGTCGTCACCGTCGCGGTCCGAGGCAATCGAGTACAGCCGCGGCACATTGGGCCGACCGCGCTCGTTCAGCCCCGGTGGCGGGATGCCGACGGCCTGCCCCTCCAGAAAGTGGAAGCTGTCCTTCGGAAACCGCAGGACGACGTGGCGCACCTCAGGCGTGCCGGGCGGTGTCAGGCGGATGCTCCGCTCGACCGTCACCAGCAGCGGGTCGACGTTCTTGTACAAATTCAGGGGGATGTCGCGCTCGACGGTGGGAATGGTTTGCATGGTAACTCAGTAGCTTGCGGGTTTCGGCAGGCCGAGGCAAGAAAGCCCCCCACCTCCACATTGGATGCTGGCGACGCGAAAACGGTTCAGCGCCGCGACTACGGCCCCGGCCTTCGCCGCCACCGCCCACGAGTGAATCCGCTTTCGCCGCCGCGCGTCCCGTCGTAGGCTCCGACCGGCCGCACGGGCGTTCCGGGGGAACCCGTCGTGCTTCACCACATCCACGCGTCCGCCACACGCCGGGCGCCCAACGACCAAGGGACCACTTCCATGAAAGCCATGCAGCTGCTGACCGTGCTGGCCATCCTGCTGACCTCTGCGGCGACGGCGCAGGCCAAGGATGCCGGAGGATTCGACTTTCCCGACACGCTGACGGCGGCCGGCCAGACGCTGAAGCTCGTCGGCGTCGGCGTCCGCGTGAAGTGGATGGTCGACGTCTACGGCCTCGGCGCCTACCAGTTGACGCCCACCCGCAAGGCCAGCCACCTGATCAACAGCGACGAGCCCAAGGCGGCGTGGTTGCACATGCTGCGGACCATCTCGGGCGACAAGATGCGCGACGCCATCGACGCCGGCTTGGAGGACAACACCACCGAGGCTGAGCGCGCCCGCATGGCCCCTGAGGTCGACAAGCTGAAGAACGCCTTCCCGGCCGAGATCCGCAAGGGTTTGGACATCTTCTTCGTCTACCAACCTGGTCGCGGCATGACGCTGAAGGTCGGCGGCGTCGAGAAACTGACCGTCACCGACCGCAAGCTGGCGGTCGCGATGTGGTCGATGTGGTTCGGCAGGAACCCGGTCGACAAGGACATGAAGAACGCCATCTTGGGCGACTGACCTGCGCCGCCAGCCACCTTCCCCGCCTTCCGATCTTCCTCAAACCATGCTGGGATCCGCAGCCATCCTTGAGGTGACCCGTGTCGCGTTGGCTTGCTCCGCTCCTCCTCCTCTCCTTCGCCTTGACCGCCTGTGCTGCGCCCCTGACGCACGTCCAGCCCGCGCAGGCCGTCGGCAAGGGCAACTGGCAGCTGGCGGCCACGGGTGGCATGACGGTGGCCACCAGTGCTCTGGACATCGTCGACGTGGGGCTCAACACCGCGCAGGACTTTCGCAACCGGCCGACGACCTGCACGGCCGACGACACCAGCACTTGCCTCGCCGCCAGCGAATTCCGCCCCTTGGCACGCGCCCTCTACGCAGCCGGGCTGGCCGCGCCGGTCGCCGCGGTGACCGAACTGTCTGTGCACTATGGCCTTTCCGACACCTGGGACGTGGGCGGGCGGCTGTCGACCGGCACCCAGCGACTGGACGTGGACTACCAGTTCCTGGCGCCGCCCGAAGGCCAGCGCGGCTGGTACGGCCTGGGCTCGTTCAGCTATAGCCATCAGGGCGCGCAGTTGCCGCCTGGAGTGGACAAGATCTTGGAATTCTTCGACATGGCCGACTTCAGCCGCCACAACTTCGACCTGGCGGCCGCTCTGGGCATGCGGCTGTCGAACTATGGCTGGTTCACGTTTGGCGGCCGCTACCTGCTCTCGCGGTACGCGCTGGACCTGCGCCCCAGCCTTGGCGTTGTGGACGACGTAACCAACACAGGCCCCAACATCGACGGCATCGTCGTCCACAGCCTGCCGAAGACCGACGAGGGTGGGTGGTCCCACACGGCCGGCGCCTTCGCCCACCTGATCGTCGGCTACAAGTACGTGTACGTGGGCCTCGAGCTGTCGCTCGCTTGGTCCAGCACCCAAACCATGCTCCTTGGCCGCACCGAGTCGCTCGGGGACCTGACCATCCAACCCAGCCTCAGCCTGCTGACCCGTTTCTGAAACACCCCCCGGAGGTCCCCGTGCCCGCTCTCGATCTGGTTGTCGTCCCGTCCTTTGCAGAGCGTTTGCCCATCACACCCGGCGGCATCCTGACCCGCAAGCTGGGCGAGGACGAGCGCGTCAAGTACGTCGGTTTCGCCATCGACGCGGGCGAAGAGCTGTCGGACCACTCGGCCACCGTGCCTGCGATGCTCGTGATGCTCGAGGGGCGGGCGACCATCAAGCTGGGCGAGGTGCCTTACGAGGCCGGGCCTGGGTTCTTCTGCCACATGCCGCCTGATCTCCATCATGCCGTGGTTGCGCACGAGCCGACTCGGTTTCTTCTTGTTTTGCTTCGCAAGGGGGGGTAGTCGGTCGATAGGAACGCACAATACCTTAAAATCATGGACAACTGCGGGTTTTGGTCTTCGGATCGTGGCTGCCCGGCGGCTGTCGACGCCGCCGCCGGGTCGACAGCGCCTACCCGTGCCAACCGATTGCCATCCACGGTGCTCACGCGCAATACCCGTTGCGGCTCCTTGGCCCAGGGCTCACCGACGATCCCACCGCTCGTTCCCGCCGTCCGCCCCCCATCGCAGCGGCTGAAAGACAGCCATCTGTCGTCGCTTCCACGGCACGATTCGGGTACCCTCCTGCTGGCAAACGAGCCTCGGACCGCAGGACCTCGGGAGCGAACGATGAAGCGAATTGAGCCGATTCGTCCGTCACTTCGTGCACTGCGCCTCGCAGCGGCAGCCCTCGTGCTCGCAAGCGCTTGCAGTGAATCCGCGATCGACGACAAGGGAGTGACCGACGCGGGTGGCATCGGACAGGGTCTGTTGCGTTGCGCGCCCCCAGTCGCCCACCGATGCAAACGAAATGGCACAGGAGCGCGTTCCGTTCCGACCGCGCCCCTGGGGATCGCTGGAACGGAACGGTCGGTTGCGGGTAGGCCGTCGAGAGGGCGCGACGCGGGT
>CAJBNH010000149.1 GCA_903955385.1 uncultured Myxococcales bacterium | reverse complement strand
CGGCCTCGCATCCGGACAGCAAGCCCAGTGCAAGGCAAGCGCTCGCGCACAACAGGGGCAGACCAAAGACGCCGCCCAGTTGCCGCACGCGCATCAGTAGCCTCCGACGGCTCGCTTCGGACCGGCCTTCGGGTCGGCCTTCTCCGTCTGGCCGCGCACGATGGCGACCGACGCGCTGGCGCCGATGCGGGTGGCACCGGCCTGGATCATGCGGTCGACGTCATCGGCCGTGCGCACGCCGCCGGAGGCCTTGACCTCGACGCCGTCTCCGACCACGGACTTCATCAGCTGCACGTCTTCGGCCGTCGCTCCACCGGGTCCAAAGCCCGTGGAAGTCTTGACGAAAGCCGCGCCAGCGATCTTGGACAGGACGCAGGAAATGACCTTCTCGTCGCGGTTCAGTTCGCCGGTCTCGAGGATGACCTTGACCTTGCGGCTGCCGGCGGCCTCGACCACCTTGCGGATGTCCTCGAGGACCAGGGCGTAGTCGCGGGACTTCAGGGCGCCGATGTTCAGCACCATGTCGATTTCTTCGGCGCCGTCGCGAATGGCTTCCTTGGTCTCAAATGCCTTGGCTCCGGGCGTGGTGGCACCGAGCGGGAAGCCGACGACGGCGACAACGGGCACGCCAGAACCGCGCAGCTCGCGAGCGCAGTAGGCGACGTTGGCCGCATTGACGCAAACGCTGGCGAACTTGTACTGGGCAGCCTCCGAGCACAGCTTCTTCAGCTCGTCACGGGTGACGTTGGCCTTCAGCAGCGTGTGGTCGATGAAGTGCGCCAGATCCTGCCGCACGTGCTCGGCCTGCCCGGGGGCAGCGGAGACGCGATGGGCGCCCAAGTCGATGATCTTCCTGACGTCGTCCGGGCGGCGAGAGGTCGACCAGCCGCAGCCGGTGCACTCGCCCTTGCCGGCCTTGCAGGGCTGGCCGGGGCGCGGGGCATGGTCATGGCTGTGGTCGTGGCTGTGGGCGGGGGCTGCCGAACCGCCGCCTTGACGCGCAAGCTCAGCGCGAACGCGATCGGCGATGGTGGAAACGAGCTGCTCAAACTGGCGATCCTGCGCCATGCTTCCTCCGGGGGGGGACCTGACGAACGGACGGTCGACGACCGTAGCGAACGGGGACCTGAATCTGGGCCGCATCGCGCGGCGCGCGGGATTGTAGACCTTCGCGAGCGCGACGGCTACCGTTGAGGAGGCGGCGATTCGACGGATCAGGCCGACCGCCGCCGCAGCGCAGCCAGCCCGACCAACACCAGACCCAGCAGAACCCCAGCGCCGACGCCGGGATCCGGGGCACCCGAGGTGACTCGGCAGCCGCAGCCGCGGTCGGCGGCCTTGGCGTTGGGTGGCGCCTCGACGACGGTGATCTCGAGCGGCAGTCGTCCGCTCGGATCGTAGGCGATACGCACCTTGGCACCCGCAACCAGGGACGCTGCCTGGCCATTCTTCACGACCTGCTGCCACTCTGCAGGCCCCCCTTCGATCTGGAAGCCGCGGTGCTGTCCGTCCGCCGTCAGCACGAACAGCTTGTTGCCGCCGCGATCCAGCACCTTGGCGTTCTCCAGAATCTCCACTCGGGACGCCTTCTCGATGATGATTTCGGGTCGCACGACTCCGCGCGGATCGTACCGAACCGTCAGGACCGTGCCGGTCACCAGATCGTCCAGCGTGCCGCCCGCGATCAGGGTCGCCAGCAGCTTGCGGTCGCGCGGCACCGGCACCGCGATCGAAGTATCCGCGCCTTTGGTGGACTTCACGTACAGCAGCGTCTCGCTCAGGTCGTCGACCCAACCGCTGCGCACGATGGCGTACTGAAAGTCGGCCGGTTTTGGTGCCGTGGCGATGGTGTCGGCGGTGATCGCGGTCGGATCGGCGGGCAGGGCGGCGGCGGGTGGCAAGGTGCCGGGCGCGCCCGCCGTGGGCTGAATCAACGCGGCAAAGGCCACCACGGGACTCCCGGCGGCCAGACACAGCCCGATGGCAAGGAATCGAAGCGACGACATGAGCACCTCAGCCCGGCAGCACCAGGCAATAGACGTGTGCAGTTCCGTGTACTTGCATATGCGCAGGTGGAGCAGTCCCGGCCCCTGTTCCTACGCGGCTGCGTCGGATGCGTCAAGGTGCGACAGCGACGGCACGTGGCCGAGAAGTGCGACAGGTAGAGGCGAACCGGGCAGAGTCGCAGCGGCGCAGTCGGCTGGATGTCGCAAGTTGAGACATATGAGGCACTCTGAGGCCGGCCGCGTGGCCTATTCCGGTGCCACAGGACAGGTGACGCATCACAGGCTACGATCCTGCATCGCTTGAGGATATCGCGCGTGGCAGAGGAGTGGCACGCGTCTTGCTCATGTCGCCGACGCACGTCTCCCCCCATTTGGCGACGCCCCCGGAACCCTGGATGAAGTCCTCTCGCAATCCCGGCCCGCTCGTCCTTGACGACCTGGTCTCTCACTTCACGTCGGCCAGCCGCGTTCCCTGTACGGGGCGGCCGTGTCACGTCCACCCGCTGCTGTTGGCGTTGGCGTTGGCGCTGGTCGGTTTGCTTGTGATGCTGGTCGTCCAGCTGGACGTCTTCGGTGCGATGTCGCGCTGGTCACGCCTGTCGTCGGCGCCGTCAGACGCAAGGGCAACCGCGTCGCATTGGACGGCGCTGCCGAGCGGGTCCTAGCCGACGCTCAGGGTGCGATCTCGCAATAGCTCGGATACAGTGAGGAAAGGCCGCTTGCCAGCGGGCTCGAGCCGTCGCTTCACGTGTGCTGGAACAGGAAGTCGGCCGCCCACTTGGGTCCGCTCATCGGCACCGAGTGTCCCAGGCCGTGGTTGCACGACACGACGAAGTGGTTGTTGGCGCGCAGGTTCTTGGTCAGGGTGGCCGCCGATTCCGCGAAATTGACGAGGCCGCCGCTGAACAGGTCTTTGGCGCCACCCCAGGCCACCAGCACCGGAAGGCGATACGTCGGCTCGACCCACTTCACGAAGCTGTTGATTCCACCGCTGAACAGCACGGCTGCGGCCAACTGGTCGGCGCGGTGCATCAACAGCCACGTGCTCCACAAGGCGCCGGCGGAGAAGCCGGTCGTGTACACGCGCGTCCGGTCGATGGCGTAGGTCTGGTCCAGGCACGCCAGCGTGTCGTCAAACAACGCGAGGTCGGACTCGGGCTTACCGGCGAAGCCCCAGCCGGTCATCATCGGGCAGCAGCTCTGGTTGCCGGGGTGGTTGCAGCACGAGTCGAAGGTGACGACGATCGCGCCCTTGTTCTTGGCGATGGTCTTGTCGCCCATGTAGCCCGCCATGTTGGCCGCCTTGTCGCCCAGGCCGTGCCAGATGAAGACGACCGGGGCACCCTGCGGCTGCTCGGGCAGCGCGACCAACATGCGGCGGTCATAGCCGTTGGACTTCAGGATGTTCTGGCCCGTCGTGAAGGTGGGGCAGGTGCCGTCGTAGACCTTGGGGGCAGTCGGGCCGGCCTGTGCGGTGGCGTCCGAGCTGATGCCCGTGTCTTCTGGCAGGCCAGAGGTGTCTCCCGTCGCCGTCGTGTCGAGCCCTGTCACGGTATCGGCGTAGGTGGAGGTGTCGACGGCGTTACCGGCGTCAGTGGTTTCGGCGGTCGTGCAGCCCAGCAGGGGCAGGGCGAGGGCCAAGACGGCGGACCACGCGAACATCGGTCGGCTGCTGTTGTGGGTCGTGCGGGTGTCGGTGGTCATCCAAGCCTCGAGGCAGCGAGAAGAAGGGGGACGCAAACCGCGCCAAGTCTACGCCAGATCAGGTGCTTTGGTCAGCCCACCAGCTGCAGGATTTCGGCGGGATCGCCAACGATCGCGTGGGCGCCGCCACGCTGCAGGTCGTCGATGCCGCGGTAGCCCCAAGTCACACCGATCGCGGTCATGCCGGCCCCGGCGCCCGTGCGCATGTCGACGCCGGTGTCGCCCACGAAGCCGCAGCGGTCCGGCGACAGACCCAACAACGCCGCGATCTCGACGGCCACCGTGGGGTCTGGCTTGCGGGGCTTGCCGGGTCGCTCGCCAGCGATGAACGCGAACGGAACGCCCGGCAAGACGTTGGCGACGACGGCTTGTGTCGCCGGGTTGGGCTTGTTGCTCAGCACGGCGAACGGGACCTGACGCTCGGCAAGTCCTTGCAACAGCTGGAGGATCCCGGGGTACGGTCGGGTCAGGCTGTCGTGCTGCTCGGCGTAGCGGGCGCGGTACGCGGTCAGCACGTCAGTGCGAAGCTCTGGACGTTCGGCCGGCACTCCGCGGGCAATCAGGTACTCAACGCCCTCGCCCACGAACTCCTGAACGCGGTCGAGCGAGTGCGTCGGCAGCCCGTGCGCGTGCAGGGCGTGATTCAGGGCGGCGGCGATGTCGGGCAGGCTGTCGACCAGGGTGCCGTCGAGGTCGAAGATCAGGGCATTCAAGGTCATGGAAGCGTGACCTCCATCCCCAGCTGCCGCACCAGGAAAGCCCAGCGGTCGGCCACCTCTTCGATCTGGCGGCTGGTGGGCTTGCCCGCGCCATGACCTGCCTTGGTATCGATGCGCAGCAGGACGGGCGCCTCGCCCGCTTGGGCGTTCTGCAGCGTCGCCGCGAACTTGTAGCTGTGGGCGGGCACCACGCGGTCGTCGTGGTCGCCGGTGGTCACCAGCGTCGCCGGGTACTTCACGCCCGGACGAATCGCGTGCAGCGGCGAGTACTTGTACAGCCACGCAAATGCCGCCGCATCGTCGGAAGAGCCGTACTCGGGCACCCACGCCCAACCAATCGTGAACTTGTGGAAGCGCAGCATGTCCATGACGCCGACGGCCGGGATGGCCGCGCCGAACAGCTCGGGCCGCTGCGTCAGCGCCGCGCCGACCAGAAGGCCACCGTTGCTGCCGCCGCCGATCGCCAGCTTGTCGGGGCGGGTGTAGCCGTTGGCCTGCAGCCACTCGGCCGCCGCGATGAAGTCGTCGAAAACGTTCTGCTTTTGGCCAAGCATCCCGGCCTCGTGCCAGGCCTTGCCGTACTCACCGCCGCCGCGCAGGGCCGGCATCGCAAACACGCCGCCCATTTCCATCCACACGAGGATGCCGGGGGAGAAGAACGGCGTCATCGTCACGTCGAACCCACCGTAACCATAAAGGTAGGTCGGATTCGTTCCGTCGAGCTTCAGGCCCGCCTTGTGCACCACGAACATCGGGACCTTGGTGCCGTCCTTGCTGGGGTAGAAGACCTGCCTGGCCTCGTAGTCCTCTGGATTCACACCGGTTTCGGCTTGCGCGTAGACGTCGGTCTTGCCTTTGGTCATGTCGTGGTGCAGCACGATTGCGGGGTACAGGAAGCTGTCGAAGCTGAAATACAGGTCCTTCTGGTTGCGGCGACCGCTGAATCCCTCGGCGGTGCCGGGGGCGGGCAGGGCGACCGTGCGCTCCAGCTTGCCGTTCAGGCCGTAGACGCGAACCTCGGACCGCGCGTCCTTCAGCGCGTGCACGACGAAGCGGTTGCCCGCCATCATCGCGACCTCCAGCCGATCGGCGCCCTCTGGCACGATCTCTTTCCAGTCCGCGGTCTTGGGCTTGCGCGTATCGACCGCTACGATGCGGCCCTTGGGGGCTGAGCGGTCGGTGCGGAAGTAGAACACCGGGCCGTCGTTGCCCAGGAAGTCGAAGCCCGCGTCGAACTCGGCGATCAACTCGACGGTGGTGCGGCTACCCTTGGTCAAGTCCTGGAAGAACATGCCGTTCTTGCGGTCGGCGCCCAGCCAGACGGGAATGATCAGGTACTTGCCGTCCTCTGTAACGTCGCCACCGAAGCCCCACTCCTTCTGGTCCTTGCGTTCGTAGACGACCCGGTCGGCCGATTGCGGCTGACCCAACACGTGAAGGCACAGCTTCTGAAAGAACTGATTGCCGCTCATCTCTGTGCCGGCGACAGGTTCGTCATAGCGGCTGTAGTAGAAGGCCTTGTGGTCCGGCGTCCACGAAAGTCCTGAGAACTTCACCCACTTCAGCTGGTCCTCGAGGTCCTTGCCGGTCGCCACGTCACGCACCTTGACCTCGACCCAGTCCGACCCCGACGCCGACAGCCCGTACGCCAGCCGCTTGCCGTCACGGCTGGGCGTCCACAGGGTCAGCGCAACCGTCCCGTCGGCCGTCAGCGTGTTCGGATCCAAAAGCACGCGCGGGGGCTTGCCGACCGAGTCCACGACGTACAGCACCGCCTGATTCTGCAGACCGTCGTTCTTGCGGAAGAACAGCTTGCCGCCCTCGACCACGGGAGGGGACACCCGCGGATGGTTCCACTCCTTTTCCAGCCGCTGCCGAATCGCCTCGCGCTGCGGGACCTTGCCCAAGACCCCGAAGGTCAAGGCGTTTTGTGCCTCGACCCAAGCCTTGGTCTCTGGGCTGTCCAGCGTCTCGAGCCAGCGGTACGGGTCCGCGACCTTGGTGCCGTGGTAGTCGTCCACCTGGTCCACCGTCTTGGTCTCCGGATACGCGTACGGACGCGGCGGCGGCGCAGGGGCCTGAACGACGGGGGCTGGGGCGGGCGGCGGCAAGGTCACCTCGGGGCCGGAGCAGGCGGAAAAGAGCAGCGAGCAACCTAGTAGGGCAGTGTGCGACGGAAGAAGACGCATGGGGCACTCCGGAGCGGTCTGACGACCGAGGGAGGCGACGGTAGGCCACCGACCTATCGGCGTCAAAGGCAAGCCGTTCGCTGCGCTTGTATTTGACGAAACGGCGGGTGTAGGGTCCGAAGCCGTTTGGGCAAGCGGGTCGGAGGTTCGAGGTGAAGACGAAGACGCGCAGGTGGATGGCGTGGGCGTTTGCGGCATTGGGGAGCTTCCCGACCGCTGGACTCGCACAACCGGGAAAAGCGGCGCCCAAGGCCGCAGCCACGGTGCCGGTGGCGGACCCGCCTGCGGCGCCCGTCAAGGTCGTCGCGGTCGAGTCGGGGCCCGTGCTGACGCTGAAGCAGGCGTACGACATCGCCGTGTCGCGCAACCCATCGATGGCGGTGGCAAGGGCAGGCGTTGACAGCGCAAAGGAGCGCGTGGGCGTGGCGCAGGTGCCGTACCTGCCGTCGGCGACCGTCGAGGCCAGCCACTCGGAGTCCACGTCGAACTACGCACCGCGCGCCGGAGCGTTGCCCAGCAGCTCCGGCCTCTCCACAGCCAAGTCCGCCTCCAGCTTCGATCTCTCTCCCTACTGGTCTGCGAGTGCCAACACCCGCTGGACCGCGTGGGACTTCGGCCGCACCGGCGCTTCCGTCGACTTGGCCCGCCGTGGTTTGGACGTCGCCCGCGCCGACTTGGACTCGACCCGCAACCTGCTGTGGCTGCAAGTGTCCGTCGCGTATCTGCAAGCCTTGACGGCCGACGCCCTGCTGGTGTCGCTGGCCGAGTCAGAGCGTCAGGCCGAGCGCAACCGTGACATGGCGAAAGCCCGCGTCGAGGCGCAGATTCGCCCCAAGCTGGACCTGTTGAAGGCCGAGAGTGATCTGGCGGCTGCGCAAGTGGCCACGCTGCGGGCGGAAGAGGCCTCACGGTCCGCGCGCGTCGCTTTGGCTGTCGCGATGGGACAGGACCGGCTGCCCGCGGGGCCGCTGCAGGTGCCGACGTTCCCGTCCGCCCAGCTCGAGAGCCCCGATCTGGGGTCGACCGCCTGGCTGGACGAGTCCGTGAAGCTCGCGGCCAAGGCGCGGCCGGAGTGGGCAGCGCTGGAGGCACGGGTCGCCGCTGTGCAGACTGAGCTGGACGCTTTGGACAAGACGATCCTGCCTTCGCTGTACGTTGCCGCACAGGCCTCGGTGGCCGGTATCGAGCTCGACGCGCTTGCATGGAACTACGGCATGACGGGCGGGGTGTCGGTGCCGCTGTCGACCCTGTGGACCCGCTCGGCGTCGATGGGGGATGCCCGTGCGCGGTTGGCCGGCGTCATCGCCCAGCGCGACTCGCTGCTGCTGGCGCTGCGGGGCGAGATCGACACGGCGCGCACGGCACTGCTGCAGGCGCGCAAGCGGACAAGGGCGGTGGAGTCGTCGCTGGAGTTTTCTGCCGCGGCGCGCGACCACGCTGCCGGGCGCTATGCGGCCGGGGCGGCAAGCCTGTTTGAGCTGGCGGACGCCGAGACGGCACTGACTCAGGCGCGGATCCAGAAGAGTCAGCACACCTTGGACCTCTCGCTGGCCGAAGCACGCCTGCTGTTCGCGCTGGGTCAGATCGCGCCCTAGGTTCTGGCCGACTCGGCGTTCGGGGGTGCACAGCAGGCGGTCATGCCGCTGCTCACCGCGGTTGGCAATTTGCGCCAGCCGTCAGTTGTGTCTGGACGTCGTCGGTTCGCGTGCCTAGACTCGACGCAGCCCGCAAACATCTGCCCCCCAATTGGAATCCGATGGAAGCCAAGCTGCTGCGTTCCATGGTCGAGAGCCTGTCCGACGGCGTGATTGCCGCCGACGTCGACGGCAACGTGCTTGTCTACAATGCGGCGGCACAACGGTTGACCGGTGTGGGGCAGCAGGACGCGCCGATGCAGGCGTGGTCTGAGGCGTACGGACTGTTCGGCGCGGACATGAAGACGCTGGTGCCGGTCGCCGAGCTTCCGCTGATGCGCGCGATCCGCGGCCAGGAAACAAGCGACGTCGACCTGTTCGTGCGCAACGAGTTGCTGCCCCGCGGTCGATGGATCAGCGCATCGGGCAAGCCATGGCGCGACACAGACGGCACGCTGCTGGGCGGTGTCGTGGTGCTGCGCGACATCGAGGCGAGGCATCAGGCCGAAGAGGCCGTGCAGCAAGCCAACCGTTTCCTCGACTCGATCCTCGAGAACGTGCCCTCGATGATCTTCCTGAAGGAAGCAGAGAACCTGCGCTTCGTTCGCTTCAACCGCGCCGGAGAGGACCTGCTGGGTCAGTCGCGTCATGCGCTGCTGGGGCGCAACGACTACGACTTCTTCCCCAAGGAGCAGGCCGATTTCTTCGTGGAGCGTGATCGCGAGACGCTGGCGGGCAAGCAGGTGGTCGACATCCCGGAGGAGCGGATCGCCACCGCGTCGGGAGAACGCTGGCTGCACACGCGCAAGGTGCCGCTGCTGGACGACCACGGGCAGCCGCAGTACCTGCTGGGCATCTCGCACGACATTACGGAACAGCGCATGGCCAAAGAGGTCTTGCGCCGATCCCACGAGGAACTGGAAGCGCGGGTTCGCGAGCGGACGGTCGAGCTCGAGCAGGCAAACACCGAGCTGTGCCGCGAGATTGTGGAGCGCGTCAGGGCCGAGGAGGCCCTGCGCCGCAGCGAGGAGCAGCTTCGTCAGGCGCAGAAGATGGAGGCGATTGGGCGGCTGGCCGGGGGCGTGGCGCACGACTTCAACAACATGCTGACGGCCATCCTCAGCTACGCCCGCATGATGGCGGACGAGCGCGCCGAGGGCACCCAGGACCGCGAGGATCTCGAGCAAATCTGCGAAGCTGCCGAGCGCGCCGCCAAGCTGACCCACCAGCTGCTCGCGTTCAGTCGTCAGCAGGTGCTGCAGCCGGTGAATCTGGACTTGCGCGACGTCGTGCTGGGCATGGAGGGGATGCTGCGGCGCCTGATCGGCGAGGACGTCGAGCTGCGCACCTTCTGCGCACAGGAAGTCGGACCCGTGCGCGCCGACCCGAATCAGATCGAGCTGGTGATCCTCAACCTGGCCGTCAACGCCCGCGATGCGATGCCTGGGGGCGGGCGGCTGACCATCGAGGTGGGAGAAGTCGATGTTCAGGACGGACTTGCCGCCTCTCACCTGGTGCTCGCGCCCGGTCGCTACACGCTGCTGGCGGTGTCGGATACCGGCGTGGGCATTCCGGCCGACGTGAAGGCGCGGATCTTCGAGCCCTTCTTCACGACCAAGCCTCGCGGCAAGGGCACGGGGCTAGGGCTGTCGACCGTCTTCGGCATCGTGCGGCAATCCGGAGGCGACATCGCTGTTTACAGCGAGCCCGATCAAGGCACCACGTTCCGCGTCTATCTGCCGCTGGCCGAATCTGAGGCCGACGACGGCCCGACTCGGCTCCCGCACTCTGCCCAAGCGGTCGAGGTTGGGGAGGGCACGGTGTTGCTGGTCGAGGACGAGCCGCTGGTGGCTGAGGCCGCTCGCAAGGTCTTGGAAGCCAAAGGCTATGCCGTCCTGTCGGCCGACACTCCCGCGGCCGCCATTCGACTGAGCGCCGCGCACCCGGGGCCGATTCAACTGCTGCTGACGGATGTGATCATGCCCGGCATGAACGGCCGCGAGCTGGCGGACCGCCTGGTCGACCAGCGCCCCGGCATGCGGGTGCTGTTCATGTCCGGCTACACCGACAACGCCATCGTTCACCACGGCGTGCTGGACGCGCACGTCGAGTTCCTGGCCAAGCCCTTCACGCCCGATGCCTTGGCGCGCAAGGTGGCAGACGTCTTGAAGCGGTAACGATCAGTCCCGCAGCCAGTGGCAGGTATAACCTCCCGGATTTCTTTGCAGATAGTCTTGATGCTCGCCCTCTGCGGCGGTGAAGGGGCCGGCGGTCACGACTTCGGTCACGACCGGACGCTTCCACTTGCCGCTGGCGTTCACGCGCGCGATGACCTCTGCCGCCGTCTTCTTCTGCGCCTCGCTGGTGGCGAAGATGGCAGACCGGTATTGGCTGCCGATGTCGTTGCCCTGGCGATTGGGTGTCGTCGGGTCGTGCAGCTTGAAGAACCACTTTTCCAGCAAATCCGCATAGCTGACCTTGCCAGGGTCGAACACGATCCGCACAGCCTCAGCGTGTCCCGTGCGACCGGTGTGGACGTCGTCGTAGGTCGGGTGGGGCGTCGAACCGCCGGTGTAGCCAACCTCGGTCTCGAGTACCCCCGGGACCTTCCTGAGGATCTCTTCCATCCCCCAGAAGCAGCCGCCCGCCAGTAACGCTTCCTCGGTGGTCGCCTGACAGCCCGCCGCTTGGCCTGGGGCAGGGGTGGCGCACACCGCAGACGCCTTGTCTTCGACGGCCGCGGCGGTGCCGGTGAAGGCCTGGCGGTAGGCACCGTAGCCCTCAGCCTCCAAGCGATCCAGGGGAATGAAGCGCAAAGACGCGGAATTGATGCAGTACCGCAAGCCGATGGGTGCGGGACCGTCGTCGAACACGTGGCCCAGGTGCGAGCGGCCACCGGCCGACAGGACCTCTGTGCGGGTCATGCCCCAAGCGCTGTCGACCTTTTCGGTGACGCGGGCAGACTCGATGGGTCGGGTGAAGCTGGGCCAGCCGGTGCCTGAGTCGAACTTGTCGCGCGAGCTGAACAAGGGCTCACCGGTCGCCGAGTCGACGTAGAGGCCCTCCTCGTGGTGGTTCCAGTACGCGTTGCGAAAGGCAGGCTCGGTGGCGCCGCGCTGGGTGACCTCAAACTGCAGGGGCGACAGGCGCTTGCGCAGCTCGGCCTCGCTGGGGCGTGCATAGTCGGGGGCAGGGGGCGTGGTCACGGCGTTCTCCTGGGTCGAGTGGGGGGCGGGCGCATCGGCGCGGTCGTCCACGGCCGTCTGTGGCGCGGTACGGGCGCAGGCAGAAAGCACAAGCAGCACGAGCAGTTGGCGGATCCGGTTCATGTCGCGTCCTTCCATCCGTGTGTCGACGGTGTCCACGGGTGTCACAGGTTGGACTCCGGCCGCCCCCGCTTGGATGCGCGGGGCCGTCTGCTGGTTGCAACACAAGGTGGCTTCGGGCGATTCCGCGGGTGCTGACCCTTGCGCTACCGCGAGATCCACATCCGCTCAGCCACACACTTGCCCTGAAGGTACTGGGCGCGCGCGGCGGGCGTCGGCTGGGCGACATAGGCGTCAATGTAGCGGTACCAGCACTCTGAGTGGGCGTTGGACTCGCGTTCGTATCGCTCCATCGCCCACTGCGCCTCGCCATACCAAGCGGGGGCCAGACCGCAGCGGTCCAGCGCGCATTCGTCGTAAGCGTCGCGGTCTGTGGCGGGCAGCAGCTGCAGCCGGTCCTGCATCGACGCCGCGCACGCCGCAAGCGAAAGCGACAGGCTGGCAACGAGCAGGGTGAAGGGCAGGCGGGGCAAGGGAACTCCGGCGAAGGGGAAAGTCCAGACGCCGGTTGCAGGATGGCCGGGAGCGAGGCGGGATTCAAGGGGTGCGGGATGACACCTCATCGGTCTCTGAGTCCTCATCTTCCGTAGCTGTCACGTCATCGGCCGCGTCGGTTGGCGTCGCATCCTCGGGAGAGGCCACGCAGTCGGCAAAGTCGGACGAGTCGGTTCCGCCCGGCGATGTCGCGTCGCCCCATGCGTCGTAGGCGGTGGCGTCAATCCCGGAGCCGCCCATGTCGTCCGTCTTCACGTCGTTCTTGTTGTTGGTCAGGTCGTACGGTCCCGGCGTCGGCACCGGGTTGACGATGCAGCCCGTGACCAGCGTCAGGCCCAGCAGGCAGACGATCAGGCAGAGCAGGTGGCAGCGGCGGTCGACCATGCAGAGTTCCTCCCGGCAGTTTCAGGAGCAAGGAGTGTGCCATCCCCGCGGCGTTTCGGAAGTGCTCAGAAGTAGAAGCGATCTTGGTCAAGGCGAGGTGCCGCACTGGCAAGGGTGATGTCGCAAATTTCCACACATGTAGCGAAATTCCACATGCAGGGCAACCCTTGGCGACGGCGCCTCCCCCTCCTACCTTGCATGGGTCGACGCCGCAACGGGGCGCGAACAGGACGACTGCCATGGGAATTCTCGCGATGCGGCGGGCCTTGGCCGGTGCCTTGGCGCCGGTGATCACCACGCTGACGCTCGGTCGCGTTGAGGTTGACACGTCGGGAGAGCTCGGCGGCGAGGACATCGCCCAAGAAAAACGAGGCGTTGCCATGAAGCCGCTGGAAGACGTCGACCCTGCGCCACCGCCGGAATGCGACGCTGAATCGCCCGCCGCACCTGCCGCAGCCGATGCCGCATCGAACCAAGCATGAGCCACAAAATCCGCGAAGGTGACCCCGCCCCCGACTTCACGCTGCCCGACGCCAACGGCGTGCCCGTGCGTCTGTCCGACGTGTACGCCAAGGGCCCCGTGGTCCTCTACTTCTATCCCAAGGACGAGACGGCCGGTTGCACCGCCCAAGCCTGTGCGTTTCGCGACGCGTATCAGGACTTCACCGACGCGGGCGCCACCGTGGTGGGCGTCAGCATCGACGATTCGGACAGCCATCAGGGGTTTGCGAGTCATCACCGGCTGCCCTTCACGCTGCTGAGCGACCCCGACGCCAAGGTGCACGGGCAGTACGGCGTGCCGCGCGCCTTCACGCTGCTGGCGGGGCGGATCACGTTCGTGATCGACCGCAAGGGCGCGGTGCGACTGGTGTTCGACTCGCGGATTCGCATGGGCGCCCACGCCCAGGAGTCGCTGGCTGCCGTGCGGCGGTTGGTATCGACGACGCCTGCCTGACGCTTGCCGCAGTCGGCCGGGGTCGGCATGCTGCACGCTCCCTTGCGCCGTGAAGGCCAGGAGGGGTGCCGTGCGACTTCGCTTCTTCGTTTCCTCCTTTGGCTTGCTTGCGGTGTTCGGGATGGCGGCCTGCTCTGGCAGCACCGACTCGTCGACCCCGACGGCCAGCGACCTGGATGCCGACGACGGCCTGGGCGACGACGCGCTGGACGCTGCAGAAGACGCGACGCCCACCGACACCGCGGGGGACACTGCAGAAGCCCCTGACTCCACTGTGGATGTAGAGACCGACCAAGCCGATGACGCAGAGGTCGACACCACGGCCGACACCGGCACGGACATCGCGGTCGACACCGACACCGACACCGGCAGCGAACCCGAACCCGGCCCCTACTCTTGCGCCGGCAACTGTGGCGGCGAGGCCGAGTACTGCTACTGCGACAGTTGGTGCGAGGAATCGGGCGACTGCTGCGACGACTTCCAGCTGCTGTGCGGCTGCCAGAGCGACCTGGACTGCGGCGCCAGCGAGGGCGACTTGTGCCACAGCAATCAGTGTGTTGCGGGCGTATGCGAGGTCGATTCGGTGGACTGCGAGGACGGCAACCCTTGCACCGACGACTTCTGCGACCCGTCGACCGGCGGTTGTGAAAGCGCTGCGACTTCGGACGGCGTCGAGTGCGATTCGGGCGTCGAGTGTCAGTCTGCGGCGTGCGAGGGCGGGGTGTGCAAGCCCTCAGGCAACTGGCCGGACGGCGAGTGGTGCTGGGACGAGGACGAGTGCACTTACGACGAGACCTGCGTCTCAGGCGTCTGCGTGGGCGCCTTCGTCGACACCTGTGACGACAACGACTCGTGCACCATCGACAGCTGCAACCCCGACTGGGGCTGCGACAATGTCGCCGTCGACGGCAACCCGGCGTGCGACGATGGCGAGCCGTGCACCTCAGGCGATACCTGCATCAACGGCGCGTGCTTGGGCGCGGTGGCCGACGACTCCAGCCCGTGCGACGACGGAAGTGCCTGCACCCACGACGATGTCTGCAGCGGCGGAACGTGCATCGGCACCAGCATCTCGTGTGAGGACGGCAACGACTGCACCATCGACACCTGCGACAAGGCGACCGGCAGCTGCTTGACCGAGAACGAGGACGACGGCGCCTGGTGCGGCACCCCGGATGCGTGCAGCGAGGCGGTCTGTCACGGCGGCATGTGCGTGTTGAGCGCCAACAACGTCTGCGACGACAATGACCCGTGCACCGCCGACGCCTGCCAGGACTACGACGGTCAGCCAGCCTGCGACCACGCGCCGATTCCCGGGTGCAGCGGCTAGGTTACCGATCGCCGCCGGTCAGTCCCGCGTGTCGCAACAGCGCCTGGCTGGAGGGGTCGCGGCCGCGAAATGCCCGAAAGACTTCAGTGGGATGCATGCTGCCCCCCAGCGCCAGCACCGTGTCGCGAAAGCGCCTGCCGGTAGCGGCCATGGCTTCGGCGTCGTCCAGACCGGCCTCTTCAAACGCGGCAAAGGCATCGGCGCTGAGGACTTCTGCCCACTTGTAGCTGTAATAGCCCGCCGCGTACCCGCCCGCGAAGATGTGGGTAAAGCTGCACAGGAAGCGGTCCTCGGGCAGCGGCGGCAGGACCGTCGTGCGCTCAGCGACGCGGCGATAGACCTGAAAGGCGTCGGCGGGCTCGCCGGGACCCGAGGCTTGGTGCAGCTGCAAGTCGGTCGACGCGAGCATCACCTGACGCAGCAGGTCGCTGCCGGCGCGGAAGGTGCGGGCGGCCGTGATGCGCGCGAACAGCTCATCGGGCAGCGGCTCGCCGGTCTGAAAGTGACCCGACAGCCCGAGCAGCGTCTCGCGGTGGTAGCACCAGTTCTCCATGAATTGGCTGGGCAATTCCACAGCGTCCCACTCGATGTTGCGGATGCCCGAGGCCAGACCCTGGTCCACGCGCGTCAGCATGTGCTGCAGGCCGTGGCCGAACTCGTGAAACAGCGTCTCGATCTCGGAGATCGTCATCAGCGACGGCTGGTTGCCCAACGGCGGCGACTGGTTGCACGCCAGACTGGCGACCGGCAGTCGCAGCCCGCCAAACGTCGTGGTGCGGTTGACGACGTCGCTCATCCAAGCGCCGCCACGCTTTTCCGAGGGGCGGCTGTAAGGGTCGAGGTAGAACGCGGCAATGGCCTCGCCGTCCTCGTTCAGCACCTCGAAGAACCGCACGTCTGCGTGCCACGTCGGCACCTGCCCGTCGGCGGCGCGAATCGTCACGCCGAATAGCCGCGATGCGAGAGCGAACAGGCCTTCGAGCACGCGGTGCAGGGGAAAGTACGGGCGCAAGTCCTCTTCGCTGAAGTCGTAGCGGTCTTCGCGCAGCCGCTCGGCCCAGAAGCCGATGTCCCAGTGGCGCAGATGGTCGGCCTCGGGCGCGTGCTGCGACATCGCAAGGCCGCGCAGGTCTTGCAGATCTCGCTGTGCTGCGTCGTAGCCCGCCAGCCGCAGCTCCTCCAGCAGCCGCGCCACCGTTGCGCCGTCCGGGGCCATCTTCGACGACAGACTCAGCTCGGCGTAGTCGGCAAAGCCCAACATGCGCGCCAGCTCTTGCCGCACGCTCAAGATCCGCTTCAGCAGCGGCTGGTTGTCCAACGCCCCTTCGCTCGCTCGCGTGACGTAGGCGCGGTAGACGGCCTCGCGCAGGTCGCGGCGGCGGCTGTGTTGCAGGAACGGCACCACGCACGGCCCATCCAGCGTCACGCGCCACGGACCGGCCGTCGGGTCGTCGTCGCCCTCGCGCGCCCCCGGTACCCCGTCGGCGCGGGCTTGCTGCGACGTCAGGCGCAACAGGCTGATCGGCAACCCCTCGACATCCGCCTGCGTCGTCAGGTCCAGCGTCCAGGCCTTGGTAGCGTCCAATACGTGGTCGGCAAAGGTCGTTCCCAGCTCGGCGAGTTCGAGCTGCAGGGCGTTGAAGCGGTCCCGCTCCAGTCCGTCGAGCCCGACGCCGCTCTCGTCGGCATCGCGCACCCACGAGGCGACGATGCGCCGCTGCGCCGGGTCGAGGTCGCGGCCCTCGGGACCATCACGAAGGGCGCGAAACGCCTGATAGATCGGCCGACTCTGGGCCAGCCGCATCGAGAATTCGACGACCGGCGCCTGCATGACCTCGTGGGCGGCGCGCAGCTCGGGCGAGTTGCGTACGGCCAGCAGGTGCCCGACGGCGCCCCAGGTCAGCTCCAGGCGGTCGCTCAGGCGCTCGATCGGCTCGACGAGCGACGGCCAGTCGGGGCGCGCCTGGGCCTCGATCACTTCCAGCTCGGCCGTCACCGCCGTCAGTAGCACGCGCATGGCGGGTTCGACGTGTTCGGCGCGAATGGCGTCGTAGCGCGGCACCGTCCAGCGGGAATTCGCGTGTTGCAGCAGCGGGTTGTCGTGGGCCGTGGGCTGCGTCGCCGCGGGGGAGTCGGTCATGGGGCCTCGGGAGTCAGGGAGAGAGGCCGCACGCTATCCGCTCAACTGCCCACGCACAACCCGTCGAGGCACTTCGTGTTCGATGTCGCGGGGTCGCCGTCGTCGCAGGCAGCCCCTGTCACCGGTTTGTGCAGGCACCCTGCGGACTTGTCGCAGCTGTCCGTCGTGCAAGCGTTCTTGTCGTCGCACGCGAGCGCTGGTCCGGGGGCGCACTGGCCGTCGATGCACAGGTCGGCGGACGTGCAGACCGACCCGTCGGCGTCGCACGGCTGCGCGTTGTTCTCGTACTGGCAACCGTCCGGTCCGCCGCAGAAATCGTCGGTGCAGGGATTGCCGTCGTCGCAGGTGCCCTCGTCGATCATGCCGTCGCAGTCGTCGTCGGCGCTGTTGCAGACCTCGGGGGAGGGTGGGGGTGCCGAACATGCGGTCAGGCCGCCACCGACGGGAGCCCCGGGCTTGTCGCCCCCCAGACACGTGCGCTTGCCTTCGCAGGTGACGCCGTCGGTGGTGACGAAGCACTCGGTGCTCAGCTCCAGCAACATGGCCGCTTCGCTGCACGTGCACACGCCGCCGTCGGGGACGACGCACTGCTTGCTGGTCTGGCCAGCGACGTCCAGCGAGTCCTTGCACGGGTAGCCGAACGGACAGTCGTCGTCGGTCTGGCAGGCCGTGCCGCAGAAGGCGCCGTCGTTGCCAAGCGACACGCAGCGCGCGCCGCTGTTGCCCGGCGAATCGCACTCCACGTTGGCGGTGCAGGGGTTGCAGAGCTTGACGAACGGCGACGGGTCGTCCTCACACGGGAAGCGCTTCGAGCAGTCGCACTGGTAGGGGCACTCGACCGTGCAGACCCACCCTTCGGCGTGTGGGCTCGGACCGCACAGGTCGGTTTCGCAGTCGTCGTTCGACTTGCACGGGCACCCGTAACTGCCCGGTTCGACAACACAGTTGGGCTCAAAACCGGGGGTGTCGGACCCTTCCGCTTCGTCGTAAACCTCTGCAACCGCGTCGGTGCCGGGCGCATCGACGTCCACGGCATCCGCATCGGGAACAACGGATGTATCGGGTAGTTGTGGAACATCCGCCACGTCGTCCAGCGAGGCGTCCGCGTCCAGGGTGTCGGCCACCGTCGCCTGACCGTCGGGCTCGTCTTGCTTGGCGCCGGTGCAACCGCTCAGTGACAAGCCGGACAAGGTGAGCCAAGCGAGCACTTGGACGAGTCTCGCGCTGCGCATGACACCCTCCCAACCGTGGGCCAAGTCGATGGCCTCTTCCGTGTGTACGCTTGGCGGGGGAGCGGGTCAAACGTGGCCTTCAGATGGGCTGTGGACAGTCGCTGGCCTTGTTTCACCCGCGAAACCCGTAGATCATCCGCCCATGTCTACCCCCCGCATCCTGCTGGTTGACGACGCCCCGGACCAACGCCTGGTCCTGCGCGCCTGGCTGTCGTCCACGTGCTCGGTGACCGAAGCCGAGGACGGGCGTCAGGCGGTGACGGCCGCGCGCAACGGCCTGTTTGACCTGGTGTTGATGGACGTGCACATGCCGGTGCTCGACGGTCCCGGTGCGCTGCGCCAGCTTCGCCAGCACGAGCGCGAGGCCGGATTGCCGCCGGTGCCGGTGGTCGCCCTGACGGCGGGAACGCCGGACGACGCGGCGGCCACCTTGGCGCGCGACCCTTGGACAGAGGTGGCGCTGAAGCCCATGCGGAAAGCGGAGTTGCTCGCGCTGGTCGAGCGACTGGCGGGGCGCCGTCCGGGGGAGACAGAGCCTTCGGTCGCGACCCCTTCGGTCGATCCGGCGATCGCCCAGCTGCTTGCCGTGTTCCTGCGCCGTCGCCAGGACGACGTCGCCGCCTTGACCGCCGCGGTGGACGCGGGCGACCTCGAGACCTGTGCCCGCATGGGGCATCGCATCAAAGGATCGTGCGCAACCTACGGATTTCTGGACGCCAGTGACATCGCACGCGGCATCGAGCAGGGCGCCGTGGCGGGCAACAGCGAAGCGGTGCGGGCCGGCGTGGCGTCGTTGGCGGCGTGGTTGGCGACGCGCTGACTCTGCGCGAAAGCAGGGGCCTTTGCGCGTCGAGACACCTTGAAGCGACCCCCTTCTCTGGTACGCTTTGCTGCACTTGCCGGAGCCATCGCGCCGGACTGAGGGGAGCCGATGATCCGACCTCTGCCGCGCATGGAACTGGGCCTGATCGCTTGCTGTCTGGCGTTGTTTGCGGTGTCGTGCGGCGGAACCGCGGCTGAGGGTTCGGACCCCGCGACGGCGGACGGCGGCGACAGCTTGGGCGACGACGCAGAGACCAGCCTCAACTGTCCGGGAGTGGCCGGTTGCCCCTGCGTCACCAACGACGACTGCCCCGCGCAGAGCGCCTGCACGCCGCGACCTGAGGGCAATACCTGTGCATTGCCGTGCGTTGCGGGTCAGTGCGGCGCCGACGAGCTGTGCTCGACCGTGCTGAAGACCGACGCTGCCGGCACCCCCGTGCAAGTGCAGGACCTTTGCGTCCACAAGTGGCCCAAGGCGTGCGACCCCTGTGCCACGTCGGACAAGTGTGCGTCCACCATCGACCCGCAAGCCGCGTGCGTCGATTTGCAAGGTGGGCAGGGCGCCAACGGCTGGTTCTGCGCGCCCTCGTGCGGTGCGGGGGGCGCGTGCCCGTCCGGGTATGGCTGCAAGTCGGTGACCAAGGCTGAGGGCGGCGACCTCGAGCGCTGTGTCCCCGTCTCTGGCCTATGCGCGTGCAGCCCCTCAGCGATCGCCGCCGGTCTGGGCACCTCGTGCAAGCCCGGCGCCTGCCCGGGAGAGCGGGTGTGCACCCTCGACGGCTTGACCGCGTGCGCCGTCACCTCAGGCAGCGCACCAGAGCTGTGCGACGGTCAGGACAACGACTGCGACGGACTGACCGACGAGTCCAAGGAGCCGGACGACGGTCCCACGCCCGCCGCCTGCATCAGCGACGACCCCTGCTACACGGCGACCTGCGGCGGTGCGGCCGGGTGTCTGAAGACGGCCACCACCGCCCCGTGCGACGACGGCGACGCCTGCACGCAAGGCGACGGATGCGTGGAGGGCAAGTGCTCGGGAGAGCCGATTCCGTGCAGTGACGGCAATCCCTGCACCACCGATTCGTGTGTTCCGGCGGACGGTTGCACCTTCCTGCCCACGACCGGCGCCTGCGACGACAGTGACCCCTGCACGCAGGAAGACGCGTGCACCAACGGCAACTGCGAGGGCACACCGCTGACCTGCGACGACGGCAATCCCTGCACCACCGACGCGTGCGAGGGGGCCGAAGGTTGCGTTTCGACCTCGACGCTGGCCGCGTGCGACGACGGAGACCCCTGCACCAAGGGCGACACCTGCAACGCCCAAGGCACCTGCGCCGGCACCACGGCCACCTGCGACGACGGCAATCCTTGCACCAAGGATACCTGTGTAGACGGGCAGGGTTGTGAGTCAGCTCCGTCGCAGCAGACCTGCGACGACGGCAACGTGTGCACCGTTGGCGACACCTGCGCACAGGGCTCGTGCATCGGCGCCCCGCAGGACTGTGACGACGGCTTGGGATGCACCACCGACGCCTGCGACCCCGGCAAGGGCTGCGTGTTCACCAAGCTGACCGAAACCTGCGGTGTGGGCGCGCTGCCGTTCGCTGAGGACTTCTCGTGCGACTCCAAGGGGTTCGGACAGTGGCAGCTCAGCGGAGGCGGCAAGCCTCCCGCAGGCGCACCGCCGGTCCGCTGGCAGCTGGCCCAGTTGCCGACCGAGCTGGCGACCGACCCGACGTCGTGCACGCTGGGTGTCCACAACGGTCTGGACCTGGCCTGCGGCGCCGGCCAGGCGGCGGTGACGGCGACCGCGGACTCGCCCCAGATCGACGCGACCAAGCTACCTGCGGGTTCTCCGGTGTTTCTGCGATTCGAGAGCGCTGGCTCTTGGGGCAGCGGGGCGACCGCTCAGGTCCAGATCGCGATCGCCGGTGGCACCTGGACAACGCTGGGCAACCTTCCGGCCAGCGGCGCGGTGTGGGGCAAGGCGCAGCTGGGTCTGGGTGTCGTCGCTGGCAAGACGTTCCAACTCCGCCTGCGGTTTACGATTCCCTCGTGCCAGCCGAAGGTGCCGGGCTACGGCTGGTTCGTGCGGTCGCTGGTGGTGTTCCAGGACGTCTGCGCGGTCGGCAACGGCGGCTGCGACGGCTATGCGACCTGCGCCATCGGCCCCGTCGGGAAGAAGGTGTGCACCTGCAACGCCGGATGGTCGGGCGACGGCCTGACCTGCGCCGATCTGGACGAATGCAAGGCCGGCACCGCCGACTGCGCGACCCAAGCGACCTGCGCCAACGAAGAGGGCAGCTACACCTGCACCTGCAACTCGGGCTGGACGGGCGATGGCAAGACCTGCACCGACGCGGACGAATGCGCCAATGGAACGGCTGGTTGCAGCGCCAACGCGGCCTGCGGCAACTCGCCCGGCTCGTTCACCTGCAAGTGCAAGGACGGCTTCACGGGCGACGGCAAGACCTGCACCGACGTTGACGAATGCGCCAATGGTACGGCGGGTTGCAGCGCGAATGCGACCTGCGCCAACTCGCCGGGCTCGTTCACGTGCAAGTGCAAGGAGGGCTTCACAGGCGACGGCAAGACCTGCACGCCGACCACCGCCGCGACCTGCCTGCAGTACAAGCAGAATTACCCGTCGGCCGGATCGGGCGTGTACCCCATCGATGTCGATGGTGCCGGTCCCAAGCCGACCGTGCAGGCGTACTGCGACATGGCGACCACGGGGGGCCCGTACACTTGGGTGCGGATCAACAACGGCGGCTTGGGCGGTGACCAGAACGCTTATGCGAGCGCGTGCAACAGCTATGGCATGGAGATCGTCGTGCCTCGCAACCAGGCTCACGCGTTCGCCATTCGCGCGCAGAACGGCGGCCAGGTGCCGAACGTGATCAACGTCTTTCCCAAGTACAACGGTGCAAATGGGCTGGGCAATTGGCAGGGTATCTGCAAGGGTGCGCCGTGCGGCTTCTGGATCTCGAACAGCAACAACGCGAATTGCTCCGGCTACGAGCCGAACGGTGACAACAACACCTCGTATCGCCTGTACAGCTACCCGGGATCGTCCGGAAACTGCGACTATGGCCAATGGAACGACGCCAGCAACGCGATGGCCGTCGGTGGCTGGGTGATTTGCTCTACGAACGACCGCTGACACTGCAGGAAGGCCCCATGATCTGTCGATCATTTCGCGCGCCCGTACTCGGGTTGCTTCTCCTCGCCTCCGTCTCTTGGCTGACCAGCGGCTGCGGCAGCGACGCCATCGAGACGCCGGTCGTCACCGCGCCCGATACTGCCGGCGATACCGCGAACGATGCGGTCATTGCCTGCCCGGGCGGCTACGGTTGCACTTGCGTGACGCTTTCCGACTGCCCGGCCGGCAGCGCCTGCCTGCCCACGCCACAGGGGTTGCAGTGCGCCCTGCCGTGCGTGCAGGGCCAATGCGTGGCCGACCACGCGTGCCGCAGCGTGCTTGAGACAGACCCGGCCGGATCCCCGATTCAGATCGCAGACTTGTGCGTACATTCATTCCCGACCGCCTGCGACCCCTGTGTGGACTCGACGACCTGCAAGACCAAGACCGACACCAAGGCGGCATGCGTCGCGTTGGGCGGGGCTACCGGGCCTGACGGCTGGTTCTGCGCCTCGCCGTGCACGGTCGATACCGACTGCGGCAACGGCTACGTCTGCCTGCAGGCCATGGCGAAGGGGGCAACCGTGGCCGAGGGGCGCTGCCTGCCTTCGGTCGGTTGCGCGTGCAGCCCCGCCGCCATCGCCGCCGAGCGCGTGACGACCTGCCAGGCTGGCGGCGAGACCTCCTCCTGTCAGGGTCAGCGCCGCTGCACCGCCGACGGGTTGACCGCCTGCGACGCGATGACACCCTCGGCCGACCTCTGCGACGGACTGGACAATGACTGCGACGGCACGACCGACGAGGCGGTCGACTGCGGCGACGGCAACCTCTGCACCGACGATTCGTGTGGCGGAGCGCAGGGTTGCGTGCACCTGCCCAACGAGGCGACCTGCGACGACGGCGACGTCTGTACGGTCGGCGACAAGTGCGCCGGCAGCGGCTGCAAGCCCGGGGGCCCCGCAAACTGCGACGATGGTGTGACGTGCACGGTCGACGCCTGCCAGGCGGGCGTGGGTTGCGTCGCCACCCCGAACGACGAACCGTGCAACGACGGCGACGGCTGCACCCTCGACACCTGCGACAAGACCGCCGATTGCAAGCACGAATTCAAGAACTTCACGTGCGACGACGGCGACGACTGCACCGAGCAGGACACCTGCGACCAGGGCAAGTGCGTGGGACAGCCGATTCCGTGCACCGACGGCAATCCCTGCACGACCGACGCCTGCGTCACCGGTGCCGGGTGCAAGTTCACGCCGACGGTTGACCCCTGCGATGACGGAAATGCTTGCACTGGCAACGACTTGTGCCAGTTCGCAGCGTGCATTGGCGATGTGGTGACGTGCGACGACGGCTGGGGCTGCACGCTCGACAGCTGCGACCCCAGTGTCGGGTGCGTGTTCGAGCCCGGACCCGACGCCAATTGCGGCAAGGCTGCGCTGCCTTACACCGAGTCCTTCGCTTGCGACGACCCCGGTTTGACCGCTTGGAAGTTCGCGCAGATCCTGGACCCCGCAGCGCAAAATCTCGGGCCCAAGGTCACTTGGCACCCCGTGGCGACGTCCCTGCCCGGCGAGGTGTCGGCCTGCGCCCTCGAGGCCAGCAATGGCATCGGTGGCATCGCGTGCGGTGCCGGACAGTCGCAGGTGTGGGTCACAGCCGACTCGCCCACGCTGGATGCAAGCGCGCTTGCGCCGGGTGCCCCGGTGCGCTTGCGACTCGACAGTGCCGGCACCTGGGGGGCGGCGGCCAAGGCGCAGGTGCTGACGTCGACCGACGATGTGACCTGGGCGCTGCGGACGACCATCCCGGCCAGCGGCGCCGTCTGGGGCAAGGTGCAGGTCGACCTGGCGGCGTTGGCGGGCAGCAAGTTCAAGGTTCGCCTGCAGTTCTCGGCGCCCTGCGGTGCGGAGGGCTTGGGCTGGCGCGTCCGCAGCCTGACCGTCGTGCACGAGGCCTGTGAGGTCAACAACGGCGGCTGTTCCAATCAGGCGGCCTGCCTGCTGCTGGGCAGCGGTCAGGTCCAGTGCACGTGCAAGCCCGGTTGGCAGGGCGACGGCAAGACCTGCAGCGACATCGACGAGTGCGGGGCCGGCACCGCGGGCTGCCACGCCAATGCCACCTGCACCAACCTGCCCGGCGGCGCGGAGTGCTCGTGCAAGGCCGGGTACCTCGGGGACGGCAAGACCTGCACCGACGTCGACGAGTGCAAGTCGTCGCCATCGGTTTGCAGCACGCAGGCCACATGCACCAACAAGGACGGCTCGTACGCATGTGCCTGCAACAAGGGCTGGAACGGCGACGGCAAGACCTGCTTCGACATCGACGAGTGCAAGGCAGGCCTCGCGACCTGCAGCGCCCAAGCAACCTGCACCAACGCGCTGGGCAGCTACACCTGCGCGTGCAAGGCGGGGTACACGGGCGACGGCAAGACCTGCAACCTGCTGGGAGGCGCCGATGCACCGGCCGCCACCTGCCTCGAGATCCTGCTCGGTCTACCCACCAGCGGTAACGGCCTGTACTGGATCGACCCCGATGGAGCAGGCGTCCTGCCCAAGGTCCAGCTGTACTGCGACATGACCGGTGGCGGCTGGACGCGCGTGGCGCTGGACACCTTCGAGGTCGACGGTCAGGGCTGGTCCCCGGCCGGGCGGTCTGCGTGCGGCGGCTGGGGTTGGATTCTGGGCGGCTACGACCTGTTGGGCATCAACGCATCCGTGACCAAGACCTTTGCCGGGCTGCCCGCGCACAACACGCTGCGCTACAAGATGGACTACGTGCGCATCGACAGCTGGGACGGCGAGCAGGCCCTTCTGTACATCGCCGGCAAGCAAGTGTGGAACAAGGTAGGCCAGTACAGCGCCGGCTCTTCGGTCTGCGGCGTGATGAACGGCTGGCTGGAGGAGAAGTGGCCCGTCGACGTCACCCTCAGCCACGTCGCCGCGTCCACCGTGGTGGTGGTGTCCAGCACGCTGAATCAGACGGCCAACGACGAGTCGTTCGGCATCGACAACGTGGAAGTGTGGGTGAAGTAGGCGGTTGCGCGGCGGCTACCCTGGCGCAAGTCGGTCCGCACCGCGCAAGTTCCGCTCACACGCACCCGTTGTCCGAGACGCAAGTCAGGAAGTCGAGGAACAGCGTCAACGTCTCGGGGTTGTCGGTGCTGTAGCACGCCTCCTGACAGGCGGTGTCGTCTGGCGGGCACGCCTCGATGCACGGGAAGATCGCCCCACATGCTGCGTCGGTCAGACAGGCCGTCGCCTCGGGTCCGCACTTCTGCATGATGCACTGGGTCGCGGGGTCACAGTCTTCCACGCAAGACTCCGGGGTCTCGCCAGCGCCGCAAGTGCCGTCGCCGCACGAGCCCGTCGCGACGCAGTCGGCCGGACAGGTCGCTGCCGTCTCACCCGCGTCGCAAGTGCCGTTGCCACAATTGTCCACCGGCAAGCAGTCTTTGGTGCAGGTAGCCGCCGACTCGCCCTCGTCACACACGCCGTCGCCACACACGGGTCCGGGAACGCCGCAGTCTTTCAAGCAGTTGCCGGTGGTCTCGCCTTCCTCGCACTGGCCGTTGCCGCAGACCGTCTGCGTGACGTCTGCCGGCACGTCGGCCTGCACGTCCTCGACGGCATCGCCGGTGACGGTGTCCAGCAAGGTGGTGTCGCTGGCGGTGGTGTCCAAGGCATCGCTGCTGGCGTCCCCACCCGTGGTGTCGGCCGCCACGGTTCCGCCGCCGCTTGCGGTGGAGGAACTGCACGCGGCGAGCACAAGGGAGACGGCCAGCAGACAAACAGGCACAGCGTAGCGAACCATGGTGAACTCCACAGGAAAAGGTGACGAAAGCTGGAGGAAGCTGAGGGTAGGGCGGCGGGTCAAGCGGCGGGCTTGGGCTCGTGGCGGTGGTGTCGTGACGGGACCGTAAGGACGGGGCAGCCCGCCATGCGCACAACCTTGTCCGCAACGGAGCCCAGCACCAGCTTGGCAAGTCCCGTGCGGCCGTGGGTGCCCATCACGACCATGTCGGCCTTGTCTTCGGCGGCATGGCGCACGATCTCGGACGCGGCATTGCCCATCGCGGTGGCCACTTCGATGTCGGCGACGCCCAGCTTGCGCGCCTCGGCCTCCCACTCGGCCAGCGAGGCGTGCGTGCGCTCCTCGACTTCGGCGAGCACGTCCGGTCCAGCCGTCAGGAACCCCTCGGGCAGTACGTAACCCGGCACGGGATAGACGTGCAGCAGCGTGATGGAGGCACCGAACCGCTGGGCCAGATCCGCGGCGAACCGCATGGCCTCGCGCGACGTCGAGGAGAAGTCGACTGGACACAGGATGCGGTGGATCTCAGGCATGAAGTTGCCTCCGGGTTCTTGGGGCGTCGGCTTGCGACCGCAGGGCGCGGCCGCAGGCTGCAACGGGGGGCGACGCCGGCCACAGGCAGCATAGTCGTGGCGCGGAACCGGAGCAATCACAAGCTGGCATGGACACCTGCGGGTCTGGCGTGGGAGCCTTGTCCGTCACACGGAATCCGGAGGCCACCGCCATGCGCCCGCTCGCCCCGTCGACAGTCTTCCCATGGCTGCTGCTGGCGCTCTCGGCCTGTGCCGCCCCCCAGCAGGGCGACCCGGACGCGCTGGCACCACCCGCCGACACCGCGACCGTCGCACCGCAGCCGTGCCGGGCGACCGTGGACAACCCCGCTTGGTGGCATCAGGCGGTGGGTTACGAGATCTTCGTCCGCAGCTTCCAGGACTCCAACGGCGACGGCATCGGCGACTTTCAGGGACTACGGTCGCGGCTGGACTACCTGAACGACGGCAAGCCGGGTGGCAGCGACCTGGGTGTCGATTTGATTTGGCTGATGCCGGTGCAGAGCTCGCCCAGCTACCACGGCTATGACGTGACGGATTACCGTGCGATGGAGCCGGACTACGGCACTCAGGCCGACTTCGACGCTTTTCTGGCCGACGCCCACGCCCGCGGCATTCGCGTCATCATCGACCTGGTGCTGAACCACACGTCCAGCGAGCATCCGTGGTTCGCCGACTCGGCGGCCGGCACCGGACACACGGACTGGTACGCGTGGCGCGCAGACGACCCCGGGTGGAAGCAGCCGTTCGGCAGCAGCGCCGTCTGGCACCCGCACACCAACGCGCAGGGAAAGCGCTTCTACTACGGGGTGTTCTGGCAGGGCATGCCCGACCTGCTGGTGACGACCCCGGCGGTGACGCAAGAGCTGCGCGACATCGCGAAGTTCTGGCTGCAGAAGGGCGTCGACGGCTACCGACTCGACGCCGTGCGCTATCTGGTCGAGGAAGGTCCCAAGGCTGGCCAGCAGGACACGCAGGCCACGCTGCAGTGGTGGCAGGACTTTGCCGCCGTGGTGGCGCAGGCATCGCCGCAGGCGTTGTTGGTGGGCGAGGCGTGGGCGGCCAACGCCGTCGCGGCCAAGTACCACGTGGGCGGCAAAGGCTTGGGCATGACGTTTGACTTCGACCTGTCGACGGCGCTGCGTGCGGCGGTGGAGGAAGAGACGGCCGACAAGCTGCAGAAGGTCGTGTGCGCCTGGGACGCGACATTTCCGCATGGGGCAGGGCGCGGCACCTTCCTGACCAACCACGACATGATCCGCATCGCGACGCAATTCGGCGGCGACGAGGCGACGGCGGCGCGGTTGCGTCTGGTTGCCCAGCTGATGTTTGCGGTGCCGGGAACGCCCTTTGTGTACTACGGCGAGGAGTTGGGGCTGCCGAACGGCGACTCGAACGCCGACGAGGACAAGCGGCGGCCGATGCCGTGGACGACCGGCGCGAACGCGGGTTTCACCACCGGCACGCCGTGGTTCCCGGTGGGCGACGTCGGTGTCAGCGTGCAAACGCAGCAGTCGGATCCTCAGTCGCTGTGGGCGCTTTACCGGCAGCTGACCCAGTTGCGGCGGGCGCATCCGGCCCTGTCCATCGGCAGCCTGACGCCACTGGCGGGGCAGCCCGAGGGCGTGTGGACGGTGTTGCGTCAGGCGGGTGAAGAGCGGGTGGTGGTCGCGTGCAACCTTGCTCCCCAGCTTGTGAATTGGCAGGGAGTTCGGCCGCTCGATCTCGGCGGAGCGGCAGGAGACGCCCTCGAGTTGCTGTCAGGCTCGATCATTTCGGAGACAGGCGGCGTGGTCGGTGCCGGCAGTTTGGCCGCAAGGTCCTGCCTGTTCCTGCGGTTGAGTTCCCAAACCCAGCACTAGATCAATGTCAAGTAGATAAAGAGTGCGACTGCTCCGGCGACCGCCATCCGCCGCCCGTTCGCACGACGCGCCGCTCAACGAAAGGCTCAACGAAAGGGTTGCGCGCGACTACGGGGGCACGCAGACTCCCTCGCGGTCGCCTTTGGACTGTTGCCTGAAAGCGGTCGCCTCGCACAGGCATGACACGGCTGACCCGAGGATTCCCTTGCCCAATCTGCCCGCTGAGTTGACCACACTCGACATGACCGCGGTACTGGATCGTCTGGACACGTACGTGTTCGCCAAGGACGTGCACGGCCGTTACGTCTACATCAATCGCGCAGCGGCGCAGCTGTTCGACCTGCTGCCACGGGAAGTGCTGGGGCGGACTTCCGCAGACTTCTTCGACACGACCAAGGCGGCCGACATTCGGCTGCACGAAGACGAGGCACTGCAAGGCAGCGAGCCCATCCGGCGCGAGGAGAGGGTCGTCCTTGTCCACACCGGAGAGGTCCGCACTATTTGGACCACCCGGCAGCCCGTGTTCGACGCAGCTGGGCAACTGGTCGGGCTGACGGGCTTTTCGACCGACATCACGGAGGACAAGCGGAGGCAGCACCAGGTCGAGGCTCTGGAGAAGCGCCTGCAGGCCACCTTGGACGCGTTGCCGGACCTGCTGTTTGAGATCGACGGCGACGGCCGCTTCATGGACTACCGCTCGCCGCGCAGAGAGCTGCTTGTCGTGCCGCCGGAAGCCTTTCTGGGGCGTGCTGTCGAAGAGGTGCTGCCGCCGGACGTGGCCAAAGCCAGTCGCGCCGCACTGGAGGAGGCGCGCAGCACAGGATTCTCAGTCGGAACGCAATACAACCTGCTGTTGCCGAACGGAAATCGCAGGTTCGAGCTCTCGGTCGCCCGCAAAGCGCAGGTCGAAGGCGAATCGTTGCGCTTCATGGTGCTTGCCCGCGACATCACGGATCGTCACCTCGCCGAGTCTGCCCTGCGCGAGAGCCGTGCGTTGCTGCGCACCGTTCTGGACGAGATTCCGGACCCCATCGTGCTCAAGGACCACAAGGGCGACTTCCTGTTGGGCAATCTGGCCGTCGCCAAGCTGTACGGTACGACGCCGGATGAGCTGGTGGGCAAGCACGACGGCGACTTCGGCGTTCCCGCAGAGCTTGCCGACGCCTTCCGGCGCAACGTGCTGGAGATCATGGCGAAGGGCCAGACCGAAGTCGTTGCCGAGCCCAGCCGGGACGCGATGACCGGAGAGACCCGCCACTACCGCTCGATCAAGAAGCCGCTCAAGGATAGCGACGGTTACAACCGCATTCTTGTCGTCGCTCACGATGTGACCGATCTGGTTCACGCTCAGGAGCAGGTGGCCGACCGCGAGCGCCAGCTGCAGGACGTGCTGAACGCGACGCGCGAAGGCATCTGGGACTGGCACATCCCCAGCGGACGGGTGCAGCACAACGATCAGTGGTACCGCATCGCGGGAATCACCGAAGATGAACGTGACGACTCACTGGAATCCTTCGATAATCTGCTGCATCCCGAGGATCGCAGCCGTGTCGGCGAGCGGATTGCCGCCTGCCTTCACAACCGGGCCGAGACCTACTACTCCGAGCACCGTCTGCGCCGCAGCGACGGCACCACCGTGTGGGTGCAAGACCGCGGCCGCATCGTCGAGAGGGACGCTGAGGGAGCGCCGTTGCGGATGGTCGGCAGCTGCGCGGACATCAGCGAGCGCAAGCGGGCCGAGGTGGAACTGGACGCATATCGTCGGGGTCTGGAGCAACTGGTTGAGGAGCGAACCGCAGAGCTTGCCGCCGCCAAACAATCGGCAGAGGCCGCCAGTCTCGCCAAGAGCGCGTTTCTGGCCAACCTGTCGCACGAGATCCGCGCGCCGTTGAACAGCATCGGTGGTTTGGTCAGCATGATTCGGCGGTTGGGACTGACTCCGCTGCAGATGGACCGGCTGGGCAAGCTTGACGTGGAGGCGCAGCGTCTGGTCGAGCTCGTGAACTCCATGCTCGACCTCTCGAAGATCGAGGCGGGGCGATTCGAGCTCGAACGGGCCGAGGTCCAGATCGACGCGGTGATTGCCCATGTGGTCGCTACCGTTGAGGCCCGGCTGCGTTCGCCCAAGGTGCAGGTCGTGACCGACGTCCAACGCTTGCCCAAGCCGCTGCTGGGCGACGCCACCCGCATCATGCAAGTGCTGATGCACCTGGGGCTGAACGCGGCGAAAGCGACGGACACGGGGACCATCACCCTGCGCGTGCGAGCCGATCAGATGCTTGCGGACGGCGTGCTGGTGCGCTTCGAGGTGATCGACACGGGCAAGGGGGTTCCGCCTGAGGTCATGCCGCAGCTGTTCTCGGCGTTCGAGCGCCAGCAGGCCGACGACCCAGCAGGTGCGGGTGGAGCCGGACTCGGTCTGGCCATCGCGAAGAAGGTGGCGGTGCTGATGGGCGGCGATGCCGGTGCAGAGAGCGAGCTGGGGCGCGGCAGCACCTTTTGGTTCACCGCCATGCTCGCGCAAGCGCGGGTGATGACGCGGGAGGTCTCTCGCGCCTACCTCGGGCTTGAGCCCGAACCGCCCGAAACGTCCTCACCTTTCAGTCGCTTCCGTCAGCGAACTTGACACTGCGTCGCCGGGTTCGCTAGGTTGCCGGTCATACTGGGTAATACCAGCGACGAGGCAGCATGAGCGACACAGACCGAGATCACCCACACGACGGCGGCGACGGCCACTCGGCCGCCGGCATGACGCTCTTCACCTTCAAGGCGGATCCGGCGCTGGCAGAGGCCTTGCGCGCCGTGCCCAATCGCTCGCTGTTCATCCGCACCGCGTTGTTGGCTGCCTTGGACAGCGCTTGCCCGCTTTGCCAGGGCACCGGCGTGCTGACGCTGGAGCAGCGCGGACACTGGGAAGCGTTCGTCAAGCACCATCCCCTGCGCGAGTGCGGTGACTGCAGCGCGCGCCACCCGGTGTGCGACCACGAGCACGATGAACATGCGCACGACGACAACGTCGGCGGGAGGGTGCGGACATGATGCGTCAGGTTGTTCTTTGGGCTGTCATGGGCATGGGGTTCGCTGCGGCGGCCGCCGCGGAACCCTCCGTCCCCGCGGACGAATCGGCTACGACCGCCGTCGATCCCGAGCTGGAGGCCGCCGCTGCGGCTGCCGCTGCCGAAGTCGCTGCACCAGCCGCCCGCGCGACAACGGACGCTGTGGCGGCGGGGGGGGGCAGCCGTCAGATGAATCCAGACCTCAGCCTGATCCTCGACTCGGCGGCCGGGGCGTTCAGTCGGGAGCGCCACCTGCGTCAGGGCGGCCACGCGATCGACGAGAACGGCTTGCGGATGCAGGGGTTGGAGCTTGTCGCCTCGGCCAACGTCGATCCCTACTTTCGCTTCGACATGGCCGTGCAGCTGACCGAGATGGAGGTCGAGGAGGCAGCGTTGACCACGCTGGCCCTTCCCGCCGGCCTGCAGGGGCGTGCCGGGTACCTCAACGTCCCGTTTGGCAGAGAGAATCCACGCCACTTGCACTCGTGGAGCTTTGCCAATCCCTCGCTGGCCCACAGCCGCTTTCTGGCCCAAGAGCACTTCTCAGGCGCAGGCGCGGAGCTGAGCGCGTTGCTGCCGCTGCCGTTCTATCTGCTGGTGACGGCCGACGTCATCGACCCGCACGAGGCGACCGGACTGCGCAGCTCGACCTTTGGCACCGTCGAGTCGTCCACTTCCGGGCGGCTGGACGGTCCGGAGGACTTGGTCTACGTGGGGCGTTTGGCCAGCTTCCACGCGCTGTCGGACGATTGGTCGCTGGCCCTCGGTACGTCGGCGTCGATGGGGCAGAGTCCGCTGAAACCCGACGACACAGCGGCCTTGTGGGGTGCGGACCTGTACCTGAAGTGGCGACCGGTCTCCAGTGGCGACGACGCGTGGGCGCTGGCGCTGGCGGCGGAGTACCTGGCCCGCGACACGCAGGTGCCGGGCGGCAATGTGCGGGACCATGGCGGCTATGCGGAACTGAACGCCTGGCTTGGGCGTTGGTGGATGGCGAGCCTGCGGGGCGATCTGGTCGGCCACGTGTCGGGAACTGCCCCGGCGGGAACGGAGCTGGGGATCTGGCAGCGGCGCACCTCCGTCGCGTTGACTTGGCTGCCGACCCACTTCTCCAAGCTGCGGCTGCAGACGGATTGGGGGCAGGGTGAGGGCGACCGGCCCTACTTCGCCAGCTTCGTCCAGGTGGAAGTCAGCGCCGGCGAGCACGGTGCCCACGCGTTCTGAGTCCCCACGGCGTCGGCCGGAATCCAAGGAGCTTTCAATGTTCATTCAAACCCTTGTGCATCCCCGTCGCCTGTCCTGGCTGGTCGTGGCCTTCGCACTGCTGGCGGCGTCACCCGTGCTGGCCGCTGTGCAAGTCGTGACGACGCTGCCGGACTTTGCTGCGCTGGTGCAAGAGATCGGCGGCGCCCGCGTTCAGGTTGAGGCGTTGGTCAGGGGCAGCCAGGACCCGCACTTCGCCGACGCGCGACCGTCGATGATTCTGTCGGCCCACAACGCGCAGCTGCTGGTGGTGGCCGGGCTGGGGCTCGAGGCCGGCTGGCTGCCGGTGGTGCTGACGCAAGCACGCAACCCTTCGATCCAACAGGGAAGTCGCGGTTACTTCGACGCTTCGCAAGTCGCGCAGCTGCGCGACGTCGTGGCGCAGGCCGACCGCGCGATGGGCGACGTGCACGGCGGCGGCAACCCGCACTACTACACCTCGCCTGCAGAGCTGCACCGGGTCGCCAAGGCGCTGTATGCCCGCCTGGTCGAGCTGGACCCGGCGGGCAAGGCCACCTACGACGCCGGTTGGCTGCGCTTCGACGCCCAGTACCGGGCCAGGACCGCCGTCTGGCGGCAGCGACTGGCGCCGCTGAAGGGCATGGCGATTGTCGAATACCACAAGAGCTGGGTGTACTTTCTGGACTGGGCCGGGATCCGCAGCGTGGGTGCCTTGGAGCCCAAGCCCGGTATCCCGCCGTCGCCCGCGCACGTGGCCAAGCTGCTGGCTCAGGTGGCGCCATTGGGCGTCAAGCAGGTGTGGCAAGAGGTCTACCAGCCCCAGAGTCTGTCGAAGTTGTTCGCTCAACGCAGCAGTGCCAAGCTGCTGGTGCTGCCTTCGATGGTCGGTGCACTGCCGGGGACAGAGACGATCTGGAAGAAGTTCGACAAGATGGTCGATCTCGTCACGGCCCCTTAGCTTCCCAGCGGCCACGGAGGCCAGACCATGACGTCCGCCCCAACGGTCTCTCGCCCACTCGTTCACGCCCGTCAGGCGGTCATCGGTTATCAGAGCGCCCTGGTCCAGCCCTTCGATCTGACCGTCTGCACGGGGGAATTCTGGGCGATCATCGGTCCCAATGGCGGTGGCAAGACCACGCTGGTCCGCACCCTGATCGGTGCGCTGAAGCCGGTTTCAGGTCAAGTGGTCCGGTCGCCCGCCAACTTGCGTGTCGGGTACGTGCCGCAGCGCCACAACCTGCAGCGAGGCCTGCCGCTGACGGCCGCCGACGTGGTGATGCTGGGGCGAACGCCACTGTGGCAGCTGGGGCGCGGGCCGGGCAACGCCGATCGGGACGCGGTACTTCGGGCCCTCGACCGCACGGGAGCCCGTGAATTCGCTGAACATCCGTTCGACAGTCTCTCTGGCGGTCAGCAGCAGCGCGCGCTGGTGGCGCGGGCGCTGGCGGCAGAGGCTGAGGTGCTGGCCCTGGACGAGCCGACCGACAACGTCGACCTGACCGGAGAGGGCGAGCTTGTCGAGTTGATCGCCCAACTGCACCGCGAAGGCCTGACGATCCTGATGGTGGGCCACGACATCGGACCCGCGGTGCACCACGCGACCCATGTCTGTCTGGTCGATCGGCAGCGCGGCCGCATCACGGCCGGCCCGGTGGCCGAGGTGTTCGACGAGGCCCGGCTGTCAGAGGTGTACGGCCGACCGATGTCGATCGAGTACGGCGACGACTGCGTGCACGTGCATGTGAAGGGGGGGACCCGTGCCGCCTGAGCCAAGCTTTCTGGACAACTGGGCATTCTGGCTCGAGGCCATGGTCGCCTCCGTCGCCGCAGGCATCGGGTTGGGCGGTCTGGGCGTGTGGGTCGCGCTGAAACGCGTCGTCTACGTGCCGTTGGCGGTCTCGCAGGTCGCCGCGGTGGGGGTGGTGATCGCCTTTCTGATCGAGGAGTTCCTGCTGGGAGACGGCGAAAGTGTGATGCACGCCCTGTGCGAGCCCTCGGTCCTTGCGCTGGTGCTGGCGGTAGCCAGTGCGTTCTACTTCGCGCGTCCCCAAGGCGGCGGCGAGCGGGCGACCGGCGTGGCGTGGGTGGCCGGCGGCGCGGCGGTGTTGCTGTTGGGGTCGCTGGTGCGGACGGACATCCACGACGTTCAAGGGATCCTGTTTGGCAACGCGGTGTTGGTAGAGCGCTCGCAGATGTGGACGACGGTTGCGGTCCTCGGGGTTGTCGCTGCCGTGCACGGTCTGTGGTACCGGCGGTTCCTGTACGTGTCGTTCGACCCGGTGTCGGCCGCCGCGGCCGGCTTCCATGTCTATCGGCATGAGGTGCTGCTGTACGCCACGTTTGCGCTGATGATCTCGGCGGCGACGCGGGTGTTGGGGGCGCTGCCGGCGTTCGGCCTGACGCTGCTGCCGGCGCTTGCGGTTCTGGCGCTGCGGTTGGGGATGCGGACCAGCGTGGCGCTGGCGGCAGGGCTGGGCGGGTTGTCGGCCGGACTGGGGTACTACCTGTCGTTCCGCTATGATCTGCCGACCGGCGCGACGATGGTGGCGGTTGGCATGGTCTGGCTCGGGCTGACGAACGTGTTGGCGCGCGTCATGCGGCGCGGGGGTCGGACGGCGGAAGTTGGCTAGCCGTCAGCGGGAATCGGTCAGCGCACCAACTCAGTCAGCGGCGTTATCCCGCGGACCAGCACGCCAGAGTGCGAGCAGGCCAGGTTGCGGACATCGCCGTTGCGCGCAGCCAGCCGGTTTGCCAGCGCGGCTAGAGACTGCCGGTTCTGGTCAGGGGCGCTGCAGAACAGCCACGAACAACCGTGCAGCCGTCCGTCGGTGTCCGTCTCGGCACTGTCGCCCAGGAACAGGGTGCCGCGTGCGAGGATGGCCGCGCTGCCCCGCGAGTGACCCGGAATCGCGAAGATCTCGAACGATGTGCCACCCACTGTGACGACCTCGCCGTCCTTCAGCGTGCGGCCGATGCGGATGCCCGTGGGTTTGGGGGTGCCGATGGGGCCGCGCAAGGCACGACCCTCGACCAAGTCCGTGTCGCCGGCCAGCGCCATCACCGGCGCTTGGGAGAACTGCAGGGCGCCGGCGATGTGGTCCAGGTCACCGTGCGTCAGCAACACCGCATGGACGTCGCTCACGGTCAGTCCGCGCGCCCGCAGCGCCGCCAGGATGGGCCCTGCGTCGGCCGAGCTGCCCGCGTCGATCAGCGCAACACCACCTGTGGCCAGATCGACGAGATACGCCGCGACGTAGCCGTCCTGCACGACCTGCACGCCCTCCAGTCGCAAGCCGTCGGGAATCGCGGGGCGGCCGATCAGCACCGAGGCCACCAAGCCTGCCGTGGCCAGCACGAGAACAGCCAAGATGATGCCGACGACTTTGAATAGACGTTTCATTGTCTTCCTCTATGAAGCATCATCTAGAATATCACCTATTCCACCGCTGCAGCGTCCACGCAAACGGGCGAATGCGACTGCCACGCGACAGGCAATACCCGGCAAAGCGCGTGCTGTCCACCTATGGACGAAGGAGTGCCCTACGTCGCGCAAACTCGCCGTCCATGACCTCTTCATGACGTTGCGTGCGTAGGTTGAAGAACACTCGCCCCCCCCCGAGGTCCCCATGCCCATCTCCCGACCCTGGCTGGCCCACCACCCCGCAGGCATTCGCCACGACGTCGAGCCTGTCGCCGTCGACAACGTGGCGGACCTGGCCACCCATTCGGCGCTGACCCACGGCCACGCGACGGCCTTTACCACCGTGCTGCCCAACGGCTTTTCGGGGGCTTTGTCGTTCGCGGATCTCGACCTTCATGCCACGTCGTTTGCGCGCTGGCTGGTCGTTCAGGGCGTGCGGCCGGGCGACCGTGTGGCTTTGGTGATGCCGAACATCCTCGCGTATCCGATTGCTGCGATCGGGACGCTGCGGGCGGGCGCCATCATCGTGAACGTGAACCCGCTGTATACAGAGCGGGAAATGCGCTTGCAAATCGAGGACTCTGGCGCAACGGTCGCCGTCGTCGTGCAGCAGCTGGCCGACCGCTTGGCTGCTGCCGCACAAGGAACGGCGGTGCGCATGGTGGTCGCCGCGTCGGTGGCCGACCTGTTCCCTCTGCTGCAGCGGTGGGTTGTTCAGGCCAAGCTGGCGCTGACACCGCCCAGAGTCCAGACGAAAGGCCTGCCCTTTGTCGAAGTGTTGGCGCAGGGCGCGCGCTCGGCTGTTCCGCTGCCGCAGGTAAGCTCCGACGCCGTCGCGCTGCTGCAGTACACCGGCGGGACGACCGGCACGGCCAAGGGAGCTGAACTAACACATCGCAATTTGCTGGCCAACCTTGCACAAGTCAAAGAGATCGTCGCTCCGTGCTTGACTCCCGGTCACGAGACGGAGCTGGTCGTGTTGCCGCTGTACCACGTCTTCGCGTTCACCCTCGGGATGCTACTGCCGCTGCACATGGGCTATCACGGCGTGCTGGTGCCGCTGCCTCGCCCGGTCCGCAACCTTCGCGCCGCCATCGAAAAGTACCCGCCCACCTTCGCGATTGCTGTGACGACGCTGCTGAACGGCCTTCTGGGCGAGAAGTGGTTCACCGACCACCCGCCCAAGACGCTGCGTGCTGTCTACGCAGGCGGGACGGCGGTGCCGGACGCGACGCGTGAGGCCTTCGAGCGTGCCACGGGCGCGCTGGTCATCGAGGGTTTCGGTCTCAGCGAGGCGAGTCCGCTGGTGACCTACAACCCCGCGGTGCGCAACGGGGATCGCGTCGTTCGGACGCTGGATCGCGCGGGTGGCGTCGGACTGCCGCTGCCCTCGACCGACGTGCGCATCGTCGACGACGGCGGGCAGGACGCGGCGATGGGAGCGCCGGGAGAGGTCCTGATCCGCGGCCCCCAAGTGATGCGCGGCTACTGGCAGCGCCCGGACGACACCGCGGCGACCTTGGCGGACGGCTGGTTGCACACGGGGGACATCGGGACGTTGGACGAGGTCGGCTACCTGCGCATCGTCGACCGCAAGAAGGACATGATCCTCGTCAGTGGCTTCAACGTGTACCCGGTCGAGGTCGAGGCCTGTCTGGCCACCCACGCGGCCGTCGCGGAAGTGGCCGTGATCGGCGTGCCGGACGCTGCAACGGGCGAGGCGGTGCGAGCCTTCGTAGTGGTCAGGGAGGGCGCTGGGACGTCGCAGGACGAGCTGCGCGCGCATTGCCGCGAGGTGCTGGCGGCTTACAAGGTGCCGCGCGTGGTGACACTGGTGGACGCCCTGCCGAAGAATCCGCTGGGGAAGGTGCTGCGGCGCGAGCTACGGGTCATCGCTAGGGCCTGATCAGGCTCACCAGTACTCTTTGCCATGGCAGGCGGGGTCGCAGCTTTGGGCAGCCGGGTTCCAGGTGCCGCCCTTCTCCAGGCTGACGTCCTTGGTGCCGTCCTGGTGCTTGTCCGGCGCCAAATTCTTCGTTCCGTTCGCGTCGACCAGACCAAAGTGGCAGGCGGTGCACTTCAAGTACTTGTGCTTCTTGAAGACCGTCGGGTGGTGGCCATTGGAGGGCGGGATCGTGTGGCACGAGCCGCAGACGGGCTCTTGCGTCGTGTCGGTGGTGTCGGTCTCGACGGTGGCATCCGTTCCAGGATTGGTCGCGTCGGTCTCGATCGTGGTGTCGGTGCCCGCGATGTCCGTGGTGGTGTCGCCCGCGGTATCGCCAACGGTCGAGTCGCCGACCGTCTGATCGGTGTCAGCGAGGGTGACGGGGGACAAGGTCCCGGTCGAGGACTCGCACGCGGCAAGGGTGGTGGCCATCAAGGCCAGCAGGGTGACGATCTTCAAGGGATCTCCTTACATGGGGCTACAGGGGAGGTGGGGCTCGCTCGCTTCAGGCTGCTTCCTGCAACCGCAGACCCAGCTCGTCCCAGACTTCGACCAGCGACTCGACCAGATCGCTTTGCATCGCGTCATCGTGCAGCGGGCTGGGCGTGAAGCGCAGCCGCTCGGTGCCGACCGGAACTGTTGGGTAGTTGATCGGCTGAACGTAGTGTCCCCGATCCAACAGCAGATCGCTGGCAAGCTTGCAAAGCTTCGCATCCCCGACCATGACGGGGACGATGTGGCTGGCGGCATCCAGAAACGGAATTCCCGCCGCGGCCAGCTTGTTGCGCAGGGCTTGGGCGCGCTCTTGATGCTGGTCTCGCAGCTCCGGGTGTTGCTTGAGGTAGCGGATGCTGGCCAGCGCGCCCGCCGCGGCCGCAGGCGGCATGGACGACGAGAAGATGAAGCCCGCGCCGTAAGAGCGCACGAAGTCGCACAGGGCCGTCGAGCCCGCGATGTAGCCGCCGATCACGCCGATGGCCTTGGCAAGCGTGCCCTGGATCACGTCCAGCCGCGCAGACTGCCCGTCGCGTTCCGATACGCCGCCACCGCGCGCACCGTACATGCCGACGGCGTGCACCTCGTCGATGTACGTCAAGGCGTTGTATTTCTTGGCCACGTCAACCAGATCCGCAATCGGCGCGATGTCGCCGTCCATCGAATAGACCGACTCGAAGGCCACCAGCTTGGGCAGGTGCGGATCAGTGCGCGCCAGGTGCCGCTCCAAATCTGCGGGATCATTGTGCTTGAAGACGACGCGGGCACTTCGCGAGTGGCGCATCCCCTCGATCATCGAGTTGTGGTTCTCGCTGTCCGAGTAGACGACGCAACCGGGGATCCGCGCCGCCAGTGTCGACAGCGCCGTCATGTTCGCAGTGTAGCCAGCCGTAAAGAGCAGGGCGGCCGGCTTGCCGTGCAGGTCGGCCAGCTCTTGCTCGAGCTGCACGTGGTAGTGGTTGGTTCCACTGATGTTTCGCGTGCCGCCCGCGCCTGCGCCGCACTCGTCGATGGCGCGGTGCATGGCTTCGAGCACCACGGGGTGCTGGCCCATGCCGAGATAGTCGTTCGAGCACCAGACCACGATCTCAGACTCGTGGCCGTCGCGGCGCAACGTCGCGTGCGGAAAGCGTCCCGCGTGGCGTTCGAGGTTGGCGAACACGCGGTAGCGGCCGTCGCGGGTCAGGTCGCTGATCCGGTCGCGGAAGAAGTTCTCGTAGTCCATGCAGATCCCCTGAAACCAAGCCCGCACGGCTCGAGACCGTCCGATGCCGGGATGGGCGCATGGTAAGGACCGGGCGCGCGGACTCAAGGGGCAAATGGGGGGCTGTGACAGTCGTATGACAGAGTGGGTCGTTTGGGTCCGCTATTCGCTGACGTTGTCGGTGCGCACCAGCTTCCAGTCAGCCGGTTCGGTCGCGCCGCCGGCGAACACGAACCACGCCGACCACGACTTTCCCGACGAGTGGCCGATCGAGTACCAGACGCTCGCCGGATCGTCCTCCTCGTCGTGCCGCAACGGCTTGCCGGTACTCAGGCGGCGGCGCACCTCACGGTTGAACAGACGCTTGAAGTGCTTGCGGAATTGCGCTTCGGTGACCTCCGGCTCCAGCGGTCCCTTGCGCTTCTCGGCCTTGGCGATGGTGCCAGCCATCTCGTACGACATCAGCGGAAACGCAGTCAGCTTGACGACCCGTTCGACGTCGCCATCGAGGACGGCCCCGACGAACGCGAGCTGGAACGCCCGGAAGCCGTCGGCGTGCGTCTCGGCATCGCCACCGGGCGGATCGTGGACCTTGGCGCCGGCCCAGCAGGTGGCGGGCAGGGCAAGGGCCAGCAGGACGGTCAGGACGGTGGCGCGGACGGTCATGGCGGACTCCGGTGGCAGGCAGGGAAGGCCGTAAACGTACGCAGCAACGCCGTCGTGCACAAGGAATTGCCGACAGGGAGGGATTGCGTTGCGCGGTTTTCGCTTCTGCAGCGCGTCCCGTATGCTCTGCAGCCATGCTGCCAGTCCTTCCCCCCCTGCCGATCGACCTTCACCTCAGCGAAGTCCGCGAGTCCCTTCGCGTGCACAACTGCCTGGTGCTGCAGGCCGAGCCCGGCGCGGGCAAGACCACCCGCGTTCCTCCCGCGCTGCTTGCCGACGTCCAGGGCGAAGTCTGGGTGGTCGAGCCGCGCCGCGTGGCCGCCCTGTTGGCTGCCCGTCGCGTGGCGTTCGAGCTGGGCGAGACCCCAGGCCAGACCGTGGGTTACGCGGTGCGCTTCGACGAAGTGTCCGGCCCCTCTACCCGCCTGCGTTTCGTGACCGACGGCGTGTTTCTGCGGCGGCTGCTGGAAGACCCGACCCTGCGCGGCATCGGCGCGGTGGTGTTGGACGAGCTGCACGAGCGACGGCTGGCCACCGACCTTGCGCTGGCCCTGCTGCGTCGCCTGATTCTGGGTACGCCTGCCAGCCCTGCCTTGCGTCCGGACCTGCGTCTGGTCGCGATGTCGGCCACGTTGGACGCCGACGCAGTATCCAGATACCTGAATCAGGCCAAGGTCTTGCGTGTGCCGGGCCGCCAGTTTCCGGTGGCGGTCGAGCACGCGGTCACCTTGGACTCGCGGCCGCTGGAGGATCAGGTCGCCTCGACGGTGCGCCGCCTGCTGGACGAGGGGTTGGCTGGCGACGTGCTGGTGTTTCTGCCGGGTGCCGGCGAGATCCGCAGGTGCGAACAGGCGTTGCGTGCACTGGCCGACCGACACGAGCTGGACGTTCGCCCGCTGCACGGCAGCCAGCCACTGGACGAACAGGAACGCGCGATGGTTCAGGGGCCGCGGCGCAAGGTCGTGTTGGCAACCAATGTCGCAGAGACCTCTGTCACGCTGCCGGGTGTGGTCGCGGTGGTCGACACGGGGCTGGCGCGGGTCGCGGGGTTTGCCGGGTGGTCGGGGCTGCCGATCCTGCAATTGAACAAGATCTCCAAAGCGTCAGCGACGCAGCGGGCGGGTCGGGCAGGACGCGTGGGGCCGGGGCGGTGCCTGCGGCTGTACACGGCGTTCGACCACGATGCGCGTCCGGATGCCGAGCGGCCTGAGGTCACCCGCAGCGATCTGGCCGACGTGGCGCTGCAGCTGGCGTCGATGGGTCTGCCGATCCGCAGTCTGGACGCGGACTTCTGGCTGGACCCACCGCCCGACCCGGCCGCGTCCAACGCCCATGAGCTGTTGGGGCTGCTGGGGGCGACCGACGCCGACGGCCGGGTCACGCCGCTGGGTGGCCGGATGCTGCGACTGCCGTTGCCGCCCCGGCTGGCTCGCCTGGTCGTGGGTGCGGTCGACATGGGTGTGGGCGACGATGGGTGCGCGGTGGCGGCCCTGCTGTCCGAGCGCGAGATCCGCTTGCCGACCCAAGACTTGCAGCGCGTGGCGGGGCACGGGCGGTCGGACGTACTCGCGCTGCTGGAGCTGTACCGCAAGGCCGAGGCCGCCGGTGGGCGAGGGGCGCGCGACCTGGGCCTGGAACCGGTGGCCCTGCGGCAGGTGCAGCGGGTCGAGCGGCAGCTGACCGGGCTGGTGCGGGCTTGGGCAAGGCAGGCGCCGCCGCGACCGGTCAACCCGCAGGACGCCCTCGATGTGGCCTTGCTGCAAGCGTTTCCCGACCGCCTGGCGCGGCGGCGGACGGCACGCGGCCCGGAGCTGGAGCTGTCGGGCGGCACCGCGGTGAAGCTCGCTCCGACTTCCCAAGTGACCGAGCCTGAGCTGCTGTTGGTCATCGATGCTGAGGAGCGTCGCGACGGCCGCGGTCTGACGACGTGGGTGCGGCTGGCCAGCGGACTTGACGCGAGTCAGGTGCTGGACGTGTTCGCAGACCGGGTCGAAGCGGTTGCCGAGTTCACGTGGAACCCATCGAATCAACGGGTGATCGCGTCAGAGCGGCTGGTGTTCGCCGGCATCACGCTGGACGCAACGGTTCGCCCCGCGCGCCCTTGTCCCCAAGCCACCGCTGTGCTGCGTGAGGCGGCGACCAGTGCGGGACCGACCACCTTTGCCGACGCAGAGGCTCTGGTCCGCCTGTGCGCCCGAGTGTCCTTTGCCCGCAGCGACGGTGGCCTGCCAACGCTGCCGAATCTGGACGACGCCGCGGTGCAGGCGGTGCTTCTGGACCTGTGTGAAGACCGTTGCTCATTCAAGGACTTGCGTGAAGCCGACCTGCTGGGCGCACTGCGGTCACGGGTGGCCGCGGTCGCCCCAGGAATGCTGCAACGCATGGACGAGGCGGCACCCGAGACCGTCACGCTGCCCGGCGGTCGGCGCACCCGCGTGCAGTACGTCGTCGGGCAGACTCCGTGGATCTCCTCGCGATTGCAGGACTTCTTTGGCATGGCGCAGGGGCCGCATGTCGCGCAGGGGCGGGTGCCGTTGGTGGTGCACCTGCTGGCCCCCAACCAGCGTCCGGTTCAGGTGACGACGGATCTGGCGGGCTTCTGGCTGCGACACTACCCGGCGTTGCGCAAGGAGCTGGGGCGTCGTTATCCCCGCCACGCTTGGCCGGAAGACCCGACCCGCGCCGAACCACCGTCCGCCGTCAATCGGCCGAAGACACGAGACCCTGGCGCACCGCGAGGCGGGTAAGCTCGGCCACCGAGTGCAGCCCCAGCTTCTCCATCAAGTTGCGCCGGTGTCCATCCACCGTCTTGCCCGACAGACCCAGCGAAAGCGCGATCGACTTCGTGTTCATGCCCAGCGCGATGCAGCGCAGGATCTCGCGTTCGCGGGGCGTGAGTGAGTGCGTCGAGTCGCTGGAAGTACCCGGGTTGCGCAGCGCACCGACCACGACCGAGGCAAGCGTCGGACTCAAGTAGTGCTGACCCGCGCAGACGGTGTGAATGGCGGTCGAGACCTCCAGAAAGGCACCTTCTTTCAGGATGTAGGCCACCGCGCCAGCGCGCAGCATCTGCGTCACATGGGTCTGGTCGGCGTGCATCGACAGGCCGATGACCTTCACGTTGGGCAGGGCCTCGATCATCGCCCGTGTGGCCGCGATGCCGTCCACTGCAGGCATCGAGACGTCCATCAGAACGACGTCGGGCCGGCACTTCAGCGCGACCGCAACGGCCGACTCGCCGTCGCGGGCCTCACCCACCACCGTGACACCGGGGTCGCGGGCGAGCAGGAGCTTCAGTCCCTCTCGCATCACCTCGTGGTCGTCGGCCAACAGCACGCGAATCATGGCCGTCCTCGAGGTCAGGTTGGCTTCTTGGAGTAGAGCAGTTGGGTTTGCTTGAACCGTTTCGGCATCACCGGCGCCGCCTTGGAATGGTCGTCTTCCGGGCTGGGCAGGGCGACGCACCAGACGCCCGACCGGTCAGGCGTCGCGCCGGCCGTCACCTGATACAGGCGTCCCTCGACCCGCACCTCGCGGTACTGCGGACTTCCCTCGAGGGCCTCGCGCATCAGATCCTGAAAGGCCGGCATCTGGCGAAACGGCGTCCACGCCCCCGACTCTGGCTTGCCTTCCTGCGCGAGCCCCAGCGTCGCCAGATGCAGACCGGAGGCCACGCGGCCGTCAGAATTGCGCTGCACCGAGACGCGGATGTCCGGCAGACGGTCGTAGGCCCCCGATGCACCTGAGTTCTCTCCCGGTGCCCGGCGGCGTCGTGCCACCGTCAGGACATAGCCCGGTCCGGAATTCAGGAACGACGCCGTGGCTTCCAGAGGTGCTTGAGCGTTGCGGCCGTGGCCCTCCCACGCGACGAAGTGCCGATCCTGTTGCTGGCGGACCCAAGCAAAGTAGGTGTCCCACTCGGCGGCGTTTGCGAACCGCGCGTCCACTTCGTAGGCAAAGGAACGCAACAATTGCTCAGGGGTACGCCCGACCAGCGCGGCGGCAGGGCGATTGGCGAACACATAGCGGCCGTGCTGATCGACGACAGTGACGGCTCCGGCAAACTCTGAACTGGTGGGCCCAACCTGCGCGGTCGCCCTTGCCCGCTGCTCCGAGGTCGACGAGGGCGCGAAGACGAGTTTCTGGAACCTGTCGGTCGTCATTCGCCGGCTCCCGCAACCGTCCAAGCCCGCTCGAATTCACCCTCGAGACCGGCGAACGCATCGACCAGGACGGGGTCGAACAGCGTCCCTCGTCCCTCGTGGATGGTGGCTGCTGCTGCCTCGTGCGGCAAGGGCCGTTTGTAGGGGCGCTCGGACCTTGCCACGTCGTAGGCGTGCACCAGCGCCACGATGCGCGCGGGCAGGGGCGTCAGGGCGCCCAGCAAGCCGTCCGGATACCCGCTGCCGTCCCAGTGCTCATGATGCGACCGCGCGATCTGCGCGCCGACCTTCAGCATGGCATTGTTCGGATAGCTTCGCTGCACGGCCTGCAACGTGTCGTAACCAAACGTGGTGTGCGCTCGGGCGATCTCCAGCTCGTCTGGCTCCAAGGGCCCGGGCTTGGCCAGGATCGCATCCGGAATGCTGACCTTGCCGATGTCGTGCAGGGCAGAGGCCATCCGAATCAGCTCAGCGAACTCTGCGGGACTCTCGCGAACGACTGCCTGCGTGGCGACCTTCCAGGCCAGCAGTTCCGACAAGGCCCGCACACGGTCGATGTGCTGAGCACTGCCGCGCTCGCGACTCTCGGACAGCTTGGAAAGTGCAATGATGGTAGCTACTTGAGATTCCGTCAGTTCCCGAACCTGATCCACCAGCATGCCCGAAAGGCGCTTGTGCTGGTCTTGCAGGCGATGGCGCAGACGAATCAGCTCCATCTGGGTGGCGACTCGCCCCAGCACCTCCGGGATCACGAACGGCTTGGTCACGTAGTCGCGGGCACCATCGCGGAACGACCGACCCAGCAGGTCGGGGTCGTCGGCGGCGTGCATCAGCAGGACCGGAATGTCTCTCAGCTCTCGCAGGGCCTGCATCCGCGCCGTCACGGCCGGGCCATCCAGCCCAGGCATGTGCGTGTCCAGCAGAACGAGATCGGGCACCTCTGACGCCATCATGTACAGCGCGGTCTGGCCGTTCAGCGCGGCCCGCACCCGATAGCCTCTCGCCGACAGCTCGCGCGCCAGGATGTGGAGGTTGCCCACCGTGTCATCGACCACCAGCACCGATCCCTGCCCGGGGCCGCTCAGCTCGGCCTCTGGTGGGTCTGCGTCGTATGGACTGGGGTCGTAGGAAAGGCTGTCCTGCAAGTTCGATTCCGTGCCAAGCTGGCGGGCGTGCGGGCGAGGGGGGAAGCCTGCGGTTCGGTCAGGGCGACCCGCCGAAACCCGCGTATGTTAGGAGGGCCTGTCGGGCTGTGGCAACCAAGCCGATTGCTTGGATCAACCGAGCCGATAGCTTGGATTGCGCCGCGCCGAGGGTGCGCGTAACGTCCGCGCCTTCTGGCGACGCTGATGGCGCACAAGGAACCACCGCCCATGTCTTCAAGTGCTCTGGATATCTTGGGTTTCGTGGCCGGCGTGCTGACCACCGCCGCCTTCGTGCCGCAGGTCTGGCGCGTGTGGAAGACCCGGTCGACCACCGACATCTCGCTGGCGACGTTCCTGATGTTCAGTGTGGGCGTGGCCCTGTGGCTGGCTTACGGCATCCTGGCCAACGCCCCGCCCGTCACGGCGGCGAACGCGGTCACGCTGGTGCTGGCGTTGGTGATCCTGGGCTTCAAGCTGCGTTACGGCTGACGTCGCTACTTGCCGTAGACCTTCAGGTCGTCCACGAACACGCCGGGATAGGCGTTGTACAGCCCGTCACCCGTTGAGAACCGCCAGCGAAGCTTGAACTTCTTGCCAGCGAAGTAGCTGAGATCGTGCTGGATCTTCACCCACTTCTCTCGCACGTCGACGGGTACCAGCAGCGTGCGGGTGCCGGTCGTGTTGCACAGCGCCGGCGCGATGCCACACGTCGGCGTGGCGCCGCAACAGCCCTGAAAGTCGTCGGTCGAGGTCTGCAGCCAGATGCGGTCGAAGTCGACGAAGCCTGCGTTCTCGGTGTGCTGGTAGACCCAGAATTGCGCTGTGACTTGCGAAAGTCCCGTCGCGTCAAGCGCTTGCGTCCACGTCGCCAGGCCCGCGTTCGGTTCGCTGGCTGCTACATAGTCTACCCCGTTGTTGTAGTTCAGCGTGCACTGGCCGGTCACTGGGGGCACCGAACCCGGAGTGCCGTCTACCGCCCACACAACCGGCGGCGAGGAATTCTGCGAGACCCACGCTGCGTCGTCGCAAGCGAAGTCGTCGGAACCCAGCACCTTGCCGCAGAACGTCGTACCGCTGCACTTCACGTCCTGGCAGTCCGTGGCGCCGTCCTGATCGTTGTCCAGCTTGTCATCGCAGATCTCGGGGCAGGTCGGGTGGCCCTTGCACGCGGGGTCGGCGCAGTCGGCCAGGCCGTTGCCGTTGTTGTCCGCGCCGTCGCCGCACACTTCGCCGCCGGTGCTGGTCGAGACGAACAGGTCGTCGACGTACCAGCCCACGCCCGTGTTGTAGGTGCTGCTTGTGGCCCCGCCCTGCACGATTTGGAACTTCAGGTAGACCGGCTTGCCCGCCGCGGCCGGCACCGTCAGCGTCACCTTGGTCCACTTCTTCTGCTCATTTGCCGTCGAGGTCAGCTGGTGCGACGACAGCAGCGTGTTGGCCTTGGCATCCCAGACGGTCACCTGCGGCTTGTCGTTGGTGGTCTCGAACGTGTCCAGATCGAGGTACTGGTCGAACGTCACCACCGGCATGCCCGGTGCAGCAGACAGGTCGATGGTCGGTGACTGCGCGGCGCCCGTCGGCATCTGGCAGTACACGCCGGTGGTCGTGTCGCAATAGTCCTTGCCGTCATTGATGTTCAGGCTGCACTGGTAAGAGGCTTGGTCGGGCACCACCGGCAGCATGTCCACGCCCCAGACAACCGCGCGATTCGCAGGTTTGTCCAGCGTCCAGCCGGCGCCGTTGTTGGCACACGCAAAGCTCTCGGCGAAGACCGAGCAGCCGTTGGCCGGCTGGCACACGCCCACTTGGCACGAGCTCTTGGAGGTGCAGGCCCAGGCGTCGTCGCAGGGGCTGTTGTCCACGACCGCCGCGTATTCGCACTTGCCGTTCAGGGGGTTGCAAGAGTCGTTGGTGCACGGGTTTTTGTCGTTACAGTCGGTCTTTGTCCCAGCGATGCACTTGCCCTGCACGCATTGGTCGGCTCCCGTGCACGGGTCGGCCTCGCACTTGGCCGTGTTCGATAGGAATTCGCATTGTCCCGATGCCGGGTTGCAGCCGTCGTCGGTGCAGACGTTGCCGTCGTCGCACGCCACGGACAGCTTGCCCGCGCACTTGCCGCCCGCGCAGGCGTCGCTGGTGGTGCACGCGTTGTTGTCGTCGCAGCCCGTCGTGTTGTTCGCGAACGCGCACTTGCCGGTCGCAGGGTCGCAGCTGTCCGTGGTGCAGGGGTTCTTGTCGTCACACGTCGGTGCTCCCGGACCTGCCTGGCAGCCGCCCGCCTTGCAAGTGTCGCCCAGCGTGCAGGGGTTGCCGTCTTCGCATGGCCCCACCTTGCCCAGCCACGAGCAGGCGCCGGTCTTGGTGTCGCACTGGTCCACGGTGCACTCCTTGCCGTCGTCGCAGGTCTCCAGGTTGCCACCGGTGCACTTGCCGCCCAGGCACGCCTCTTTCGTCGTGCAGGCGTTGCCGTCGTTGCAGGCGGCCGTCGTGTTGGTGTGCACGCAGCCGCTCGAGGGGTCGCAAGTGTCCGTGGTGCAGCCGTTTTGGTCGTCACAGCCGATAGAGGGATCGATCGGAGCGCCCGACTTGCACTTGCCACCGCTGCAGGCGTCGCCGGCTGTACAGGCGTTGCCGTCGTTGCACGGCAGGGTGTTGCCGGTCCACATGCAGCCTTGCTTCGGGTCGCAGGCGTCGGTGGTGCAGGGGTTGCCGTCACCGCAGTCGGTCTTGGCTCCGGGCGCGCAGGTGCCGACCTTGCACGTGGGCATGGCGGTGCACGCGTCGGACTGGCCGCAAGCGGTGCCTTCTGCCACGTTGGCCGTCACGCAACCGTTCTTGGCATCGCAAGTGTCCGTCGTGCAAGGGTTGCCGTCGTTGCACGTCTTCTGGGCGATGCTGACGCACTTGCTGGCCTGGCACTGGCCGGTCTGGCACACGGTCCCCAAGTCGCACGGGTCGTTGTTCGGGGTGGCCACGCAACCGGTCTTGGCGTCGCAAGTGTCCGAGGTGCAGGGGTTGGCGTCGTCGCAGACCTTGGCCGTTCCGCTGCACTTGCCCTGGCTGCACGCGTCGCCGGTCGTGCACACGCTGCCGTCGTCGCAGGCGCCCGCGACGGCCGTGTGGGTGCAGCCGGTCTTGGGGTCGCAGCCGTCGGCGGTGCAGGGATTGTTGTCCTCACAGCCGATCTTGCCGCCGGCGCACACGCCCGCAGCGCACACGTCCGGGCCGGTGCACGCGTCACCGTCGTCGCAGGCCCCCAAGTTGAGCTTCTCGAACACGCACTCGCCCGTCTTGGGGTCGCACGAGTCGCCGGTGCACGCGTTCTGGTCGTCGCAGACCTTCGCCGTGCCGCCCGCGCAGACGCCGTCGACACAAGTGCTGCCGCTGAAGCACGCGTCGCCGTTGGTGCAGTCGCCGGTGCGAGGCGTCGCGGTGCAGCCGGTCGCAGGGGCGCACGCGTCGTCGGTGCACGGGTTCTGGTCGTCGCAGGGCAGGGGGACCTTGCCGATGCACCCGCCGTCCTGACAGAAGTCGCCGGTGGTGCACGCGTTGCCGTCGTTGCACTGACCGCCCACGGGCAGACCCATGCAGTTGCCTGTCGTGATGCTGCACGCGTCCATCGTGCACGGGTTGCCGTCGTCGCAAACCTTGTCCAACCCGACGCAAGTGCCGGCGTTGCAGACGTCGTCCAGCGTGCAGGGTTGGCTGTCGTCGCAAGTCGTGCCGTTGGCTTCGGGCTTGGTCGCGCATTGACCGTCGTTGCCGCAGTAGGCCACCTGGCAGGGCGCCAGAAGGGCGGCGAGCGTGCACGCCTCGTCTGAGGTGCAACCGACGTCAGGGGCGTCGGCGATGGCGTCTGTTTGCGTCGCGTCGTCCGAGGTCGTGTCTGCGGCGTCGGCGGTCTCAGTGGCATCGGCGGCCGTATCCAGCGGTTGCGCGTCGGTCGGATCGATGTCCGTCACCGTCACGTCGGTCGTGACCGTCGCGTCGGCACCCAAACCGTCCAAATCGACCATTCCGTCGGCCGCCAGGTCCTCTGCGATGGTCGTATCGGTCGAAGGTTGGGTCCCGGGGTCGACCACGGCGTCAGTGCCGCAACCGACGGTGACCAGAAACGCGAGAACCAGCCCGGCCCTTGGGCGCCGAAGCGTCTGGAAGATGCTGGAAACCATGGTGTTTATCCTGCACGGCAGTGTCGGGGTGTCATGCCGAGGGGGGGATTCGGCACGGACGGTCGGCGAACGTAAGGGACCGAAACGGTCCGCTGTGGTACGATGGACATCTCCGTCGAACCTGTCAACAAGGAATCGAATCCGTTGCCTTCCCGGTTAGTTGCCGGATCCCGACAAATCCGTCGGCAGTTCGATGGTCTCGTTTTGGGACACACACAGGACTCCATGAAACAACGCCGGGATCGCGCCGACACGCGTTCCGTGTGCCTTTCGAGGCCGCTTTTCGGTCCGTTGGGCCGACCGCGTTGCTGGGTCCGATTTGGCTGGGTGTCATGATCGGGCGCACAGCTGCCACAGGTTCACGTGCGGAATCCCTTGCGGCCAGAAGTGCTTTGCGGCATGACGGCGTCCCTTGCGCAAGAGGAGCCGTATGCTTGCGCTGGTTGGTAGAGACCGGCCATCCCCCCAGGAGCGAAGAACCCGATGACGACGACATCTTCCACCGGACCCGAGGTCGCGCCGGTCCCGCGGCGCAAGCGCAAGTCTTGGGCGCCTATCGCCATTCTTGCCGCTATCGTCGTGATCGGCTTGGCCGTGGTCGGCACCAGCACTTCCGGCGGTGCCGGCATGTACAACTACTCGCTGGAACAGCTGGCTCAGGCTGGCTCTGACGCGGAAGGGCGCGAGATCAAGGTCGCCGGTCGCGTGGCCAAGGGTTCCGTGCGGGGAGAGCCCGCCAGCACCAGCTTCCGCTTCGATCTGGAGGACCCCGCCGGCCACAAGCTGACCGTCACCTACACGCGGCTGTTGCCGGACCCGTTCGAGGAGGGGCGCGACGCCATCGTGCAGGGCAGGTTGGAAAATGGAGTGCTGAACGCGAGCAGCCTGACGGTCAAGTGCCCCAGCCGCTATGCCGACGCCGAAGGCATGTCTGCGGAACAGCAGAAGAAGTACTACGAGACCGAGTACCAGAAGCACGTGCAGTCACACCCGGGCGAGGCTCCGGCGGCGTCTCCTGCTCCGGCACCAGCGCGCTGACGTCCTAGGGAATTCGTTCGCCGCAGCGGTCGACGTCGATGGTCACCGCGCGGTCGTCGGTCGAGGCGTCCACCCGCAGCTGCCCGCGCGTCTGCACGGTTGGCATCCCCGGACCCGGGGCGAACCGGCACGTCACCTGGACGGTCTGCACGCCGTGAGGCAGCTGCAGCTCGACCTGAGCCGTGGCTTCCGGCGCCTGACCCGGCTGAAACCACAGCTTCGTCTCCCAGCCAATCTCGTGCGAATCCGCGCTCTTGCTGATCTGCCAAGAGAACTCGGTCAGGTGGCGCAGGCCCAGCGTGCGGCCCTGCTCACTGGTCTCGACGTGTGTCAGCAGCCAGATGACCGGCGCCGTCTGCAGCCGCTGCTGCCAGGTCCACCAGGCCAATGCCAGGCAGCCGAACAGGCCGACCAGCGCCAAGGCACGGCGTGTGCGAGTCGACCAAGCCATGTCAGTTCACCATCGAGAAGTCCAAGCCTTCCATGTCGATCTCGGGCTGGTCCACCCTCAGCAGCAGGTCGCCCGCGATGTCCGTCAGCCGCTCGGCGCGCTCGACCGGGTCCGTCAACTCCAGCAGCCGCTGCCGGTCCATCGGGTCGGTCGCCAGCGCGGCGGCCAGGCGGTTGGTCAGGATGGCGGGCTTGCGGGTAGCCGACAGCACGGTGCCCAGCAACGCGCCGTTTTCTCCCAGCTTGACGATCAGCCCGCGCACGCAGCTGACCAGCCGCGTCATCGCGTCGTCCATCCGGTCGGGGTCGGCGGTCTGGTCGTCGCACACGGTCACGCTGGCGGTGCGGTAGGGCACCAGACGGTGCACGGTCGAGATCTGCACGCGCGCCAGACAGTGGACGAAGAGGTTGTACCGCCCATCCTCCAGACGCTCGTCGTTGACGATCTTGCAGAGCGAGCCGTACTCGTGCACCGGCGGCGAGCCGTAGTAATCCGCCTCCCAGCCGGGCTTGAGGCCGACCAGCACCATCAACCGGTGCGTCGCCAGCGCTTCGGTCGCCATCAGGCGAAAGCGCGGCTCGAAAATGTGCAGGCGCGTCATCGTGTTCGGGAAGATCACGAAATTCGGCAGCGGAAACACCGGCAGCGCTTCGTACGCGGACTCGACGATGGGAACTTCGAGCATGGGACCCCCGGGCGGCGGACAAACCTGTCCCAAATGGGGAGGCAGGTACCCGTGCATCTTGGGGGCGGGTGGCGCGCTGGCAAGATTTTCGCAGACGCGGCAGCGCGGTGGCCCTTCTGGCCCGGTGCTCGCTCGGTGCGAACGGCTACGGCTTGGCCGGTGGGACGAACAGGACGGCCTGCCCCTCGACGACGACCGTGCCATCCTGTTTGCGACACGATGTCTCGAACGTGACGATGGGCTTGTCCTCGCGCACGGCAGCCACCTGTACACGCGCCGTGACGGTGTCGCCCAGAAACACGGGGGCCAGAAACTTCAGCGTTTGCGAGATGTAGATCGCGCCGGGTCCCGGCAGCTTCGTTCCCAACACGGCTGAGATCAGGCCTGCCGACAGCATGCCGTGGGCGATGCGCTGGCCGAAACGGGATTGGGCCGCGTACGCCTCGTCCAGATGCACTGGGTTGGTGTCCCCAGTCACTTGGGCAAACAGGGCGACGTCGTCGGCCGTCCACGTGTTGGTCAGCTCTGCCGACTGGCCGACCAGAAAGCGGGGAGGTTGCGGGGCGTTGTTGGGGGTCTTGTCGGTCATCGGGCCTCCTGCGGTCGTGCGCCCGGGTCGGCGCTTGTCCCCGTCACAGCGACCAGTTGTCGCCCTTGCCCACTGGACCCGGCATCGGTCGGTGCCGCCAAATCTCGACGGTGCGGGCCAAGTGGAAGCGCAGCTTGGCGTCCATGAACCCTGCCTCGATGGCGCGGGTGGTGGCGTTGCGGGCGTCGTCGAGCCGCCAGCTCTGGTGCTTGGCCAGTGCCTCCAGCTCGCGAGGCATTGACGTGTCGCACAGCGTGGGCCAACCGGTCGCCACCACGACGAACAGGCCGGCATCCTTCATCTTTCGCATCGGATGGGTGGCCAGCGACTTCGCCGCCCCGGTCAGCACTTGGGCGGTCGGGCACGCCACGATGGGCAAGCGGTGTGCGCGCAGGGGCAGCACAAGCTCCGGGTCCTGCGCCGCGGCCACTGCGCCCACGATTCGCTGGGCACCCAGCTGCAGCGCCTCTGCCACCGCCGCGCGTCCCGAAGCCACCACCACGCGGCCCAAGCCAGCTTCCTTCGCAAGTTCCCAGGCTTCGGTCGGAATCGGGCCGGTCTCGCCGACAAGGACAACACCCGCGATGCCCGGCACGCCCTCGACCCGCACGTCACGCAGCATGGCCGCCGTCGCTTCCGGGTCGATGTCTCGTCGCAGCTCGACCAGCAGACCCCACGAGAGGAAGGCTTCCTCTCGCTCCTGGGTGGCTTCCATGAGTCCGGCGCTGACGGCCGTCAGCACCTCCCAGCCGGAAAGGCCCGTGTGACCGTAGGCGCTCGGATCGACAACGATTTCCGCGTGCAGTACCGCTTCATCGATGAGTCGTCGCCCCAGCAGCAAGCCCGCGGTGGACAGGTCCTCGGCGCTCGTCAGCAGGCCGCGCACCCATGCGCGCGCCGCCTCCAGCGTGGCGATGTCTGTGCAGCGAATGCGGTTCGCCAGCGCTTCTGCGTCGCTTCCCTCCGGCAGCCCGCGCAGTGCAGCCAAGTGGGCCAGCCCCTCGACGGGCAGGGCGCCATCCAGGTGGCAGTGCAGGTCGACCTTGGGCAGGGTGTCCAGGATTGTGGCCATGCGAAGGGTTCAGTCCTCGTGGTACTGTGCGCGGATCGCCAGGATCTCCGCGATGTTGGCGTCAAACAGGGTGACCAACGCTGGGTCGAAGTGGGTTCCGGCACCGCGACGGATCTCTTCCAGCGAGTCCTCGACCGTCCAAGCCCGCTTGTAGGGCCGGTCGGACGTCAAGGCGTCGAACACGTCGCACACGGCCGCGATGCGCCCGACCAGCGGGATCCCCTCGCCGCGCAGCCTGTACGGATACCCGGTGCCGTCCCAGCGCTCATGATGCGTCAGGGCGATGGTCGCGGCCATCTGGACCAGTGGCGATTTGGAGCCGGACAGCAAGTCGGTGCCGATCGCCGCGTGGGTCTTCATGACCTCCCACTCGTCGGGGTCCAGCTTGCCCGGCTTCAGCAGGACGCGGTCCGGAATGCCGATCTTGCCGACGTCGTGCATCGGGCTGGCGTGGCGCAACATCTCGCAGGCTTGGGGGGCCATCCCGACGGCCTCACCCAACACACCGCAAAGCAAGCCCATTCGGATGATGTGGTTGCCGGTTTCGTTGTCCTTGTACTCGGCGGCGTGACCCAGGCGGTGGATGATCTCCATCTGCGTGTCGCGCAGCTCTTGCGTACGGTCGCGGACCTTGGACTCCAGAATCTCGTTCTGGCGCACAATATGCTTGTGGAGCAGCTGCACCTCGATGAGGTTGCGGATGCGCACCACGGTCTCGATCCGGTCGAAGGGCTTGTTCAGGAAGTCGCGCGCCCCGGACTGCAGCGCCTTGTAGCGGACCTCCGGGTCCAGCTCTGCCGTCAGCACCAGAATCGGCACGACCGAGCTGTGTTCGACCTCTCGCAGCTGGTCCATGACCCCGAAGCCGTCGATGTGCGGCATCTGCAGGTCCAGCAGCACCAGGTCGGGCCGGTGTTTCTCGTACATCGGCAAGGCTTCGCGGGAGTCGGTTGTCGCCAGAATGTTCGTGTAGCCACTGTCTCGCAGGATCATCCGCAACAGCGTGATGTTGTACGCCTGATCGTCGACGATCAGGACGCAGGCGTTGTGAATGTCCTCTTCGCGCACCACGGCCATCGTCCGGGCTCCTGTTTGGGCATCGACACGTTTCGCAAGCAACACTGTCGCCCGAACCGCGCACGGTGGCGAGGGGCCGCCGACAAGTCATGGATCTAGCAGCGCTTCGGTCAGCGCGACGCGTTGTCCCAGGCCGTGACCTCGCGCAGGAACGTGGCGTTCATGTACTCGCTGCGAATGACTTCGGCCATTTCCTCGACATCCCGGTACTGATCCCAGGACACACGGATGGTCGGGATCCGCCGCGAGACGTCCTGCACGAAGTTCTCGTATTCGTTGTACAGGGCGGTCAGGTACTCCAGCGTGATGCCCGACTCGACGCCGCGGCTGCGTTCGTGGATGCGCTCGAGGCTCTTCTCTGGCTTGACGTCCAGATAGATGATCGCGCTGGGCTTGCACATGAAATTCGACATGTGCTTGAACAGTTGCAGGTACGTCCGGTAGTCGCGGGGGTCCATCAGGCCCGACTCGCTCAGCATCTTGGCGAAGATGGCGTCTTCGTAGATGGTCCGGTCCTGCACTGCGCCGCGGCCTTTCCAGATGATCTCCTGATGCTGCTGGAAGCGCCGATTCAGCAGGTAGATCTGCGTCGCGAACGAATAGCGGGCCGTGTCGCGGTAGAAGTCCGCCAGATACTCGTTGTCGTCTACTGGCTCGTAGTACACGTCGAGACCCATGTGGCGTCCCAAGGCGGTAGCGAGCGTCGACTTGCCTGCGCCGATCACACCGGCGATGCCGATGAACATGTCGTCGAGGCGGGGGGCGTTCGGGGTCACGGTTGTCCTCCGGAGGTGCCGGGTTCGGTATCGCCGTGGGGGCGGCGAGGTGCGCTCATGGCGCGCTGCCGGTCGTGAATGAGCTCAAGCTGGCGGTCTTCCTCAGGTTCGAAGTGGCGCCGGCACCGGGCCTCGTAGCGGTCGGTGGCGCCCAACTCGACGACGTCTTTGCCACCCGACAGGCGCTGCGACCGGTTGGCCGGGTCGCCGCACACCGAACACACCGCCAGCAGCTTCGTCACGTACTCGCCCACCGCCATCAGGCGCGGCATCGGCTCAAACGGCCGCCCCAGATAGTCCTGGTCCAGACCCGCGACGATGACGCGTTTTCCCTGATTCGCCAGACGGTTGCAGACATCGACGATGGTCTCGTCGAAGAACTGCACCTCGTCGATGCCGATGACCGCGGTGAGATCGTGCACTTGCGCCAGGATCTCGTGGGCGTTGTGGACACAGCGCGCGGCGATGCGGAAGTCCGAGTGGCTGACGAGCTCGAGCTCGGCGTAGCGCGTGTCCAGCGCAGGCTTGAACACTTCGACCCGCTGGTGCGCGATGCGAGCCAACCGCAGCCGCCGGATGAGCTCTTCACTCTTGCCGCTGAACATCGACCCGCAGATGACTTCGATGCTGCCTGGGCGGTGGGGAAAGAAGGCCATGTTCCCCTCGATGAGAGCCCGAGCCGAAAGGGACGGACGACTAGATGCCGACGGTGTAGCGAACCGTGTACTTCTTCGACGTGCCAGAGGACTGCGGGAACGTCAGGGCCTTGACCGCTGCCACCACGCACGTACCCACCGCGGTGTTCGCGTGCTTGCCGATCACCTTGGCCACACCCACGCTGCCGTCGCCGTTGACGTAGAGCGTGACCTTGATGGTGTCCTCGCCCGAGTCGACGTCGCCGTGCAGCATGTAGCAGCGCATCACCTTCTGGTTGGCGCGTGCCGCGATTCCGTTGACCTGAGCTTGGTCCAAACCGCCGGTGTTGGCCGTGGGCTCGTCTTCCGTATCGGCAGGCGCGGTCTTCTTCGTCTTGTCCTTTTCCTTGTTCTTCTGGGCGGCCAGAATGCGGTCGATCTCGTCATCGCCACCGGACGCAGCGCTGGCCTTCTTGGCGGCCGCGTCTTCCTTCGCCTTGCGGGCGGCGTCTTCCTTGGCGGCCTTCTTGGCGGCTTCGGCTTCCTTGGCCTTGCGAGCCGCTTCTTCCTTGGCGGCCTTCTTGGCGGCTTCAGCCTCCTTGGCCTTGCGGGCGGCGTCTGCCTTGGCGGAGGCCTTGGCGGCGGAGCTCTCTTTCTCCTTGCGGGCCTTCTCGGCCTTGGCGGCTTCGGCCTTCTGCGCGGCTTCGGCCTTTGCGGCCTTGGCCTGACGCGCGGCCTCTTCCTTCTCCGCCTTGGCGGCCTTTTCCTTGTTGCGGGCCAGCAGACGGTCGATCTCGTCGTCGCTGGGCGGCGCGACCACGGGGGCAGTCTTCGGGTTGGCGACCGGCGCGGCGGCCTCGACGGGCTTGACCGGAGCGGCGGCGGGTACCACGCCCTTGGCGCCGACGGGGGGCGGGGGCGGGGGCGGGGGCGGGGTGGCTTGAGCCTGCTGGCCTGCCGGAGCAGAAGCCGCGGCGGGCGCAGGCAGCGCCGGGGTCGGAGCAGCCGCGGCAACTGCCGGTGCGGCAGGGGCGGGCGCGGCGGCGGGCGGGGCAGCCGCAGGAGCACCGGGCGCGGCGGCCGGATCCACAGGCGCGACAGCTACTTCACTGCCGGCGGCGGTCGGGGCGGTGCCTGGCACGGACGCTGCTGCTTGGGCGGCGGCCTGAGCCTGCTGGTCGCCCGCAGGAATCTCGGAAGCTCCTGCGGCGGCGGAAGCGACTTCGTTGGTCTGCGGAGCCGGGGTGCCGGGGGCCGGGGTGCGGACCACTGCGAAGATCACGCCGCCGATGATGGCCAGCGCGGCAACGCCTCCGCCGATCAGCATCGCGGGGCTCTTGCGCTCTGTCTGGGTCGGGCGAGCGGCGGCAGCCTGTGCACCGGCCGGCGCGCGCGGGGCCACCGTCGCGACGGTGACACCCGAATCGGGTGCGAGAGGTGCCTGACGGCCGGGAGTGGCCACGGCGCCGCGCTTGGAATCGACGGCCGGGCGAGCGTCTGCAACTGGACGGGTTTCGGTGGCAGGGCGCGCATCGCGCTTGGGCTCAGGGGCAGGGCGGGCGTCGCGACTGCCAGAGCCGCGGGTCTGGCCGCGAGCGGCAGCACCGTCGTCAGCCTGCGCCGCCTTGGCGGGGGCCGGCTCGACTGCGGGCGGAACAACCTTGCGCGGCTGCGCGTCGTCGGCCCTGGGCGCGGGGGCGACGAGTGTCTGCACGACCTGTTCGGCGGCCTCGGCAGCGGCGCGGTCACCCGCGATCGCGACGGTCTGCGTGGCGGGCTTGGCTGCCGGCTTCGCAGCGGCAACCTCGACGCGGGCTGCTGTTTCGGCGGCGGGGAGCTGCGGCGGTTCGACCACGAGCGGCGGGGCATCAGCGGCGGCGTCGCTCTGACCGTCGAGCTTGACCAGCAATTCGATCATCGCGGCGGACAGTTCCAACGTCTGGGCGCGGCGCGGCGAGCGCTTCTCAGTCTTCGGGGCGCCGGCAGCCGCAGCAGCCACCTCCGCCACGATCTCGTCGAACGGGGGCACTTCCTTGACAGCGGTCCAAGCCGCAAAGCCCTTGCGCCACACCAGATCGTCGGCGTTGAGCCGATGCGCCTGGATGTGATCCGTGACCTCAGCTTCCGTCAGCGGGCCGACCTGCTTGCCTTCGATACCGGCAAACCACACCTGCGCAGGCGCGGCAGCAGCGGCGGTCGATGCAGGAGCCGGCAGGTCGAGGGCGAACGGCAGCGTCGTCCGGCCCGAGTCCTCTTCGGTCTCGACACCGCGCACTCGGATCTCCGCACCGCAACGCTTGCAGTTGATGCGGAAAATCCGGTTCTTGCCTTGGATGCGGTCGTCCGGCAGGCGGTAGTTGGCGTTGCAAGCCGGGCACGTGATCTTCATTGTCGAACCCTCTCTTAGGCCCTAGAAACGAAGGCAGGAGTCTACCGTGGCATGGCTGGCGAGGCAACCGCCCCTCAGCGCTGCCCGCAGCGAGTCCAACCCGGCCTTGCACCATCCGGGGCTGCGGATGTTGCCGAACCTGCGGTGTCGCGGCAACCCACGGGCGATTGACACGCCGCCGTTCGGATGATTAGACGAGCGAGCCGGCGTCGCGATTTGATTCGCGTGTTCCCCCGGCCGTCGAACGTTCCTTCCGGAGGCCGCTGCCATGCTCGTCGGGCTCATCAATCCCTCGGCCGGTGGTGCTCCCGCGGTCGATCTGGCCCACGTGCTCGCGTCGGCCTCACCCCGCCTGCGCCTGCTTGTGTCGGATCGTCCGGAAGACATCGACGCTCTGGTGACGACCCTGCGCGAGACCTCTGCCGAGCTTCTGGTCATCGCGGGGGGCGACGGCACCGTGCTGAACCTGCTGACCCGCTTCGCCGCGGTGGGGGCGCTGGACGCCGTGCCGCCCCTGCTAATTCTACCGGCGGGCCGACTGAACACGATCGCGTCGGCGCTTGTGGGCAGTCGGCAGCCCGCGAAGCTGGCACAGCGCATCCTTCACGCGTGGATGCGGGGCGTACGTCGGCTGCAGCGCATGCCGGTGTTGCGCGTGAAGGTCGACGGCTTGCCGGACCACATCGGCGTGACGTGCAGCTTGGGGGCCGTTGCGCGCCTGCACGCCGACTATCGCAACGGGGTGCTCCGCGGGGCTCCCGGGGTCGTCGAGCTGCTGGGGCGCATGGCGATGCAGAGCCTGCCAAGCGACCGGTTTGCGCCCATCCGCGGTCCGTTCGACCTTCGTCCGGGCCCCATGGAACTGCCCGTCGTCACTGCAGGGCTGCTGAGCCCGCTGCCCGGCTTCTTCGGCGTGCTGCGGCCGTTTCCCGGGGTGAGGTCGGTGGCGTCGGCCGGTTTCTACACGATGCTGTCGTCGCTGGGGTCGATGGCGTCGCAAGCGGCGTTGCTGGCCGTGGCGCGTGGCCACCTGCCTCCAGGACCGCACTGGCAGTTCGGCGAGCAGGATCACTTCGCCTACCAGAGCGGAGAGCACCGCGATCTCATCGTGTTGGATGGAGAGGAGCTGTCGGTACGGCCCCACGCCAACGTCGAGATCAGCGTCGCCGGGCACTTGCGGGTGCTGGTCTGGCGGGAGATGCCGGCGCCCAAGCCTGTCTCACGTTGAGACATCATCGCGCTCAAGTGTCTCATTATGGACATGTTGGCGGGCCAATTGGTTCTTGATTGGGCCATTCCAGTCTGTAACGTCCCTGGGTGAGACGGTCAACCCCATGTTGCCCCACGCCAAAGCCGCTGCATTCGCGCACTTGGCACGCCTCTTGCTCGCGTGCTGCGTCAGGAGTGAGCTGAATCCCTATGACTCGATACCTTCCCCTCCATCCTGCCATCCAGCTTTCGGCCCTGCCCGTGAGTGTCCCCTCCGTCGCTGTCGACCTGTCTGTCAGGTTTGGGTCCCATCGTTAGGGAGTGGAGCCCCCGACCACCGCAACCGGCGAACCGACAGCGACCCCCCCCGTGCTCTCCTCTCATTCCTCGCTGGCGGCCGTGGCGCAAGCCCGGCCGCCAGATTCGTTTGGGGCCCAGCCGCAAGTGGTCCGTAGCGCGCTGGACCGTTGACGTGAGAGGCGCAGCGAGGTATCGAGGCCCGGACTGCGCACGCGCCGCGCGCGACCCCTCTTCCCGCAAACCCGAAGCCCGATGGCCGGCTTCCTACGGACGCGCCCGCCCATGGCCGAAAGCCTGTCCAGAGAGGTGCGGACGATTCGGGCCCAGGCCGAGGCGATGGCCCGTGCCACCGGGCGGCCGGTCGCGTCGGTGCACTATCTGGTCGCCACTTACGTCGTGGAGTGTCTGGCCCGCGAGCTGCTGGTCGAGACGGGCGTCGATGACGTGAAGGTGCTGGACACCTTCGAGCGGATGCCGGAGCGCGATGAACCTGCGGAGATCCTGACGGAAATCCACCGCCAGGCTGAGCAGCTGGCGGAGAGTTCGAACTCGGCAGAGGTGACCTCGATCATCCTGCTGGCGAGCCTGCTGCGGGTGAGAAATGCCTTGGCTTCCAAGGTGTTGGATCGCGCTGGCGTGGCCGTGTCCACGCTGCGGGCTCGCGTGATCGGCCAGCTGACGCTGTTGAACGACCGGGCGGCGACCGGACTTCGGCCTGCCGTGCAGCGGCCGGAAGACCCGCGGCCGTCGATCTCGCGCACCGACCTGCCCCGCGTGACCACGCGGATGGACATGCCGAGGACACTGACGGCCAGCGACCACCTGACCGCTCCGACGCAAACGCTGCCCGCCACGCCTGCCGACCTGCGCCCGGTGCCGGCAGAGGCCCGCAGCCAGCCGACGGTGCCGGTGCGGCCGGTCGCGCCAGAGCCGAGGGCGACGCCGACTTTGGAAGTGCGCCCCGCGCCTGTGGATTCCCGGCCGTTGCCGGTCGAGCCCAGACAGGCAGAGGTGATCGCGCCCAAGCCGCCCGCGCCCAAGCCGCCGACGACGGGAGGTCGCAAGACCGGACCTGTGCGCCGCGTGTTCGAACTGTCCGCCGACAAGTTCCCGACCCTGAACGAGATCGGTCGCAACCTGACCGTCGCTGCGCTGAAGGGCGAGATCGACCCGCTGATTGGGCGCGAGAATCTGGTCGACGCCGTGATCGACATCCTGTTGATGAAGCAGGTGAACAACCCGTGCCTGATCGGCGAGGCGGGCGTGGGCAAGACCGCGATCGTCGAGGGGTTGGCGCTGCGGCTGGCGGGCAACGTCGAGACGTACGGCAAGCTGGGGTCGGCGGTGATCGTCGAGATCCAGACGTCGGCGCTGCTGGCGGGCACGTCGCTGCGCGGCGCGTTTTCCGAGCGGATGCGCAAACTTCGCGACGAGGTGGCAGCGGGCGCCGGGCAGGTGATCGTCTTCATGGACGAGATCCACACGATCATGGGCGCCGGCACGGGCGACGGTCCGCTGGACGCGGCGAACGACTTGAAAAGCGCCTTGTCGCGCGGGCGCTTTCCCCTGATCGGCGCCACCACCAAGGCCGAATACGAGCGGCACATCGAGAAGGACCCGGCCATGGAGCGCCGCTTCCAGGTGGTCGAGGTCCCCGAGCCGACGGTGCCGGAGGCCATCGCGATCCTCAGTGGTGTCGCGCCCTTGTACGCCAAGCATCACCAAGTCTGCTACAGCCATGACGCCATCACGTCGGCCGTGCACCTGTCCAAGCGCTTCATCAACGACCGCTGCCTGCCCGACAAGGCGATTGCCGTGCTGGACCGAGCGGGCGCGCAGACACGGCGAGCGGGGCGGCAGGTGGTGCAGGCGGACGACATCGCGCGGGCGGTGCACGTGCTGACCGCGGTGCCGATGGAGCGATTGGCGGCGGACGAGCGCGGGCGGATCCGCGACCTGGCCGTCGACCTGCAGGCGCGGATCGTCGGGCACGACGCGGCGATGCAGCGGGTCGCACGGAGGATCCAGAGGAACTACGCGGGGTTCAGTGGCGACCGGCCGCTTGCCTCGTTCCTGTTCGTCGGCGCGCCGGGTGTGGGCAAGACTGAGACGGGGCGGGCGCTGGCGCAGGCACTGTTCGTGGTGGACGACGCGCTGGTTCGCTTCGACATGAACGAATACACCGAGTCGCACAGCATCGCGCGGCTGATCGGCTCGCCGCCGGGCTATGTGGGGCACGCGCAGGCCGGGTTGCTGGCCCAGGCCCTGCAGAAGCGGCCGTACCGTGTGCTGCTGTTCGACGAGGTCGATCGTGCGGCGCCGGAAGTCCTTGCGCTGCTGCTGCAATTGCTGGACGCCGGGCGGGTGACCGACAACCACGGGCAGGTCGTGGATGTGCGCAACTGCATTCTGGCGATGACGTCGAATCAGGGGGCAGAGCTGCTGGCCGCGCCCAATGCTCGACGGTCCATCGGTTTTGGCCGCGTCGATGCGCCGATTCCTGAGGGGCCGGGGGCCGAGCCGGTCGATCAGGCCGTGCTGGACCGCGCTCGCAAGGCCCTGCCCGCCGATCTGTGGACCCGCATCGACGAGACCATCGTCTTTCACCCGCTGTCGCTGCACGCGGGCAGGCAGGTGGTGCAGCGGCAGCTCGAGCTGAGCGCCCGCCGATTGTATGAGGCGCGGATGATCCGCTACCACGCGGACGAGACGGTCGTGGATCTGGTGATGGGGCCCGGCATGGATCCCTCGCTGGGCGTGCGGCCGTTGCGTGCGCGGATCGAAGACGTCGTCGAGGCGTTCGTGACCGAGCGGATCCTGGACGGCGCACTGCAGCCCGGCGCCGACGTGATCCTGACCGCGACCGACGGCCGACTCGAGCTGCATCCGCGTGCGGCGGTCGAGCCAGCTGAGTTTGTGCTCCTGCCCGGTTGAGACCTTTCGGCTTGCCAGACGCGCCACCGGCAGGCACAAGACCCCGCGCAACCTCCTCTTTCCCCACGGACACCGACATGACCGCCGACCCGAATGCTCCTCAGATCCCCAACGGTCAGGACGACGGCGACGTCGATGGCGAGGGCCGCCGCGACCGTTATGACTTCGCCCGCATCGAGGCCCGCTGGCAGGCGTGGTGGCTGGAGCACAAGCCGTTCCGCGCCGACATCGACCCCAGCAAGAAGAAGGTCTATGTCCTCGACATGTTTCCGTATCCGTCGGGCGCCGGGCTGCACGTCGGCCACCCGGAGGGCTATACCGCCACCGACATCTACTGCCGCTTTCTGCGCTCGCGCGGCTGCAGCGTGTTGCACCCGATGGGCTGGGATGCGTTTGGCCTGCCCGCAGAGCAATACGCGATCCAGACCGGCACGCACCCGACCGTCACAACCGCCCGTAACGTCGACAACTTCCGTCGCCAGATCCGCAGCTTGGGCTTCTCCTACGACTGGGACCGTGAGGTCGATACCACCGACCCGGGCTACTACAAGTGGACGCAGTGGATCTTCCTGAAGCTGTTCGAGCGTGGTCTGGCCTATCAGTCCGAAATTCCTGTGAATTGGTGTCCCGCCTTGGGCACGGTGCTGGCGAACGAAGAGGTGATTGACGGCAAGTCTGAGCGCGGCGGGCACCCGGTCGAGCGGCGGCCGATGCGGCAGTGGATGCTGAAGATCACCGCGTACGCGGACGAGTTGCTGTCGGGCATCGACGACCTGGACTGGCCCGAGGGCATCCAGGCGATGCAGCGCAACTGGATCGGCCGGTCCGAGGGCGCCGAAGTCGACTTCGAGATCGAGGCGGGCAGTGGCATCGACGGCAAGCTGCGCGTCTACACCACGCGTCCCGACACCCTGTTCGGCGCGACGTACATGGTCGTGGCGCCCGAGCACGCGTTGCTGGACCGATTGTGCACCGACGCACAGCGCGAGGCCGTGCAGACGTACGTCGAGGGCGCTCGCCGCCGCAGCGACCGCGACCGCCAGGACGCCAACAAGGAAAAGACGGGCGTCTTCACCGGCCGGAACGCGATCAACCCTGTGAATGGCAAGGCGATTCCGATCTGGACCGCCGACTACGTGCTGGGCGGCTATGGCACCGGCGCGATCATGGCGGTGCCGGCGCACGACGAGCGCGACTTTGCCTTCGCCAAGACGTTCGGCCTGCCCATCGTCGCGGTGCTGTCGGCCGACGGACAACCCGCGACAACGCCGCAGACCGAGGCGACGACAGAGGATGGCTTTGCGATCAATTCTGGCGAGTTCAGCGGACTTGCGACCCCAGAGTTCAAGAAGCGCATCACCTCCTGGCTGCTCGAGCGCGGGCTGGGTCAGGCGCGGGTGAACTACAAACTGCGCGACTGGGTGTTCTCGCGCCAACGGTACTGGGGCGAGCCGATCCCGATCACCTACGCGGTCAGCCCGGTCGACGCGTCGGCCGCCGACTTCGACCCCAAGCGCGATCCGCACGTGGTCCACTACGAAACGCCGATTCCGGTGGATGCCAGCGAGCTTCCGCTGGTGCTGCCCGACACGGCCGACTTCCAGCCCACCGGCGATGCCGAGCCGCCGCTGGCGCGCTGCCTCGACTGGCGCTTCTTCCGCAAGGATGGCCGCTGGTTCGCGCGCGAGACGAACACGATGCCGCAGTGGGCGGGGTCGTGCTGGTACTACCTGCGCTATCTGGACCCGCACAACGACCAGGCGCCGGCGTCGAAGGAGGCGATCGCGCACTGGCTGCCCGTCGACCTGTACGTCGGTGGCGCCGAGCACGCGGTCCTGCACCTGCTGTACGCCCGCTTCTGGCACAAGGTGCTGTACGACTGCGGTGTGGTGACGACCCCCGAGCCCTTCAAGCGTCTGATCAATCAGGGCATGATCCTGGGCGAAGATGGCGAGAAGATGTCGAAATCTCGCGGCAACGTGATCAACCCCGACTCGATTCTTGCGGCGCACGGTGCGGATGCCTTCCGCCTGTACGAGATGTTCATGGGGCCGCTGGAGCAGGTGAAGCCCTGGCAGAGCAACGGCATTCAAGGCACCAAGCGGTTCATTACCCGGGTGTGGGGCCTGTTCGACAAGCCCATCGTGGACACCGCCGCCGACGCAGCCCTTGAGCGCGGGATGCACAAGCTGGTCAAGAAGGTGACGGAAGACACCGACGGCCTGCGCTTCAACACCGCCATCGCAGCGATGATGGGAATGCTGAACGACCTGTCGCGCATGGAAGCCCTGCCGCGCAAGGCCATCGAGACGTTCGTGATTCTCGTGGCCCCGTATGCGCCGCACCTGGCCGAAGAGCTGTGGGAGCGTCTGGGCCACGCGCCGTCGGTCAGTCAGGTGCCGTGGCCGACGTTCGACCCCGCGCTGTGCATCGACGACACGGTCGAGCTGCCCGTGCAGGTCAACGGCAAGCTGCGCGCGAAGCTGGTCGTGCCCCGCGATGCCGACCGCGAGACGCTGGAGGCGCTGGCGCTGCAGAACGAATCGGTGAAGCGCTACACGGAGGGCCAGCAGATCCTCAAGGTGATCCTGGTGCCCGGGCGCATGTTGAGCTTTGTGGTCAAGGGGTAGCCGAATTCTGCGAGCGCGCGGTCACCCGCCGTCGCCCGCCAGCCCCGCGATCAAGTCGTCGACCACTTGGAACAGCCGCTGGTTGCCGTCTTGCTGCCACACCGCAAGCGCTTCGGTGAATTCCGCAGAGCGATCGAGCAGCTCCTGCACGTCGTCGCGCGTGACCTCCAGCCGACACAGCCCCCAGCCCAGCTTCTGCAGGTAGCGCGCGTTCAGCACCTGCTCGAACTGGCCCTCCAGCGGCACGCTGAGCACGGGCTTGTGCAAGTACACGCACTCGCTGAGCAATGAGAAGCCGCCCCCCGCCACCACCGCCCGCGCCGAGGCCAGGTGCTCGACGAAGCGCGTTTCCGAGAACGGTTGGTGGCGCAGGTTGCCGTCCACTTCCTCCGTCTGAATGCCACGCCGCATGCCATAGACCAGAAACGCCTGCTGCGGGAAGGACTTGAGCACGTTCGCCAGACTCTCGGCGTGCTCGCCCGACTGGTAGACCAGGACGTGTTCGCCCTGCGTCGGTCGCGCCGCCAGCACCTCGGGGCGCAGGATGGGCGGCACCAGCGTCGTGCGCTCTTTGCGCACCGGCGGGTGAAAGAACGTCGTGATCACATAGTGGTGCGCGCCAGGCAGCTTGGCCTTCACGATGCTCTTGGCCAGCAGGAACTCGGGCATCGCCCCTTGCAGCACGTCGTTGTCGTGGAAACAGCGGTTGAGGATCTGCATGTTGTCGATGCTGATCACGGGCACGCGCTGCATCTTGGCGTAGAGGTAGCTCCACGACTCGAAGTCCGACACCACGAGCTCGGGCCGGTACTCGTCCAGCAACTCGAAGTACGCAGCGATGTTCTGTGGCACGCCGTCGCCCAGTCCGACCAGATTGGACCACGCCGTCTTGGTCTTGCGGACGGCGTTGTCCTCGTAGATCAGGTGCCAGCCGTGGATCTCGTGCACGCCGTCGAAGTGCTTGCGCAGCATGTCGTAGGCGCGACCGCTGACCATGATCTCGACCATGTGGCCGGCCTGAAGCAGGTGCTCGATGACCACGCGGGAACGGGTGGCATGGCCCATGCCCTCGCCGACGACGCCGTACAGGATGCGCACGTGGACTCCTGAATGTGGGGCAGTGCGGCGGCTACTTCAGCTCGATCTGGCGCAGCAGCACGACCGTCTTCTCTTGCAGGGCTGCGAGCTTGACCTCGTTCTCGACCAGACGCTTGGCCACGTCGGCCGCCTTCTTGCTGACGCCCTCCAGCTGGGTCAACAGCTGCTTGCGCAGGGCCGCGGCGACCACCGCGTCGGGCAGGGCGTCCAGGTTGGACTGGATGCGCTGGGCCTCACGCTCGAGGATCTCCCGCTGTTCGCGCAGGCTCTGCGAGTCGGCCTGAATGCGCGCGACCTCGTCGTAGATGGCCATCAGCTCGCGGACCGGGCCGGCGATCGCGTCTTCGGGCTTGGCGTTTTGCAGGAAGTAGCGGAAGGCCGTGACCACCGTCGGCGTCAGGCCGGCTTCGACGAACTCGACCGGCGTCGACTCGACCAACTTCGCCTCACCCTTGGACTTGGCCTTGATGCGCACCGGCAGGTAGATCTCTCCGCCTGACTTCACGATGTCCTTGGGCGGGTCCTGCATCGTCATGCCGCCGGTCAGGCCCAGCTTGACGTACGCGACCGACTCTTGGTCCCGGTTCGAGTCGATGGCGACCGTGCGCGTGTAGACCCGCTTGCCCTGAATGGTGATGCGGCCGTCCACGACCTTGACCAAACGCAGCTCGTCGGTGCGCGACTCGGTCTGGATGTTCACGGCGAACCCGCCTTCGCGGGCGTAGGGGATGAAGGCCGTCTCGTCCTTGCCGACGCGACCGATGAAGCCCTCACCTGCGAATGTGCCGTCGACATACAGCGTGATGGGACCGCCTTCCAGGGCGCTGTCCTTGCCGTTGCGCAACAGCACCGCGCGGAACGGGGCGGCCCCCGACGTCGGCTCGCGGAACAGGAATACGTCCTGGCCATCGACCTTGCGCGACACGATGTTGACCAACGCCGCCGAGCGATCGGGAACGGTGATGGGCGTGGTGGCCTCGTAGGTGTACAGCGCGCCGACCTCCTTGCCCGTGACCAACGCCTGCGCCGAGCGGATCATGGCGTCGCGCTTCTGGGATTCCTCGGCCACCTGCTGGCGGTCATACGAAGGTCCGGCGGAAGGCTTGGGCATCGACCGCGGCGGACTGGGGGCGCCGGACTTCTTCGACCGGTACGCGGCAGACGGCGCTTCCTCCTTCATGTCGTCGTACGCGCCAGACGCTTCGGCCATGGGCGGCGGCGACGGCGGGGCCATCTCGTAGCCCACGTCGGGCTCAGGCGGCGCATCGGCGGTGGTGGGCAGGCGAGAGGTCAGGTCCGGGCGCGTGACGTGGTGCGGGGTGTGCAGGTCGTACCGGAACGACAGGGGCGAGCCGACGACCAGCGTCAGGTTCACGTCCGTCCAAGGCTCGCCGCTGACGTTGTCGACGATGGCCCAACCCTGCAGCTGCACGCCCTTGCCGGACTCGACCCAAGCGCGATAGGCCGGCCGCCAGATCGGAACCTCATGAATGTAGGACACGATCAGGTCGTGCGACGAGTCGCCCGCCAGGCGGATCGTCAGCGTCACCGGCTTCCACGCGCCGTCGGACCGCGAGATCTCGAGCGACTGCTGCAGACCCACCGACAGCGTCCGGTCGCCGATGGTCACGCGCTGGACGCCGGCCACCGGAGTCGTCACCAGCTCGTCCTCGCCGTCCATCAGGGTCAGCATCGCGGTCGGCTGCTGTTCGCCCTTGTCGTTGGGGCGGTTGCTCATCTCGACGCCCACCACGCGCCCGGCAAACGTGCCGTCGGCCGTCTCGACCTCGATTTGCGCGCCGCGCAGCACCGGCAGCAACGCCGTCATCCCCGTGGCATTGCGGACCTGGGGCGGCAGCTCGGCGGCCAGACTGTCACCCGACCGCTCGACCGGCAGCGACACAGACGACGGCACGCCGCCCGACAAGTCCAGAACGGACAGGGACTTCAGCACGTCGTTGATCTGGTCGGGGCGCACCCGCAGCTCGACCGCCTCGCCCTTGACCGTTCCACGCCGCTCGAAATAGCCGACGCCGTTCTGGTAAAGCACGACCTTGCTGATCGGCAGGTCCGGCGCGGTCTGCACGGCTGCAGCACCGCAGCCTGCGAGCGCAACGCCCAGCAGACCGGCAGACACGCTCGACATCACCAGAATCACGGAGGACAGGCGCATCGGAACCATCGCGACCTCATCGAACCGCTTGGGCGGATTGTGGGCGAAGTGGTAGCACAACAGGTGGGAACGGAACAGATGCGAGCGTTGCCGATGCGGTTTCGATCCCCCATGCTGCCCCCCATGGAGCAGCCCAAGCCACGAGGAGTTCGGATGATCGTCGGTGCGATGGTTGCGTCGGTGGTGGTGCTGCTGGTCGTGGCGAATCTGGTGGGCTGCTCGCTGTCGGCCCCGGTGTGGCGCGGTCCGACGACGGACCACTTCGACGGTGAGCGGTTTCGCAACGAGGGAGAGACGGAGCACGCGGGCTTTGGCTCGATGGTCAAGTGGATGGTCAGCCGCGACCCCGGGCCGTGGAAGGCCGTGACCGATGCGCCTTTCGGTCCGCTGCCGCCCGCGCGCGTGGGCGCCGGTGAGCTGCGCGTGACGTTCGTGAACCACGCCACGGTGCTGGTGCAGGTGGACGGCTTGAACCTGCTGACCGACCCGGTGTGGTCCGACCGCGTCAGCCCGTTCTCGTGGGTGGGGCCCGAGCGCCAGCGACCGCCGGGCCTGCGGTTCGAAGACGTGCCCAAGATCGACGCGGTATTGCTGAGCCACAACCACTACGACCACCTGGACGAGGCGACGATTCGGCGGCTGGTCGAGCGAGACAAACCGAAGATCTACTCCGGGTTGGGGATGTCCGCGTGGTTCGAGGCCAAGGGCATGCCTGCCACGGTCGATCTGGACTGGTGGCAGGGCGCCGACCTGACGCCGCAGGTGCGCGTGACGGCCGTGCCGGCGCGCCACTTCTCGGGACGGGGCACGCAAGACCGCGACAAGGTGCTGTGGGTCGGCTTCGTGGTGCAGTCACCGGCAGGTGCGGTGTACTTCGCGGGTGACACGGGCATGGGGCCGCACTTCCAACAGATCGGCCAGAAATTCGCGCCATTGCGACTTGCCCTGCTGCCCATCGGCGCGTTTCGTCCCACCTGGTTCATGTCTCGCGTGCACGTCTCGCCCGCAGAGGCGGTGGAGGCACAGCTGCTGACGGGGGCGCGCACGGCGGTCGCCATCCACTTTGGCACTTTCAAACTGGCCGACGATGGACAGGACGAGCCGGTGGTGGAGCTGCACAAGGCTCTGGACGCGAAGGGGAAAGACGCCCCGCGCTTCTGGGTGCTGGGCTTCGGTGAGGGGCGCGACGTGCCGCAGTGAATCCTTCCGCCACGAAGGGGCTCTGACAGGCGGTGACAGATGGCGCCGAACGTGCGAGGCCTCCCGATGACGACGACTCCCCTGCCTGCTCTGGACGCCCTGCGGCAGGCCGTGGAAGTCCGCTACGCCGCGCTGTCGACGTCGTGCTGCTCGCTGTCTTGCGGCGCGGCGCTGGACCTGGCGAATGTCGAAGAGGGCGAGACCTTGGTCGATCTCGGCTGCGGCCGTGGCCAGGACGTCATCCGCGCGGCGGGTCGAGTGGGCGAGACGGGGCAGGCGATCGGCATCGATCAGAACTCCGCAATGATCGCCCAAGCGCTGAAGGCGACGCCGGCATTCTTGGAGAACGTGCGATTCGTGCAGAGCGATCTCGCAGCGCTTGACCTGCCTGACGAATCGGCCCATGTCCTGATCTCGAACTGCACGATCAACCACGCGCCCGACAAGCAGGCCGTCTATCGCGAGATGTGGCGAGTCCTGAAGCCAGGCGGACGCTTCGTGGTGTCCGACGTCATCGCCGACGCCGAGCTGCCCGAAGAGGTGCGCCGGGACCCCGCGGCTTGGGCGGCATGCTACGGTGGAGCGATCCCTGAGCCGGAGTACCTGCAGGCCGTGACGGCGGGCGGGTTTGAGCTGGTGCAGGTGTTGGACCGCTCGGAACCGTATGAGAAGGGAGGCGTGCTGGTGCGCAGCCTGACGCTTCGCGGCGTGAAGTAGCCGCCCACGGAATTCCAGTGTGCCGGAGAGCTCTTTCTCCGGCCGGTTGAGCAAGGAGTGACATGAAGCTGCTGACCCGAGTCCGCAAGGCGTGCTGCACGCCCGAGAAGACCGCGCAGTGCTGCGCCAAGGCCTCGCGCCTTGTCGCCGGCTGCCACGACTAGCTCGAAGTTGGGGAAGCGCCGGTCCGGTTCGCTTGCGGGCCGGACCGACGCAACCCTGTTCCAACTGCCGCAACCAGATTTTCTCGTTACCCCATGGTCACTTGCCACAGTCGGCAGGTCGACCACCGTACCCGTCCGTCTGCAAGGAGTCCGTCATGAGCGCACACGTTTCCGAGATCACCATGGACCAGTTCGATGCCGAGGTGCTGGGAGCCAACACCCCGGTCGTGCTCGATTTCTACTCGACCGAGTGCCCGCCGTGCGAGGCGCTGGCGCCCAAGTTCGACGCGGTGGCCGACCAGTTCGCTGGCCAGGTGAAGTTCGTGAAGGTGCACCGTCAGGCCAGTCGTGAGCTGGCGGTCCGCCTGAACGTGACGGGCAGTCCCACGCTGGTCTTCTTCAAGGGCGGCAAGGAGTTGGGTGAGCGTCTCGCGGGCGACATCCAGCGCAGCGCCATCAAGCGCGCGGTGGAAGCCCTGGTCAGCTGAACCGGTCGCCGCACGCGGTGCCGCAGGAGAATCCCCCCATGAAGACGAATGCCTATGACGTGATCGTGGTCGGCGCCGGTCCTGCTGGACTGACGGCCGCGATCTATACGTCGCGAGCACGGTTGAAGACCCTGGTGCTGGACGAGGGCATGCCCGGCGGCCAGGTCAAGACGACGCACAAGGTCTCGAACTATCCCGGCTTTCCGGAGGACATCAAAGGCACTGACCTCGCGATGAATTTCGCTCTGCAAGCCGAGAGGTTCGGGACGCGTATCGCCCGCGCCATCGAGATCACGTCTTTTGACCTGACCAGTCCGCTGAAGCGATTCGAGCTGGACGAGGAAGAAGTCGTGACGGCCCCGGCGGTGATCCTGTCGACCGGCGCCAAGCCACGACCACTGGGGATCCCCGGCGAAGACAACTTGCGCGGCAAGGGGTTGTCCTACTGCGCGACCTGTGACGGCGCGTACTTCGACGGCAAGGACATCCACGTCATCGGCGGCGGCAATTCTGCAGTGGAGGAAGCGCTGTTCCTGACGCAGTTCGCCAACTCCGTGACGATTCTGCACCAGTTCGACGAGTTCCAGGCCGAGCCGACGACGGCGCACGAGGCGCTGACGCACCCCAAGATCAAGGTCCTCTGGAGCACCGAGCCGCGCGCCTTCCTGGGTGAGGGGCAGATCGAGGCGGTGCGCGTCCAGAACCTGAAGAGCGGCCAGACTGAAGACCTGAAGACCGACGGCGTGTTCATCTTCATCGGCATGAAGCCGCGCACCGACCTGCTGGACGGGCTGGTCGAGCTGGCTCCCGGCGGCTACGTGCCCACCGACGAGTCGATGGCCACGACGATTCCCGGCGTGTTTGCCGCGGGCGACATCCGGGTGAAGCGCTACCGGCAGATCACGACGGCCGTGGCCGACGGGACGATCGCAGCGTTGGCGGCGCAGAAGTTCGTGAAGGACTCGGGGATGCGGGTGGCGGTCGCCTGACCGTCAGGTCCCGGATCTGCAAGCGCGACGGGGACTTCCACTTCGTCGCGGCCCCACACCCTCACAATCCGTAGTAGCGGACACCCAACCCCATGACCTCGGGCACCGGTCGGCAGTCGGGCGACAGGGGGGTGCCGTTGCGGTCCGAAGCGATGGCCCCGCAGCCGCCGCCGCAGATGGTGGCGTGCGCGCAGGACTTGCACTCGGGGATGGTCAGGATGCTGCGCATCTCCCAGTCGGCCGTGGCGTCGTCGTCGCGCACCACTTCGGGATAGAACTTGCCGAAACGATACTTCTCGTTGCCCACGGTGGCCGTGCAGCCGTAGACGCTGCCGTCGGGAGCGAACGCCCACTCTTTCTTGCCGGCCGGGCAGGCGTCGAAATTGGCCATCGGGAACTCGCCGGTGGCGGCCAGGTGGCCGATGCCGTGAAAGCGCGGCGAGTGAAACTTGCGCAACAGCGGGTGGACTTCCGACAGCTCGACGAAAGAACGCCACAGCCCGGCGCGGTCCAAGAGTTCCTCGCGCCGTTGTCGACTGGCACAGCCGAACAGCTCGTAGTTCCTGCCGATTTGCGTCTTGAATCGCTCTTGCGGCAGATCCAGCCAGCCCTTGTCGTCGCACAAACGCGCCAGCTCGGGCAGGGCGGCCAGATTCTGGCGGTCCGCCACCACGCGCAGGTTCACGGGCACGCCTCGGTCGACCAGCGACTGGATGCCGGCGACGACGCGGTGGAAGGTGCCGCGACCGGACGCGTGGACGCGACGCAGGTCGTGCACCGCCTCAGGACCGTCGAGCGTCACCTGCACCTCGCGCACCGGACCCGCGGCCAATTCGTCGGCAAAAGCAGCCAGATCGTAGCCGTTGGTCACCGCCGCCAGCTTCAGTCCGCGCGCCGCCACACCATCCATGTAGCGCCGCAACCGGTCGTGGTGGGTCGGCGTGTCGACCAAGGGCTCGCCGCCGAACAGCGTCACGTAGGGCTTGGGGTCGTCTGCGCCGTGGAAGCGGTCCAGCCAGGCGAAGAAGGCGTCGATGACTTCAGGCGACACAAGACGCCCCTGGTCGGGGTCGAACGGCTCCTGGTAGCAGTAGGTGCACTTGAAATTGCAAGCAAAAGTGGGGACCACGATCAGCTGCGTGGGCGTCTTGTGCTGCTCCTCGCGAAAATCGGCATACGCCTCGGCCATCATCGCCTTGTCCTGCCCCGGGCCGTCCACCACAAAGCCCGCCTGCCGCAGCACGTCGAGGTCCAGCGAGGCGGGCAGGGCGGCGCCGCTCTCGACCTCGCGCAGCGCAGCCGCAGCTTCCGCTTCCAGAATAGCGACTTGTGCGGTCAGCGGCTGAACCAACAGGACGTCGTCACGGTCGGGAATCGGGGCAAAGACGGTCGTACGGGAGAGCTTCATGGTGGGCGAGTCCGGGTGTGGGAAAGGTCGGACGCGAATCCGGTCCAAGGTGCGAGCCACTTCGCGCCGATTCGGTTCATGCAAGGGCCGTCAGCGCCGCTTCAGCGACAGCGTCAGCACGAACTTCGCCACCGGTTCGTCGCCGTACTTCCCGGGCACGGTCGCGACGATGTCCATCGGCAGTTCGACCCGCTCGCCCGTGTCCGCGGCGCGTTGTACCAGCTCGCGGATCTCGGGGCCTTGACGGCAAGTGAAGTGCACGTCGCCATCGGCCCGCTTCAAGAAGTTGGCGTGAAAGTCCTTGAACACAAGCGCGATCTTTTCGGGTCGGCGCCGCATCTCCTGCATCGCCAGCAGGCCGCCGGTGCAGTCGGCCCCCACGCTCAACGCGCCGAAATACATCGAGCCCAGGTGATTCTTCGACCGCCAGGTCAGCGGGATCCGCACAACCGCGTGCTGGTCGTCCAGCGCCACCACGGTCGGGCTCAGCAGGGTGATCATCGGAATGCGGGGCAGCGCGTAGGCCCTCAGCAACAGCGTCTCGCGCATCAGCGACCAGTTGGGGGACATGCAACCTCGGGGCGGGCAGGGCGGGACACTGTCGGCAGAACGTCGCCGACGAGGGCGACCGGACGACGCACGATACCTGCTTCCCCGCGTTGCAGAAACTGTTCTTGCGTGAAGGTTCGGCGTCTCTGCGGACCTTTGGGGGGCTGGGGGCTTGCGCCCAAGCGCGACTCCCGGTACGACCTCGCAGGTTCGCACAATCCAGTCGGCATCCGGGACAAACCACGGCTTGGCGGATGCGATGCACTTCAGGAGGTCGAGATGGGCTACTACATCCACCGGGACGGCCAGTCGGTTGGCGTCACGGTCGATCAACTGCGCGAGCAGGCACGCGCCGGTCAACTCAAGCGCGAAGACTACGTCTATCAGGATGAGACCGCGCAGTGGACCAGCGCCGGTACGATGGCCGAGCTTGCGCAGGACTGGCCGGGCGCAACGCCTCCGCCTCCACCGCCTCCACCCGCGTACCAGCCCCCGCCAGCCCAGCCGCAGCCGCCCGCCTATCAAGCGCCGCCGACCTACGCGCAGGCTCCGCAGCAGGCGTACCAGCAGCAGTCGAGTCAGCAGCGCCCCTCCACCTCTGGCGGTGTGTCGGTCGACGGCATCGATGTGATCTTCAAGCGTTCGTTCGACATGTACCTGCAGCACTGGCAGGCGCTGCTGT
>CAJBNH010000148.1 GCA_903955385.1 uncultured Myxococcales bacterium | reverse complement strand
TCCCGCTCGGCGAGACGGTCGCGATCGTCCTCGTCCTCACCCGGCAGGTGCCGCGCGAGTTGCCGACCGATCCGGCCGATCGCGTCTACCAGCAACGCCTCGACGTCTATCTGCCGCAGACGCGGGGCGGGCGCGAACTGCAGGCCTTCTGGGGGAGAGTGAAGGGAGACCTGGGGACCCGGAAGTTGCCGGACCCGGCCAAGGCCTCTATCCTGACCCGGCGCCGCCCTGTCGCGCATCGCCGTGAACGCCCATCGCCCCGGAGTCGTCCATGTCCTCCCACGTGGCCATCGACCAGAAGCAACTGGATGAGTTGTGCGCGCGCTGGAAGATCGAGCGGCTGGAGCTGTTCGGCTCGGTCATCCGCGACGACTTTGGTCCTGACAGCGACGTCGATGTGCTCGTCACGTTCGCGCCGGACGCCACGTGGAGTCTGTTCGACTTCGTGCGCTGCAAGGCCGACATGCAGGCCCTGTTCGGGCGTCCCGTCGACTTGTTGACCCGCCCTGCCGTCGAGCGCAGCCGCAATCGGTTCCGCCGGGACGCGATCCTGGGCTCGGCCGAGGTCCTGCATGGAGCGTGACCTCGCTTCGCTTGCGGACATCCACCGTTCGGCCTGCGAAATCATGGCCATGCGAACGCGATTCACGTTGCGGGATGTCGAGGAGGATGACGTCCTGACCTCGGCGTTGCTGCACAAGGCCATCCTGATCGGCGAGGCGGCCAACCGCGTGTCGGACGCCGGACAGGCGCGCTGGCCGCTGCCATGGCGGGAGATGACCGGGATGCGCAACGTCCTGGTGCACGACTACGACGCCGTCGACCTGGGCATCGTGTGGCAAATGGCGGAACAGGACCTGCCGGCGTTGGTGGCACAGATCGAGGCGATCTTGCCGGAGTTGGCTGGGTGAAGTGCACGTCCGCGACGCTGAGGCCGGGTGCGGATCTGCCGCATCGGGCGACGTGGCGCGAGAAGCGCGTCCGCCAGTTGGGGATCCTGCCGCTCGAGGGACAGCAGCAGACGCCCCATCAGGGCCGCCGCAGCGCGCAGTTTCTCGTGCGCCAGACGCGTCGTGGGATCCGTCTCGGGATCGAGATGCGCGGGTGGAATGTGTTCGTCCGGTTCCTGGACCGGGGCCGCCGGTGCCATCGGCGCGGCCACGGTGGCGGGCTCGTGCGCACAGGACGAGATTGCGAGGCTTGCGACCGTGCCCGCCGCGGCCAATGCACAGGAACGACGCGAGTGCCCCAGTGCCCGTTTCATCAAGCGTTGTCTGCTCGGCTACGGCCGCCGTGCAGCCGGCGCGTCATCACCTCGGCGCAGCAGTGCTTGCAGCCGGGGCTGACCTTGTCTCAGCCGGTGACCGGGTTCCAGGTGCTGTCGGTCCATTCGATGGAGGACTGGACCATGGGTGTCCTTTGGTGCTTCAAGAGGTGGTCGGCGCTGCTCTCCGCGCCCCGCGCTGTCCCTCCCGAGCCCAGCGGCGTCCTCGTGACGGGACCGAGCATCCGCTCGACTGCTGGCCCGCGCCCGCTTCCCCTCAGGGACACGATGGGTTGCCGGCAGCGTCCACGCGCAACAAGACCTCGCTCGCCCAACCAGTGCCGCTGACCTCGGATCGACCCCCGACGAACCAGCCGTCCGGGCTCGCTGCCACGCCGACGAACTGCCCGCTGCCGGCCTTGCCGTAGCTCCGCGACCAGGTCTGTTGTCCGTAACCCCCCGAACATGACCGCCTGCCAAGCCAGCGGATCCTGACCGAAGCTCGCCGCCACGAGCGCCACGTTCACAGGCGCCAGGCGGGTAGGTTCATGCGAGAGCGGCACGACAGGGCTTGGTGGACGGCGACGGTGGCAGACTGGGAGAGGTCTGGGCTGAGGGCGGCCCGGTACTCGGCGGATCGGGGCGTACATGAGTCGACACTGCGGTGGTGGCGCACGAGGCTGCGGCGCCTGTCGTCGCCGCAATCGCCGTCCCTGGCGCTGCTGCGGGTCGAAGTCCCGTTGAGCATGGTCGAGCCCGCGACGCTGACCGCTCTGGTCGGTCCGGCAGAGCTGCGCATCGCTGTCGGGACCGACGTGGACTACGTCGGCGCCGTGGTCGCGGCCATCGCTCGTGCGGCAGCCCGATGCTGATGCTGCCGCCGTCGTGCCGTATCTACCTGTGCCCGCAGCCATGCGACATGCGCCGCGGCTACGACGGGCTGTACGCCGAGGTCCGCCGGCGCTGCGACGAGAGCCCGTTGAGTGGCCATCTCTTCATCTTCATGTCGCGGAATCGCACGAGGCTGAAGATCCTGTTCTTCGCCGACGGTGGCCTGTGCCTGTACTGCAAGCGGCTGGAGAAGGGCACCTTCAAGCTGCCCAAGGTCGAGCCGGGGCAGACCTCGGTACGACTGGCGGCGGTCGACCTGGCCATGCTGCTGACCGGCATCGACCTGCGGCACGTCCGGCGCCAGGAGCTTTATCAACCGCCGAGATCACTTACAGATCGCCCGGTCGAAAAGATCGACAAGACGCTGCAAAAGTGATCTACAGCGGGGCATGAGCGAGCCGGTTCCCTCCCACCAGTGCGAATGGCAACAGGCGACGGTCGAGCTGCAGACGCAGCTTGCCGACCTCAAGAAGCAGTTTGCCGCGCAGCAAGAGGAGGTCGAGGCGCTCAAGCGCCGCCTGTACGGCAAGAAGTCCGAGAAGCTGCCGCGGCCCGACGACGCGCTGCGCAAGCGGGGCGACATCCTGCCTCTCGACCCGGAAGGGCTGCGCAAGAAGCGCGAAGACGGTCGCAAGTGGAAGGACGACCTGCCGGTCATCGACATCGTGCAGGCGCTGCCGACCGAGCTGCCGGTGTGCGAACTGTGCGGCGACGTACCGCATCACCCGCTGCCGCCCAAGGTGTCGTACACCATCGAGCTGGTGCCGGCGCGTGTCGTGCGGCATCGCTACCTCCAGCCGCAGGTGCGCTGCGAGTGCGGGCACTGCATCGTGTGCGCTCCGCCACCGCCACGGATCGGCGAGAAGGTGCAGTACGGCCCGCGTCTGGCCGCATCGCTGATCGCCGCCAGGTGCATCGATGCGGTCGCCATCGAGCGGTACGCAAAGCAGCTCAAGCGCATGGGCGTGCCGATCTCGGCCAAGACGCTCAACGACCTGTTCCACTGCGGCGCAGAACTGCTGGTGCGGCTGTACGAGCTCATGGTCGCGCAGGTGCGAACGCACGACCTGGTGCTGGCCGACGAGACGCGGGTCGAGGTGCTCGAGAAGGTCAAGACGCGTCGCGCCTGGATGTGGGTGTTTCTGGCCGGCGAGCTTGTCGTGTACGTCTTCAGCCCCAGCCGCAGCGGCCAGACACCGCTCAAGGTGCTGGGCGCGAGCGAGGGCACGCTGGTGGTCGACGCCTACACCGGCTACAACGCGGTCACCACGCCTGAGGGCCGCGACCGCGGTGGCTGCATGTCCCATGGCCGCAGGGGCGTATTCGACGCCAAGCCGTCGGCGCCCGAGATGCAGGTCGGCCTGGACCTGATCCTCGACGTGTACAAGGTCGAGCACAAAGCCAAGGAACTCGGGGATCGTCGGCACCGCCGCGCACGCCGAACTGCGGCGCACCGAGAGCCGGCCGGCGATGGACAAGCTCAAGACCTGGCTGCTGATACAGAAAGACGAACAGCTACCCGAGAGCAAAGCCGGCAAGGCTGTCGCGTACATGCTCAACCAGTGGGCGCACCTGGAACTCTTCCTGGGTAACCCCAAGGTCCCCCTGGACAACAATGCCTCGGAGCGGGCCTTGAGAGTGGTCGCGCACGGCAGAGACACCTCTCTGTTTGTCGGCAACGACCAATCCGGCAAGAATCTCGCTGTCCTGATGTCGCTGGCGCACACCGCGGCGGCCTGCGGCAAGAACCCCGAGGGCTATTTGGCCGACGTGCTGGTCCGAATCTTCGACCATCCCGGCAACCGACTGCACGAACTCTTGCCGCAGAACTGGTCGCCGCCCGCGCCGACCGGATAGGCGGACTGCGCCTTCCGCGACAGCTTCGGTCATGCAAGGCGGTGCCGGTAGGCGCTCGTCTTCGGGGGGTTACCCTGAATGGTTGGTGAGGGGCGCTTGCTGCTGCTATGAGCACGCCTTGCAGTCCTTGGCGCAGGTCCAACACGACTCGGCCTTCGCAGAATCGCACTTGCCGTCGCCGCAATAGCTGCAAGTCCCGCAATCCTGTGGGCAATTCTGGCATGTCTCGTCCGGCGTGCATGATCCATTGCCGCACAGCGCGCCGCACGCTCCGCAGTCCACCGGGCAGACCGCGCATGATTCGCTAGCCCCGCAGGATCCGTCCCCGCAGACGGCACACCCGCCGCAGTCCTTCGTGCAAGTCGCGCATGATTCCGTGTCTTCGCAGTTGCCGTTGCCGCACACGATGGGGCAGGGCCAGCAGTCCTTCTGGCAGCCCTTGCAGGTCTCGCCTTCTTCGCACTGTCCGTTGCCGCAAACGGGCGGACAGACGCCACAGTCCCCCGGGCAGACTTGGCAGTTCTCACCGTCCAGGACGTCACACTTCAGGTTGCCACACCCGTTCGTGCATGGGCAGTCCGCCGGGCACTTCTTGCAGGTTTCCGCCCAACCCCCATGCGGGGCGCAGAGGCCGTCGCCGCAGAACGGTAGGCAGAAGCCGCCACAATCCTTGGGGCAGTTTCCGCAGTGCTCTCCTGGCCCGCACTTCGCATCGCCACAGGCCGGACCTGCATTGCATTCACCGCAATCGTACGGGCAGACGTTGCACTCCTCTCCGTAGCCGATGTCGCACACCCCGTTGCCGCAGCTCCAGGAACATGGTCCGCACGCGCTAGGGCAGTTCATACAGTTCATGGCCGGAAACTCGCACACAGTCCCTTTCTTGCCGCAGTTCTTCGCACAATCCTCGGGGCAAGCGAAGTAGCTCTCCTGTGGATCGCAAAACCCGTTGCCGCACGCCCAGAGGCACGCACCGCAGTCCACCTTGCACGTGTTGCACAACTCGCCGGCCACAGGGTCGCACTCTCCGTCCCCACACAGGCCCGGGCAAATGCCACAGTCCTTGGGACACGACACGCACGATTCGTCAGGCGAGCAGGTTCCATCTCCACACACGGCTGGCGATGCCGCGTCCGCCGGCACGTCTGGCGGATAGGAATCCGACAAATCATCGTGCGGATCCGTGTCCGCGTCCGAAGCGACGTCCCCGCCTTCAGTTTGCGCGTCCATGTCGGTCCCGGGGTCTCCGTTGTCCGGGGTCAGGGCACCATCATCGAGCGACCCGTCGGTCTCGAGGTCATTCCAGCCCTCCTCCAAAACCGCGTCCACGATGTCGCCGTCGGGCAGCATCGCGTCAGCAGAATCGACGGCAGCCGGGCCCGACACGATGCTATCCGGCGGCGCGCAGCCCCACAACAGGTGCAGGCACGTGCCGAGCAAAAGAAGCCGCCGGGGGCGAGCCGTGCACTTCTTCTGAAGCGAAGTAGGTTTGGCAGATCTGAGGTTGCTTGACATCTTTGCCTCGCCTGACGAACGTTGACGTTGACCTCCACCCAGTGGAACATATCCACTTGTGGACGGGCATGACACCACTAGCGTGGGCGGCCCCCCCCGTTTTGCTGGTGGATTGTCAGTCAAGGGGAAAGTCATCGACAACCCATGCGACTCCGAAGTAGGTCTGATTGGAATTCCAGTCAAACACCTTGATTCCGATTTCGTAGGTCGTGTCCGCGCTGATCGGGAACTCGATGAACTCGTAGCTGTTGGCGCCGCTGAAGGAACGCTTGACGTAGTTCGGCGAAGTTCCCGCCAGGCGCAAGTAGAGATCCAGGTCAGCATCGACCGTCACTCCACTGCACGAACCGGCGGCAGGATCAGAGCATTGCACGCTCGCGTCCCACGACAGCACGATGCGAACCTTCTTTCCGCTCGAACTCGTCCTTACCTTGTAGACCTGTCCGTAGTACGCGCCTTCCGCCGTCTGCGCGCTCGTTATCGTTCCGTAGTCGAATCCCTGCTCAGAAGCTTGGCTTGAGCCGGTACGCTTGTTCGACGCGTTCGCAAGAGCCACAGCGGCGGCCACGTTCAACTCGCCGGCCCCATCGCGATCGTCGATGGTATCGTCGCAGGCAAACGTGTCAGTTCCATCAACGTTCTCATCCGCCGTCGCCATCAAGATACTTCGCACGACTTCCGGCCACGGGTTCATCATCTGGTTGTTGGTCTCGATGAGGTGGGTTGCCGCTGCTGCGACCATCGGCGCGGCAAAGCTCGTCCCGTTCCAAGAATTCCCTGGCTCCTCGTCAGTCACGATGTCCTGTGCCGGTGCAACAAGGAGAGGAAGCTCTCTGAAGTAGTTGTCATCAGACTTGGCTGGGCAGAAGATCTTGTCATCGCCACGTGGGTCCGTGCCGCAGGTATTCGATCCGCCGACTACCAGCACGTTGTACCCCAGGCAGGAGCTGACCCCCGGCGTGCCAGTGCACGGCGTGTCGCAATCCTGCATGTCGATCGCGTCGTTATTGCCGGACGCCACAGCGATCAGGGGATAGGGGTTCGCCTTGGTCCAGTAGTCGAGGAGTAGGTTTTCGGTCGCTGTGCAGGTGGCACTCCAGTTGAGGATGTCACCAGGCAATACCCACACGTCGGCGTACTCGTCGATGCACCAGTCTATGGCGGCGGACGAGTCTTCGTCACCGCATGCTGCATAGTGCGCCCAATAGACGTCCGCATCCGCGGCTACGCCGGGAGATGAGGGTGCCATGTTCGACCGAACGACGTTGTGAACGGCCGCTGAATGGTACCACGCGTAGCTCGGATCCTCGCAGTAGCTGTCAGCAATCGTGAGTGGACCAGCATGGTGAAACGGCGCGTCCGGAGCAATGACGCATAGGTTGACACCGTTTCCTGTCGTCGAGAGGTTGTCGGCGGCGATCGAACTGATGTAGCCCTGCGGCAGCGGCTTGGGACTGTGATAGATGGCGCCGATGCCCTGCTTCTTTGCGAGCGCCATGATTTCGTGCGGCATCAGGCGCCCGAATGCGGCGGGCGCGTTGCGGACGTAGTGCAGTTCAGCGGACGTCGCTGTCTCCCAGGCCTGTCGGGCGCGTTCCTTGGCTTGAAGGTGCATCGTCTGCCGGACGTTCTGCCACGCCGCGGCGTAGGCGGGGTCATCAAGCAGATCCTCCTTCCGTGGGTAGGTCTCATCGTTGGCCAACCAGAGGAAGACCGGGATGCGATCGTACGGTCGGGCGGTTGCCATCACCGACCACAAATCTCGGGTGATGCTGCCGAAGTCCGCGTAGTACCCTTGGGCGTTCCGCGCGCGAAGGGCGACGCCGCAGTCAGCCAGTACTTCGCCGGTGTCCGCGTAACACGCGCCAGCGACGCTTCCGTCCGCATCCACCCACTTGGCACGCGTGATCGAACGTCCGATGTGATCGAGGTACTCCGTCGCCACTCCGCCCAGATTCTCGGCAGGTACTCTTTCGAGAATGTCATGAACTGCGGTCGGCGTACCGGCAAGTTGCGGCGCCAGATCACCATTCGCTGCGCGGGCAGACGATGCCGGAGCCAGCAGCAGAAGCAGAGCCAGCAGCATCGGCACTATCCAGATACGGTCTCTCATTTGGTTCCTCCCATCTTCCGTTGGAGGGTTGCTGGTTAGGCGGCAGGAACCACCAAGCCCAGCTGACCGCGCCCACCGCTCCGGGACTCCGGCGAAGTGGGGCGAGAACACGTCTGTCTGGACCGCACGGCTACCCGTGCGTGAAGAGGTAACCACTGAGCGTCACCTCCGAACAGACCTGTTGCACCGCAATCGGAACCGAAGCCCAAGGCACCTTGTCCAAGCCTGTCAGAGACCCGTCCGGCACCGCGCGGACGGAGGAGGGGACCGCAAGGCAGGCGACACCGAAAATTGCCGAGAAGAACTTCAGGCATTTCATGGGACTCTCCTTGTTGACGCGTGGCTAGTCAGAGGCATGGATGCACGCGCGACGCGCCTGTGCCCCACAAGACCACCCCCGCCCACCGCCAGACCAACCCCGTGTCGGCCCGTTCCGAACGACCAATCGTCAGTCTGCGCCGCCGAAGCCAGTGAGTCAATCACTCACACCGCTGACAATCTCTGAAAGGTCCTGCTGGCATAGAAGTACATGCAAAGCACCTATGCCCGCCGGGACCACCCGCGCCGACCGCCAGACCGACCCCAAGTCGGCCGGTTCGGAGCGCCAAACGTGAGTCTGGGCCGTTGGACCCCCGGTCCGGCGCGCTGCGGTTCGGCCCGGAGCACCGGCTGGCGACCTCGCGCCGCGAGCACCTGACCGTTCAGCAGGGCCACGAGTATGCCTTGGCCGAGCAACTGGGGGCCGAGCTGATGCGCCTGTACGGCCGCAGTTTGAAGTTGCGCGTGGTGTCGGCGGGCGGCTGCAACGGCTGCGAGGTCGATGTCAACGTGCTGGGCACCATCGGCAGCCGAGATCGGTGGCGCCGCAGGCATGCTTGCGCCCGCCCGCTTCGCAGCGTGCGAAAAGGCCCAGTCCCCGTCTTCGACAAACCGCGGCCATGCACGTCGGCTGGCGCCGGCGGGGTCGCGGGGAATACGGGCGGGCT
>CAJBNH010000147.1 GCA_903955385.1 uncultured Myxococcales bacterium | reverse complement strand
TCGTCCGAGCATCCGCTCCAACCGTCGCCGTCGTCGTCCTTGTCGTCGGTGATGGCGTTGCAGTCGTCGTCGATCTGGTTGCACACCTCGAATGCGCCTTGGTGGATCGCCGGGTCGCCGTCGTTGCAGTCCTTGCAGCCCGGAACGCCGTCACTGTCGCCGTCGAACAGCGCATCCAGAACGCCGTCGCAGTCATAGTCCTTGGTGCCGCTGCACTGGGTCTGTGCGCCGGGATAGACCGCCGGGTCCTTGTCGTCGCAGTCGTTGCAGGCAAAGACACCGTCGGCATCGTCATCCTGCTCGGCATCGGTCTTGCCGTCGCAGTCGTGGTCCAGTCCGGTCGAGCAGTCGGGCTTGGCGCCCGGAAACACCGTCTTGTTGCCGTCGTCGCAGTCGACAAACGGTCCCGGGCAGGACGAGAAGCCGTCGCCGTCGTTGTCGCGGTCGTCGGTCTGGCCGTTGCAGTCGTCGTCGAGCAGGTTGCACGACTCTTTGGCCTTCGGGTTCACCTTGGGGTTGCCGTCGTCGCAGTCACCCTGGGCAGGCGTGAAGCCGTCCTGGTCATGGTCCTCGTTCAGTGACGGGTCTCCGATGATCTCTTCGGTGGCGTCGGAGAGCACGCCGTCGTCCTCGACGTCGCTGGGTGTCGCGCTGTCACCGGGATCGACGCCGTCCGACTTGATGCCGTCGCCCTTGGTGTCCTTGACATCGACCGAGGTGCCGTCCGGATTCCAGTAGCTGACGCCGGGCGAGGTCGACGTCGTCGAGCACGCCGCCAGCAGCGCAAGCAGGCCTAGCAGGGGGAGGAGGCGAGAAGCCATCACCGGACTCCACGGGCGGCAGAAGGCGCCCGAACCCAACAGAGTACCGGACCCTAAGGGGCGGGACAAGGCGCAGTCGCTTGCATCGGTGCACCCCTTGTACTTTCCGGACTCGCAACGGTCGGCGGCGTGCGCTAGGCTCGCGAATCCCCGGAGGTCATCCCATGTTTGCCAATCCAACCCAAGATCGTTTGCGGTCCCTGCTGGCCGAAGCCCGCACGATCGCTGTGCTGGGCGCCCACCACGACGAGGCGCGCCCGGCCTTCTATGTCCCCGAGTATCTGGTGGCCCAAGGCTATCGCGTCCTGCCCATCAACCCGGCCATGGCGGGGCAGACGCTGCTGGGTCAGCCGGTGCACGCCACCTTGGCCGAGCTGCGGGAGTCCGTGGACGTCGTCGATGTGTTCCGCCGCGGCGATCTCGTCCCGCAGCATCTGGACGACCTTCTGGCGATGCAGCCGCTGCCCAAGACGGTGTGGCTGCAGCTGGGCGTGCGCAACGACGACGTGGCCCAGACGCTGCAAGGGCGCGGCATCGAGGTGGTGCAAGACCGCTGCATGCTGGCGGACCACCGCAACATGGGCGTGGGGCGGGTGGATTGAAGTCCGTTGCGGCTGCCGCTGTGGACACTCGCTCTCGCGTGGCGGTCCTCATCTCAGGGGCAGGCTCGAACCTGCAGGCCCTGATCGATGCCTGCGCGTCAGGCGCGCTGTCGGCGCAGGTCGTCGTGGTGGTGTCGAGTCGGACCGATGCCGGCGGCCTGTCGCGGGCGCGTCTGGCCGGGATTCCGACCGTAGCTTTGCCGCACGTGGGCTTTGCCGACCGTGACGCCCATGAGCGCGCGTTGGTCGCGGCGCTCGAACCTTGTCGGCCCGACCTGATCGTGTTGGCGGGGTGGATGCGGGTGTTGGGCCCGACGTTCCTGACTCGGTTTGGCTCGCGCACGATCAACCTGCACCCCGCACTTTCCGGAGCCTTTCCCGGCCCCAACGCCATCGCCAGAGCGTGGGCGGCGTTTCAGCGGGGCGAGATCGACCGCACGGGGGTCATGGTGCACCGCGTGGTCGCTGAGGTGGACGCGGGACCGGTGGTCGCGGTGTGCGAGGTCGCGCTGCATTCCGGCGAGTCGCTACCCGACCTGACGGCTCGAGTGCGTGCTGAGGAACACCGCTTGCTGGTGGACGCCGTCGGCCTCACACTGACCGGTGACGTACCTGATTGCTGAAGTCGGCCGCTTGAGAGGAGTCAAATCGAGAGGGAGTGTGTGCATGGCGTTCGCCGCGTGCTTCCCGCTCGGACTTCCGGCAAACTACCATCGCACGCCGTTGTTCGGCGTTCCGGGCAGACCCGTCCATGTTGCGTCAGAACCGACTGATCGCATTAGCCTTTACGGCCCTGCTGGTCGGCGTGGCGGCGTGCGGCGACGCCGCGCCCTTGGCCGACCCGACGATCGTCGAGAGTGATGGCATCGCTGACGGCGACGTTGCCCCCGCCCTCGATGCGACTGCCTCTGATGCCGAGCAGGACGCGACCCTGCCGCCGGACTGGGAGTCGGACGCTGATTCGGAGATCGCGCAAGACACCGCTCAAGATTCCGCAGAGTTGCCCGACGCACCTGGGCCAGTTTGTCCGGGCGACGTGGGCTGCCCCTGTCAGGACGACGGCGACTGCCCGACCGACAGCGGCTGCGGCAAGACGGCGCAGGGCAAGCGCTGCCTGATCCCGTGCCTCAGCGGCGTCCCGTGCCCCGACGGCCAGGTCTGTGCGGCGGTGTCAGGCGACGGGTCGAATTCTCCTGCGCCACGCCCTCTTTGTGCCCCGAAGTTCCCGACGCTGTGTGACCCTTGCTCGGCGTCGTCCGACTGCTCGACCCCTGCCAATCCCGGCGCGGCGTGCCTGGCTTCGGGTGACCCCGCGGGTGCCGACGGGGCCTTCTGCGGCGCGGCTTGCAAGGTCGCCAGTCAGTGTCCGACCGGGTATTCCTGCAGTGTGGTCGAGAACATCGAGCACGGGGTCGGGTCGTACTGCGTTCCGGACAAGGGGCAGTGCTCGTGCAGCGCGTCCGCGGCAGAGGCGGGTCTGCAGACCGCTTGCCTGTTGGGCGCAGGCCCTGGCACGTCGGGCTGCATCGGCAAGCGAACCTGTGGTCCGCAGGGCCTCTCGGCCTGTATCGGTGCCATGCCTGCTCCTGAGGCCTGTGACGGCACCGACAACGACTGCGACGGCGCCACGGACGAGCAGGACGGCCTATTCCTCTGCGACGACGCGAACTTGTGCACGGCCGACAAGTGCGCAGACGGCCACTGCGAGTTCCAACCGACCAGCGACGCCTGTGACGACGGCTCGAAGTGCACCGACGCCGACACCTGCAAGGGCGGCTATTGCGTCGGGAAGTCGTTGGGTTGCGACGACGGCAATCCCTGTACCGGCGACTCGTGCAATCCCGCCAGTGGCTGCGTGTTCACGCCCAACAAGGCCCCTTGCGACGACGGCGACGCCTGCTCGGTCGGCGACCAGTGCGGTGCGGGCGTGTGCGTGCCGGGCAAGTCGGTGTGCACGTGTCAGTCTGATGGCGACTGCGCTGGGAAGAACGACGACAACGCCTGCAACGGCAACCTGTTCTGCGACAAGGCGGTGACTCCGCCGGTGTGCCACATCTCCCCCTCATCCGTGGTCAACTGCCAGCCTTCCGCGCCTGACGCATGCTTGGGCTTCCAGTGCGACCCCGCCGACGGCAACTGCAAGCCCACGGCCAAGAATGAGGGCAAGGCGTGCAACGACGGTTCGGCGTGCACCGTCAACGAGTCGTGCTTGGCCGGTTCCTGCGCCTCGAAAACGGCGCTGATTTGCGACGACGCGAATTCGTGCACGGCCGACGCGTGTGACAAGACCCAGGGCTGCACGCACACCGCGCTCGCCGGTGCTTGTCTGGACGGGGACGCGTGCACCACCCAGGACCACTGCGAGGGCTCCACTTGCAAGGGCCTGCCAGTCCTCTGCGACGACGGCTACCTGTGCACCGACGACGCGTGCAAGGGCGAGACCGGCTGCGTGTTCACGCCCAAGGCCGACGCCACGTGCGGAGTCGTGCCTCTGCCGTATGCTCAGGACTTCTCTTGCGGTTCGGGGGGGCTGGCCTACTGGCAGCGGTCCGGCGGCGAGCTGGCTCCGAAGTCCGTGCGGTGGGAGTTCGACCAGACGCCTGCGCTGTCGGGCTCGCCGTCCGGCGCGTGCACGCTGAACGTGAACAACGGTCAGGATCTGGTGTGCGGCGAGGGTCAGAACGCGATCTCGGCGACCGCGGACTCCCCCTGGATCGACGCGACGGGTTTGGCGCCCGGTACCCCGATGCGGATGCGGATGCACGTCGCGGGCACGTGGTCGGCCACTGCCGAGGCCGCCGTGCTGGTGCGGGTAGGCAAGGGTGAGTTCGCCAAGCTGGCTACCCTGAAAGCACCGGGAGGCTGGCAGGCGCTGGTCATCCCGTCGACGGCATGGGCGGGGCAGCTCCTGCAGATTCGCCTGTCTTTCTCCGGACCTTGTGGGACACCCGGCGCGGCGATCGGGTGGTTCGTCGATGACTTCCTGATCTACGAGGACAAGTGCTCCGTCAATGCGGGCGGCTGTCTGGCCGGTGAGATCTGCTCACAGGACGGCGGCGGTCCGGTGACCTGCACGGCTTGTCCGGCCGGTCACCAGCTCGTGGGTGGCCTGTGCGTCGACATCGACGAGTGCGCCCAACCCGGCGCGTGCGCTGCGCAAGCCACGTGCAAGAACTCCGTCGGCGGCTACGAGTGCACATGCGCGGCTGGCTGGGTGGGCGACGGCAAGACTTGCACCGACGTGGACGAGTGCGCGACCGGTCAGTCCGCCTGCTCGCCGCTGGCCCAATGCACCAACACGCCCGGCAGCTACAGCTGCAAGTGCGCGAACCAGACGGTGGGCGACGGCTACATGTGCGCCAAGAAGGGCAGCGCGCAGAGCGTGCCGGCCGTGTCGTGTCTGGAGGTGTTGCAGCTGTACTGGGACTCCACCGACGGCAACTACTGGCTCGACTTCGACGGTTCAGGCCCCAGCCCCAACCAGCAGTACTACTGCGACATGAAGAACGGCGGGTGGACGCTGCTGTTCTTCAACGATTTCGAGAATGGCGACAAAACCGGCTGGAGCCACGGCAACGTCGGCGGTTGTGGCGGCTTCTCCAAGATCTTGGGTGGTTACGACGACTTGGGCAAGGGCGAAACCGCCACCCGCACCGTCGGCATCACGCCCCCGCACAGCGCGGCGCGTTACTGGCTCGACTACCTGCGCATCGACAGCTGGGACAGCGAGACCGGCTGGGTTCGCATCGACAACAACCAGGTCTGGTCGCAGAAGGGTGCGTATTGGAACGGCAAGGACCAGTGCGGCGACGACTGGAAGGACGAGAAGTGGTCGATCGGCTGGTCCGGTGGCCATGGCGGCGGGTCGATCAGCCTCACGGTCGGCGCCAGTCTGGACGAAGGCGCGAAGAACGAGAGCTTTGGCTTGGACAATGTCTCGCTCTGGGTGAAGTAGCCGCTACTTCGGCACCACGAAACTCTCGGTCCACTTTGGCTGCGCAGGTGCGGTGCCGTCCTTCAGCATCGCCTCCCAGTCCTTGTCCGACAGCCGCTTGATCTCCTTCACGTCGACCTCGTGGTAGCGGAAGACCGGTCCCACAAACGTCTCTGCGCCGTCGCAGGTGTCGGCCGCCAGCACCATCAGGTCCACGCTGCTGGTGGCGACGTGCAGCACGTCCGGACCCGGCAGTGGGCCCGCGTTGGGATTGGTGTGCACGTCCGCGATGGTCGGCTTGAACTCCGCCACGCGCTCAGGGTTGAAGAACAGCGTCGGGTACCACCCCGAGTAGACCGGCGCGCCGCAGCCCATTTGCGCGACGATGACGGTCGTCAGGAAGCCGACTTCGTCCGCGCTGAAGGAGTCGCCGGCCAGCTCACGCTCTGCCAGCACCCGCAGCTGGCCCATCCGCAGCTTGAAATTGGCAAAGTAGTTCTGAAGGCTTGTCTTCAGCCACGCCTGCTCTCCCGTGAACGGCAGGTTGACCAGCGCCTGGCCGCCGACATCGGCAAACGTCTCCAGCCGCGCGAAGAACTCGGGATAGGGCTCGACCCAGCCGTCCGGGTGCTCGCACGACACGCCGCCGGTGTAGCTTTGCTTGGCATACAGGATCGTGTCGTGCCGCAGCTGCGCCCACGACGCCAGCTGGGTGCGGGCGGTCTTGTCGCGCCACGCAGGAGTCCGCATCGGCTGCGGGAACTTGGCGGCCGTGGTGGGCGCATTCAGCGCGCGCAGCGAGTGCAGCCACAGGTTGTACAGGTTGTCCTGCCAGAACGACGGCTCGTAGCTGTCGACCAGCCAGCGCAGCGTGTGCAGCGCGCCCCAGTACGGGTGCTTGTCGAACTCAGGCGCCAGCAACGGCAGCACCTGGTCGTTGCCCAGCACGAACCACGCGTCCAGCGGCGCCGGCAGCACGCGCTGGACCTTGGCGCCATCGTGGATCACCCGGTCGTACACGACGTTGGAGAACACGTGCGAGTCGACCACGAACCGCTGACCCAGGAAAGCGAACGACGGCGGCAGCGGCGTGGGCTCGGACGACAGTGGATTGGTCTCGAGGTAGTGACTGGCGATCTTCTGCGAGCCGTAAGTCCCCGCGATCAGGCGAGCAATCATGTCCTCGAGGGCGGCCTTGTCCAGCGTCGCGATGTCCGAGGCCTTCTGCCACTTCTGGTCGGCCACCAGCCTGTCCACGCCCGCGAAGTCGATGTAGTCCACCGGCCCCACCATCAGCGTGATCACGTCGTTGGCTTGCGTCCACTTGGCCATCGCCTGGCTGCCCGCGTCCATCGCCTGTTTCAGCAACATCGCCGCCATCACCTGGCGTGGCCGGTACAGCCACTGGTTGCTCTGCGCGTCGAACTCGACGAAGCGCAAGTCCGCGCGGCCCAACAGCATCATCATGCGGAAGTACCGCTCCAGCAGCGGGTCGCCCTCGTAGTGTCCGCGGGGCTTGAACTGGCTGAAGTCCATGGTGCGGACGGTGCCGAACAGTTCGACGTCCGTCATCTGCAGCCCTGCGACGAACCCCAGGAATTCTGCAACCTTGGCGTCCACCGCGGCGCCCGTCAGGCTGGGCACCGACTGGCCGGCCAGCAGCGTGCGGGCCAGCGTCAGGTAGAAGTCCGCGTCGACCTTGGCAGCCGCAGCAAGCGGGTCGGCGCCGGGGTCGACCTTGGCCAGAGCGACGTGCGACTGGGCCAGCACGTCGGTCATCAGGCCGATCAGCACCGTCTTCTCCAACGTCTGCAGGATGTCGTCGTACGAGGCGTGCAGCGCCTGCAGCACCATGTCGGTCGTGATCAGCACCGGCATGTCCTTGGCGTAGACGTCGACCAGCGCCTGGGCCATCGTCGGGTAGTTCAACCGCTCGGACACGACGAAGCCGTTTTCGGCGACCTTGGCCTTCTCTGCCGCCGTCAGCTTCAGCGCCCCATCCACCACGTCGAAGTACTTGGCCTGCAACGGGTCGTAGGTCAGCTTCAGCGGCACGGCGGCATCGGCCTGAGCGTGCGCGGCCAGAAACTCCTCGCGTGTCATCGACTGTGACTTGTCGATCACGGGGCTCAGCGCGGCCTGAAACTGCGAAAACTCGGCCGTCGGCTTGGGCTTGGTGGCCACCGTCTGGGTGCCATCCGATACGTGGGACGGCGGCTGCTCGTCGGTCGAACCGCACGCGCCCAACAGCGCAACGGGAAGCAGCAGGGCGATGCGGAAGAGCCAGGAAGTCCGGGTGAACATGGCAACACCTCTCAGGGGCAAGGGGACCCACAGCAGGGTGAAGCAACTTGCGTGCCAGAACAAGGGGAGGTTGCGGCGACGGGAAACAGCCGCAAGTACGGTCAGTTGGGGCGCCCGCCGGAAACCCGCCAATCACGGAGCATGTAGAAAATCTCGACATGTAGGAGAAGTCGACGAATCGTGCTTCTACGGCACAACCGGAGCGACCACCGCGTGGCGCTTGCCCTGAAACGGCCGACCCTGCCGCGTTGCCTCGCTGTACGCCGGCAGCACCGCCTTCTGGAACTGCACGTAGTCGCGAATCACCTGCACCCACGGGCCCTGATTCTGGCAGCCGAGCTTGCGCTTTTCCTCTGGGTCCTTGCCGAGGTCGAACACCTGACAGCGCTTCTCCGTGATCGACACCTGCACCTTCACGCCCGCTTCCGTCCGCGCGGTGATCATGCCCTCGTTGCCCCAGTGGAACTGCACCGTGCGGCGAAACACCCTCTGAAACAGTGACTCGCCCTGCAACAGCTGGTCGTCGTAGGGCAGGTGCAGCGCGTCCAGCAGCGTGGGCAGCAGGTCGACGTGGCTGGTCTCACGCGTCTCGACCTTGGGCGGAAACAGCTTGGGTTGCCACAGGATCGCGGGGGTCTGGAAGTTCTCCTCGAAGCTGCCACGCGCGTGCGCCCAATTGCGCTCGTGCTGGCCGAAGGCCTCGCCGTGGTCGCCGACGAACACCAGGATGGTCGAGTCCAGCAGCCCGTCGGCCCGCAGCTGCTCAACCATGCGCTGGATCTGCTGGTCGATCATCCACAGGTTGTCGTGGTAGTCGCCGATCATGCGTGGGTCCTTGTACCTGTCGTACTTTGGCCCGTAATTCGTGTACTTCCAGTGCGGCGCGTAGGTGTAGTAGACGGCGGCGAACGGCGGCTTGGCCTTGTGCAGGCGCTGCAGGAAGAAGCCGACGACCTCGGTCTCGTCCTTCGACAGCCCCTCGCCGCCCGGATTCCTGGTCACCGGCACCTCGTCAAAGCCCCACAGCTCGCGCAGACCGCCGTGCGCCAGAAAGTCGCGGGGAAAGAAATAGGTCAGCTTGCCCGGCGTGACGAGAAAGCTGTCGTAGCTGGTGCCCAGGAAGCCGAACAGCGTCGGGACGTAATTGTCCTTGCTGGTCGAGAACATGCGCAGGGTGGGGCTGGGATACAGGCCGCTGAATTGGGCAAAAATGCTGGTGGCGCTGGAGTTGGACGGCGACCGGTGGTGCGACAGGTACCAGCCCTGGTCTGCCAGTCCTTTCAGGTACGGCATCGGCGGGGGGGCGTTCTTCAGAGCCTTGCCCTCGAAGTAGCGCGTGCCGGTCGACTCCAGCACCACCCAGACGATATTCCATGGTTTTGAGGACTTGGGCGGCAGATCGCGGGCGACCGGTCCCGGGCGCGCCAGGCGAGGGTCAGTCAAACGGAGCACCTGGGGCTCCGGGGCCGCGCCGCTCGGTTGTCCAGACGCAACCGCTCCCGACGTCTTGGGCGAGGCCGGTGGGGTCGGTCCGTCAGTGCCAGATTCCCCAGCAGGCGCAAGCTGTTCCGTCCCCGGCAGCCCCGCCAGCTCGTCGCTGGCCCCCAGATCGCCGCCTCGCTCGATCCAGTCCGAGAACAGGAACCAGACAGGCGACTCCCCCGTCTCGACCGGCAGACCGTGGGCACCGGGCGCCGGCACCAGCAGCGAGACCGCCACCACGCCCGCCGCCATCACGCCTGCAAACCCGACCACTGCGTCCGGCACTTTCCGCAACAGCCACAGGCAGATCAGGAACAGCACGGTGGGCGCCAGCACGGGGCCGAAGTCGGCTGGACCAGCGTTCTGCAGCACGCCCATGACCTCGCCCGACTGCAACGTCTCCCACAGCAGCGACGACGTCAGGCCCGTCTGCAGCGAGAACAGCAGCCGCACGTGTGTCTGGTGCACCATCCCAAAGGCCAGCAGAAACGGCACGCAAAGCACCGCGCCTGTCGTCCTCAGCAGCCAACGCGGACCGGGCAGGGCGCGCAACGCCAACGTCCCCAGCAGCAGCGCGGCCAGGGCCAGCGTCGCCGCCACCGCCACGTCGACCCAGGCGTGGTGCAGGGCGAGGCGAAACACCGGCTCTGGCGTGCCGGACTCGGGCGCGGCGGCGAAATCCACAAGCTGGGCAAGCAGATCGGCGCGATAGGCCCATGACGTCGCCACCAACGCGGCAAACAGCGCGACGGGCACGACGGGCAGGCGGTCGGGCGGTGTGGGCTGGGCAGAAGACGGCATCAATGCATCAAGCGGCGGCACGCCGGAAACGAGAGCGCAGGATAGCCCGTGCGCCCGGGCTGTGTCACGATGGGCAGGAGGCTTGTCAGAGGTCCTGCATGTCGTTTGTCCTGACCGCTCGCACCTGGTTCGTCGCGCTGTGGCTGACGGTGGGCGCGCTTGCGGCAGCGACGCCGACGCACGCCCAGACAACGCAACCCCCTGCATCGCCTCGCCGTTACGTGCTGGTCGTCAGCATCGACGGCGTGTCCTACAACGAATTCGTCAGCGACCATATCCAGGCGCCGTTGCTGCGGAAGCTGGCTCAGCAGGGCGTTCAGGGGCCGCTGCTGTCGGTGTTTCCCAGCCAGACGTGGGTGGCGCACGCCAGCCTCGCCACCGGTCAGCTGCCCGCCGTTCACGGTGTGTTGGGCAACCGCGTCTGGGACCGCGAGCTGAAGCAGGAGGTCGAGAGCTGGCAGCGCGGCAACGGCGACGCCATCCTTGCCCCCACGTTGTATGAGCGCGCCAAGGCCGCCGGGCACACCACTGCCGCCGTGCTGTGGCCGAACACGTCGCGGGCGGGCGGTCTGGATTGGAACCTGCCAGAGGTCTACTCGCAGCGGACCTTCGACAGCGGGTCGTCGCCGGGGTTGCTGACAGAGCTGGGCAGCGCCGGTCTGCCCGCCACGCGCATTGGAAGGCACGGCAACGAAGAGGCTTTTCTGCTCGACACGTTCGTGCGCGACACGTCCGTGCACCTGATCGAGGCCCACGCGCCCGAGCTGCTGCTGACCCACTTCGTGTCGCTGGACACCTATGGCCACACCTATGGCCCGCGGACGCCAGAGACGCGCTGGGCCCTCGAGCTGATCGACCGCTATGTCGGCGACCTGCTGGCGGCGTATGAGCGCAAGGGGCTGACGTCGCAACTGACGGTGCTGGTGGTGTCGGACCACGGCATGTTGCCGGTCAGCAAGGGCTTTTCGCCAAGCCACCTGTTCGCGAAGAAGCTGAAGCCTCGCGAGCGCAAGGGGCTGGAGATCGTCTACAACGGCCACGTGATGATGTTCTACGTCACCGACCCCAAGCAGGTCGAGGCCCTGGTGCCGAAGGTGGCGGACCTGTTGCGCGCGGCGCCGGACGTCGAGCAGGTCGTGCTGCCCGACGGTTACGAAGCGTTGGGGCTGCCGGCGCCGGGGACACATCCCAACCTGCCGGATCTGCTGGCGATCGCCAGGCCAGACGTGTATCCGTGGCTGCCCAAGGACCCGCGCCGCACGCCGAACACCAAGGGGCTGCACGGGTATCCGCCTCGCCACGCCGACCTGCTGGGCCTGTTCGTCGCGTGGGGGCAGGGCGTGAAGGTGGGGCAGCGTCCCAAGGGTCTGTCGCTGACCGACATCGCGCCCATCGCCGCGCAGCTGCTGGGCTTTTCGTTCGAGGGGCGGGCACCTCTGCGGGGCGACGTGTTGGACCCCGCGCCTTGACCCTCGCAGGCGACCTGCGGGCTGTCGGGTCGCCGGTTGGAGGGGTAGCTGAACCGCGTCAAGAACCCGAATACTCGCGCGGCCTTGCGGATCAAGGTCGTGATTTTGCCGGGTTTACGGCCATGGAGCGAGATCCGAACAATTCAAAAATCGTCAGCGATATCCTAGGGTGATGGGACGCCCCGACGGTTGTGCTGGAAAGCCCCCGACCTTTATGCCAGCCTCGTTCTTGCCCTGGTGGCCGTGGAATTTGCCCCCGGACCACTTTTTCGAACTTGGGAGGCTGGTCGCATTGCCGCGGACGTTCATGCCCACCGGTCGCAAGACCGCCAGTGGGAAGAGCTGAAACGGACACCGGTCGCCCACCTGGACACAGGTCCAGGGCTTGACGCTGCGGTCGCCAGGGCAACTTCCTTCCTTTCTGGATGAGCTTTCCCGACCGCGGCGACGCAGGCGGTCGCTGGAACGCGTGCCCCTGCCCGGCAGCGTGCAGGAATGCTACCTTCGCGCCGCGACCTGACGCGGTCGGAGCAGGCGCCGGGCTTGCGCATGGGGAGGCAGCATGACGGCATTCTTTAGCGAGTACGGCCTGTTCCTGGCTGAGACGGTGACGGTGGTCCTGGCAATCTCGTTCGTGCTCGGGCGGTTGTTCACGCTGGGCAGCCGTGGGCGCGACGCGCAGCAGGACAAGCTGGTCGTCCGCAAGTTGAACCGGAAGTTCAAGCACATGGCGATGGCGATGAAGCGCGAGCTGTTGCCCAGCGGCGAGGTCAAGAAGCTGGCCAAGGCCGACAAGGCGGAGGTCAAGGCCCTCGCCAAGGACGCCAAGGCCGGAGCGACCCGCAAGCGCGTGTTCGTCCTGGATTTTCACGGCGACCTGCGGGCGGCGGCGGTGGCCAGTCTGCGCGAGGAGGTCACGTCGGTCCTGACGGTGGCGACGTCGGCGGACGAGGTGGTGGTGCGTCTGGAGTCGGCGGGGGGGCTGGTCTACGCCTACGGTCTGGCCGCATCGCAGCTGCAGCGCGTGCGCGACCGCGGCGTGCCGCTGACGGTGGTGATCGACAAGGTGGCTGCCAGTGGCGGCTACATGATGGCGTGTGTCGCAGACGTGGTGGTGGCGGCACCTTTCGCCGTGGTGGGGTCGATCGGCGTCGTGACGCAGATCCCGAATTTCCATCGCTTTCTGAAGAACAAGGACGTCGACGTCGAGCTCTTCACCGCCGGCGAATTCAAGCGCACGGTCACGATGCTGGGCGAGAACAACGACAAGGGACGCGCCAAATTGCAAGAGGAATTGGACGAGGCCCACCTGCTGTTCAAGGAGCACATCGTGCGCCACCGCCCGGCGCTGGACATCGAGCGGGTCGCGACGGGCGAGCACTGGTACGGCAGTCGCGCGCTTGAGCTCGGGCTGGTGGACCGGCTGTCGACCAGCGACGACTACCTGCTGACCGCAGCGGACCAAGCCGATGTGCTGGAAGTCCGCTATCAGCCGAAGGTTCCGCTGAGCCAGCGGCTCTCGGCCCTGGCGGCAGCCACCGCAGACCGGATGGCGGGCAAGGCGTGGCAGCGGGCGCAAGAGACGCGGTTGTTCTAGCTCAGCAAAGCCCGTGTCACGAAGCGGGCTTGGGAGAATCGCCCGCCTCGTCGAGAAACACCACGTCGGCGCTGGCAAATGTGTACACGCTGCCATCGGTCAGCCGCACCCGCACGTGCTCGACGCCGCCCACGATCGAACGCGCCGTCGCTGTGCCCGGGTCGCCCGTCGGCAGCAGCACCTTGCGCCCCGCCACGTCGAAGTCGAGCACGCAGAACAAGCACGCCTCGGTCACAGCCTCTGGGTGGCGGTGAAGCCAAACGTCAGGAAAGTCGCCCTCCTTGACCTTCCACGTCCACTCGCCCGGCAGGTCGGGATGGCGGGCGGTGACCAGCAGGCTGACGCCATCGCGCACCTGCAGGGTTGCCACCACGTCGATCAAGCCCTGGGCGGTCGTCCCTTCGAGCTCCAGAAAGGCGGCGAACAGCTCCAGACACTCGCACACCCGCTGCACCAGCCCGCGGTCACGGGGACTCCCGTCAGCCAGGCGGTCGACCAGCTCGGCAAGCGTGAAGCGGGGGGCAAGATCGGAAAGTCGGTCCATCGCGCAGATCCTCCACAGGGCAGGGCCGAGAGTATCCGGGTGGGAGGGCAGGGCGACAAGTCGTGTGTGGCTGGTGGCAAGCGTCGCATCGAACCATCGCAGGGGTGACGCGTCCTTGCCGAGCGTTGCAGTGGCCTGTGCCGGGCACCGTGTCGATGGGGCTTGTTTGTGAAAGTGACTTTCACTATCATCGCCGCGCAACCCGCCGCGGCCTGCCCGCGCATCGCCTTCTGGAGTCTTCATGTCCCGTTGCTACCTTGCCGTCGCCGCCCTGCTTTGCCTGACCGTCGCCCTGCCGGCCGTCGCCAACGAGCGTCACTTCACCCGCTCCCACGAGACCGCCGTGTTGCCCCCGGGCACGGTCGAGATCGAGCCCGTGACAACCCTTCGCATGGGGCGCGACCGCTACTTCAGCCGCATCGACAACCGGCTCGAATTCGAGTTCGGTGTGGCGGATCGGTGGATGTCGGCCCTGTACCTCAACTTCAGTGCGTCGGGCACGCGCGGCCCGGACGGCAAGATCGACGCGACGCTGGAGCATGGTGGCGTGTCGTCGGAGTGGAAGGTCAAGCTCTCTGACCCCGTGGCGGATCCGGTCGGCTCGGCGCTGTACGTGGAGGGCACGCTGGCCCCCGGTGAGCTTGGGATCGAGGGCAAGGTCCTGATCGACAAGCGAGTGGGCGACTGGGGGATGGTCGTGAACGGCGCGTACGAGTTCGAGCACGCCTTGGGCGGCGGCGACAGCGAGCACAAGGTCGCGGCCACGGCGGGCATTGGCTGGTTCCTGTCCCCGCACATGAGCCTTGGACTCGAAGCCATGAGCGTCAACGTCTTGCAGGACGCTGCCGACGGCGCCGGCCTGAAGCTGCAACACGGGGCGGTGTTTGCGGGTCCCGTCGTCTCCTATGCCACGCAAGGCTGGTGGGTGGCGCTGTCGGTGACGCCGCAGGTGCTGGGCTACGGCGCTGCGGTTCCCAGCGGCCGTGGACTTGACCTGGACGAGTTCGAGCGGGTGCAAGCGAGGATTCTGCTTGGGCTCCACCTGTAGGGGCCTGTCGGTGCCACCTGACCGCGGAGCCAAGCCATGACCCACAAGCTGTCGCTATTCCTGCTGAGTTCGCTGCTGTCCGGCTGCACGGGGGCGCTACCGGCGGTCACGGCGGACACGGCGTTGCTGGCCCAGACGCTGTGGCCGGACGCAACCCAAGCTCAGCTGGAGCAGGGGCGGTCGATGTACGTGGCGCGCTGTGGTGGGTGTCACGCGCTTGTGCCTCCGGCGCGGCGCTCTCCGGACCAATGGCGCAGCGATGTCAGCGAGATGGCCCCCAAGGCACGGCTGAGTCAGGAAGAGAGTCTGGCCGTCCTGCGCTATCTGGTGACGGCGAACCGACCGACCGGCGCGACGCGGTAGACTCGCCGCCTCGCCGGACCGCTCAGCCGTTGTCGACATGGCAAGTCGACACGTGGCCGCACGGATGCCGTCGTTGTTGGGGTGCCAGAAGCCGCCGGGTCAGGCGCTGCTGGTGCCGGTGATGGGACTGGTGCAGTGGGCATACGACAACCGCACGGCGATCCAGACGGCATGCGAGGCGTTTGCCGAAGGTGCCTGAGCCGACCACGGCAGGCGTGCGGCTACGTCGCCCAAGAAGTGACTTGGGACATCGTTGCCGTTGACGCGGCCCGCGCACATGGGTACACGATGCGGATGCGTCCGCCGTGAGGCTCGTCGCCAGGAGGGTCCGCTCATGTGGAAGTCAAGCTCGCGTCTAGTTCTGATGGGTTGGATGGTGGCCCTGACGCTGAGTGCCCCGGCTTTGTCGGGTGCGGTGCCGATGACGACCGTGGTGGAAGGCGTGCTGACGTCCACCGGCGGCGGACCTGTCGCTGATGGCCAGTACGTCGTGAAGTTCGCGCTTTATGAGGCGGCGAACAGTGCGGTGCCGGCCTGGACGGAGACCTCGCTCGCCGTCGATCTCATCGGTGGCCGATTCATGCATCGCCTCGGCAGCATCAAGGCTGTGGACGCTGTTGTCTTTGCCAAGCTGACGACGCCGCATCTGGGGCTGCAGGTGGGCATGGACCCCGAGCTACCGCGCAGGGCGTTGGACGCAGTGCCGTTCGCGTGGCGGGCAGCGTCGGCCGATTCGCTGGCTTGCTCGGGCTGCGTGACGGCCGCGATGCTCGACGCGCAGGCGCTGGCTGCGTACGTCACCACGGCGTCTCTGGCCGACGTCGCGCTGACGGGCGACTACGCGGACCTCAGCGGCACGCCCTCACTGGCCGTGTACGCCAAGACCGAGTCGCTGGCCAAAGTGGCGACCACGGGGCAGTTTGGTGACCTCGCCGGGGCACCACCGCTGGGGGCCGGTTGCGGCACCGGGCTGGTCGTGAGGGGGTTGAAGGCCGATGGCTCCTACGACTGCGTCGCCGTTGTCGGGCTGCCCTCCGACGGGCTGTCGCAAGTGTCGAACAATCAATTGTCCAACGTATTTCAGGATGTGTTTGCGTTGCCCGGCACGCCCATCGGCATCCCCGACAACAACCCGGTGGGCACGGGGGGCGAAATTGACGTCCCAGACTTGGGGACCGCCCGCACCATCACCGCCTCTGTCGAGGTGGCGAACTCCGACATCAGCACCGTTCGCGTTCTGTTGTGGGACCCGACGAACACGGAGTACGTCCTGCACGACAAGTCGGGTTCCGGTACGGTGCTGAAGACCAGCTATCCCAGCCCGACCAAGCCGGCCAGCGGCGACCTGAGCACTTGGATCGGCAAAAATCCCAAGGGAAAGTGGCGCGTTGCGGTCGTCGACGGCAAGTTCCTGAACAACGGCAACGACGGCGCGCTGAAGACCTTCACGCTGACCGTCGAGACCCTCTCCAGCGGCAAGACGCTGGCCAAGGGGGTGATGGTCCTGCAGGGCGGTGTGCAGCTGCCACTGTCGGCGGCCGACCCGTTCGCCTGTGATGCTGGGCACTTGGGCTACACCTACCTGAACACCAAGTCCAACGACGTCTTCGTCTGCCGGGGCAAGTGGACGGCCGTGATGTTCCGAGACTGCGGCAACGGTCTGGTCGAGCTGCCGGAGCAGTGCGACAACGGGCAACAGAATGCCGACCAGCCCGACAAGTGCAGGACCACGTGCGTCAAGCCGAAGTGTGGGGACGCCATCAAGGACACCGGTGAATTCTGCGACGACGGCAACGCGGTCGCGGACGACGGCTGTCCGAACGATTGCTCGAACCCCAATCCGATCCTCTTGTTCACAGCGGTCGGTCTCAACTCGCAGACGCCCCCCGTCACGCTGGGTACCCTGCCAGCGAAGGTGGGCAAGCAGCTGGTCATCCAGAAGATCGGGATGTGCGGCGACTCCGACGCGGGGTCCGGTCCCAACACGTTCAGCGTCAACGGTGCTGGTCTCAGCTTCACCTGGGCCACGGGCCAATCAAACCCCAACCCCACGCACTGGCTTAGCCCGACCGTAGCCTCTGGCGCCTCGCGCGGCTTCACCTACGCGGACGTCAATTACGTGGGACAAGTGGGCCAAGGTGCAGACGTCGCTTGGGATTACCACAACGACTGGGACGGCTATCGCTGCACCGGCACCGACGCGCTGGGGAACGTTTACGACGACCCGACCGCATCGTCGGTTCGCGTTTGGGTGCAGTACACGTACAAGTGAGCGGGCGCGCAGCGGCGTGACGGCCGGCCGACCGTGACGCAGAAGCCAGCCCCGCGTGCACATCCAGCAAGCCAACAGACGCCCCGGATGCGACCAGGCGGTCTGCAAAAGGGTTGGCGAACGGCCATGGGGGCTGCCCGGCAACGGGCTCATTGCCAATCACTCCCTGCTACTTGGACTTCTTCTTGCTCTTCTTCTTCTCGTCGGAGTTGGGGACCGGGGCAGGGTCAGTGCCGATCCCCTTGTGATAGTAGCCCGATTCGAGCAGTTGGAAGAACTTGTCGACCGTCATGCCGTAGTTTTTGACGTACTCCGGCTTCATCACGTGCCTGTCGATGAACGCACTCTGGGCCGGCGTCAGCTGGTCTTTCTTGTATTGGGCCCAGATCTCGAACTCGCGGCGGTCGAGCTTGTTCAACACCTCGTTTTCGTAACCCACAAGCGAGTTGTTCTGCACCTCGCCCTTGCCCGTCTCGACATATGTCGGGTCCGCGACGTACTGGCTGGGAGTCTTGCCCAGATAGAGGTAGAACTTCTTGGTGAATTCGGTCTTGTCGCCGCCCCTGCGAGTGTACTCGCCGCACAGGTCGGCGAATGAGTTCATCTGCGCGATCGACTTGGTGCCTGAGGGGTTGTAGACGCCCCAGACGCCGTCAAAGTACTTCCAGTCGCGCACGTGGACCTGCATGAACTGGTCGAACGGCCCATCGGCCACTGCAGGCGGTGCGTTCTTGGCTCCGTCCTTCTCTGGCGCCTTGCCGTCAGCGGCGGGCTTGGGCTTCACGGCAGCCGCGCCGTCGACATAGTTCTTGGTGGCGAGGCCCAGCGCGTCGGGCTTCTTGCCCAACCCGGGCGCCTCGGTCGGCTTGGACTGCTGGGTCGGGGCGGGCTGGGTCTTCTGCTGCAGCATCGGGAGGCCTCGTTTGGATGGGGGGGGCCGCAGCGCGCTCTGCGCAGCGGGTGGCCTCTTCTCTGTCTACGCTGCTTGCCCCGCGGGGTCAAAGTCGGCAGCCAGTCAGAGAGGCATCGCGCACCACGTGTCTGGTTGCGTCCGAAGGCAGTGGGTCCCGCGCGCAGGGTGCGACCCTTGCAGCTTCCGGAGATTTCGGACGGTCCACGGGCATCTGCAACACCGTCCCCCGGCCAATTCGCCCGACGTGGCCCTTGGATACGCCGTCACCGTTGACACGTTGACCCGGGACCAGCCTACACTTCGCGATGGACCGCGTTCCCCCGTCGGTCGGCGTTCCCCCCGTTTCCGCGTGAGGTGAAGATGATTCAGGAGTTCCATCACCCGACCAGCATCGCTGAGGCGGTGCGGTTGCGGCAGGCGTCTCCGGCCAGCCTCTACTTTGCCGGCGGAACGGAAATCAATTCGATCACTTGGCCCAGCCGACCGGTCGGCGAGTTCGTCACGGCGATCCTGCTGGACCGGCTGCCGCTGGGTGATGTGACGACCGCCGACGGTGCCGTCACGATCGGCGCCAACGTGACGATTCAAGAGCTGGTGGACCGCCCGGGCGTGCCGCCGATGCTCGCGACCGCGGCCAGCCAGTTCTCCAGCCGCAGCGTGCGGCACATGGGCACGGTGGGCGGCAACATCGCCAGCAACGGTTCGTGCTCGAATCTGGCGCCCGTGCTGCTGGCCCTGGACGCCAGCGTGGAGCTGGCCGATGCCGCCGGGCAGCGCTTCGTGCCGCTGGTCGACTACCTCGAGCATCAGGATCGCGAGGCGCTGATCCTCGCGTTTCGCATCCCGAATGGCTGGCAGTCGCGGCGCTGGGCCGTCCAGAAGCACTGCCGCACCGCCATCGACGTGCCGATCGTCGCCATCGGCCTGACGTGCGGCGGCAACGCCCAGCGCATCGAGCAGCCGATCATCGCCCTCAACGGTGCCGTGCCGCACGCCACCCGCCTGACGGCGCTGGAACAACGGCTGCACGGACAACCCCTGCCTTCGCGCGACGAGGTCGACGATCTGGTGCGCCAGCTGGTCCAGTCAGCCGACGACCTGCGGGGCAGCGCGGCGTTCAAACGACACCTCGCGGCGGTCATGATCAGTGACGGTCTGCGCGAAGCCCTCGACGCGAAAGGGTAATCCATGAAGATCCGAGTCCAAATCAACGGCGTTCCTCGCCAGCTTGACGTCGAACCCGGCGAGCGCGCCACCGCCGTGCTGCGGCGACAGGGCGCCCTTGTGTTGCGCGACGGCTGCAACGGCGAGGGCATCTGCGGCATTTGTTCGATCCACTACGACGGCAAGCTGGTCAATTCGTGCCTGTTGTCGGCGGCGCAGCTGGACGGCCACTCGATCGTCACGGTCGATCACTACCGTCGGCAGCGCACGCTGTCGATCGTGCAGGCGTCGCTGCTCGATGCCGGCGTGTCGCAGTGCGGCTACTGCACGCCCGCGATGGTGATGGCGATCGAAGACGTGCTGTCGCGGTCGCCCACGCCGACCAAGGCCGAAGTGCGCGATGGTCTGTCGGGGGTGTTTTGCCGCTGTACCGGCTACGAGCAGTACTACACGGCGGTCGAGACGGCCTCGCGCCGTCTGGCGGACCCGGACTACGTGCCGCCCAAGGTGCAGGAATTTGCCCAGGATCTGCGGCTGGTTGGCAAGCAGCGCCGCAAGGTCGACGGCCCCAAGCTGGTGCGCGGCGACAAGGCCTACGTCGAGGACATGGTCGAGCCGGGCTCGTGCATCCTGAAGATGGTCCGCTCGCCGCACGCCCACGCCTACATTCGCCAGATCGACACGACCGAGGCCGAGAAGGTGCCCGGCGTCGTCTACATCCTGACGCACAAGAATTGCCCCGACGTGTACTACAATCAGGCGGGACAAGGCTTTCCCGAGCCGTCGCCCTATGACCGCAAGCTGATCAGCGAAAAGGTGCGGCACGTGGGCGACCGGGTCGCGGCCATCGTCGCCGAGACGTGGGAGGCTGCCGAAGAGGCAGCGGCCAAGCTGGTCGTTGACTATGAGGTGCTGCCGCCGGTGATGACCATCGAGCAGGCCGCCGCCCCGGGTGCGCCCCTGATCCACAACAGCCACCTGGCGTATGTCGTCGGCGCCCCGGAAGGTCTGGAAGAGGACAACCGCTTGGCGGACCCGCGCGACGGCCGCGTGATCTACCAGTTCCCGATCCACGCCAACCCGCGCAAGAACATCGCGGCGTCGGTGCATGGCCACATCGGCGACGTCGACCAGGGCTTCCGCGACGCCGACGTCGTGATCGAGCGTGAGTACGAGAGCAGCCAGATCCAGAGCACCTCGACCGAGACGCACGTCGTCTACACCAAGATGGACGGCGATCGGCTGGTGATCCACGCGTCGACGCAAGTGCCCTTCCACCTGCGCCGCATCGTCGCGGCCATTTTGGGCACCAGCGAGAACAACATCCGCGTGATCAAGGAGCGGGTGGGCGGTGGCTACGGGGCCAAGCAGGACATCGTGCTGGAGGAAGTGCCGGCGTACCTGACCTGGATCACCGGCCGGTCGATCTACCAGCGCTTTACCCGCGAAGAGCAGTTCATCGCCTGCCGCACCCGCCACGTGATGAAGATCCGCGTCAAGCTGGGCGCCAAGCGCGACGGCACCCTGACCGCGATGTACATGGACTTGCAGGCCAATACCGGTCCGTACGGGTCGCACTGCCTGACGGTGCCCATGAACGCGTGCTCGAAGTCGCTGCCGCTGTTCCTGTGCGACAACATCGGCTTCAACGTCACGACGTATTACTCGAATATCGCCCCGACCGGTGCCTATCAGGGCTATGGCGCGCCCAAGGGCTCGTTTGCGCTGCAATTGGCGATGGCCGAACTGGCCGAGAAGCTGGGCGTCGACCACTACGCCCTGGTCGACAAGAACCGCGTGCGCGAAGGCGCGATGCTCGAGATCCTGCGCTGCCTGGGCGAGGGCCGCGAGGGCAAGGCAGAGCGCGCCGGCAGCTGCGGTCTGGGACCGGCGATGGAGCGCGGCGCTGAACACATCGCGTGGGGCAAGCGCGAAGAAAGCGGCGACCCCGACGTCAAGATCGGCAAGGGTTTCGCGATTATCCAGCAGGGTTCGGGCCTTCCCGGCCTCGACTCGGCCAACGCCGAGATCAAGCTGTTGTCCGACGGCACCTTCATGCTGCTGTCGGGGGGCGCCGACCTGGGCACCGGTCTCGACACCGTGACCTCCAAGTTCGCGGCCGAGGCGCTGTGCTGCGAGCTCAAGGACGTGGCCGTCATCTCGGCCGACACCGACATCACGCCGTTCGACTGCGGCGCCTATGCGTCCAAGGGCACGTACTTCTCGGGTGGCGCGGCGCTGAACGCGGCGAATGCGCTCAGGGAGCGGATCCTCGACGCTGCGGCGCAAATGACCAAGCAAGCGCGCGACACGCTCGAGGTGGTCTACCCGTCGAAGGTCGTGGGACCGAGCAAGACCGTGACATTCGCCGAGGTCGCGCACTTCTCGGAGGCGGGCGACGGCTGTGGCCAATTGACCGCGATGGGGCACTACACGTCCGACAAGTCGTCGATCCCCTACGGCGCCCACTTTGCGCAGGTCGCGGTCAATACGCGCACGGGCAAGGTGACGGTGCAGAAGTTCTTCGCACTGCAAGATGCAGGCACGCCCGTGAATCCAGAGCTGGCGCTGGGGCAGATCTACGGCGGCGTGTTGAAGACCATCGGCCACTCGCTGTGGGAGGAGATGATCTACGACGACACCGGCCGCTGCCTGAATCCCAACTTCCTGGATTACAAGGTGCCGATGATCGAGGACGTGCCCGAGACGTTTGTTGCCGAATTGATCGACATTCACGACGAGCACGGCCCCTACGGCACCAAGTCGATCTCCGAGGTCGCCTGCAACGGGGCGGCGCCCGCCATCGCTTCGGCCATCCATGACGCCGTCGGGGTGTGGATGCGGTCGTGGCCGTTCAGCGCGGAGAAGGTGTTGCGGGCTTTGGGGTCGATTCGCTAGGGGTCAGGTATTACCAGTTAGCAGTTCCCGCAACGTCCGGATCCAAGCCTGCGCTTCCTGATCCTGCTTCAAGGCCCGTTCCACACGAGCGATCCGCTGGCTCAGGGTCTGCGGCGAGACGCTGAGCACCTGGCCGTCGAGTTGCTGGCCAGGGCGCGGTACCACTCGCAGTCCTACGTCAACTTGTGCCGGCGCAACGAGGCCTTTCTTGCCATCCGCGGTCAAGGCCACCCGGGCGCCACTCCAAGCCTCCGTACCCTGCCGCGGCCCGGGCACTCCTTGATCGCCAGCGGATCGCATCGGGCCGCTCGGCACTCTCCCGGGCTACGATGCGGCCGGTTCTGGCTCGAGCACGACACGGTTGCGCCCGGAGTGCTTGGCCTCATACAGCAGTTCATCGGCCGCGCCCAAGGTCGCGTCGAGGCCAGGGCGTGCAGTCAGGGCTATGCCGGAGCTCAGCGTCACCCGAATGGCCCTGCCTTCGAACTCGACCACCGACGCCTCGACCTCGGCGCGTACAGCCTCGAACGCCGCCTGAGCTGCATCTCGCGACAGGTCGGTGCCGAGAAAGCAGAATTCCTCGCCGCCAAATCGGGCAAAGAGGCCGAGCCCCTCGAGGTGGCGCCGGGCGATTCGTGCGACGCTGCGAAGGGTTGCGTCGCCCGCGGCGTGGCCGTAGGTGTCGTTGACCTTCTTGAAGAAATCGATGTCGAGCATGGCCACGGCCATCGGTCTACCCTCTGCCGCAGCCCTGGAAAACGCCTCGGGGGCAAGGCGAAAGAAATTCAAGCGATTGCGCAGTCCGGTCAAGGCGTCGGTGAAGGCCGCGCGCTGCACGGCACGCATGGCCGTGACGGTGTCGATGCACGAGTACACGCGGCAGTAGAACTCCTCCTTCTGGTAGGGCTTGGGCAAGAAGTCATTGGCGCCGTGCTTGAGGAAGCCCACCGACGTCGCAGTCGTGCCCGAGCTCGACACCCCCATGACCGCCACCTCTTCGCGCGAGAAGCGTCGTCGGATGCGCGACACCAACTCGAAGCCGTCGACGTTGGGCATTTCGTAGTCCGTGACGACCAGACTGATGTCGGGGTGGGCCTCGAGGACGGCCATCGCGTCCGCTCCGTCATGAGCGAGCAGCACCTGGAAGCCTTGCGTGCGCAAGAGGCGGGACTCGAGCATGCGGTAGACGGCGGAATCATCGACTACCAGCACCTTGATGCCAGGGTTGTCGGGCAGGCGTTGGATCGCTCGGCATACCGATCGCAACCCCTCTTCATCCTTGAGGTAGTAGTCGAAGACGTCGTGCATCCAGACACGCTCTCGCGTCGGCTCGTCCCAACTGGCCGTCAGCACGATGGTCGGCAGACCGTGTTCCAAGGTCAGTTCGACGATCTCCGGTCCCGAGGCGTCGGGCAATTCGAGGCCGACGATGGCCGCCAGCAGCTGACCTGAGTGCACGGCCAACAGGAGTCGAGCTTCGGCCAGAGTGCCGGCCACGAGCGAGTCGCGGTGGCAGCGTTCGGCAAGAGCACGGCTGACCATGCGCGCCGTAAACTTCGAATTCTCGACGATCAGCACCCGCTTCGTCGCGTCGTCGCTGGGGGTCATCGCACGCCTCCGTCCGCTTCAGGCCGCTCGCCCACGCGGTAGACGATGGACCCGCCCATGTGCACCGACACCGGGCCCTCGATAAGACCGTAGACGTTCTCGGTGGCGCCAACGACCAGGTAGCCTCCCGGGACGACCGCGTCGCACAATTGTCGCATGACCCGGCGCCTGGTATCGATGTCGAAGTAGATCAATACGTTGCGGCACCAGACCATGTCGAACAGGCCCAGCGACCAGTCTCGTTCTATCAGGTTGACGCGGCGAAACTCGACCATGCGCCGCAGGTCGTCACGGACCGCATAGTGGCTGCCGCTCGCACGGAAATGGGCATTCCGCTGCGCTGGGGTGACCCCGCGCGCCACTTCGGCAGCCGTGTACACGCCGGAGTGCCCGCGCTCGAGCGCAGACGATGACACGTCGATGGCCGTCACCCGCAGATCGTCGGGGCGCAGTCCCGTGCCGCCGCTCGCCAAGCAGTGGTCCACCGCGGTCATCGCGATGCTGTAGGCCTCCTGGCCCGTCGATGCGCCCGCCGACAGGATGGACACGTACGGGCCGACACGGCGCGGCTCAGCTGCCCGCCGCGCCCCTGCGATCTGCCCGAGCCACGGCAGAAGGGTGGTCCGCAGTGCCTCGAAGGGATGCCCGTCGCGAAAGAAGGAGGTCTCCTGCGTGGTGATGGCCGAGATGACCGCATCGCGCACCTGGACAGAGGGCGACGAAGACAAGACCGTGCAGAGGTCGCCGAAGCCGGACAACCCCAGGGCAGTGACGACCGGCGCGAGGCGCTGACGAACCAGGTAGTCCTTGTCCTCGCCGAGGTGCGTGCCAATGGTCTGACCGATGTACTTGCTCAGTATCTGGAATTCGTCTTGGGAGAGGTTCATGGGCTACCCCCGCCCCAGCATTCGGCCCACGACCGACGGGATGTCCATCAGCGCCGCGACCTTGTCGACGCAACCGGTGGCCACCGCGCTGCCCGGCATGCCCCAGACGACAGACGTCGCCTCGTCCTGGGCGATGATGCGGGCGCCTTCGCGTCTGAGCATCCGCAGGCTCTTCTCGCCGTCGTTGCCCATGCCGGTCATCACGATGGCGATCACGCGACCCTGGCAGACCGAGGCCGCGGAGCGAAACAGGACGTCGACCGACGGGCGGCACCGGTTCTCCGGCGGCGTGTCGGCGATGCGAACGACCAAGCCATCGGCGCCGCGACCGATGAGCAGGTGCCGTCCCCCGGGCGCGACATACACCGTAGCGAGCTGTACGGATTCGCCATCTACGGCCTCGCGCACGTGGGCTTGGCAGGTCCGCGACAGACTCTCTGCGAGCGAAGCCGTGAATCCCTCTGGCATGTGCTGCACCAGGAAGATCGGTAGATTCGTCACCTTGCACAGCGCTGGCAGCATCTCGGCCAGCGCCCGCGGCCCTCCGGTGGAGACGCCGATGCAGATCACATCAACGTCGTCGGCAGTGCCCGACGCGAAGAACCCCGACGGCAGACGTGAAGAAGCACCGACGGGCGCAGCGGGCGAGGCAAGTCCCGCTCTGGCGCGCGCGCTGGCAAAGGAAAGGACCCGCGGCGCAAGGGCCTGGTGCAGCAAGTCGACGCCGTCTTCTTCTGAGACGCCCGCAGGTTTGGCCACGAAGTCGAATGCGCCAGCCTCCAAGGCGCGCAGGGTCATCGCAGCGCCTGCGTGGGTGTGCGTCGACACGACGACGACGCCGATGCGCTCGCTTCTGGGCTTGCCGGCGTTCAGTTTCTGGATCTCGGCCAGCGTGGCGAGCCCGTCCATCTCGGGCATCTCCATGTCGAGCGTGACCAGGTCCACGTGACGTTGCTGCAGGAACTCGAGGGCCTTTCGACCGTTGCGAACGGACCCCACGACGCGGACGGTCGGGTCGCGATTCAGCGCGGCAGCGATGGCGTGACGAAACACCAATGAGTCATCGACGATCAGGATGTCCATGGCGTTCCTTGGGCAGTCTGCGGTGCACCACGCGGCGAACGAGAGTCGAATTCGGCTAGGTTCTGAACTGCGCGACGAGGGTTCGCAGTGCCGTGGCCATTCGGGCCAGTTCGTGGGCAGCCGCGTTCACCTGTTGGGCGGCGCGGGTTGAATCCCCTGCGGCCAGGCTGACATTGGCGATGTTGCGGGCCACGTCTCGGGTGCCGATGGCCGCCTCGCCGACGTTGCGCGACATGTCCGTGGACCCGGTAGCCACCTCGGCGACCGACCTTGCGATGCTGCGTGCGCCCTTGGACGCCTCCGCGACGTTGGCCGAGATGTGGTTCGCAGCGAGCGTCTGCTGCTCGACCGCGTGGGTGATGGCCGCCACGCCTTCGCTGATCTTGCGAATGATCTGGGTGACCTCCGAGATGACGGACACGGCCTGCACGGTATGGTCCTGCATCCCCTCGATGCGTGTGGCGATGTCGCCGGCCGCCAACGCGCTCTGGTTGGCCAACTCCTTGATTTCGTTCGCTACCACCGCGAAGCCCCTGCCAGCGTCGCCTGCCGACGCCGCCTCGATGGTCGCGTTGAGCGCCAGGAGGTTGGTGCGCTCGGCAATGCGCTTGATGACATCGGTGACCTTGCCGATCTCCTTGGCGCCTCGTCCCAGGTCACTCATCGCTTGCGTCGCCGCTTTGGCCATGTCGTTGGCGTCGCCCGATACGGCGCGAGCTCCCTGCGCGTTCTTGGTGATCGCGCCGATCGACACCGACATCTCTTCGATCGCGACCGACACGGCGTCGATGTTGTGCGACATCTGCTCAGACGCGGACGCGACCGCTGCTGCATTGACGCTCATTTGCTCGGCGCCCGACGCCATGCTGTTGATATTGCCGCTCATTTGCTCGACCGTGCCCGCCACGGCGCTTGACTGGGCGCTGGTCTCTTCGGCATTGCCGGCCAGCTGGCTGGCGACGCTCGACATCTGCTCGGAGGCCTGTGCCAGCCCCCCCGCGTTGCCCTGAACCTCGACCAGGGCCTTGGTCAGACTTTCGGCGAGCCGGTTGAGTCCAGCGGCCATGTCACCCAACTCGTCCTTGCGATCGAGCTGAAGGCGCTGGGTCAGGTCGCCAGAGCCGAGACGGTCGAGAACGGTCACCGCAGCTGCGACAGGCACGGTCACGCTTCGTGCAAGGACCACGGCAAGCGCGAACGCAAGCGTGAAGCCGAAACACGTGCAAAGCACCACCACCCACACGGCCAGGTTCGCAGCCGCCTCGACGTCATGCCCGTCCCGGGAGATGGCGGCGCGGTTGGCCTCGATCGCCCGCATCAGCGGTCCTTGGGCGTCGCGCAGCGCCGCGGCATTGACATGCATCGTCTGCCGCACCGCCTGGATCATCAGGGCGTCCGTCGGGTTGCGTTCCCATTGCTGCATCAGCCCGACGAATGCCTCGTGCCCCTGCCACCACCTGCCCTGCGCCGCGGCGATCTGGCTCCACTGCGCAGCCTCAGACTTGCTCAAGGGAAGTGCCTCGTAGCGCTTTCTTGCCCCCTCGATGCGACGCTTGGCCTGCTCGAATTCGCCGTACAGCGACCGCCGCCGTTCCGAGGGCAGCTGCGCGGCAAGCATGGCGTATTCATGTCCCAGCACTTCGGTCTGGGCGTCGTGCACGTCGTACAGGATCTCGGTCGCCGGAAGGTGCACGTGGGCCACGTCGCGCATTTGATCGCTGAGCAGGTGGATGGCGAACAGGCCAGCTGCGGCCATCACGGCCGCGATCAGACCGCTGCCCAGAAAGGGGAGGGTGAGCTTGGTTCGCATCTTCATGTTGTCGAGCATGGCAAGTCCTTCTCACGAACCGTGAGGGTCGGGTCGGGTGGCTGGCGCGCGCGCAAGGGCACCAAGGATGCCGCGCGCATGGAGAATGACGATGAGACCTTCGTCGAGGGGGCAGACCCCGATCCCGATGTCGGGCGCGCTGCGTCGCCGATCTCCGACGGCCGCTGGGGGACGATCCTGCCGGCGTCGACGATCCACGATTTCGGCGGTCGCGATGACCCTGACCGCGTCCGTGGCATCCACGAGGATCCCGAACGGCTCATCGACCGCAGCGCGGAACAGCACGAGGCGCGAGTCCTTGCTGGGGGGCTCCTGGTCGAACCCGAAGATGACGCGCAGATCGACGATCAGGTGAATCTGTCCGCGAATGGCGACGAGACCGCTGACGGCTGGCGGAGCGTGGCTTACCGGGGTCAGCGCGACGTCCTGGACCACCTCTTTGACGTCGTGGATATCGACCCCGAACAGGCGACCGGCCAGTCGAAAGGTGAAGAGATGCATCCACATTTCCTTGCCATGGCCGATGGGTGCGCTGGTGGTCACGCAGCACCTCTTTCGACGGGGATGGCCCGGCCGATGTAGTCGATGTCGAGCAGCAGCGTCATGTGGCCGCCCTGCACTGCCGACGCCGTCACCCCGCGAATCGGCATGGTCACGCGATCGAGCACCAGGTCGTAGCTGCCTGCGTCGATGACACTGGAAACGAGCACGCCGAACGCAGGCGCGTGGTGGACCAGGACCAGGTACATCGTGTCGCTGTCTGGGGTGGGCGACACCGACAACACGCGATCCAGGCGCACGACGGGGGTCATGCGTCCTTCGATCGTGACGTACTCCTGGCCCGCGGCTCGCTCGATCTGCCGGCGCTCGATCTGCTCGATGCGCCTGACACGGCGCAGGTCGACCCCGAACCGCTCGTCGGCGCCGCACGCAAACAGCAGAAGAGACAGGTGCTCGCGGTGGTCGTGAGGGGGCCCGCCGTGCGGCGTGGCGCGTGCCGGCTCGCCGTCGAATTCCACTCTCGCGTGGCGGGCCAAGCCCAGCGCATCGAGGATGAGCGCCACCTGACCGTCACCCAGGACGGTTGCCCCGGCGTAGATGCTCACGTGCTTGAGACAACGATGGATGGGCTTGACGACGATCTCTTGGATGCCCAGCAGGTCGTCGAGGACCAAGGCGAAGCGAGTTGCCCCGACCCTCAAGATCGCAAACGTGATCATGCACTGGGAAGACTCGCCCTTCGCGAGCCGGGCCTCGGCTGCGCGCCAGCACTCGCGCCGCGCGGCACTCGAGGTCTTGGTGATCTCGGCCTGTGTGGCGGCGTCGAAGGGCACGGGGCGCCGCAACACCTCCGCCAGATGGGCGACGGGCACGAGTTGACCCCTTAGCCGGCAGACTTCCCGGTCCCCCACGCACGCGATCCGATCGTTCACGTCGGCGTCGTACAGTCGCACCAGCTCTTCGATGTTGGCCTGGGGAATGGCGAATCGTCGGCCTTCGCTCGCGAGGACCAGCGAGGGGATGATGGCCAACGTCAGCGGCATCTTCAGCACCAGAACCGTGCCCTGGCCGGGTTGCGACCTGAGCTCGACCGTGCCTCCCAGGCGCTCGACTCCCGTCCGCACGACGTCCATGCCCACGCCGCGCCCAGAGACATCGCTGACGCTGCCCGCCGAGGATAGACCGGGAAGAAAAGCCAGCGACAACAGCTCATTGCGGTTCATGCCCGTCAGGTCGGCCGACGTCTTCATGCCTGAGCTCAGGGCCTTGTCGCGCAGTGCGCGGACGTCGATCCCGCGGCCATCGTCGGCGATCTCGACCACGATCTGGCTGCCCTCGTGCCGAGCCGCCAAGGTAATGCGGCCCACGTCGGGTTTGCCCGCGGACCTTCGCAGCTCCGCAGGTTCGATGCCGTGGTCGCAGCTGTTGCGGATGACGTGGGTCAGCGGGTCGGTCAGCAGCTCGAGAATCGTCTTGTCGAGTTCGACCTGGCTACCTGTCATCTCGAGCGCGATGGACTTGCCGAGCTTGGCCGCGAGGTCGTGCACGACGCGTGCGTACTTGCCAAAGAGGTTGCCGATTGGCTGCATGCGCGTTTGCATGACGGTCTGTTGGATCCCCATCGTCAGGGCATCGAGCCGCTGCGACAGGGCGCGCTCCGTCAAGCTGTTGGGGTCCGCGTGCTGCAGGTGTTGGTTGCGCACGAGCACGAGCTCGCCCGCCAGCATCATCAGGTGGTCGAGCAGTTCGAGCCGCACGCGCAGAGAGCCCTGGGCAGCCGGCGAAGCATCCACCGCAGGGGCGCTCAGGTCGTCGTCCTGAGGTTCTGTAGGCGCCACTGGGACTTCCGGGGGAGCCGCGGTGCGATCCGGGGGAGCCACGGTGCGATCCGGGGGAAGCAAGGGCGGCGCGGGCTGGGCGGTGGGAACCTGCGGCGGAGGACCGGCTAGGGCTCCCCCCCTCTCGACCAGCGCAGCGACGCGCGCCATGGCCACGGCGATGTCAGGTCCATCGGAGGTCTCTGCGTCGTCGAGCAGCGCGCGGAGGACGTCCACACAGTGCAGCAAGCCGTCGACGTGCGTGGGCCCCAGCACGACCTTGTGGGCACGCGCGAGGGCGAGCAGCGTCTCCATGGCGTGCGCGAGGGTCGCCGTGCGCTTGAAGCCGAAGAAGCCCGCATTGCCCTTGATGGTATGAATCGCGCGAAAGACCCGGCGGACCTGCTCGTCGGTGGCCGTTGCGCCTTCCACGCCCGCTGCCAGCAGATCTTCCTCGATCGCATCGAGGTGTTCCTTGGCTTCGACGAGGAATTCGTCTAGCGCAGAACTGTTGGGCGCCATCACGAGCCTCGCGGCGCCAGGGGGGAAATCCGACGGCGCGAGAGCAAGCTACACCCGCGGATTGTGCTGTGCAAGGTCTTGGATTCTATTGGAAGACTGCCGATGTTCGGGCGACGCGGCGGCTGCCTGATCGCGGCATGTCTGCGGCCCGAGCCGGCGATCGGGGGGTGATTTACGCGCCGACGCAATTGCCGTCGAGCACCGCACAGGCTGTCCAGAGCGCCTGCTGCTTGGCGGATGCGCTGCACGGGCACGCATCGACCTTGCGGATGCACTGCTTCGACGTTTGCCCGGCCACATCGGCGCGCTCCTTGCACACGTAGTCGGGCGCGCGATCGGCGTCGATCTGGCACTTGCCGGTCCAATTGGCACACGGAACCGCGACCTTCTGCTGGGTCGAGACGATGCCGTCCGCACACGTATGCCCGCCGCCGATGCAGTCGTGGTGGCAATCCGTGTCCGCGCCGGTGTCGATGGCGATGTCGCCGTCGCTCGAGTCGCCGCCATCGACGACGTCCGCGCACAGCTTCTCTTGGCCTTCCCTGACCTTCAGGCCATCGACGCACGTCAGTTGGGCACCCACGCAGCTGCACCCGAAGAGCCTCGGTCCCGCGCTCTGACCGCACACCAGCAAGTCGCCGCCGAAGCCGCACTCTTGCAAGAGGCCGCCCGAGCCGCCGACCAGAGGTCCGACGCAGGGTTGGCCCTGGTATTTCGCGACGTAGTCCGAGACGTTGGCGCTGGTCAGGCCGGTGACGTCGAAGTCGGTGCAGGCGTGTACGGTGGCGGGCAGGGCATCCAGCGCGTCGGACAGGTTCGCGGCGTCGTTGGTGTCGGCGGCATCGCAACCGCAGGCGGCCGACACGCAGAAGAGCAGGACGAGCACTCGCGGGGGGGCGAGGGCGTCATGGGGGGCCTCCTGCGGTGACGCTACGCCCGGGTTGGTGTGGGGGCAAGGCTTCGACGCGAGGGTCAACGCGAGCCTAACCTCCAACCTTCCGTGCGACCGGGCCGTCGGTCGCCGGGGAAAGCCGGGTCCTTGCATCCTCCCCCTTGGCCGCTATCCTCGGGCGGGCAGCGCCGCAACCGAGGTTCTCGATGTCCGTTCTCAATCCGACCCGCCCCGAGTTGCTCGTCGACGGACAAGGCAGGCCGTACTTCCTCTGGGACGTGGACATGACGCTTGAGGCCTTTGTCGCCGAGCTCGCCAGCTCCGATCCCCAAGTGCGGGGCTACGCGCTGGGCAAGGCGATGCGGCAGGCGAAGCCCGATGACGTTCTGATGCTCGCCTCGCCCGCCCAGATCGCCCGCGACTGGCCGTGGGCCGAGCCGTACCTCGGCCAGACGCGGGACTTCTGGACCTGGCTGCTCGCGACCTGGCGCCGGTTGGGGGTGGTCTGATGCCCAGGTTGGATGCGTTGCAGGTGCGTGTGCTCGAGCTGCTGGCGGAAGTGCAGCCGCCCTGGATCCTGTTCGGCGGCGGGGCATTGCTCGCAGCCTACGCTGAGCACCGGACCACCCGCGACATCGACCTGCTGTGGCCCGCGCGCGAGAACTTGGGCGAGTTGCCCTGGGCCATCGAAGCGACCTTGCGCGCCGCCGGGCTGGAAGTGGAGATCCTGCAATCGAGCCCGGCGTTCGTGCGGTTGCGCGTGACCGAGGGTGCCAACGTGCTTGTCGTGGACCTCGTCAGCGCCCCAGGGACAGATCCCATCGACATCCAGTCGGTTCGGATTGGCTCTGTCGTGGTGCGGATTCCGACGCGTCAGCACCTGCTCGCCGACAAGCTGTGTGTGCTGCTGTCCCGCTCCGAAGTCCGCGACCTGCAGGACGCCCGCGAACTGCTGCGGGTGGGGGCGGACCTGGAAGACGCCTTGCGGCGCGCGGGCGGCCTGGACGGCGGCTTCTCCCCGCTGACCCTGGCTTGGGTGCTGCGCGGACTGCCGGTCGCGACGCTGGGACCGCTGGCCGGGCTGGATCCGACCGCCTGCGCCGAACTCGACGCGTTTCGTCTGGAACTGGTCGAGCGGCTGGCTGCGCTGGGCGCAATCGTGCCGACGCCTCCTCCAAGCTAGCGGACGCGTCGTCCAGGACGGCGGCCGGTCGCTCACATCCCTCCGATTCCGGTGTCTTGCGCCCAATGCCAGGCCGCGGCCGAAGACCGTGCCAGCGGGGTGATGACGGGGGTTCGAGTTGGGGTGGCAGCAGGGATGCGGTCGTGGCCGTTCAGCCCGAAAAACGTCCCGCCTGCCAGGGGTTCCAACCGCCAGCCGACCCGCCGGAAAGGTCGCCGATGGCGATGCGGCGCAAGTGCGGGATGGCAGCGGCCAAGCCGGCCGCCAGCGCCTCGGCAGTCGGCAGTTGCTCGCGCCGCACGCACGTCAGGAATGCAGACACCGACACGTTCGCAGGAACACGCGCCAGATAGCCGTCGCGCACGATGGCGACCACGTCGTCGATGCCCAGCACGCTGCCCAGCGGCCGCCCCAGCAGGTCGGCAATCCGCGGCGCACGGTGCACCAACCGCTCGTCCAGCACCGCCCCGACCGCATCGACCCCCACGACCAGCACGACGGCATCGGCATCCGGACACAGCGCCGGTTCGTAGTCGGCGTGGCCCTTGATCGGCCGGCCCGCGCTGCCGTCGGCCTCGACCACGATGACGTCGGCCACCCGCGCGTCGTGCAGGCGCGCCAGGTGGTCGGGAGCGAGGCCCCGCAGCTTGATCCGACTCGAGGGTTCTACCGGCGGGATTTCGCCGGCGGCCAGGGTCAAGTGCCCGTGCACGCGCAGGGTTTCGGCCAGCAGATCGGGCGACGGGTCGCCCAGAAGGACGGCAGGCGACTGGTCGGGCGTCGGCCGGTAGATGCGGGTCGTGGTGGTCGAGAGGACCGTTTGGCCGCGGTTCCGCAGCGCCGCCGCCAGCGCGTACATCAGCGTGGTCTTGCCGCCGCCGCCGATCAGGTGGACGAAGCGGTGGTTACCGATGAGGAGCTGGTCCAGGGTCACGGGGGAGTTCCTTGGGGGAGGACCTGCGAGGCGACGCAGAAGCCGTTGTGCCTCCGCTCAGGTGGAAACCAGTCCCTTGCCCGCCACCTATCCCACCGAGCCCAATGACAACTTCAGCCCAGCGACCCGCTCGAAATGCTTGCGCTTGCGCGTGAGCAACATGCCGTTCTCTTCGAGGCAGATGGCCGCGATGAGGCTGTCGGCCATGCCGATGCCCTGACCACGCGAGGCCAGGTCGCGATGCAACGCACCCGCACGAAGCGCGGCGGTGCGTCCCAGCGGAAAGATGTGCAGCGCCCCCAGCAGGTCGTCGACCGCCAGCTTCTGGCGCGGACCGTGTGCGCCGGCCTCGAGTTCGAACGCATTGATGGCCGTCGTTGCGACGAAGCCCTTGCTCAGCTCGAAGGCGATCCGCTCGGCCATGGGCTCGGCGCCGCGCAGAAAGTCGATCAGCACGTCCGTGTCGGCGACGATCATTTGGATGCCTCGGGTTCGTCAGCGGAAGGGGCCAGCGTCGCCATACCGCCGCGCCAGTTCGCCCGCACCTCAGCGACGCCGCTGCAAAGGTCGTCCGCTTCCTGTGCGTTCAACGAGCCTTGCGCCCGCAGTGCGCGTTTCAAGCTTTCGTTCATGCGCGCTTGGCTCTGCAGGTAGACCTCGATGGCCTCGCCGACCAGGTCCGAGAAGCCCTTCAGGCCGCGACGGCCAGCGAGTTCCAGCAGGGCCGAGCGGTGTTCATCCTTCAGTTCGACGGTGGTTCTCATGTGCTCAAGGTGATGGACATGCATGTGCATGTCAAGGGCTACCTCGGCAGGGTATGCCCCACAAGAACACGCCCCACCCCGCCACCCCGCCAGCCTGCGCCACCTCGCGACCGCCGATCGGGTCCGGTTTCCGCGCCCGCCGTTCCCGGCTAGACTCCCATCGATGAACCCGCACCGCACCCCATCCCCCAAGCCGCAGCCTCTTGGCCTGCTGAGAGCCCTTCGCCCGTTCCAACAGTTCTATGAAGCCGGATCTCTCGGCGGCGTGGTGCTGGTGCTGTGCGCGGCCTTCGGGTTGGCTTGGGCGAATTCTCCCTGGCAGGAAAGCTACTTCCATCTCTGGAAGCTGCCGCTGTCGCTCGGCTGGTCGGATGGACCGCTGACGCTCACGCTGCACCACTGGATCAACGACGGGCTGATGGCCGTCTTCTTCCTGCTCGTGGGGCTCGAGATCAAGCGCGAACTGCTGGTGGGCGAGTTGTCCACGCCTCGCCAGGCAGCTCTGCCGATCGCGGCAGCACTGGGCGGGATGATCGTCCCCGCCGCGCTCTACGCCCTCGTCAACGCGGGCACGCCCGGCGCGCGCGGTTGGGCGATCCCGATGGCCACCGACATCGCCTTTGCGCTCGGCATCCTGCAGTTGGCCGGTCCGCGCGTGCCGCTTGGTCTCAAGGTGTTTCTGGCCGCCCTTGCCATCGTCGACGACATGGGCAGCGTCGGCGTCATCGCCCTGTTCTACTCGGGCAGCCTGGACCTGCAGGCGCTCGCGTGGCTGGCATCGACCCTGGCGGGACTCGTGGTCCTGAATCGGCTGCGGGTCCGGCACCTGGGGCCGTATCTCGTGCTCGGCTTGGTGTTGTGGGGCGCCGTCCACGCATCTGGCCTCCATGCGACCCTGGCGGGTGTCCTGCTCGCGTTCACCATCCCGGTGCGGACCCGCATCGACGCGGCGGAGTTCTCGGCCCGCTCGCGAGACCTGATCGACGAGTTCGACCGCGCCGAGACCGGCGACCTGCAGGTGCTGACGAGCAAAGGTCAGCAAGAGGCGATCCACGCGCTGGAGAGCGCGAGCGAGGCCGTGCAGGCACCGCTATTGCGCCTCGAGCAGGCCCTGCATGGGCTGGTGTCGTTCGGGGTCATGCCGCTGTTCGCCCTGGCCAATGCCGGCGTTGCCCTCGACGGTGCAACGGCCCCGTGGGAGAGCCGCGTGGGTCTGGGCGTGGTGCTCGGCCTGCTCGTCGGCAAACCACTTGGCATCTTCCTGTTCGCCTGGATTGCCGTCAGGTTGGGTTTCGCCGGGTTGCCGCGCGGCAGCACCTGGCGAGAAGTCCACGCTGTGGCTTGGCTCGGCGGCATCGGCTTTACCATGGCCCTCTTCATTGCCGAGCTGGGCTTCGCCGGGACCGCGCGGATCGACGAGGCCAAGGTCGCGATCCTGATGGGGTCCATCGTGGCAGGGGTGGTGGGATGGGGCTTGCTCTGGCGGGCGCGGGGGTCGGCAGGCGCAGCCCGTCGCGCAACGGGTACCTCTGGATGGGCGTAGACCAGCGATACGGGCGATAGACGCCGTCGGCCAGCTGCGGCCGGTCGTTTGACGTGAAGTCGACCAACTCGTCCCGATCGTTGAAATTGAGCGTGGCCGACACCTGATGGCGGCCGTTGTGGAAGGTGACGAGGGCCCGGCCAACCCGCCCGACCGCCTACCGCTCGCGAAAGTCGACCACCACCGGCAGATGGTCCCACCGATACCCTTCGCCCAACCGGCCCGGGCCAAGCACGACGTCCGTGTCGCGCAGGCCGGCGTCGCGTCGCTCGTCGACCGTCAGCGCCACGGTGTCGAGCACGAACGCATGGACCGCCTGCAGCACGCTGTCGCTGAAGAGCACGTAGTCCAACCGCCCGGGCGGAAAGCCCGATCCGTCCGAGCGCCACGTCCAGGTCTCGCTGCCGCGGGCCAGATGCCGAGGCTCGGGGTCGGCGAGTGCGGTGCCGTCCCAGTCGGGCGCCGCGTCGGGGCCGAAGGTCGCCTCGTCGTGGATGTCGCCCTCGACCAGGGTGCGCACCGGTGCGCGGCTTGCGATGATGTTGAGGTCACCCGCCACCACGATGGGCGTTCCGGCCGCCAGCGTCCACGGCTGACCGGGCACCTTGACGTCTCGCAGCCACGCGGCGACCTGATCGGCTTCGCGCTGGCGTACGGGGTCGTTGGCCGGCCCGCCACAGCAGGTAAAGCCGGCGTGCACCACGTACAGGTCGCGGCGGTAGCGATCGTCGGGCAGGTCGACCAGCGAAAGGCCAACCATCTTGGCCGCGTGCGGGGTTCGGTAACGGTGCGACAGGATGGGGTATCGGCTCACGGTCAGGCAGGTCGCCGCATAGCGGGCGTGCCAATGGCGGCCGGCCGGCAGGGGCAGCAGACGGTCGAACAGGCGCTCGGCGTCCTCGGGGCGGGCGTGCACTTCCTGCAGGGCCCACACGTCGGCGTCCAGCGCACGGGCCACGCGAACGAACCGCTGCTGTCGGTCCGAGCCGGCCTGGAAGATGCTGTCGTGCCAGATGTTGTACGACACCACCCGCAGATCGCCCGGCGCCCGACGGGCAAGCACGTGGTCGCGAGGCAAGACGACGGCGCCCCCGAGGGGGATCGCGGCCTGCGCGGGTGGAGGGGTAGAGTGGACGTTCGCGGGCAACGCAGTGGGGGCGGCGCAGGCGGTTGCGACGAGCAGCAGGGACGACAGCAAGGTCAGGCGGGGTGCGCACATGCGGGGCATCGTGCAGGAGGGCGACCGTGCTGTCACGCGCCGCGTGGGTCCTGGCGAACGAGGCGTTGAGACCATCACCCATGCGTCCGGTCTACCGTGGTATCCAGGCCATCGCCGGGAGGATCTGCCCACAAGGTCGCGGTGCTGGCAGGTCTGTGTACGTGCCGAATCCTCGCGTGCGCTAGCCTGCATGCATGTCGGTGAAAGGCAACTGCGGCACACCGCGCCGTGCCGCCTGGCGGGATGCCAAAGGACCCAGCGATGCAGAAGTTGATCGACGGAGTGCATCGGTTTCGCACCGAGTCGTTCGGTGGTTATCGTGCGTTGTTCCAACGGCTTTCGCGCGAGGGGCAGGACCCCCACACGCTGTTCATCACGTGTTCGGATTCGCGCGTGCTGGCCGAACTCGTGACCCACAGCCAGCCGGGCGACCTGTTCGTGGTCAAGAACGTCGGCAACATCGTGCCGCCGGTCACCGCGCACGACGCGTCGAGTTCGACGGGGGCGGCGATCGAGTTTGCGGTCGAGGTGCTGCGCGTTCAGGACGTGGTCGTGTGCGGTCACAGCCAGTGCGGCGCCATGTCCGCCTTGATGGGTGGGGTGCCGCCGACATCGGCACCGCAACATCTGGCGCGATGGCTGGAGCACGCGGCGCCGGTTCGCCAGACCGTGCTGACGGAATACGCGCACTTGAAGGACGACGTCGCCCGGCAGCGCGCGGCCGAAGAAGAGAACGTGCTCTTTGGGTTGGAGAACCTCACGACCTACCCGGGCATTCAACGGCGGCTGGCGGCGGGCGACCTGCGTCTGCACGGCTGGTTCTACCACTTGGCGACGGGCGAGCTGCACGCCTATGCGCCCGAGACGCGCCAGTTCCAGGAGGTGGTGTCAGGACCAGTCACTTGATCCGGGTGAAGAATACCGACCGGGTCGTGACGCATCGCCAGTTGTTGTGTGAGGTTGGGGGGGCCAATGCGGTCGAGCACCCGCATCACCTGCGGGTGGATATGGCGCACTTGCGGCAGAAGCGCGAGGTGGATCCAGCCCGGCCGCGGCATTTGACCACTGAGGCCGGCGTTGGGTGTCGGTTGCGGGTTGAGGCGGGGTGAACTTGGGGTGATCGCCGAGTAAACGGAGCCATCCGGTCGCCACCGCCAGACGCCCGCCATCCCCCCTTGACCCAGAGCGA
>CAJBNH010000146.1 GCA_903955385.1 uncultured Myxococcales bacterium | reverse complement strand
AGCCCGCCCGTATTCCCCGCGACCCCGCCGGCGCCAGCCGACGTGCATGGCCGCGGTTTGTCGAAGACGGGGACTGGGCCTTTTCGCACGCTGCGAAGCGGGCGGGCGCAAGCATGCCTGCGGCGCCACCGATCTCGGCTGGCGTGACCTGACAGGCCATTGACTTGCCCCCCCAAGCCTACCAGCATCCTCAACGCACACGGCGGCCCCAGAACCCCGCCCACGTGCCCCACTGAGGTGCCGACATGACGTCGCCTGCTGCCCCCCTGCTTCGCCTCGCGCTGACGTGTGCGGTCGTTGCCGCTACGACCGTCTTTGCCCTGCCGACTCAAGCCGCTGTTCCCAATACCGTTGCAGCAGAGGGCTTTCTCGGCTCTGGCGCCGGCGTCCCCGCTCCGGATGGCGAGTACGACCTGACGTTCGCCATCTATGGCGTCGCCCAAGGCAGCAACGCGCTGTGGTCCGAGGGACCGGTCAAGGTGGTGGTTGCTGGCGGGATGTTCCACTACTTGCTGGGCTCGAAGACTGCCCTGAACGCCCAACTGTTCGCCACGCTGCCGCAATACTGGCTGGGCGTAAAAGCCGCGACCGACCCCGAATTGCCGCGCATCGCCCTGTCCTCGACCGTGTTCGCCCTGCGCGCGGGCGTGGCCGAGGGCCTCGACTGCTCGGGCTGCGTCAAGATCGGTGCACTGGATGCCGGCGTGCTGGCCGACTATGCCAAGACGAGTGCATTGACCGATTTCGCCAAGAATGCGGACTTGAGCGCGTATGCCAAGCTGGCCACGCTGGCCGACGTCGCCACGACCGGCAGCTATGCCGACCTGTCGAACGCGCCGGTGTTGTCCAAAGTGGCGAAGTCCGGTCTTTACGGTGACTTGTCCGGCACGCCCGTGGTCCCCAAGGTCGGGGCCTCGTGTGGCAGCGGCCTGGCGATCCAAGGGTTCGAGGCCGACGGCAAGTTCATCTGCACCGCCGCCGTCGACGTCAACGCGCTGCCCAAGGACGGCATCGACGAGATCTCGAACGGCCTGATCCACAACCAGTTCGTCGACTCGTTCCTGCCCACCAAGCTGCCCATGCCGATCCTCGACAATAACCCGATCGGCGCCACCAGTCTGATCGAGTTTCCCGACATCGGCGTTGCCCAGAAGTTGACGGTCACCGTGGACCTGAAGAACTCAAACATCGCCAAGGTACAGGTCAGCGTGATCGACCCCGCCACCGCCGAGCACGTGCTGTACGACAAGTCGGCGACGGGCTCCGTGCTGAAGACGTCGTGGCCCACGCCCACCCCCGTGGTGTCGGGCAACCTGGTCGCGTGGTCGGGCAAGAATCCAGTCGGCAAGTGGTATCTCAAGGTCGTCGATAGCGAATTCTTCAACAACGGCAACGACGGCGAGGTCACGAGCTGGAGCATCGACATCGAGACGCTGTCCAACAAGAAGATCCGCATTTCCGGCAACCTGATCGTCACCGGCAGCGTACAGGTGGGCAACGAGGACGTCGCGTGCACCGCTGCCAAGGCCGGCACCGTGCGGTGGGACGGCACCATGTTCCTGGGCTGCAACGGCACCGCGTGGGGCGCGCTGTACGGCTTCGACGGCAAGACTGCGACCACGCCGGCACCCAACTGCAAGGAGCTCAAGGCCCACTATCCCTCGCTCGAAGACGGCACGTTCTGGATCGACCCGAACGGCGGTGACTCGTCGGACTCGTTCGAGGCCTACTGCGACATGACGACGGACGGCGGCGGCTGGACGTTCTTCGCACACGTCAACAGCAACTACGCGTGCGGTCCCCTGTTCGAACAGAACGCGGGCACCTATCGGGCCGACCGCCAAGACGACAACACGACCTACAGCAAGGCCGGTGTGCTGCTGCGCAACATGGTCCACGGCGAGATGATGGTCGCGCTGGACACCCCCACCCCCGCGGCCGCCAAGGCGGTCAATCGGTTCGTCGCCTACAAGTACACCGACCCCGTCGCCTTCAGCTACGGTCCCTGCCCCTGCTTTGGGCTGGGCGGCTACAGCTACCGCACCGCGCTGGCGGGCCCCTACACTGCGAACGGCTACAGCAATTCTTGCGCGGCCGGCAGCTGGTACACGCGAACCGCCAACAACGCGGCCTACCTGGTGCTGTTCAACAACGGCGGCGCCTATGGCAACTACTGGGGCGGCGGCATGGGCGGTAACGACAGCTGGAATCACGACGGCTGGTGGTACGTCCGCTGACATGCCCAACCACCTTCCATCCCGCAGTGTCCGGTTCGGTTTCGCGGTGTCCCTGGTGGGCGCCATCGCCTTGGCTTCGCCCGTCGCGGCGCGTCCCGCGGCGGCGCCACGCACCAGGATCTCCAGCGAGGTCCTTGACCTGGCCGCGGCCACGGCCCATGCCGATCCCACCGTCGTGCAACGCCTGAGCCAACGCGCCCACGCCCGCTGGGATGGCGACCGGCTTGAGCTGCAGCTGCACCTGCAGCCCGGCACCGTGCCAGAGTCCGTGACCGACGCGTCGCTCGCAGCATTCGGCGGGCGGGCAGGCGTGCGCGGCCTGGACATGATGGACGCGTGGCTGCCCCCCCAACGGCTGTCGGCGTTTCTGCGGGCGCATCCCCAGGTCGCATTTGCGCAATTGCCCTGGCGCGGGGTGCCGACGGTAGGGCCGAACCAGAGCGAGGGCGCAACGATTCTGCGGCCCGCCCAGACCGAGTGCTTGGGAGCCGACGGCGCGGGCGCGACTGTGGCCGTGCTCGACGCCGGCTTTCAGGACCTGGACAAGTCCATGGCAGCGGGTGAGTTGCCTGAGGTCCTGGGCAACGTTGCCCAGACCGGTGGTGCCCACGGAACGATGTGCGCAGAGGTCGTGGCCGACGTCGCTCCCGGCGCCCGCATCCTGCCCGTGATGGGCGGCTCGTTCTCAGCGGTGCAGAACCTGGCCAAGAAGATCGTCAACGGCAACCCCGACACCATCGAGATCGTCAGCCACTCCGTCATCTGGCTGGGCATGGGCTTCGGTCGGCACGAAGGCCCCGCGTGCGCCGTCACCGATCTCGTGCGCAGCGCCGGCGTCGCCTGGGTCAACGCGGCGGGCAACAGCAGCGGCGGGCAGTTCTACAAGGCCCAGTTCGTCGACGCGGACAAGGACGGCCTGCACGACTTCCAACCCGGCGAGCCGCATCTGATCTTCGTGCAAGGCCACGGCGGCGCCATCCAGCTGTCGCTCGACTGGGACGACTACGAGCTGCGCACCCAAAACTTCGATCTGGCGCTCTATCGGCTGGGTGAGGGCGGCAAGTGGGAGCTCGTCGACTCGTCGCGCCACGAGCATGGCCCGTATCAACCGCCGTACGAGACCATCCAGATCGACAACCCCGGCCCCGGGGTCTACGGCGCCGTTGTCGAGGCGAAGAAGGGAACCAAGAGCGGGACTTGGATGCGCCTCATCAACCTGGGCGGTGGCGGCAGCACGTTCTCGGTCTGGCACAACAACGGCAACATCTACGACCCGGCGTCTTGCGACCACGTCCTGACGGTTGGCGCCATCTACCACGGCCACTACGACAAAGGGCCGCTGGAAGGCTACAGCTCATACGGCCCCACCCCGGACGGCCGGTTGAAGCCCGAAGTGATGGCCCCGACGGGTGTCAAGACGAGTCAGGGCGCCTTCTTTGGCACGTCGGCGGCCTGCCCGCACGCGGCCGGTCTGCTGGCCGTATACGCCCGCTCGATGGGCCTGCCGGCGCTCGAGGCCCTGCCCTACATGGTCGCCGACGCCGTGCCGATGGGCGACGCCGACCCCGACGACTCCTACGGCAACGGGCGTTTGGTGCTGGGATTGTCCACGCTGGGCTGGCAGTGCGACGCGGGCATGGCACCTCCTGAAGACGCGACCTGTACCACCGCCTGCGGCACGGTCGGCAAGCCTGTATGCGGCACCGGCTGCACGTGGTCGGAGTGCGCGTTGCCCCTGGAAGTCTGCAACGGCTTGGACGACGACTGCGACGGCCTCACGGACGAACTGGACACCTGCGCGGCGGCCCCCGATGCCGGCGACACGGTCGACGACGCGGGACCAGACGGCGACGGGCTGGCTCAGGACTTGGCGGCCGAGACGACGCCTGTCACGTCGACGCAGCCAACCTTGGCCGGGGGCGGCTGTCAGGCGAGTCCCGCGGCGCCCAGAAACGGCTTGTGGCTGCTGGGGATTCTGGCGCTGTGGATGCTGGTGCGGAGGAGGCTGGTGCACCCGGCGAAGACTCGGCCCGCCGCAGCTCGCTAGCGTTGATGGGCCGCTTTCGCCATGTCAGGGCGCGACCGAAACTACCCTACCCACTGCGTGAAGCCCCAAACGGCCAACCCAAGCAGGACGGCGCCGACCACGTACCAGACCAGCGCGTCGCGCTTGCGGTGACTCGTCTGCAGCCTGAACATCACGCTCATGTCGCGAAGTAGCTGATCGTCGACGACTTTTCGCGTCTGCTGCGTCAGCGGCAGGTCCAGCTTTGCTCCCGTCAGCAGATCGGATTCGGGCCCCGGAGCCGGCGGTGCGACCGGCGCTGGCAGCTCGGGCTGGAAGGACGGGTCATCCGACCAGAAGGAATTGGCCTTGCGCAACGAAGCGTTGGCTGCTGGCACGTCTGAGCGCGCCGGCAGAGGAGCCAGCGGTCTGGTCGTTCGCACTGCGGACGGCGGCGTCGGTGCGGAGGCGGAAGCGCTGGCTGGTTGAGGCACATCGACGGCCGTCGTTGCGGTGTCGGCCGTCGCGACGGAGTCAGCGGCAACCTCAGGCAAGGACGAAGCGATGGCCTCTGGCGGCGCGTCGGTCACCGTCGAGGACTCTGGGAACGGTTCCAGATCGAGTTCGGGCCCTGGCCCGGGCTCGAGGTCTGGTTCCGCGTGCGAGGCCGATTCCGGCAGCAGGTCCTCGTCGGGCAAAGGCGCGAGATCGTGGTCGGCCGCCGCAGCGACGAAGCGGTCGTCCTCGAACCACTCGCCCTCGTCCTGCACACCGGCCTCAACCTCAGTCTCAGGCAGCGACGGCAGCTCGTCTTCGGCCTTGTCCTCGTCGGTGAACAACGGCTCCGGCGGCGAGGGGTCCAGGGTGGGCCACACGCGCCGCTTTTCGCGCTTCAGCAGCAGTCGCGCACCACAGGGCGGGCACTGCACCGGCAGCTCGGAGCGGCCCAGCCAACGCTGTCGACCGATGTCCGTGATCTCTTGGCAGATGGGACAAAGCAGGCGCACGCAGTCCTCGGGGGACGGGCCGAAAGCCCGGACTGCCCAAGGTCTACCCGGAGACGGCGATTTGTGCAACGGACGAGCACGCTTCTGTGCCCATGCGACCGCCCTGCCCGCTTCCCACCACCCGGCCCAACTGCTCGATGCGCCCGCGCAGACAGCCCGCGCAGGTCTCTGCGGTCTCGTGCAGGCACGCCTTGTCGGGGTAGATGTCGTACTTCTCGCGGTAGCGCACCGGGGTCAGGTTGGGCATCACGACGTTGGCGCCACGGGACAGGCCGTCCTCGCGACCGTGGTCCGGGTCCAGCGTGGCCAGCGCCGTGGTGCTGGGGATGTTGGCTTGCGGACACAGGATCCGCGCGATCGCCACCGCCTTGCACGTCATCTGCGCAGTCGACGGCACCTGCTGGCCGGGCTCGAGCGGCCCAAAGCCCGGGTCGCCGCGGCCCAGCGGCGTGTCGGGGTGCGGCAGGTACGGACCGATGCCGATCATGTCGAGGTCCAACTCGCGGAACAGCAACAGATCGTCTGCCAGCGTGCCCCACGCCTGTCCCGGGATGCCCACCATCACGCCGCTGCCGATCTCGTAGCCCAGCGTCCGCAGTCGGCGCAGCATCGCCACGCGATCCGACGGCCGGCCGGGCAGCGATGGGTGGATGCGTGCGAACAGAAGCGGGTCCGAGGTCTCGAAGCGCAGCAGGTAGCGGTTCGCGCCCGCCTGTTTCCACAGCGCCAGCTCGTCGTCGGCGCGCTCTCCCAGACTCAGCGTCACGGCCAGCGGCACACCTGACTCGGTGGGCAGCGCCTTGATTCGACGCACGATCTCCGCAACGTCCGGCGCGCGCAGGCCCGGGTCCTCGCCGGTCTGCAGCACCACGGTGCCATAGCCCAGCCGAATGCCCTGCCGCGCACAGTCCACCACCTCGTCGGGTGACATGCGATAGCGCGACAGGGGCTTGCGACCGCAGCGAAGGCCGCAGTAGGCGCATGATCGCACGCAGTGGCTCGACAGCTCGATCAGGCCGCGCAGGTGCACGGCATCGCCCACGCCCTGCTGGCGAGCGGTGTCGGCAAGCGTCCAAAGCCCTTGCAGCTTCTCGGGATCTTCCTCGCGCAGCCAGGTCAGGATCTCGTCGCGGTTCACGCATCCACCTCTGCCGTCGCCGCCACTTCGGCCTTGGCCTTGTGATAGGCCGCCAGCGCCTCAGGGAATGGCCCCAACGCGCGGTCGAGGATCCCCAAGCTCCAAGCGATCGTCATGCCGAAATTCGTCATCGCGACGCCCTGTTGCTGGGCCCGCCACAGCTTGGCGCGCATCTCGCGACGGTTCGCCATGCAGCCGCCGCAGTGCACGACGGCTCGCCAGGGCGTCAGGTCTTCCGGGAATTCGTGGCCGCGCTGGAATTCGTACCCGAGCTGCGCGCCGGTCTTCTTCTCCAGCCAGCGGGGGATCTTGACGCGCGCGATGTCGTCCTCAGTCGGGTGGTGGGTGCACGCTTCCGCCAGCAGCACGCGGTCGCCGTCACGCAGCCGCGCCAAACCCGCGGTACCCCGCGCCAGCTCGGTCAAGTCCGCCTGCATCCTGGCAAACAGAATCGAGAACGAGGTCAGCGGCACCCCGGGCGGCGTCGCGGCGGATACCTGAGCAAACGCCTGCGAGTCCGTGACAACCAGCGCCGGAGGCTCCCGCAGGGCCGCCAACGCCTTGGGCAGCTCCGCGTCCTGACACACGACCGAGATGGCGCGGTTATCCAACAGGTCTCGCACCGCCTGCGCTTGCGGCAGGATCAGTCGACCGCGGGGCGCTTCGCTGTCGACCGGCATCACCAGCACCGCAACCTTGCCCGGCGGCACCAGGTCGGCCATCAGTACCTGGGATTCGTAGAAATCCTGAGGCATTGCGTGGAACAGGGCCTCACGCAAGCGGTCGATGCCCCACCCCTGCGACGCTGAGACCTCGACCACCGCCACGCCGCGCGACCGCAGGTGCCGAAGCAGCTTGGGGTCCGGCTCGCCTAGGTCGATCTTGTTGAAGCACACGACGGGCCGGATGTTGCGCCGCACCACTTCGTCGAGCAGCGACGCCTCGTGGTCGGTCCACACCTTGCCTTCCGCGACCACCAGGGCGATGTCCACCCGCCCCAGCGCCAGCCGCGACTTGTGCACGCGTTGCAGTCCGACCACGCCCTCGTCGTCCAGACCGGCGGTGTCGATGAAGACGACCGGCCCCAACGGCAACAGCTCCATCGGCTTTTCAACGGGGTCGGTGGTCGTGCCCGCTTCTGGCGACACGATGGCCAGATCCTGGCCGGTCAGCGCGTTCAGCAAGCTCGACTTGCCCACGTTGCGGCGACCGAACAGGCCGATGGACAGACGCTGGGCCTTGGGTGTGGACCGCATCGAACCCCCTGTGCGTGCTCAACAACGCTCGCTCAGCAGTAGACGTCGCGCTTGCCCTTTCGCACTGCGTCGACCATGCGCCGCGCCCTTTCGTGCACCTGCGGATCGTCGAGATTCGCCAGCACCTTGGCAATGGCGCTCTCTCCCACTGCTCGCTCGTCTGGGGTCGCGAAGTCCTCCAGGTACTCCTGAAAGGACGCGAGGCCATTGGGTTCGCAGTGCGTCTTGATGTCGCCCGGCTTGGCCAGGTCCATGAAGTCCGCGCCGGTGCGCCCCATCCGGTAACAGGCCGTGCAGAACGAGGGAATGTAGCCCAAACCGGCGATGTCCTGCACGACTTCGCGCAGGCTGCGGGTGTCGCCCAGCGAGAACTGCGCCCCGTCGTCCGGCCCTGCGTCGGCGTAGCCTCCCGGACTCGTGCGGCTGCCGGCCGAGATCTGCGACACGCCCAACGCGAAGGTCTCGTGTCGCATGGCCGCGCTCTCGCGGGTCGACAGGATGATGCCGGTGTACGGCACGGCGATGCGCAACAGCGCGACGATCTTGCGGAAGTCCTGATCGCTCACGGCGTGCGGCGGCGCACTGGCCAGGTCGGAACCGTCGGCAGGCTCGATGCGCGGCACGCTGATGGTGTGCGGACCGACGCCGAACGTCTTTTCCAGATGGGCCGCGTGGGCCATCACGGCCAGCAGCTCGAATCGCCAGTCGTACAGGCCGAACAGCGCACCGATGCCGCAGTCGTCGATGCCTGCCGTCATGGCCCGGTCGATGGCTGAGAGGCGGTAGTCGTAGTCGGCCTTGCGCCCGCGGATGTGCATCTGTGCATAGGTCGGCCGGTGGTACGTCTCCTGAAAGAGCTGAAATGTGCCGATATTGGCTGCTTTCAGGCGCCGAAAATCGGGCACGCTCATGGGCGCGAGGTTCACGTTGACGCGACGAATGTTCGCCTTGCCATGCGCTGTCGCATAGACGGTCTGGATGGCTTCGAGGGTGTGCTCGAAGTCGGCCGCCCGGTGCGTCTCTCCCGCCACGACAAGCAGGCGCTTGTGCCCCTCGTCGACCAGCGCGCCGACCTCTGCTGCGATCTCGTCCTGAGTCAGCATCCGGCGGTGCAAGCCGGTGTTCGACGCGCGAAAGGCGCAGTACAGGCACTCGTTTGCGCACAGGTTCGAGATGTACAGCGGCGCGAACAGCACCATGCGGTTGCCGTAGATCTGCTGCTTGACCTGACGGGCGGTGTCGAACAGCTCCTCGAGCAGGTCCGGGTCGCGCAGGGCCATCAGCGGCGGCAGGTCGTCGAACGAAAGCCCTTTCAGCTCGCGCGCCTTGGCCAGAATCTCGCGGATCCGCTTGGGGTCGTGGGTCGAAACTTGGGAAAGAGTGGCCTCGATGAGGGAATGGTCGATGGTCGGAGCGGTCTCGGTCAGGGGCATCACACACCAGGGGGAATGAGGACTTGGGCGAGCCAAGGGGCCGTCCGCCGGGCGCCTTCCTTATCGTGGGGGGGCAGCGCCCGGCGAACAGCCGTGTCTCCGGCGCGAAGGAGGAGGGACGCGCCCGGAGCATGGCAGAGGCCCCCTGCCCCGCACAAGGCGAAGGCAGGGAACCTCCTGTTCAGCACCGCAATCCGCAGCTTGCGGACGGCGGTTAGAGGATGAAGCGTCCGCGCACGGTGTAGCTCGTGTGCAGCAACTCGTGGCTCTTGTGACCGCAGGGTCCGTCGGTCAGGAACTCCTCGTAGATCCTCAGGACATCGGGGTTTTCGTGCGACTTGCGGATGTCGTAGCCCATGTCCTCTGCGTAGATGGCCTTGGCGCGCGCGGCCCGAATCTCCGGGCTGGTGGGGATCGGCTGGCCGCCGCCGCCCAGGCAGCCGCCGGGACACGCCATGAACTCGATGAAGTGGCACTCCGAGAACTTGCCGCCGGCCTTGATGTCCTCGATCACGCGCTTGGCGTTGGCGGTGCCGTGGGCCACGCCGACCTTGAGCGTCACGCCATTGAGCCACTCGAAGTCCTTGAACAGGTGCTGCAGGATCGGCGGCACCGGCCCCACCTTGGGGATCTTCAATTCCGCGTAACGCACGCCGTCAAAGCCGCGCACGGGCATGATGTTGGCGTTCTCGAACAGGGTCTCGACCTTCTCGCCAGTCACGAGCTCGATGACCGTGCGCAGCGCCGCTTCCATCACGCCGCCGGTCGCGCCGAACACCACGCCAGAGCCGGTCGCGGTGCCAAACGGAGAGTCGAACTCGGACGGTGGGACGTTGGGCAGGTCAACGCCCGCCTCCTTGATCATCGCCGCCATCTCGCGGGTCGTCAGGCCGAAGTCGACGTCCTTGTAGCCCGATGCCGCCATCTCGGGACGGTTGCACTCGAACTTCTTGGCCGAGCACGGCATCAGCGCGACGGTCACGATGTCCGCCGGGTCGATGTTGTGCACCTTGGCGTAGTAGGTCTTGATGATCGTGCCGAACATCTGCTGCGGGCTCTTGGCCGTCGACATGTGCGGGATCATCTCGGGGTAGAAGTGCTCCAGGTACTTCACCCAGCCAGGCGAGCACGAGGTGAACTGGGGCACCGCCGCCGTCGTGTCGCCGCCCACCAGCGCCCGATGCAGGCGCATCAGCAGCTCTGTCCCCTCTTCGATGATCGTCAGGTCGGCCGTGAAGTTGGTGTCGAAGATCTTGTCGAATCCGCAGTAACGCAGCGCCGTGTTCAGCTCGAACGTCAGCGCGGTGCCCGGAGGTTGGCCAAAGCACTCGCCAATCGCCGCGCGGGGTGAGGGGGCCGTCTGGATGACGACGTGCTTCTTCGGGTCGTCGATCGCCGCCCACACGTCGTCGGTCGGGTCGTTGGCCATCAGCGCGCCGGTCGGGCAGCGGTTGATGCACTGGCCGCACGCGATGCAGACCACGTCGCCCAGCGGCTTGTCCTGGAAGGTCGAGATCAGCGTCTCGGCGCCACGGCGGGTGGCCTCCAGCGCGCCTACTTCCTGCAAGTCGATGCACGTGCGCACGCAGCGACGGCAGCCGATGCACTTGTTCATGTCGCGGACGACAGAGTAGCTCGACCGGTCGATCTCGTGCTTGGGCGTCACGACGCTGCCGAAGCGCGTCATGTCGACACCGTACTCTTCGGCCAGCTGCTGCAGCTCGCAATTGCCGTTGCGCCAACAGGTTGTGCACTGTCCGTAGTGATTGGCGAGCATCAGGTCTAGCACGTGCCGCCGTGCCTGACGCACCGTGCGGCTGTGGGTGTTGACCTTCAGCGGCTGCGTCAGCGGATAGGCGCACGAGGCCTGCAGGTTGCGCATGCCTTCGATCTCGACCACGCAGATGCGACACACGCCCGCGACGCACAGGTCGGGGTGGTGGCACAACGTCGGGATCTTGATGTTCAGCTTTTTGGCGGCGTCCAGGATCGTTGTGGCGTAAGGCACTTCGGTCGTGGCGCCGTCGATGGTCACCGACACCATCGTCCCGGGGCCGATCGCCTCGGGTTCGTTGCGGCGCTGACTCTGCGGCGCGCGCGTGGTGGAAGTGTTGGGAGAGATGGGCTTGAGGAATGCCATGGACTTGTCCTCCGAGAGGAGTTGGAGGTCGGGAATCGGTGCGTCAGGCGGCGAAATGCGGCGGTTCACGACCCAGCACTTCATCGTGGAAGTGCTCGATGATCGAGAGGAAAGCCTTGGGAGCCGATTGGCCCAGACCGCACTTGGAGGCCAGCTCCATCGTCTCGCCCAGCGCCTTCAGCTCATTGAGGTGCCGGATCGAGCAGGTGCCCTTCTCCAGCCGCTCGATGCCATCCAGCAGCACCGAGTTGCCATAGCGGCACGGGGTGCACTGGCCACACGACTCGTCGACGAAGAATTCCATAAAGTTACGGGCCACCGCGAGCATGTCCCGCTGCTGACCGAAGATGATGATCGACCCGCCCGTGGGCGCGTCTTCGAAAGCCAACGTCCGATCGAACAGCCGTGAGGGGACGCAGTGTCCCGACGCGCCACCGACCTGCACCGCCTTGGCACCCAGACCGCCGACCTCGACCAGCAGATCGGCGATGGTGATGCCCATCGGCAGCTCATAGACGCCGGGCTTGGCGCAGTCACCCGATACCGAGAACAGCTTGGACCCGGTCGAGGCGTGCGTGCCGTACTGCCGGAACCAGGTCGCTCCGCGCGCCAGCACGCGCGCGGCAAGACACAAGGTCTCGACGTTGTTCACGATCGTCGGGCGCCCCATGTAGCCGGTATTGACCGGGAACGGCGGACGGTTGCGCGGCTCGCCGCGGTGACCTTCCAGCGACTCGATCAGCGCCGTCTCCTCGCCGCACACATACGCGCCCGAGCCGAGGTGGATGACGATGTCGAAGTTCCAGTCCTTGCGTCCCAGAATGTCGTTGCCCAGCAGATTGGCCTGCCGCCGACGCGCCAGAACGCTCTCCAGATGCGCCACCAGATAGGTGTACTCGCCGCGCAGGTACACGATGCCGCCGGTCGCACCAATGGCAAGCGAGGCGATGGTCATGCCCTCGAACACCAGATCGGCGAAGTCGGACAGGAGCACGCGGTCCTTGAACGTGCCGGGCTCGCCCTCGTCAGCGTTGCAGACGACGTACTTGGTGGCGCCCTCCGCCGCTGCGGCAAGCTGCCACTTCATCGCAGTGGGAAAGCCGGCGCCGCCACGACCTTTCAGGCCAGAGGCGCGGACTTCCGCCACGATGTCCAAGGGATGCATCTCCAGCGCGCGACGCAGACCGGACTCGGCGGGGATGTCATTGAAGAGGATGGGGTTGCGAGTGCTCATCGGGCGAACGCCTCCTTCGCAGTGCCGTGGCCATGACCGGTCGTCAGCACGTGACCGCTGGCAGTGAACGTCTTGCGGCAGTTCTCGAGGATCTCGTGCACCTGTTCGCAGTTGACGCGCGTGAACACCTGGTCGTTGACCAGCAGCGCGGGTCCCTGGTCACACATGCCGAGGCAGTGGGCCCACTGCAACGTGAAGCGACCGTCCGACGTCGTGTCGCCGAACTTGATGCCCAGATCGTTCTCGAGCTGGCGGGCGATGCGGTCCTTGTGCTGCATGTCGCAGCTGATGGTCCGACAAAGGCGAACGACCATGCGGCCTTCGCGCCCGGTGTTCAGGAACGAGTAGAAGGTGACGACGCCGTAGACCTCGACGGGGTGGATGTCGAGCTGGCGAGCGACCTCTTGCATGGCAAAGTCGCTGATCTGGTGATGATCGCGTTGGATGCCCTGCAGAATCGGCAAAAGGGCGCTGCGGCAACGGCCATGGTGGTCGGCCAGCTCGGCGATGTCAGCTGCGAGTCGGGCTTGCTGTGCGGGCAGCATGAAGCCTCCTGATGTGGCGGGACCGGGGATGTGCCGGACCCTGGGGCTGCGGCGCGCATCGACGAGTCCCAACGGACCCGCACGCACGCGTCGAAAGAAGTATCGAAGTTCAGCAGAGTCCAAGCGAGCGCGGGGGGACGCGAGGCCGGGACCAGAAACGGAAGAACCAGACCAGTAGCAAGCCTCTTTCGGCTCGGCGTCGTGCGACCGCATCCCAGGAGAACTGGTGGGAGCGACCGCGCGTTCGCTGGAGGCCGTTGGCGGTGCGTGCACCGCCGCGAGAGCACCAGAACGAGCAACACGGCCGACTGTCTCAGGCGACCGTGTTGGCGCCAGCATCGACCTCCCCCCTGGAGCATGCAACCCGTCTCGCCAACTGCCGTGAAGAAGTTCACGACGCCGATGTCGGACCAAAGTGGTCCTGGCGTTACCGCACGCGTTCAGCTTTTTGCGGGCGACACCCGTCTCGCAGGCTCGGCCTGATCGACGCAACCGGCAAAGCGACGGCGCCCGGCGCACATGCCGAACTTTACGAAAGTAATTTGGCGGGATAGGGGACGCAGGCGGTCGTGTTTTCAGCGACGGCGGACGTGCTCGGCGACGAACTGGTCGATGACCTCGACGAACGTCGGCTGGCCGATCTCTTGCAACTGGTAGTCCACGCGCACGGCGGGCTTGGAGAATGACACGTAACGCCTCAGATCAATGGGCGTTCCGATGATCACCAAGTCACAGTCGGCGGCGTCGATGGTGGCCTGCAGGTCGGCCATCTGCTCAGCGCCGTAGCCCATCGCCGGCAGCACCGCGCCGATGTCGGGATACTTGCGGAAGGTGTCGATCAGGCTGCCCTTCAAGAACGGACGCGGATCGACGATCTCTGCCGCGCCCAGTCGCCGCGCCGCCACGACGCCCGCGCCGTACTTCATCTCGCCGTGGGTCAGCGTGGGGCCATCCTCGACCACCAGCACGCGTTTGCCGCGCACCAGCTCGGGGTTGTCCACCGTCACGGGCGAGGCTGCGTCGATGACGATCGCGTTGGGGTTCACCTTGCGGGTGTTCGAGCGAACCGTCTCGATGTCCTGCGGCGCGGCGCTGTCGATCTTGTTCAGCACCACGACCTGAGCGCGGCGCAGGTTGGCCTCGCCCGGGAAGTACGCCAGCTCGTGCCCGGGACGCAGCGGGTCGACGACCACGACCTCGAGATCGGGCCGGAAGAACGGCAGATCGTTGTTGCCGCCGTCCCACAGCACCACGTCGGCCTCCAGCTCGGCCTGGCGCAGGATCGCCTCGTAGTCGACGCCCGCGTACACGATGGTGCCGCGGTCGATGTGGGGCTCGTACTCCTCGATCTCCTCGATGGTGCACTGATGGCGCACAAGATCTTCACGCGTGGCGAACCGTTGCACCTTTTGCGCAACGAGATCGCCGTACGGCATCGGATGGCGCACCACCACGAGCTTGAGGCCCTTCTCGCGCAGCAGTTCGACGATGCGGCGGGTGGTCTGACTCTTGCCGCAGCCGGTCCGCACCGCACAGATCGACACCACGGGCTTGGACGACTTCAGCATCGTGCCGCCGGGACCCAGCAGCCGGAAGTCGGCCCCATGCGCCATCGCCTCTGCCGCCAGATGCATGACGTGGGGATAGGTGACGTCGCTGTACGCGAACACGACCTCGTGAACGCCCAGACGGTCGATCAGGGCGCCGAACTCGTCCTGTGGGTAGATGGGAATGCCTTTCGGATAGCCGGGTCCCGCGAGCTCGGCCGGATAGGTGCGGCCGTCAATGTCGGGGATCTGCGTCGCTGTGAAGGCCACGACGCGAAACGCCGGGTCACCGCGGTACACCGTGTTGAAGTTGTGAAAGTCGCGCCCTGCGGCGCCGAGGATGAGGACGTTGCGAATGCCAGCCACGAGGTCTCCTTCTTGGGGGGGATCTAAAGGGGTGGGAGGCAGGTCGTCGGGCCGGGTCCGGCGCACAGCCGGTCGGCACCCTCTGAGCGACAGGCGAGCTCGTGAGGGCGCGCGAAGTCTACCAGTGTGCAGAGTTGGCGGGTAGAGGGCGTGCGCGGTCGGGCCGCGGACTGAAAGCCCCACATGCCGATGCCCCCTCCTGTTCGCTGGCGAAGTGCTGCATTACACTTGCGCACTCGTTCGATGCCAGCGGTCGGTCCGCAAGGAAGAACCCATGAAGAATGCGCGTTTCGTGCTCCCCGTGGTCTTGGCCCTCGTCGTGGTGGCTTGGGGGCTCGCCTCCTGCTCCGACTCGCCTCAAGAGGGCACTGGCCTCGCCACCGACGGCGCCAACACGCTGGATCAGGGCGGCCTGAGCGACGGCGCCAACGACGGCAACGGCACCGATGACGCCGCAGCGGTAGAGATCATCGAGGGCTCGGTCCCCGACTTCGGCGACCCCTGCAAGTCCGACGCCGACTGCGACAGCGGCTATTGCATCGAGGGCTACAACGGCTTCTTCTGCACGCAGACGTGCAAGGACCAGTGTCCGACGGGCTACAAGTGCCAGAAAGTCTTCACGTCTGAGGCGCCGGTCTACCTGTGCGTCGCCCCCATCAGCAAGCTGTGCCACACCTGCAAGACCGACCTGGACTGCGGCGGCGCGCGGTGCATCACATCGGGCGAAGAGAGCTTCTGCTCGACCTACTGCCCCACGGGCTCTGACGGCTGCCCCGCGTCGCACACCTGCGGCAAGTCCCCTGCCCCCGATGGCAGCGACGATCTCGACATCTGCCTGCCGAAGACGGGTTCGTGCAACTGCTCGTCGTCGACCCAGGGTCTGGTGCGCGCCTGCAAGCAATCGACCGGCCCCAACGTCTGCTACGGCGTCCAGCTGTGCGGCAACACTGGCTGGTCTGGCTGCCAGCTGCCCACCGAGATCTGCGACGGCGCCGACAACGACTGCAACGGCAAGATCGACGACGGCTACGTGGACGCCAAGGGCAAGTACACCACCGTGCAGGCGTGCGGCGGCTGCGGCAACAACTGCAACGTGCTGAAGTTTGCCAACGCGGTGAACTACTGCCAGGCGACCGCCACGGCGACCGGCTGCAGCTTCACCTGCAACCCGCCGTACTTCGACGTCAACGACAATCCCAAGGACGGCTGCGAGTGCAAGTTCGCGTCTGACCTCGACATTCCCGACGGTCCCGACCAGAACTGCGACGGCATCGACGGCGAGATCGAGAACGCCATCTTCGTCAACCGCACAGGCGTCGACATCGCCAAGGGCACGCGCGAGGACCCGGTCGCCAGCCTGCAGAAGGGCATCGACCTCGCCAAGGCGGCCGGCAAGCGCGACGTCTACGTGGCTTCGGGCGTGTACGAAGAGACGCTGGTCCTTGCCACCGGCGTGCACGTCTACGGCGGCTACAGCGCCGACTTCCGTTTCCACGACCCTGCGGCGTACGAAACCGCCGTGCTGGGCAAGGTTCCGTCGGCCGAAGCCCCCGGCACCGTCAACGCGCTGGACCTTGGCGCGGGCGAGGCGACGTTCGACGGCTTCACGGTCTTCGGCGCCAACGTCAAGCAGAAGGGCGCGTCGACCTACGGCATCTACGTGCGCAACCCCGGTCCCGGCCTGAAGATCGTCGGCAACCGCGTCATCGCGGGCGACGCGGGCAACGGCCAGAGCGGCGTGGCCGGCGTCAACGGCGACAACGGCGTCGGGGGCAGCGCGGGTGCCAAGGCCAAGGACATCGGCGCGTACACCTGCGGCAGCGAGCACCAGTCCACCGGCGGCAACGGCGGCAGCCGCACCTGCGGCGGCCAAAACGTCGGCGGCGGCAAGGGCGGCAACGCCATCTGCCCGGACTATGACGAGGACGGCTCCCAGCCCAAGTCCAGCCCCTACAAGCAGACCCAAACCGCCGCCGAGCAGGGCACCGCGGGTCAGGGCCCGAGCGCGGGCGGCGGCGGAAGCTCTGGTTACGACTCGCTGATTTGGGAAGGAAGCTCGAGCTGCGGCCTTTGCAACGTGCCCCGCAAGGACGAGACCAGCGCCTTTCTGGACACCGTGGGCACCAACGGCGGCAACGGCAAGGACGGCTCGCTGGGCGACCCGGGCGCCGCGTGCGCGAGCAACTCCGGTCAGGTTGTCGGTGGCAAGTGGCAGCCCGATCTGGCCAGCGGCGGTGGCGACGGCTTGGTGGGATCCGGCGGTGGCGGCGGCGCGGCGGGCGGTGGCGTCGAGGTCAGCGCCGCGTGCAAGGGAAGCGACCCGAAGTTCAAGTATCCGGACATCGGCGGCTCGGGCGGTGGCGGCGGCTCGGGTGGCTGCGGCGCGACCGGCGGCAAGGCCGGCGGCTCTGGCGGCGGTTCGTTCGCGTTGTTCATCGTCTACACGGACGCAGCGTTGGGTGTGCCCGCCGTCACCGACAACCTGTTTGTGACGGGCAACGGCGGCGACGGCGGCCAGGGCGGTCAGGGCGGCGTGGGCGGCGTGGGCGGCGACGGCGCGTTCGGCGGCGCAGACGACGGCGGCGGCCTTGCCTGGTGCGCCAGCGCGGGCGGCACGGGCGGCAAGGGCGGCAAGGGCGGCCACGGTGGTGGCGGCGGCGGTGGCTGCGGCGGCGTGTCGTTCGGACTGTTCGTGGCCAATGCAAACGGCTTGGACCCGGCGGCCATGAAGAAGGCCAACTTCGTGCAACTGTTGGGAACGGCGGGCATGGGCGGCGCCGGGGGCAAGAGCCTCGGTCAGGGCGGCGGCAACGGCCCGGACGGCGCCGGCGGAGATGCGAATTTCTAGGGTGACCCACCGCGGTTTGTGCAGTTTCGTTAGGCCAGTCGAAAGCGTCAGAGCATCGACTTGCATCGGCCCGGTTGGCAGGACCTGCGCTTGTGGTGAACCGGGGCAGCTCCACCCGCCGCTCACTCCTTTGGCGTTGCTTTCCGCGAATGCGACGCCTGCCAGACGACCCCGATCGCGCTAGCGATTAGGCTTCCCCCCCACGGCGCACGCGGCTCACCTCACTGGCCGCGACGCGAACTCAAAATGACGTCTTGACCGCAACCTGCACGTGTCGCTAGGGTCACGTCCCACGCGCGCGGGAACGACCTGGAGTCATTGCATGCCCAACTCTGTCTGCTTTCAGCACCTTGCATCGAATTGCCGTCGTTTGGGGCTGTTGGGTGTCCTTGCCGCAGTGCTCGTTGCCGCTCCTGCGGTAGCCCAAGTGCCGGCCCCTGAGGCGTGGCCGGTCGACTTCACGGCGTTTCCATGCGGCGGCGTGGTCGCGTTCGACAAGGTCTCGGACGCGCCGGCAGGCATCAAGGAACGCGATGTGGTGGGTGACGCAGCCCACGCGGGCGCGGCTTGGACGACGGACGGCAAGTACCTGTTTGTGCAGCTGCGCTTGGACGAATCACCGCTGGTTTCCGGTGGGTCGGGGCCGCTGGCGCAGTTCGCCTGGGGCATGGGCATCGACGCAGACGGCAACACCAGCAACGGTTCCGAGTACACGGTCGTCGTCAACGGCAGCGACGAGACGATGCAGTTGTTCCGCACCGGCGACAAGAACGCCGTGTTCACCTGGTCGCAGAACGCGGTGACCGACGGCTATGCCAAGGTGACCGAACCGACGGCCGACGGCAGCAATTTCTCGGAAAATGCCGACGCGTTTCTGGAATTTGCCGTTCCGCTCGTCGATCTGGTCGACGCCACCAAGAACGAACCACAGCCGATCTCCGTCGGGAAGTTGACGCTATGGTTCGGCACGTCGAATAGCGGCTACGCCATCGACACCGACAACCTGTGCTGGGACGACGCCCTGCCCGTCGACCCCGTGCTGGCGGCCACATCGCCAGTCGTCGTGGGTCCGCACGTCGAGATCGACACCCCCAAGGACGGCGACACCCTCTTCACGAGCACGCCCGTTCTGACCGGCATCGCCACCCCGTCGGCGCAGATCGAGTTATCGTCGGGTCTCAAGCAGGCCTCGGCGCAGGCAAATGCGGACGGCACCTGGACATTCGAGGTGCCCGCCGAGTGGAAGCTTGCGTTCGGAACCACGGTCGAGGTCAAGAGCCTTGTCGCAGGCACCAATGGCTTGCCCAGCTCAACCGACACGGTCACGTTCCTGTTGGCCTGCCACGCCGGTTACGTCCCCGCTGGCCAAGTTTGTCAGGACGTCGACGAGTGCAAGACGGCCAACGGCGGCTGCTCGGTGGATGCGCTGTGTACCAACCTGCCCGGCTCGCACGCGTGCGAGTGCAAGCTGGGGTACGAGGGCGACGGCAAGACTTGCTCGCTGACCGAGAGCTGTCTGGTCAACAACGGCGGCTGCAACGTCAACGGAATCTGCACACCCACCGGCCCCGGCACCAACACCTGCGCGTGCAAGACCGGCTATCAGGGCGACGGCAAGACCTGCAAGCCCATCAACAGCTGCCTTTCGAACAACGGCGGCTGCGCGGCGACCGCCTACTGCACAGCCTCCGGCCCGGCCACCAATACGTGTGCCTGCAAGCCGGGCTATCAGGGCAACGGCAAGTCCTGCGCCGCCATCGACAGCTGTCAGGTCAACAACGGCGGCTGCTCTGTCAACGGCCTGTGCGCCTCTACCGGCCCCGGGACCAACACCTGCACTTGCAAGACCGGCCACATCGGCAACGGCACCACCTGCACCGCGCTGGACAGCTGCAAGATCCTCAACGGCGGCTGTTCGGCCAACGGCCTGTGCATTGCCACCGGCCCCGGCACCAACCTCTGCTCGTGCAAGTTGGGCTTCCAAGGCGACGGCAAGACCTGCGCCCCGGCCAACGCCTGCTTGGTCAACAACGGCGGCTGCAGCACCTTTGCCAACTGCACTTCAACCGGTGCCGGCACCACCGCGTGCGCGTGCAAGGTCGGCTACAAGGGCGACGGCCTGCTGTGCCTTCCGATCAACAACTGCCTGATCGACAACGGCGGCTGCGACTTCAACGCGACGTGCACCACCACCGGACACGGCACCAACACCTGCGCGTGCAAGACCGGCTATCAAGGCGACGGCAAGTCCTGCACGGCCACCGTCGACTGCAACGCAACGCCCGGCGGGTGCGACTACGCCTGCAACGAGCCCGGATGGCCCAACGGCGGCTGCGCCGTCGACGCGATCTGCACGCCCACCAGCCCCAAGACCGCTACCTGCGCCTGCAAGCCCGGTTTCCTGGGCAACGGCCAGACCTGCACCGCCGTCGACACCTGCAAGACCGCCAATGGCGGCTGCGCTGCGAACGCCAGCTGCGTCTCGACCGGCCCCGGCACCCACACCTGCGACTGCAAGCCGGGTTACGAGGGCAACGGCAAGACCTGCACCCCCGTTGACAGCTGCAAGGTCGGCAACGGCGGGTGCGCGCTGAATGCGGTGTGTACCTCGACCGGTCCCGGCACCAATTCCTGCGCCTGCGCGATGGGTTACGTGGGGGACGGCAAGACCTGCGCCGCCATCGATGCTTGCAAGACCAACAATGGCGGGTGCTCGGCCAACGCCACCTGCGCTTCGACCGGCCCCGGAATCAACACCTGCGTCTGCAAGACCGGCTATCAGGGCGACGGCAAGACCTGTGCGGCCATCGACAACTGCAAGGTCGCCAACGGCGGTTGCGACGTGAATGCGGCGTGCACGGTCTCTGGCCCCGGCATCCACTACTGCGGCTGCAAGACCGGTTACCAAGGCGACGGCAAGACTTGCACGGCCATCGACAGCTGCGCGACGGACAACGGCGGCTGCTCGCTGAACGCGACCTGCGCTGCCACCGGGCCGTCCACGAATAGCTGCGCCTGCAAGCCCGGTTACACGGGCAACGGCAAGACCTGTTCGGCCATCGACCTCTGCAAGACCGACAACGGCGGTTGCAGTGTGAACGCCGCCTGTACCAAGACGGGCCCCGGCTCGCGGTTGTGCACTTGCAAGAACGGCTTTCTGGGCGACGGACTGACCTGCGAGCCCGGCATCGGCCCGTGCGCGCAGAACAACGGTGGCTGCGCCATTCAGGCCCTGTGCTCAGAGGTCAACGGGGCCGCCGCGTGCACATGCAAGACCGGATTCGTCGGCGACGGCACCACCTGCGCGGACGTGGATGAATGCCAAGACGGCGCGGCCACTTGCGCGACGACCGCCAGCTGCGTGAACACGGTGGGCGGCTCGCTGTGCATCTGCAACCCCGGCTGGTCGGGCGACGGCGCGACGTGCACCGACGTGGACGAGTGCGCGCAGAACAACGGCGGCTGCTCCCCGCTGGCCCAGTGCGCCAACATCGCCGGCGGTGCGACCTGCACTTGCACGGCGGGCTATTTCGGCGACGGCAAGGTCTGCTTGGACATCAACGAGTGCCAGACCGACAACGGCGGCTGCGCGGCCACCGCCACCTGCAGCAACTCACCCGGCAGCGCCACGTGCACCTGCAAGTCGGGCTATTCGGGTGACGGCAAGACCTGCGTGGACGTGGACGAGTGCGCCAAGGACAACGGCGGCTGCTCTCCCCACGGTCTGTGCACCAACGTCGTCGGCTCCGCAACCTGCGCATGCAAGGCCGGCTACGCAGGCAACGGCAAGGTGTGCAGCGACATCGACGAGTGCGCCGTGGGCAACGGCGGCTGTGCGGCCGACGCGACCTGCGCCAACACCGACGGCAGCTTCACGTGCACTTGCAGCAACGGCTTTGCGGGTGACGGCGTCACCTGCGCGGACGTCAACGAGTGCGCGCTGGGACAGAACGACTGCGCGGCGACGGCGGTCTGCACCAACCTGCCGGGCTCGTGGACGTGCGCGTGCGCGCCCGGCTTCACCGGCGACGGCCTGACCTGCGATGGCGTGGACACCGACGCGGACGGCCTGGCCGACTCGGTCGAGGACAGCAACGGCAACGGACTGTTCGATGCCGGCGAGACGAACCTTGCCAACCCCGACACCGACGGCGACGGAATCCTGGACGGCGTCGAGGACGCCAATCGCGACGGCAAGTTCGACGAGGGCGAGACCGACCCCCGCGTCACCGACACCGACGGCGACCAGCTGCCGGACGGCATGGAAGACGCCAACCACGACGGCTTGGTGGACGTCGGCGAGACGGATCCGCGCAATCCGGACACCGACGGCGACGCCCTGCCCGACGGCATCGAGGATGCCAACCTGAACGGCAAGGTCGACGAGGGAGAAACTGACCCGCGCCTGGCCGACACCGACGGAGACAGCGTTTGGGACTTCGACGACAACTGCCCCGTCACGCCCAACCCCGACCAGAAGGACGGCGACAACAACGGCAAGGGCGATGCGTGCGACCCGGCGGGCGAGGATCTGGGCGGCGATGTGGATGCCGGAGGTCTGGACGCAGACGACGCGACCGCACCCGACGCCGACGACGCGCAAGCAGACGGCGAGGCAGACGGAACCGATGTCGCCACCGAAGACGTGGATGCCACTGCGGAAGTGGGTCCCGACGCAGAGCCCGACACCACCGACGCCGCGGATGTTCCGCCCGACGTGGCAGAGGACGCCGTGGCTCCAGTCGATACCGACACGGTCGATACCGCCGATGTTGCCGTCGATGCCGACGTGGGCGACCAGGTGAGCGACGCCGACGTTGCAGGTGACGGCATGTCGCTACGCGGCGGAGGCTGCACTTCGGGGGCGACCCCTGTGACTGGCGCACCGATCGCTCTGCTGCTGCTGGGGATCCTGGCGCTGGTGCGGCTTCGGCGGACCTCGCAGTCGCGGCGAGAGACGGCGCGTGCGGTCGCCGGGCTGACGCTCGCGGTTGTGGCGCTGCTGCCGGCACAGGCACAGGCGCAGGCAGGCTTCGACGTCGAGCAGTTCGAGGCCGTTCCCGTGGGCAGCGGCGCGCTGAATCAGTGGCAGTCGCGGACGCCAGAGCACTTGCAGTGGGGCGCCGGCCTGTCGCTGGGCTATGCCCACAAGCCGCTGACGCTGGTGCAGGTCAAGGATGGGGTCGAGACGGCCGTCGGCGATGTGGTGCCGGGGCTGCTGCGGGGCGAATTGCTGGCGCGCGTTGGCCTGTTCGACTGGTTCGAGCTGTCGGCCGCCCTGCCCCTTGCCTGGACGCTGGGCACCCCGGACTTGGCGCTGGCGGGTCGCACCGTGGCGGACCTGCAGACGGCGGGCTTGGGCGACGTGCGGCTGACGGCGGGCGCAGACCTGTGGGCGCTGGCGGGGTTGCGCAATCCTGCTGACGATGGTTTGGGCGTGGGCCTGCGCCTGACCCTGTGGCTGCCGACGGGAGACCCGACGGCCTTTCGCGGCGACGACGGCACGCGGTTCGAGCCGCGGCTGGTGGTCGACTGGCGCAAGGGCGACTGGCAGGCGGGCGTGAATGCGGGGTTCCTGCTGCGGCCGCAGTCGACACTTGTGGACGTGCAGCACGACAACAGCGTCCGTCTAGGCGCGTTTGGCGCCGGGCCGCTGGCTGGGCCGCTGGGCTGGGTGGTGACGGCTTCCGGCGCACTGCAGACCACCGACTCTCTGGACCCGTCGAACCACGGAAAGACCCTGACGATGCTGAATGACAGCCCTGCCGAGGTGCTGGCCGGCCTGACCCTGCGGTCGGCGCTCGCGGACGCAACCCTGGCGGCGGGACCCGGCATCAACGACGCGATTGGCAGCCCCGCTTGGCGCGCCGTGCTGCAGGTGGCGTTCAACGCGGCGCCAGTGCCCAAGGACCCCGATCTGGACGGTCTGGTCGCGCCGGTCGACCGCTGCCCCAGCGCCGCCGAGGACAAGGACGGCTTCGAGGACGGCGACGGCTGCCCCGACCCCGACAACGACAAGGACGGTATAGCCGACAGCGCCGACCAATGCCCGAACGCGGCCGAGGACAAGGACAACTTCGAGGACGCCGACGGCTGCCCCGATCGGGACAACGACAAGGACGGCTTGCCGGATGTCAGTGACAAGTGTCCGAATCAGCAGGAGAACAAGAACGGCATCGAGGATGACGACGGCTGCCCCGATCTGGATGCCGACAAGGATGGCGTGTTCGACGAGAATGACCGCTGCAAGACTGTTCCTGAAGACATGGATGGCTTCGAGGACTATGACGGTTGCCCCGACCCAGACAATGACAAGGACGGCCTGCCGGACACGACGGACAAGTGCCCGAGTCAGGCGGAGGACAAGGACGCGTTCCAGGACGGCGACGGCTGCCCCGACCCCGACAATGATCAGGACAAGATCCTCGACGCGGCCGACAAGTGCCCGGATGACGCGACCAACGCCTGCAAGGCGGCGCGCATCGGCGGCGAGATCGTGATCTACGAGACGGTCGAGTTCGCCAAGGGCAAGTCCGACATCCTGCCGGTCAGTGTGGACGTTCTGGACGAGGTGCTGGCAATCCTGCTGGAACACGACGAGATCCGGAAGGTCGAGGTCCAAGGCCACACCGACTCGGATGGAGACGACCAGAAGAACCTGGCGCTGTCACAGACGCGGGCAGAGGCCGTGGTCAAGTATCTGGTCGACCGCGGCATCGAGGCCGAGCGCCTGACGGCCAAGGGATACGGCGAGACCCTGCCCCTGGTGCCGGACACGACCAAGGCGGACAAGGCCAGGAACCGCCGCGTGCAGTTCGTGATCCAACCCGACGCGGCGCCGTAGCCTCCGCGACCACTGACCGGGGCCTGTGCGCCGTACGAATCCGCACACGCGAAGCCCGACCGTTGCCGCACGCGCGCGCGGTTTGCTACAGTGCCGCCGCCCCGCGAAGCGACTTGCGTCCTGCAGGGCCCGTGGATGCTGTTTCGCTCCACGGCCTGCGCGGCACTACGGGCCGGCTGGCGGACGTCCAAACCTGGGCGACCGACGCCGGACCCCGATCGATGCCGCCTCCCGGCGCCACTGTGCGCCCATTTCCCAGGAGTCCGCATGGCAAAGCCCGCGACCATCGGTCAGTTGAGCCGCGACGAGGTTCAACTCCTCGAGCGCACGCTCGCCAGCATGCCCACCGGCAAGACCGAGGCCTCAGGCCCCGACGCCGATGGCCTGCTGAAGTTCGGCTACCACCAGAATCCGTACATGCGCGCCTTTACCAAGGTGCTTTGGAGCGGTTACGCGTTGAGCCGCGGCCAGCTTGCCGAGGGCAGCCAGCGCTTCAGCCAGGCCCGCCGCGATGCTGGCGTCAGCGCCATCGACCAGATGACGATCCAGGCGCTGGAGGAGGCCGCGGCGGCGCTCGAACAGGCCATGTCCCCCGACGGCACCATCACCTCATTCCTGACCGTGCTGCGCGACAAGACCATGCTGCGCCTGTGGTCGCGCGTGTGTGAGACGACGGGTCTGCCGCCGCCGCGCTTCCACATCCTGTTCGGCCAGAAGCCGCAGGTGACGGTCGCCGACCTTGACGCAGAGGAAGAGGCCGAAATGGCCGCGCTGCGCAAGGATTCGCCCGCCCCGACGCCTGCCGCCATTCCTGACGCGGACGATGCGGACGACGACGACGAGGACGACAGCGACGAGGACGACAGCGACGAGGACGACGAGGAATTCGACAACGCCGACACAGCGCAGGAAGCGGGCGACAGCGTCAGCGTGGAGCCGACGCAGCGTCCCCGCGAAGAACGGCCTGCTCGCCAGCGTGAGACTCAGGATCGTCCCGCGCGAGACCAGGCCCAGCTCAGCGTGACCGTGTCGCGCAGCGGCAACGCGGATCTGGCCCCAGAGCTCGTGATGTCCGCCGCCAGCGAGCTGCTGCGCGAGCTGCGGGTGCGGCACGCGACCGGTCCGCTGCGTCTGACGCTGACTGTCGAAGGCGAGCAGACCGGCGAGCGCCCCAGCGCCGGCGGCAACCGACACCGCCGTCGCCGTCGCTGATCCGCGCGGCCATGCCGATGCCCGCCCGGTGCCCTGCGGTTCCGGTTGCCCGCAGTCCCTCCACCCGCTAGGCTCGCCCGCTCTGGCCACGTCTGCCGGACGCCGCAAGCTGAGGAAAGGTGAAGGAAACCCCCAGGTCTCGGGATCGCTCGCTGCGGATGCTGCGCCTGTCGGTGCTGGTGTTGGCGTTGGTGACGTCGACCGGTGCGCGCGAGGCGTCTGCGCTCACGGCCCCCCGCTCCGGTCATCATGCCCATCCCAGTGCGTCCTCGGCGTCGGCTGGGGCCAAGCCCTCACACGCCAAGCACAAGCGGGGCAAGGTCGCTCGCGGCCACCACCGCAAACACGGCCACCGCCACTACCGTCCGGATTCTTGTGGCACGCACCGGTCCAAGGCGCTGTTCCGCGACACGGTAGCCAGCTTTGCCCGCCACCACCGCCTGTCAGTGCGCACGTTCTTGGCGCTCAACGGGATGCGGGGGACCTCGCCCGACGCCAAGCTGGTGCATCGGCACCGCTATGTGACCTCTCGAGGCGGTGTGGGCGAGCGGCTGTACGGCGGCGTCTCGATGGGCGCAAGTACGGGAAACTACGTCGTCAGCAACCCCGGTCGCGCGTGGGGCCAGCCCTTCGTCGTCGACCTGCTGCAGCGGGCGGCGCGCACGGTTCAAGAGCGTTATCCGCAGGGGCATCGGCTCGTGTTCGAGGATTTGTCTTTCCCCAAGGGTGGTTGCATGTCTCCGCACATCGAGCATCGGGGTGGGCTGGAGGTCGACGTCGGCTTCTACCACCACGGCATCGACCCGGGGAAGCGCCTGAAGAGCGGCACCAACGGCACACTGGATGGCCGACGCACGCTGCTGTTCCTGCGCACGTTGCTGGAGACTGGGCAGGTCGACCGCATCATCACCGACCGACGCGTCCTGTCGCAGCTGCGTTCGCAGGCGCGTCGACAGGGGGTGGCGACGCCGACCATCGCCAAGTGGTTCTCGGCTGGCGGGAGACGAACCGGAGCCATCGCCAACCACGGGTCGGGACACGGCAATCACTTTCACATCCGCTTCAAGTGTCCCGCCACCGGCTGCCAGGACCGGATCGAGGTCTTGAACCTGCCCGACGACCCCACGCCCGTCGATGACCCGGCGCCCGAAGACCAGAACCCCTGAGGTCCCCATGCGTTTCGTTGCCCCAGCCCTGCTTGCCCTGTTCGCGTTGGCCTGTTGCCCGGCCGCTCCCGTGGTGCCCCGCACCCCGGTGGCCCCGGTCGAGCCGACGCCGTCCGGTCCGCGCCCGGTGCCCGTGACACTGGCCGACGTGGGTCTGGATGCGACGGCGCTGGACCGAAACGTGAACCCGTGCGAGGACTTCTACCAGTTCGCCTGCGGTGGCTGGCTGCACAAGACGCCGGTGCCCGGGGACGAGGCGAGCTGGTACCGCAGCTTCGACGAGATTCAGCGCCGCAATGAGGTGGACCTGCGGGCCATCCTGGAGGACGCGGCCAAGAACCCGGGCGACGACGCGGTCGTCAAGCAGCTGGGGACGTTCTACGGCGCGTGCATGGACGAGGCGGCTGCGGAGAAGCAGGGACTGGCGCCGATCGCGCCGCTGCTGGCGAAAGTGAAGGGTCTGAAGAACTTGCGCGACCTGCCGGGCGTGCTGGCCGAGCTGAATCGTCACGGCGTTTGGCCACTGTTTCGCGCCTCGGCCGAGCAGGACCTGGACGACGCCACCCGCGTGATGCTGCAAATCGACGAGGGCGGCTTGGGGCTGCCCGACCGCGACGACTACCTGTCGCAGGACGAGCGTGCGACCGGGCTGCGCAAGGCCTATCTGGCCCATGTGGAGGCAATGCTGAGACTGGGCGGGCTGGACGCGAAGGCAGCGGCCAAGGGTGCGGCGGACGTGTTGCGGCTGGAGACCGAGCTGGCGACCGTCACCAAGACCCGCGTCGAACGGCGCGACCCGAAGGGGATGCATCACGCGACCGAGCTGGAGGCGCTGCGGCAGGCGGCCCCGGCGCTGGACTGGCAGGCGTGGCTGGCGGCACTGGAAACCGCAGGCGTGACGCGGATGAACGTGACTTCCCCCGGCTTTGTGGCTGGCCTTGGCGTGCAGCTGGGCAAGACGCCCCTGCCGGTCCTGCGCACCTATCTGACCTGGCACGTGCTGCGCAGTACGGCGGGCGTGCTGACGCAGGCGCTGTTCGACGAGTCGTTTCGCATGGCCAAGGTGCTGACGGGTCAGGACGAGCCCAAGCCGCGCTGGCGCCGCTGCATCGACGCCACCGACGGCGCGTTGGGAGAGGCGCTGGCGCAACCGTTTGTCCAGCGGCGCTTTTCCGGCGAGAGCAAGCCCGCTGCCGTCGAGATGGTGGAGGCGATTCGCGCGGCCTTCGGTCAGGCCGTCGCGGGCCTTGTGTGGATGGACGAGGCCACGCGGGTCAAGGCGGGGGTCAAGCTGCAGGCGATGGAGTTCCTGATCGGCTATCCGGACACGCCGCGCCACTACGACTTCGCCATCGAAGCGGGCCGCAACGGACAAAATGCTTTGGCGGCCAGACAGTTCGAGACGCGCAGGCAGTTCGCCAAGATCGGCAAGCCGGTCGACCGGCGCGAGTGGCAGATGAGCCCGCCCACCGTGAACGCCTACTACGACCCGCAGAAGAACCACATGGTCTTCCCCGCCGGCATCCTGCAGCCGCCGTTCTACGATGTGCGGGCAGGTGTGGCCGTGAACTTGGGGGGCATCGGCATGGTGGTGGCGCACGAGCTGACGCACGGCTTTGACGACGAGGGCGCGCAGTTCGATGCCAAGGGCGACCTGCGAGACTGGTGGACGCCGACCGTGGCCGAGCAGTTCCGTACCAAGACCAAGTGCATCGCCGAACAGTACAGTGCCTATCGCCCCTTGCCCGATCTGCCGCTGAACGGCCAGCTGACCTTGGGCGAGAACATCGCGGATGCCGGCGGTGTCAAGCTTGCGTTTGCCGCGTATCGTCGGCTGCGGGCGCAGGCCAAGGAGACTCCGGTCGCCGACGGCTTCACCGAAGACCAGCAGTTCTTTCTGGCGCAGGCGCAGACCTGGTGCGGCAACGTGCGTGAGGCCCAGGTGCGGCTGGCGGCGCAGACCGACCCGCACTCGCCGCCGCGCTTTCGCGTCAACGGCCCACTGTCGCAGCTGCCGGCGTTTGCCGAGGCGTTTCATTGCCCTCAGGGCACGCCCATGTCCCCCGCGCAGCGCTGCGACGTCTGGTAGATCTGGGAGGTTCTCATGAGGTTTCGCAACGCGGTCTCCATCGCCCCGATGCTGCTGCTGGTCTGCCTCGTGGGCTGCGGACAGGACGCCGCGCAGGACTAAGACGCCATCGATGCAGTCGCCGATGCCGACGTGGAAACGACAGACGGTACGCAGGGTTGCGCCCCCGGACCGTATGTCGAGACGACGGCGGCCGAGCCGCCGCCGGAAAGGCCGGCCTGCCACCGCGATCCGCCTGGTCCTTGACCCTCCGATGGGTGAAGCGCATCGTGGACAAGGCTCCAGCAGTCGGATTTCGAGCACACGGACGACACCGACCGGTAGCGAGGCGGCGTGTCGATGGACGAACCGAAACTACAATGCCCTTCCCGGCACCGGCGCGTTGCCCGTCTTGGCCTGTGGTTCGCCGTCGTGCTTGCCCTTGCGAGCTGCCAACCCAACACCACCAGCGCGACCTCGACCACCCAGGTGCCGTGCGCGGGCTGCCATACCCCGGACTGGCAGACCACGGTGCTGCCCAACCACCAAACCAAGGGTTTCGGCACCGACTGCGCCCAGTGCCACCAGACCAAGGCGTGGCGGCCGGCCAAGGGATTCGACCACGCGCTCGCATTTCCGCTGCTGGGCAAGCACGCCACGGTGGTCTGTCAGGCTTGTCACACCGGCGCGCAGTTGCCGGCCAAGACGTGCGCGGCGTGCCACGAACCGGACTACTTGGCGACCCAGGCGCCCAACCACGTCGCGATCGGGATCTCGACGGACTGCGGCAAGTGCCACACGAACGATTCCTGGAAGCCAACCGCAGGGTTTGACCACGCCACGGTGTTCCCGCTGCTGGGCAAGCACACGGCAGCTGCGTGCGCGGGTTGCCATGTGTCGGACCAGCCGCCGCCCAAGTCCTGCGCTGCGTGCCATGCGGCGGCGTACGCGGCCACGACGAAGCCGAATCACGCCGCCGTCGGGCTGCCGACCACGTGCGAGACGTGCCACTCGCCCGTCGGGTGGAAGCCCGCAACCGGGTTGAACCACGACCTGGTATTCCCGCTGCTGGGCAAGCACGCGACGGCCGCCTGCACGGGTTGCCACGTGTCCGACGCCCCGCCGCCCAAGACCTGCGCGGCCTGCCATGCGCCGGCGTATGCAGCCACAACAAAGCCGAATCACGCCGCCATCGGCTTGTCGACCACTTGCGAGGTCTGCCACACCGCCGACGCATGGCTGCCGGCGTCGGGGTTCGACCATGCCAAGGTCTTTCCGCTGCTGGGCAAACATCTGCCGGTCGCGTGCGCCCAATGCCACACCAGCAACCAGCCGCCGCCCAAGACCTGCGTGGGCTGCCACATGGCCGCCTTTCTGGCCACGACGCAGCCCAACCACCAGACCACGGGCCTGCCCACCACCTGCGACGCCTGCCACACCACCGCCGACTGGAAGCCCGCCCCCGGCTTTGACCACGCCAAGGTCTTTCCGCTGCTGGGCAAGCACGTGCCGGTCGCCTGCACCAAGTGCCACACCACCAACCAGCCGCCGCCCAAGACCTGCGCCGGCTGCCACGTGCCCGCCTACCTCGCCACCACCGCGCCCAACCACCAAGCCCTCGGCATCGCGACCGCCTGCGAGACCTGCCACACCACCGCCGACTGGAAGCCCGCCCCCGGCTTCGACCACGCCAAGGTCTTTGCGCTGCTGGGCAAGCACACGGTGACCCCGTGTACCGCGTGCCACACGACGCCGTCGCCCCCGCCCAAGCTGTGTTTCGCTTGCCACCAGACCAACTTTCTGACGGCCAAGAATCCCGACCACGTCCTGCTGGGGTTCCCGACCGGTTGCGAGAGCTGCCACTCTGCGACCGCTTGGCAACCGGCGAAGATGGTGAACCACACGCCGTTCTTCCCGATCTCGTCCGGCAAGCACGCGAACCTCGCGTGTACGAAGTGCCACGACAACCCAGCCAGTTTCAAGGCGTACACGTGTCTGTCGAGCGGCTGTCATGCGCAGGCGGCCACTGCCAAAGACCACACCGAAGTGCTCGATTACACCTATACCAGCGCGAAATGCTACGAGTGCCATCCCAAGGGAGTCGGTGACTGACCGGAGGACGGCGCCCGCGTGCCCCGAACGGGCGCGACGCGCCTACACCTCTGCCACGCTGCCGGACAGCCACCGCTCGACCTCTGCCGTCGACATCCCCTTGCGCCGCGCATAGTCCTCCAGCTGATCGCGCCCGATGCGACCCACGGGGAAATAGTCGGCGTCGGGGTGGCCCAGATACAGCCCCGAGACGGTCGCGGCGGGCGTCATCGCCAGATGGTCCGTCAGCCCCATGCCCAGCTGCTCGGCGCCCAGAATGGTGAACAGGGCGCGTTTGTCGGTGTGGTCGGGGCAAGCCGGATAGCCGAAGGCCGGGCGAATGCCGCGGAATTGCTCGGCCAGCAGCTGGTCCAGCGTCAGTTTCTCGCCCACCGCGTACCACTGGCGGCGCGCGTGCTCGTGCAGGTACTCCGCCGCCGCCTCGACCAGCCGGTCTGCCAGCGACTTCGCCAGAATCGCCTGGTAGTCGTCGTGCTGGGCCTCGAACGACTGCGCCAGCTCGTCGCAGCCCAGTCCGGCGGTGACCGCGAACGCCCCCACCCAGTCCTGCACGCCGCTGGAGCGCGGGGCCACAAAGTCGGCCAGACACAAGTGCGGCTTGTCGTTGGTCTTTTGCTGTTGCTGTCGCAGCATCGGAAAACGCGTCAGCTCTCGCCGCCGCTCGCCATCGGCAAACAGCACCAGATCGTCGCCGTCGCTCTCGGCCGGCCAGAAGCCATAGCTGGCGCGCACTTGCAGCAGATGTTCGTCGATGATCCGCTGCAACAGCGTCTGGGCGTTCTGGTACAGGTCGCGGGCCTGCTCGCCGTGCGTCGGGTGTTCGAGGATCTGCGGGAACTTGCCCTTCAGCTCCCAAGCCACGAACAGGAACGTCCAGTCGATGTAGGGCAGCAGCTCTTGCAGCGGGATGTGGATGTGCCGTCGGCCCAGAAACGCAGGGCGCGTCGCGTGCTCCGGCTTCCACACCCACGGCAGCCGCCGGTCACGCGCCTCTCGCAGGGGCGTCAGCGGCCGGTCGTGGCGGGTGGCGTAGACCTCCCGCAAGTTGGCCTGCTCCCTGCGGTTCTCGTCGGCGAACGCGGGCGACTGTTTGGGGTCCAGCAGCGAGGCCACGGTGTTCACCGCGCGCGAGGCGTCCAACACGTGCACCACCGGCGCGTCGTACTCGGTCGCGATCTTCACGGCCGTGTGGGGCCGACTGGTGGTCGCGCCGCCGATCAGCAGGGGCAACTTCAGGCCGCGCCTTTGCATTTCCTTGGCGACGTGGACCATCTCGTCCAGCGACGGCGTGATCAGGCCCGACAACCCCACCACGTCGGCCTTCTCGGCCACGGCGGCGTCCAGAATCTTGTCGGCCGGTTGCAGCACGCCCAGGTCGACCACCCGGTAGTTGTTGCAGCCCAGCACCACGCCCACGATGTTCTTGCCGATGTCGTGTACGTCGCCTTTCACGGTCGCCAGCAGCACCGTGCCCTGGTACTGGCGCTCGCCGTCGGTGCCCGCCCCTTGCAGGTGGGGCAGCACGGTCGCCACGCCTTTCTTCATCACCCGCGCCGACTTGACCACTTGCGGCAGGAACATCTTGCCCGCGCCGAACAGGTCGCCCACCGTGCGCATGCCGTCCATCATCGGACCTTCGATGATGTCCAGCGGCCGGTCGAATTCCCGCAGCGCCTGCTCGACGTCGGCCTCGATGAAGTCGGCGGTGCCGGACACGAGCGCATGGGCGATGCGCTCCCGCAGCGGCAGTGTGCGCCAGGCCTGCTCGTGCTCTCGCTTCTTGCCGCTGCCCTTCAGCCGCTCGGCCAGCTCGACCAGCCGCTCGGTCGCGTCCAGGCGACGGTCCAGCAGCACGTCTTCGACCCGTTCGAGCAGCTCGGGTTCGATGTCGGCCACCACCGCGATCTGCCCCGCGTTCACGATGCCCATGTCCAGACCGGCGCGGATGGCGTGGCCCAGAAACACCGAGTTCATCGCCTCGCGCACCACCTGATTGCCGCGGAAGGCAAACGACAGGTTCGAGACGCCGCCCGACACCCGCGCTCCGGGGCAACGGGCCTTGATCTGGCGGGTGGCCTCCAGAAATTCCAGCGCGTAACGGGCGTGTTCCTCAAGCCCCGTGCCGACCGCCAGCACGTTGGGGTCGAACACGATGTCCTGCGGGTCCCAGCCCTGCCCGACCAGCAGCGCGTAAGCCCGCTCGCAAATCGCGACCTTGCGCGCGGCCGTGTCGCCCTGCCCCACCTCGTCGAAGGCCATCACGACCACCGCCGCACCGAACTGCCTGACCACCGCCGCGCGCCGCAGAAACTCCGCCTCGCCGTCCTTCAGCGACAGCGAATTCACGATCCCCTTGCCCTGCAGGCACTCCAGACCGGCCTCGAGCACCGACCACTTCGACGAGTCGACCATGATGGGCAGTCGGGCGATCTCGGGCTCGGACGCCACCAGCCGCAGAAACGTCGTCATGGCAGCCTCGGAGTCCAGCAACCCCTCGTCCATGTTGACGTCCAGCACGTTGGCGCCGCCCCGCACCTGGTCCAGCGCCACTTCCAGCGCCTGGCCGAACGCGCCCGTCTTGATCAGGTCGGCGAACCGCTTGGACCCGGTGACGTTGGTGCGCTCGCCAATGACGATGAAGTTGCTGTCGGGGCGCACCACCAGCGGCTCCAACCCCGACAGGCGCAGAAAGTTCCCGGGCGGCAAGGGGATCTCGCCCGCCCGCACCCGCGCCGCCCGCGACCGCTTGCCCTGCACCGCCTGCACGATGGCCGCGATGTGCTGCGGCGTCGTGCCACAGCAGCCGCCGACCACGTCCAACAGCCCCTCGTCGACCAGCTGGCCGACCAGTCTCGCCGTCACTGCCGGCGTCTCGCGGTACGCGCCAAAGGTGTCGGGCAGCCCGGCGTTGGGATAGACCGACAGGTGCACATCGGCCACCGCAGCCAACTCCCCGAGATACGGCCGCATCTGTCCCGCGCCCAGCCCGCAGTTCAGCCCGACCGAGAACGGCTTGGCGTGGGCGATCGAGGTCCAGAACGCCTCGACCGTCTGGCCCGACAGGGTGCGCCCGCTCTGGTCGGCAATCGTCACCGACACCATGACCGGCAGCCGGTGCCCCAGCTCGGCAAACACGTCCTCCATCGCCATCAGGCAGGCCTTGAGGTTCAGCGTGTCGAACACCGTCTCGGCCAGCAGCAGGTCGACGCCACCCAGCACAAGTCCGCGCACCTGCTCGGCATACGCGGTGCGCATCTGGGCAAACGTCACGGCGCGGTAGCCCGGGTCCTCGACCCGCGGCGAGATCGACAGCGTGCGGTTCGTCGGGCCGATCGACCCCGCCACGAACCGCGGCTGTTGTGGCGTTCTGGCCGTCCACTCGTCCGCCGCCAGCCGGGCGATGCGCGCCGCCGCGACGTTGAGTTCGTGCGCCAGATGCCCCAGACCGTAATCGTCCTGCGCGATGGAAGTGGCCGTGAACGTGCACGTTTCAACGACGTCGGCGCCCGCCGCCAGGTACGCGTCGTGGATGTCGGCGATGACCTGCGGCTGCGTCAGGACCAACAGGTCCGAATTGCCCCGTACGTCGCTGCGGTGGTCGGCAAACCGCGCCCCGCGCCACGCCGCCTCGTCCAGCTTGCGCTGCTGGATCAGCGTGCCCATGCCGCCGTCCAGGACCAGCACGCGCCGGTCCAGCACTTCTTCCAACCGCTGCAGGATCTTGTCGGGCATGGGCTTGTGCATCCGGGCTGGGGGGTCAAGCAGGTCGAACGGCGGCAAGTATGGCGGCTGGGCGGCGAGTTCGCTACCCGCGCGGGAGACGACTGCACGGCGCCAGCGACGCCGACCTTCCCCATCGTCAGCACCTCCCAAGCGCTGTGCTGTGGCGTCCGGGATGCGACCAAACGCCCCAGCACTGGAGCGGCGTTCTTCGACCAGGCACCGGTCCCGGCCAGCGCGTTGTCACCCCAGCGTCCGCAGCAACGCGTCCAACCGCGCCTTGGCTGCCTGGACCGCCTCGACCGCCTGGGTCCGCTGCGCCCGCGTCAGCTTGCCTGGCGCCACGGCGGCCCACTGCTCCGACCAAGCATCGGTTTCGGCCACCCACTTCCGGGCACGCGCCAGCAACCGACCCGGCGGCAGGCGCTTGACCTTGGGGCCGGGCAGCGGTGGCGCCTGCGTACCGGGAGTCGCGGGGTCAGTGTCGTACCAGTCGCCCGTCTTGGCCGCGTCGATGGCCTGCTGCAGCACCTGCACCGTCCAGCCCTGGTCGACAATGGCATGGGCAAGTCGGGCGCGCATCGTGGGGTCAGAGACCCGCGTGAGCTCGACGACGTGTGAGAAGCCCAATGCATCGCGAACCGGCCCAGGCAGGGTGTCGAACACGATGCGGGCGAGGATGCAGTCGCGCAGGGTCCGCTCGCCCAGGCCGAACACGCGCAGGTTGTCGGCGCAGGTGGTTGCGAAGGTCGTGAACCGGTTGACCTTGCCGTGCGAATGGTCGCGGTAGTCGGCGGCACTGCCATCGAAGAAGTGGTCGAGCAGCAGGCGGCCGACTTCCAGGCGATAGAAGAGCAAATGGTCACGCGACAGGGCGCGGAGCTCGCCCAGGATTTCGCTGAAGGATTCGTTGGTTGTCGCAAAGCCGAGGTCCGTGGGCATGGGGCAAACCTTCGTGGTGGACTGGTGAGACGTGATCATTGCAGACGTCTGCAATGATCCTTATCTCGGTCTGGCGGCGAGATTGCGGTCGGTTTCGCTCTGGGTCAAGGGGGGATGGCGGGCGTCTGGCGGT
>CAJBNH010000145.1 GCA_903955385.1 uncultured Myxococcales bacterium | reverse complement strand
GACCGTGGTGACCCGGCGACCGTGCGACGTGTGGCAAGTGCGCGGACCTCCTGGCGAACTGGTGCCGGGGGACTTCTACGACACGGACGTGGCCGATGCAGTGGACCCGCCTGTCGATGAGGACCTCGACCCGCCGTTCTGAGGAGCGAGGGTCAGGTATTCACCGTTAACCGTTTCCGTTGTCGCGGGAAATGGGAAAAGGTTAATACCTGACCCTCACCCACCGCGCTGACCGGTTGCATCGATGCGACGCCCCAGACGTTTGGCCGACCCTGCGAGACCGACGCCAACTGCGGCGACGGTCTGGTCTGTCGACCGGCCGACATGGGACCGACGTGCACCCTGCCCTGCCGCACGGACGCGGACTGTCCGATCAGCATCGACTTCCACTGCGGCGAGCTGGTCACGTGCCAGGAGGGACTGTGCGCGTATTGGCCCTGCGCCTGATCGCCCTGGCGGTGGTGAGCTACCGCTTCGACGCGAGTCCGCCCGGACCGCGGCCCCGGTGATCCGCGCGCACGGCGGTCACACGGGCACGCTCCCGCACACCGGAAATCGGCATGAGCCCCCACGCCCCACACCTAGTAACGTACACTTGACTAGCGACCACCCTTAGTCAAGGATCCGTTCCTAGCGCGCCGTCCGCATCACGCACGCGTTCCCAACGAGGCAGCGTGTTCACCGGGACGCACCGCCGGGAGAGACCCATGCCCCCCCGAATCACAGGTCGCTACGACCGCACCACCACAGGCGGCGAGGAAGTCGCCGCTTTCATCCCGCATCCGCTGCCGCCCTCGCCGCCCCTGGTGCTCGATGCGAGGCTCGCCGCGCGTCTCCATGCCGCCGAGCAGGCGCTGGTCCGCCTCGAACTGGCAGGCGAGATGGTGCCGTCGCTCGACTGGTTCCTCTACGCGTTCGTGCGCAAGGAGGCCGTGCTCTCGTCGCAGATCGAGGGCACCCAGGCAACGCTCGTCGACCTGCTGACCTTCGAGGCCCAGGCCGACGGGTCGGTGCCGGGCGCGGATGTCGAGGAGGTCTGCAACTACCTGGACGCCCTGGCGTTTGCGCGAACCGAGCTCGCTTCGCCGCGTGGCTTGCCGTTGTCGATGCGGCTGCTCAACGAAGCGCACTGCCGCCTTCTGCGGGGTGTTCGCGGCGCAGACCGACGACCTGGAGAGGTTCGGCAGAGCCAGAACTGGATTGAGGGCAGCCGTCCGGGCAACGCCGCGTATGTGCCGCCGCCGCCGCACGCGCTCGGCGAGGTTCTGGGCGACTTCGAGAAGTACGCCCACGGACGCGACACCCTGCCACCGCTCGTGCGCGCGGGTCTTCTGCACGCGCAGTTCGAGACCATTCACCCGTACCTCGACGGCAATGGCCGCATCGGACGCTTGCTGGTCACGCTGCTGCTCGAGCACTGGAAGTTGCTGTCGAAGCCGCTGCTTTACCTCAGCCTCTATTTCAAACGGCACCGCGAAGAGTACTACCGGCGCCTGAACGCCGTCCGGGTCGAGGGTGACTGGGAGGGCTGGACCGACTTCTTTCTCGACGGCGTCGCAACCATCGCGGACGAGGCAGTCGCCCATGCGCGGGACCTGTTCATGCTCGTCGCCGCCGACCGGGCGCGCGCGATGGCGCATGAGGGCATGTCGGTCGTTGCCCTGCGCCTGTTCGAGCTCCTCCCGCGGCACCCGGTGGTCAGCGTGGCGTCCGTCATGCGGCTGGTGCAGACCACGAAGCCGACCGCCGGCCGGGCCGTCGAGCTGCTGGTGCAGGCAGGCGTGCTGACCGAGACGACCGGCAGGAGGCGAGATCGCTCTTTCGTCTACCAGGGTTACCTGGACCGGCTGCGGGTGGGGACCGAGTTGGAGGCGCGCCAGGGCTTCGCCCCCTACCACCCCCCCGAAACCCGAAGATAGTTGTACCCAAAAATCACCACTGCCCGCCGTTGAATCGCCTCGGTCGGCCCAAACCACTTGCCATCCGTCTCGCCAGCAAACACCCCATGCGCCTTGGCGGTTTCAACGTAGCCATACAACGCATCGCTAGCAGGAACATCACTGAAAGACGCCACGTTGGGCTTGACGCCCCCCCACTTCGCCGCGCGCACCAAGAACGTCGCAAACTGAGCGCGCGTGGTCAGGTCATCGACGCAGAACTTGCCGTCGCCACAGCCAGCCGTCACGCCATTGTCTGCCAACGCCTGCACATACCCATACACCGCGTGGTCGCAAGGCACGTCGCTGAAACTCGGCTTGCACTGCACCACCGGCTGCAGCCCAAACAACCGAGCGATGGCCACTGCCGCATAACCTCGCTTCAACGTATCGGTCGGATGCAACGCGAGGTCGCCGGGATAGCCCACGATCACGCCCGTGACCCCCAGCATCTGCGCGGCGGTCCACAGCGGCTGGTCGTCGGGTGCGACATCGCTCCACCAATACAGCGGCATGCGTCGCTCGTTCGCCAACACGTGCTGCAGCTTGCGCAGGCGCGCCGTGTCGGTCAGCAGCGTCCGCGGCGTCACCTGCTGCTGCACCGCCATGGCTGCCGCTGTGCCTGCCGCCTCGCCGATGTGCCACTCGACCGGGTGCAGCCGGTACGAGCCGTTGGACAGGTGGGTGGTGCCGATGTTCTTGGCGGCGGCGAGCAGGCCCTCGTGCTGCTGCGGAACCAATGCGCCCAAGGGCACTTGCGTGGGCCGGGTGGCGCCCTTCCAGCTCGGGTCGCTGGCCGTCGTCTCGCCGGCGGGGCAGCTGTGCAGGTCCATCGGGTACCAAGCGGCACCGACCGAGTCGGGAAACAGCGTCGCGCGCGGGTTCACGCCGTCGACGGCCAGATCCTGCTCGCGCACCGTCGTCACCGCCCGCAACCGCCGCGACTCGCGGATGTAGGGGTACGGCGACAGGCCATCGCCAGTCGGAAAGAAGTCCTTGCGCAGCTTGAGGTTGGGATAGCCATAGCCGCTGCCGTCGTCGCGGGGGGCGTCGTGCTGCAGCCAATAGACGAACCCGAGCGTGTAGTCGCGGGCGCGGGCCAGCACGGCGGCGGCGTCTGCGGGCGACTTGCCGATGACGTCGCAGCCAGACGGTGTGTCGCCCAGGCAGTACGTGTCGAAGTCGTTGCCGTCGGGGCCCCAGTTGATCATCGCGACGTCGAACGGAATCGTGATGGGTTCTGAGAAGTTGCCCGCCGCCAGCAGCCGCCGGTAGGTCCAGAACACGGCCTGGCCGGTCGGGTCGTTGAAGACCTTGTAGTTCCTGCCGCAAAACAAGCTGTACCGCGCCGCCGCATAGCCGTTGGGCTTCGGGATCAGGTGGTTCTCGCCCGCCGGACGCTTCTCGAGCATGAACGTGTAGGTAAACGGCTGCACGCACTCGGGCGCGGCCACGTTGCGGGCGTGGGTCTCGCCCGTGTCGGCCTTGGACTCCGCGCCGGACCGGAAGGGCACCCCCGCCAGCGCCAGCAGGTCGCCCAGCTCGGTCGCGTCGAGCGTCACGGTGCCGCGCACCTCGACCGGCAGGTACGCCGACGTGGTCTTCTCCAGCACCACGCCCTGCACGAAGTTGCCCGAGGTGAGCGCCGACGCCAGCCGATAGTCCTGCAGGATCCGCAGCTTGCCCGTGCTCACCAGCGCCTGCGCCCGCTGCTGCAGCCACGCCGCGCCCACCTGCGGCTCGTAGCACAGGCGACTGACCCAGCACGACCCGGGGTCGAACGCCGGGCCGTCGGCGCCGTCCGAGTCGTTCTGCGGCTGCGTCACGCTGTACGTCGACAGGTAGTGTTGCCGCACGCCCGAGCGAAACGCCCGGTAGTCCTTGGACCAGTGGGCATAGCTGTTGGCGGGGACCGACTCGTCGAGGGCGCTGACCCCCTGCGTGGTCGACTGGCCGCCCAGCCACGGAAAGAACGAGACCAGGCACGTGTCGACCCCGCGGTCGGCCGATGCCAGCGCCGCCGCGGTGCCGCCGGTGCCCTCGCCCACCACCAGCACCTGGCAGTCGATGCGGCACACCGAACCCCATGGCGAGGCGCCGGGAGGACACGTCAGCGGGGGCACGTCGGGCGTGTCGGTGACGTCGGGCACGTCCGGTACGTCGGGAATGTCCGGAACGTCAGGAACGTCGGGAGTGTCGGGCGTGTCCGTGACATCGGGAACGTCGTTGACCTCGGGCACGTCGGCAGTGTCCATCACGTCGGGCACATCAGGAGCATCGGTGGCGTCGGGCGTGTCGGCCACCTCGACCGCATCCACCGCGTCGGGCACGTCGGCAATGTCGGCTGAGGTATCCCCGTCGGCATCCGCCGCCGCGTCGGCGTCGACCTCCCCATCCGCGTCTGTCCCGACCTGGTCCAACGGCTCCGGCGCGTCGGGGCCGGTCAAGTCCAGCGTCGTGAAGTCCGGGGCAAACACCTCGTCGACCGCGTCGCCGGCGTCTGCCGTCACGACAGACGGATTCGCGGGCCCGGGGTCGCTGCACGCGGCCGCCAGGACCAGCGCCACCCACCATGGCGTCCAACCGTGCAGGGGAATCATCGGTCCCATCCCCCAACCGCCCTCAGCCGTTCGATTTCCTGCCGTCCCTGCGCCTGCAACGCCAGGACGTCGACCTTCGCCACCCGGTTCAGCGGCAGCTCGCCCGCCTTCAGGAACACGAAGTGGCTGGGGCGCTTGTAGGCCGCCATCTCCTTCAGGCGCGGCTCGAAATCCTCGGCGGTCAGGGTCGCGCCGTCCCGCAGCTCGACAAAGGCCATCATCGCCTCGGTAAAGACGTCGTGCGGCAGACCCACGCACGCAAGGGCGGCGATGCGGTCGGGAAAGGCATCCACCAGGAATTGCTCGACCTCGCCGGGAAACACCTGATAGCCCTTGGGCTTGATGACGAACTTCGCGCGCCCCGAGAAGTGCAGCCCGCGCTCGTCGACCCAGCCCAGATCGCCGGTGTAGCAGACGCCGTCGGTCGACAAGGTCTTGCGCGTGCTCTCGGGGTCGTTCAGATAGCCCAGGAACAACTGCGGCCCTTCAAAGCAGATCTCGCCCACCTCGCCCTCGCGCATGGCAACACCCGCCGAGCCGTCGTCGTGCATAGGCGTGCGGATCGTCATGGGGCACAGCGGCGACTCGAAGCCGATGCTCTGCACGATGTCGTCCACGCTCCAGTCAGGGGGCGTGTAGGTGCAGAAACCGGCCGTCTCGGTCAGTCCCAGGCCCGTGCCCATCCGGCCGGCCATGGCCCGCAGGCGCTCAAGGAACGGCTTGTCGACCGCCTGACCGCCGTACAGCGCGAACTTCAACGACTTCAGCTTGGCCACGTCGTACGTCGGCAGCCGCCACTCCATCTGGAACAGCGCGGGGATCTGGCCGCACAGCGTGACGTGATGCTTCTCGATGGCATCCAGCGAAGTCTGGGCGTCGAAGACGTGCAGCACCACGCTGGTGGCCCCGGCGTACACGGCCGACATCAGCTGCTCGGTCTGGCCCCCCACGTGACTGGGCGGCAGGTTCACCAGCATCCTGTCGTGCTCGCCGATGCCGAAGGCGACCGCCAGGCCAATGTCCTGCACCAGCACGTTCTCGTGGCACAGCATCGCGGGCTTGGGCGAGCCGGTGGTCGAACCGGTGGTGAAGATCAGCAACGCCGCATCGCGCTTGTGCACCAGCGCCGCCGCCCGCCGCACGGTGCCGAACAGCTTGGACACCAGGTAGTGTCGCTTCATCGGCCGGGCAAAGTCGTCGATCCACTGCGCGCGCGGCAGGATGCCCTCGCGGTTCTGCTGGAACTGGATCCAGTGCTTGCAGTACGGCGCGCCCTTCTGCACCTCGGCAAAGATCGGGCGAAAGTCGGCGCGCGGGCTCAGGCCCACGAAGAAGCATGCCTTGGGGCGGATCTTGCCAAACGCGTCCAGAATCTCGCCGGCCTTCAGGCGCATGTCCAACGGAGCGATCTGCACGCCGATCTGGAAGCACGCGTACTCGAGAAAGATGTGCTCCTTCAGAAACGGCAGGCTGGTCGCAATCACGTCGCCCTTGCGGAGCCCCAGCGCCAGCAGCCGCGCCGAGAACGCGTCCATCACCTGCGCAAAACGGCCCCAGGAGATCTTGGTGTCGGAGTGGTGCTCGATCAGCGCGATCTCGTTGGGCTTTTGGCGGGCCCAGTGGTGCACGTAGTCGGCAAGGCAAGGCAGCAGGCGCTCATAGCGGTGCAGGCACTCGGCGCGGGTCTCGGGGCGATGCATCGGCGTCCTCAGCAGCGCCCCAAAGGGGGGAAAGGGGGGCGCAAGCGAAGTCGAATGCTGGACCTTTTGCGGGGTCTGGGAAAGGGCCGGGCGGAAGCCTCGGGCTGCCTCGACCGACGTCAGAAAGGTGGCCTCGGCGGGCTTGCTTCGAAGCTGCCCCGGCACTACTCTCCGCCCGCCAGCCGGGACTGCGGTTGGCGCCATCTTCCTCCGCGGCGTATCTCCCATCTGGCGACCCGCCGGTAGCCCGTCGTCGTCCTCCGACAGGTTTCCAGCCGGTGGCCTAGCGAAAGGGGGGGCCATGCAACACATCGAGACCACGCGCAAAGGTCGAACGCCCCCGATGGCGTGCTTCCTGTCCGAGCTGTTGGGCAAGAAGGTGCTGGGGGCCAACGGCGCGCTGATCGGCAAGGTTCAGGACCTCGTCGCGCAGTCGACCGACCGCTATCCCGACATCGTCGGCATCGTGTGCGTGCACGCGGGTCAGCGGATCTTCGTGTCGATTCGCTCGACGGAGGCCGCCTATCTGGCGCGCCACCGCAACGTGACGATCCCGGATGCGGCTCCTCGTCCTTTCGAGCGGTCGGACAAGCAGTTCCTGGTGCGCGACGCCCTGTACGACAAGCAGATCGTCGACGTGAACGGCGCCCGGGTCGAGCGCGTCAACGACGTGCAGATCGTGATGCGCGGCGAGCAGCCGTTCCTGCTGCAGGTCGACGTCGGCTTCTCGGGGCTGATGCGGCGTCTTGGGTTCGAGAAGGGGCTGCGAGGGCTTGCCCGCGCCTTCGGCCGACCGCTGAAGGACGAGTTCATCCGCTGGAAGTTCGTGCAGCCCCTGCCTGAAGCGGCACTGGGCCCCCTGCAGGTCACGCTGCGGCAAGAGCAGATCAAGCAGCTGCACGCAGGCGAACTGGCCGACATCATCGAGGAATTGGACCGCGACGAGCGCCTGGCCCTGGTGCGTTCGATCGGCGCCGAGGAAGCCGCCGAGGCCTTGGAGGAAGTGGACATCAAGGTGCAGACCTCGGTGTTGCGCGACCTCGACTTCGAGCTGGCGGCCGACATTCTGGGCGAGATGGAGCCCGCGGTCGCCGTCGACGTGATGGAGGAACTGCCCGAAGACGCGCAGAAATCCATCATGGCTGCGATGGACGCCGACGACCGCGCCCAGATCGAGCTGCTCTCGCAGGCGGACGACGAGTCGGCCGCGTCGCTGATGACGGTCGAGTACCTGTCGTGCGACCCCGACCTGACGGCTGAGGCCGCATTGGAGCGGGTTCGCGTCGAGGCCAAGGAGATCGACTCACTGGCCTACGTGTACTGCCTGGACGACGGCGGCATCCTGCGCGGCGTCCTGTCCCTGCGCGACGTGTTGGTGGCCGAGCCCGGTGCCAAGCTGGCCGACCTGATGCACCGACGCATCGCTTCCCTGGACCCGCAAGACGACTTCGAGACGGTCGCCGAGCAATTCTGGAAGTACCGCTTCAAGGCGCTGCCGGTCGTCGACGCGCGCGGCCGGATGGCGGGCATCGTGACCTTCCTGCACTCGTTCGATGAGCTCCTGGGGCACTACACCAAGCTTGCCGACTGACCGACCGCGCCGCGTTCCACGAAGGTTCCCCATGGCCGACACCCAAACCGCCGACAAGAAGTCGCTGCCCCTGTGGAGCCGCTTCTCGATCTTCTTCGCGGTGGTGGGCCCCGGCATCATCACGGCCAACGTCGACAACGACGCAGGTGGCCTTGCGACCTACAGCCAGGCCGGCGCCCTGTTCGGCACCAGCATGTTGTGGGTGTTCCTGCCCGTGACGCTGCTACTGATCATGGTGCAGGAGATGGTCAACCGCATGGGCGTGGTCTCAGGCCAGGGCCTGTCGGACATGATCCGCGAGCGGTTTGGGGTGCGCATCACCTTCTACCTGATGCTGCTGGTGCTCGGGACCAATTTCGGCAACGTCATGGCCGAGTTCGCGGGCATCGCCGCCGCCGGGCGCCTGTTCGGCCTGTCGCCCTATTTGACGGTGCCGGTGTGCGGCTTTCTGGTGTGGCTGCTGGTGCTGCGGGGCAACTACAAGTCGGTCGAAAAGGTGTTCCTGGCGGCCTGCTTCTTCTACTTCGCCTATCCGATCACGTTCTTCTTGCTCGAGCCCGACCTGGGGGCGGTGGCCAAGGCCTCGATCACGCCCACCTTCGAATACGACGACGCGTTCCTGGTCATGCTGATCGGCATCGTGGGCACCACCATCGCGCCGTGGATGCAGTTCTACCAGCAAGCGTCGGTGGCCGAGAAGAACATCCGTTTGCGCGACTACTTCTACTCCAAGCTCGACACCTGGATTGGCTGCATCGTGGTCAACCTGGTGGCCGGCTGCATTGTGGTCGTGTGCGCGCTGACCCTGCACCCGCGCGGCATCCGCATCGAAAACGCCGCCGAGGCCGCCCACGCCCTGGAGCCGCTGGCCGGCAAGTGGAGCTCGGTCCTGTTCGCCATCGGCCTGTGGAACGCGTCGCTGTTCGCCGCCAGCATCCTGCCGCTGTCGACGTCCTACACGATCTGTGAGGCCATGGGCTGGGAGTCGGGCGTCAACAAGGACTTCCGCTCGGCCCCGCAGTTCTACGTGCTCTACACCGCGCTGATCGTACTGGGAGCGACGGTGGTGCTGCTGCCGGGCGTGTCGCTGGTCAAGGTGATGGTCTGGTCGCAGGTGATCAACGGCCTGCTGCTGCCGATCGTGCTTGTGTTCATCCTGATGCTGGTCAACGACAAGCGCATCATGGGCGAGCACGTCAACGGCCGAATCTACAACGTCTTGTGCTGGCTGTCGGTCGCGCTGTTGACCGGCATCAGTGTGACGTACGTCAGCACCTTCTTCGGCTGGGCCTAACCGCCCACGCGAATCCCCGCGAGATGGCACGTGTCGTTTGACCCGAGCAGGCGAAAGCCCTTCGGGTCGATCTGCACCGTCGTGATCGAGCACGGATCGATGGCAAACGTTCTGAATTTGCCCACCTTCAGGCTGAACACGCGGGTCAGCAGCGTCGAGATCGCGAACATGTGCGACACCACGATGACGTCGCCGTCCGGATACAGGTCGTACAGGTCCTCCAGCGCCCGCCACGTCCGCGCAGACACTTCGGTCAGCGTCTCGCCCCCCGGAAAGCGCGTCGTGCCGGGCTTCTCTTGCCACCGCGCACGCCACGGCAGCAGCTCGTCCGGCAGACTGGGAATGTGCATCCCATCGACGCGCCCAACGTCGACCTCGATCAAGCGCCGGTCCACGACCACCGGCTGACCCATGGCCTCGCCAATCGCGTCGGCGGTCATGCGCGCGCGCGCGAGCGGGCTGCACCATAGGGCGTCGCAGGGGCGGTCTTGCAGGTGTTGGGCGGTGGCGACGGCCTGGCGTTCTCCCAGGGGAGACAGGGGCAGGTCCAGGCGACCCAGCATGACCGGCTGGCCGCTGAGTCGGGTGGCACCGTGACGAACAAGGGTGACGCGCAAGCCGAACCTCCGGGGGCGTTCCGTTGCGGAACCGAAGGCGCGAAGCCTACCTGCCTTGCGTCGGCCGTCCAGAATGACGTGCAGGTCCGCTTTCCCACGCGCGTTCTCGCCTCGCGTCAGGTCGCCCGGGATGGACTTCGGACCTGCGCGCCCGTACATTCGCCCCCCCACCCCGAAGGAGGCTCCCGTGTTCCTGGATCGCCTGGTCCGCCTGCTTCAGCCGCAAGACAATCGGTTCATCACCTACCTGGAGGCCATCGCCCACAACGTCGCTGTCGGAGCCGACTGCTTCGCCGGTTACCGCGACGCGCAAGGTCACGACGACTTCGTGAAGATCGCAGCGAACCTGCGTCGCATCGAGCACGAGGGCGACGCGATGGCCCACCTGCTCTACGACGAGCTGGACAAGACCTTCGTCACGCCGATCGACCGCGAGGACCTGCACGATCTGTGTTCGGTGCTGGACGACGTGCTGGACATCATGGAGGCGTGCTCTGGCCGCATCGTGATCTACCGGCTGGAGCACCTGACCGAGCCGATGCGCGAGATGGTGCGCGTCATCCAGTCCGCCGCCCACGAAGTCGAGTCCGCGGTGAAGAAGCTGGGCGACGACAGCAAACACGGCGACTTGCCCATGCAATTCGTGCGGGTACACGCACTGGAAAACGAGGGCGACGTCATCTACCGCACCGCTCTGGGAGAGCTCTTTACCAAGCCCGTCGACCCGGTCGAGCTGATCCGCCAAAAAGAGATCCTCGACGCCCTGGAACGCGCCATCGACGCGTGCGACGACGTCTGCGACCTGCTCAGGTCCGTGGTCATGAAGCATGGTTGATCCCTTCCTGCTGCTGGTCGCCGTCATCCTGCTCGCGGTGGCGTTCGACTACATCAACGGCTTTCACGACACGGCCAACGCCATCGCGACCGTCGTGTCGACCGGCGTGCTGGGGCCACGAACGGCGGTCTTCCTCGCCGCGGTGGCCAACTTCCTGGGGGCGTTTCTGGGCACCGGCGTCGCCAAGACGATCGGCGGCGACATCGCCGACCCCGCGTCGATTACCCAGACCGTCGTCGTTTGTGCGCTGTTCGCCGCCATCGTCTGGAACCTGATCACTTGGTACTTCGGCATCCCGTCCAGCTCGTCGCACGCGCTGGTGGGCGGCTTGGTCGGTGCCGTGTTCGGTCACCGCGTGCTGACGCAATCGGTGGGCGCGAGCGAGTCGATGGGGGCTCTGCTGACGTCCAAGGGCGTCGGCAAGGTGGTGGAAGGCCTGATCCTGTCGCCGGTCATGGGCCTGCTGCTGGGCTTTGGGCTGATGCTGCTGCTGCTTTGGATCGTGCGAAGGCAGGCGCCCAGCCGCGTCAACCACATCTTCCGCAAGCTGCAGTTGGTGTCGGCAGGCATGATGGCGCTTTCGCATGGGTCAAACGACGCGCAGAAGGCCATGGGCATCGTGACGATGGGGCTGGTCGGCTACTACGCGAACCATGCAGCGTCCGCACCCGACTGGCTGGACTTGGCGGCGTGGACAGAGCGCAAGGAGTTGGTGGTGCCCGCGTGGGTCATCCTGATGTGCGCCTTGGCGATGGCGGCAGGTACCGCAGCGGGTGGCTGGCGCATCATTCGCACGATGGGCAGTCGCATCATCAAGCTCAAGCCCATTCACGGGTTTGCGGCAGAGACGGCCGGTGCCGCCGTCATCCTCACCGCCACCTTGCTGCACGCGCCGGTGTCGACCACCCACGTCATTTCGTCGTCGATCATGGGCGTGGGTGCCTCCAAGCGCATCTCGGCGGTGCGCTGGGGCGTGGCCGGCAACATCCTGACGGCGTGGGTGCTGACACTGCCCGTCACGGCGCTGTTGGGCGGCGTGGCGTACCTGGTGCTGCACGAGCTGCTGGGCTGACGCTGCCGAACCGTTCTGCCCGACTCCGGCTCTCACCCCAAAGAGAACGGAGGAACTCAATGGAGTTCCCAGCGCCGTTGATCTCGGTTGGCGCGGGCGCCATGATAGCGGTTTGTGTCGCCTGATTTCTGGGCGACGGTGACTCGGGGGGGCCACACCATGGAACGCATCTGGATCAAGCACTACGAAGCAGGCGTGCCCGAAGACCTGCACGCCCTGGACAAGACCGTCGTCGAGTTCCTGGACGCCTCTGCCGCGCAGTGGCCCGACCGACCGGCGGTGACCTTCAAGGGCAAGACGCTGACCTATGCGCAGCTGAAAGACGCGGTCGACCGCTTTGCCACGGCCCTGTCGCGGCTGGGCGTCCAGAAAGACACGCGGGTGGCACTGTGGCTGCCGAATTTGCCGCAGATGGTCATCAGCTTCTTCGCAACGCTGAAGCTGGGCGCGCAGGTGGTCAACACCAACCCGCTGTACGTCGAGCGCGAGATCGAGCACCAGTTCAACGACGCCAACGTCACCGTCGTCGTCACGCTGGACTACCTGTGGTGGAACAAGCTGCGGGCGATCAAGGCCAAGACCCAGGTCCAGCAGGTGATCGTCACCTCGATCCCCGACTTCCTGCCGTTCCCTCTCAACCTGTTGGCGCCGCTGAAGCTGAAGAAGACGCAGCAGTGGGTCAAGGTGCCGGCCGAACCGGGCGTGCACTTCTTCAAGGACCTGCTGGCCCAGACGCCGCCGACGCCGCCCAAGGTCGAGCTGCCGTTGGACCACGTCGCCGTGCTGCAATACACGGGCGGCACCACCGGCGTGTCCAAGGGCGCGATGCTGACGCACCGCAACATCTCGGTGAACGCGCAGCAGGCCAAGGCGTGGTTCCCCATCCTGCAGGAAGGCAAAGAGACCCTGCTCGCCTGCCTGCCCTACTTCCACGTCTTCGGCATGACCGTGTCGATGATCTGGCCGATCCTGACGGGCAACCACATCGTGCTCGCGCCCAACCCGCGCGACATCCCCGACCTGGTCAAGAGCATCACCAAGTACCGCGTGACCATCTTCCCCGCCCTGCCCGCCCTGTTCGTGGCCATCAACAACTTCCCCGGCATCGACAAGCTCGACGTCACCAGCATCAAGGGCTGCTTCTCGGGCTCAGCGCCGCTGCCGATTGAAGTGCTCGAGCGATTCGAGAAGCTGACGGGCGGCCGCATCACCGAGGGCTTCGGGCTGACCGAAACGTCGCCGGTCACCCACGTCAACCCGTTGTTCGGCCTGCGCAAGCCGGGGTCGGTCGGCATCCCGGTGCCCGGCACCGACATGAAGATCGTGGACATCGACACCGGGCTGACCGAGCTGGCGGTGGGCGAGGAAGGCGAGCTCTGCCTGAAGGGGCCGCAAGTCATGGCCGGCTACTGGAACAAGCCGGAGGAGACCGCGAAGATGCTGCGCGACGGCTGGGTCTACACGGGCGACCTGGCGCGCGTGGACGAAGACGGCTTCACGTACATCGTCGGCCGCAAGAAGGACATGATCATCGCGGGTGGCTACAACATCTATCCCGATGAAATCGATGGCATTCTGTTCATGCACCCTGCCGTGCTCGAGGCCGCGACCATCGGCGTGCCCGACGAGAAGCGCGGCGAGACCGTGAAGTCGTTCGTGGTGCTGAAGCCCGGTACGCAGGCGACTCCCGAAGAGATCATCGCGCACTGCAAACACGAGCTCGCGCCCTACAAGGTCCCGAGGAGCATCGAGTTTCTCGAGGCGCTGCCCAAGAGCGCGATGATGAAGATCCTGCGCAAGGACCTGCGCGAGCGAGAGATTGCCAAGAAGGCGTAGCGAGAGAGGCAGCCGACCCAGCCCCGTGCTAGCCTGTCCCCCCCGCCACCGGAGGGCTTGATGGCTCGCCTGCTTGCCTGCTTTGCCCTGTTCGTTGTTCTGGTCCCAGGCCTCGCGCTTGCCGCTGACGCCCCCCGGACCACGCCAGACCCCATCACCGTCCAGCTCATGCAGAACACGCCGCTGCGGTTGGCGCGGTTCAAGTTCGACCGGAAGGACAAGGGCTCGGTCGCACTCGACGGATCGCTCAGTGTCACGGTGACCAACCGCAGCGCCGACCAGCCGGTGTTCGTCCTGCGCCGTGAGGTGCACGGCTTCGTGTTTCGTCCGAAAGGCGGCGGCGCACCGTTCGTGTTCGTGCACCCCTGCAAGTGCGTCAAGGACTTCCAGGACGAGGTCGTGGATGTCACGCCCCTGCGCGCGGCGGGTCACGAGACGGTGGTCTACGACGACTGGGGCTGCTCTGGTTCGACGTGGCCGCCGCCGCCTGCGGGTACGTATCTGGTGTCGTATCGCACGTTTGCGTTTGATCACGTGCCTGAGAAGCCCGAGCTTCCCGACGCCCCGGCCAGCCCGCAGCAGATGGTCGAGGTCTGTCGCAAGGCGCTTGCCGACGAGGCCTCGTGGGTCGGGGCAATCGAGTCCAACGCGTTGGAAGTGACGCTGGGCCCGCCGGTCGACCTGCTGTACGACGCCAAGGGCGAGCGCTGGGTCGAACAGAAGTCCAAGAAGAAGGCCAAGGTCCGCTAGGCGATGCAGCTGCCCCACACTTTTCGCGCCCTGCGCCACCGGGACTACCGCGTCTTCCTGCAGGGGCAAGCGGTGTCGCTGGTCGGCACGTGGCTGCAGTCGGTCGCGCAGGCCTGGCTCGTGTACCGCCTGACGGGCTCGGCGCTGCACTTGGGGTTCGTCACGTTCTGCAGCCAGATCCCCGTGTTCCTGCTGTCACCGCTGGGCGGGGCCGTGGCCGACCGCACCAACCGGCTGCGGCTCCTGGTCGGGACGCAGGCGGTGTCGATGGCGCTCGCCTTCACGTTGGGCACGCTGACGTTGACGGGCGCGGTGACCGTCACGCACGTCTACGTGCTCGCGACGCTGCTGGGCATCGCGAACAGCTTCGACATTCCGGCGCGGCAGTCGTTCGTGCCGTCGCTGGTGCCGCGGCCCGATCTGTCGAACGCGATCGCGCTCAACTCTTCGATCTTCAACGCGGCGCGGATCGTGGGGCCGGCGCTCGCGGGCGTGATGATCGCAGCGGTGGGCGAGGGCTGGTGCTTCGTGCTGAACGGCGCGAGCTTCCTGGCCGTGATCGGCGTGCTCCTGCGGATCCGCACCCAGGACCGCCCGCGCTCGACCGGACGCTCGCCGCTCGCCGACATCGTCGAGGGGGTGCGGTTCGCCGCCCACAACGGTCCGGTCCGCTCGCTGCTGTTGCTGACGGCCGCCACGAGCCTGCTGACCCTGCCCTACACCACGCTGATGCCGCTGATGGCCGACCGGGTGCTGGGGGCCGGGTCGCGCGGCCTTGGGCTCCTGATGGCCTCGACCGGCCTGGGGGCGCTGACGGGGGCGATGCTGCTCGCCTCGCGACGCACGGAGGGTGGGCTGGGGCGCTGGGTCGCGACGGGCGTGTCGGGACTGGGCGTGGGCCTGATCGCGTTCGCCGCCTCGCGGATACTGGTGCTGTCGGCCGTGCTGCTGGCGGGTGTCGGCCTGGCGACCCTCGTGCAGATGGCGTCGTCGAACACGCTGCTGCAGACGCTGACGCCCGGGCACCTGCGCGGCCGCGTCATGGCCCTGTACTCGATGATGTTCCTGGGGATGGCGCCGTTCGGGGGTCTGGCCTTTGGCGCGGTCGCCACCCACGCGGGAGTCGCCTGGACGATCGCGGGCGGCGGCGTGCTGGCGGTCTTGACGTCGCTGATCTTCCTGAGGGAGTTGCCGCGGTTGCGCGTCCAGACCCAGGAGATGCTGGCCGAGCGGGAAGCCGAGCGCGCCCTCGACCCGGCCGAGAACGGATCGCCATGACGAAGACCAACGCCGCGCGACTGCTGGACACCTTGGGCGTGGCCTACGAGATCCGCACCTACGAGGTCGACGAATCGGACCTGTCGGCGCCCACGGTCGCACGCAAGGTCGGGCTGCCCTGCGAGCAGGTGTGGAAGACGCTGGTCGTGCGCGGCGACGGCACGGTCTATCTGGCCGTGGTGCCTGCGGATGCCGAGCTGGACCTGAAGGCACTGGCCGTGGCGGCGGGCGAGCGCAAGGTCGAGCTGGCGGCGCTGAAGGACGTACTGCCCCTGACCGGCTACATCCGCGGCGGTGTCACGGTGCTGGGGTGCCGCAAGGAGTACCCGGTGTTCGTCGACGACACGATGGAGCTGATCGACCGGATGGCCGTCAGTGCCGGGATGCGCGGAGCCCAGCTGGTGCTGAATCCCCAAGACTATCTGCGGGTCACGAAGGCCACCGTCGCCAGAATCGCCCGCTGAGCCTCCCGCAAAATCGGACCAACATGGTCCTTGTCCCGCATCCGCTCTAGTGCTCCACTTGCCCGCCGTTGCGCGAAGGCGCTGTGGAGGCGGACATGAAGACCCTGATTCGCGGTGGTACGGTTCTGACGGCCACCGACACCTACGTGGCGGACGTTCTGGTCGACGGCGAGAGCATCTCGGCCATCGGTGCCCACTTCAACCCCGAACAGGCCGACAAAGTCGTCGATGCGGCGGGCGCTTACGTCATTCCGGGCGGCATCGACGTGCACACCCATCTGGACATGCCGTTCGGCGGCACGACCACGGCGGACGACTTTGCCTCGGGCACGCGCGGCGCGGCCATCGGCGGCACCACCAGCTTCGTCGACTTTGCCATTCAGGGTCGCGGCCAGACGCTGCAGCAGGGCTTGGACACCTGGCACAAGAAGGCCGACGGCAAGTGCGCGGTCGACTACGCCTTCCACCTGATCATGACCGAGGTGAACGACCAGAACCTCAAGGACATGTCCAGCGTCGTCGATCAGGGCGTGACCAGCTTCAAGCTCTTCACGGCGTATCCCGGCGTGTTGATGAGCGACGACCCCAGCATCTTCCAGGCCATGCGCCGCGCGGGCGAGATCGGCGGCCTGATCGGCATCCACGCCGAGAACGGCCCCGCCATCGACATCCTGGTGCGCGAGGCCATCGCCCGCGGCGAGACGGCACCCAAGTACCACGCCATCACCCGCCCCTCCGCGCTGGAGGGCGAGCCGACCCACCGCATGATCGTGCTTGCGCAATTGGCCAAGGTTCCCGTGTACATCGTGCACCTGACCTGCCAGGAAGCGCTGGACGAGGTCACCGCAGCGCGCGACCGCGGCTACAAGGTCTATGCCGAGACGTGCCCGCAGTACGTGGTCTGCTCGACCGACGACATCGGCAAGCCCGGGTTCGAGGGCGCGAAGTACGTCTGCTCGCCGCCGATGCGCGACAAGTCGAACTGGCCGCACCTGTGGCGCGGCCTGCGGTCGAACGACCTGCAAGTGGTGGCGACCGACCACTGCTCGTTCAACATGGCGCAGAAAGAGATGGGCCTGGCCGGCTTCAACAAGATCCCCAACGGCATGCCGGGCATCGAGAACCGCCTGCACGTCATGTGGGAGCACGGCGTGGTCAAGGGCGAGATCAGCCCCAACCGCTTCGTCGAGATCTGCAGCACCAACCCCGCGCAGATCTTCGGCATGGAGAAGAAGGGCCGCATCGCCGTGGGCGCCGACGCCGACATCGTGGTCTGGGACCCGAACCGCAAGCACACCATCTCGGCCAAGACGCACCTGATGAATGTCGATTACTCGGCGTACGAGGGCTGGCAGGTCAGCGCCAGCCCGCGCCACGTGCTGGTGCGCGGCAAGCAGGTCGTGGCAGACGGCAAGTACGTGGGCCAGGCGGGCGACGGCCAGTTCGTGAAGCGCGGCCGCGTGTAAGCCACGGCCCGGTCCCGCCGGAACCGACGTCCACACCGCAGAACACCTCCTCGCAAATCCCCACAAATCCCGGATTTGACAGCCCCGATCCACGCGCCCAAGCTCTCGATCCTGTCTGCGGATCGCGGCTTTGTGCCCTTTTCTTGGATTTCAGCTTCCCGCGTGCCGATGCCTCGGCGCGGCGGGTAGCTGGGCTGGGCCTCGACCCGCGCCGTCCTGCGCCTGCGACCGGCACTCGACCGGTCGGGAGCGGGACTCCTTCGTCGTCTGTACGCCACGGAGGTCCGCCATGAGATGCCTGGTCGCGCTGTGCCTCGCCCTCCTTGTCCCCTCGATTGCGCTGGCAGAGGGTCCTGACCCCGCCTACCTCAAGGCCTTTGGCCCCGGCAGCATCGCCGCATCGGGTCTGGGCTATCCGGCATTCGAGAAATACGACGCCGCGCAATTCCTCTACAAGGACGGCAAGTTCGTGGTCGTTGCCGACGGCACGCTGGACCTGCGCGCCTTTACCCCCAAGGGTGTCACCTTGGGCAAGGCGATGGCCAAGGTGCGCAAAGAGCGCGGCGCGAACCTGAAGTACATGCAGGCCGAGTACATGTCGTTTCGCATCTGGGCGTCGCACGACTCGTCCGGCCAGGACCAGACCAAGGGCAAGTGGCCGGCCAAGCTGGGCGACGAGCCGGTCTGGACGCCCCTGACCGACACGCGGTTCGACCTGCCAACCTCGAGCTACGACTGGGAGTCGGCCGGCGCCGGCTGGGAGGACCTGAAGGCCGACCTGTGGAGCATGGCCAAGGCCAAGCCCGGGCAGAAGTACTACGTCGTGTTCTCGGTCGGCTACCGCTACAAGACGCCGGGCGGCGAGATGGAGAGCAAGTGGGACAGCGTGTTGGGCAAGTTCGTCCAGCAAAAGTCGCTGGGACTGGTGGGCTTTGTCTACGGCCCGGCGCTGGCGGCGTGCACCATCGAGATCGGCGAGGGCCCGGACCAGAGCGGCAGCTTCAAGGACGCGGGCGAAGGCATTCTGGACCCCAAGACCGGCCTGACGTGGGCCAAGCAGGTGGGGCCGGGGCTGCGCTACCTTGACCTTCCCGACGTCGACACCAACCCGGGCGTCGTGACGTACCTGAAGAACAAGGGCAACGGCTGGCGACTGCCGACGGTCGACGAGCTGCTGGCTTGGCGCAAGCTGGGCGGCCAGACCCCGCAAGCCTGGTTCAACGCCCACGGCTTCACCGGCGTCAAGAACGACTGGTACTGGACGTCGGGCAACGAAGGCTACCGCGGCGTCTGGGTGATTCACTTCGGCGACACGCGCGAAAAGGCCATGACAGAGGCCACCGACGCGATGCAGCTGTGGATGGTCAAGGGACCGTAGGCCCGGACGCATCGCAGCCACCGGACGGCGCACCTTTTGCTTGACCCGGTGACTCCGGCTACGCTGGCCGGGCGCAACACCCTGCGCCGCGCCCAGGCCCGCCGCCATGCCCGAAGACGTCTCCCGCCGCGCCCTGTTCACCCGCTTCTTCGGCCGCGGCCGCGACGTCGATGCTCGCCCCGGGCCTGCCGAGGCTCCAGAACTGCCTGTGCGCGCTGCAGATCCTGCGGCCGATCGACCGCGGACCATCCCCGTGCTGCGTCCGCCCAAGGCCATCGACGAGGTCGCATTTCTGGCCGGCTGCACCCGCTGCAACGCCTGCGTCGCCGCCTGTCCGCCCAAGGCCATCGTGCTGGCTCCGGACCGCTATCGCACCGCGGCAGGCACGCCGATGATCGACCCGACCCGCCAGCCATGCCTGCTGTGCAACGGCCTGCCGTGCGTCCATGCCTGTGAACCCGGCGTATTGTCGAAGGATCTGCCGGTCTCCATGGGCCGGGCCGCCGTGCTGGCGCCGCAGTGTCTCAACCGCATGGGCTCAACCTGTTCGGTGTGCGTCCAGCGCTGTCCGGTGCCGGGTGCCATCGCCATGGAGAACGGTCTGCCGGTGGTGCGCGACGCCGCGTGCAACGGCTGCGGCATCTGCCACCACGTGTGTCCGGCCCCCACGCCTGCGATCCTGATCCTGGCCGCGCTGCAGCGCCCTGCCCGACCCAGCTGAGGGTCAGCGCGTCGCCGACCGCAGAATCCGCGCCGCCACCAAGTCCCGCAGCTTCTCAAGGGTCGTGTGCGCTTCCGCAGGCGACTTGCGCATGCAGTCCGCCATCGCGTAGGCCCAATTGTCCTCGTCACGGGTGTGGGCCAGCACCGACTCGCCCAAGGCAAGAACCGACTGCTCCCGCAAGTGGTGCAGCTGCAGGCCCATACCTGCCTCTTCCAGAGCATCGCGAATCGCCAAGTGCTGCTGCCGCATCGTCTGAATGCCCCCCACGCACGGCGAGAGCGACATGTGCTGCTCGAACAGCGGAAACACGTCGTGCTCTTCGAAGTACATGTGGCGCTCGACCAGCACTTCCAGACGCCGGAAGACACGGTCGGCGTGCTCCCAGTCGTCGGCATGCACGATGTTCTGGAAGTCCGCGAGCTGCTGATGGATCCGCTCATGGTCCAGCGCGAGCAGGCCCACCACTTCGGCGGTGTCGAGTTCTCGGGTCATGGTCACCTCGCAGAGGGTCTGGGTCCGCACAGCGTCGGGCGCAGGATAACGCAATGCGTTACGGTCACGCTACTTGCCCCGTTGCAACTTCACGACGCCCCACACGATGGGCCTGCGGTAAAATCCCGTCGTCGCGCGCGTGACCTGAAATTGCTCGATGGGCTGCCCGTCGTCATTCAACGCGAAGTGCAGGCCCAAGCGAGACCCGGCCCTCAGCGGCATCGGCGCCAGAACGGCTGCGGGAATGAACCACTCCAGTCGATACCCGACCGCAGTTTTCTTCCACGCCGAGGCGATCGCGCCAGCCCCCGTGCCGCCGTCGCCGTAGACCACATACGCGAGCGCAGTCCCCTCCTTGCCGCTTGCCGGCGGTCCAAACACGAACTGCGCGGCGTGCGGGGTGTGGGTACGGTCCAGCGCTCGTTTCTGGTCCTTTTCGATCCACAGCTCAAAGCCGTCGCCAACCCACGGCGCCCGTTCATCGACCACCAGCGAGTCGTCGGTGACATCGACCGCACCGTACAACCCCTCCGGCCGCCAACCGATCTGCACGGAGCTGCTGGCCTTGCCCTCCACCGGCAGCGGCATCGATGCCACGCCCCGCCACTCGCTCAGGTCGCCGTCCAGGGTGACCGCGCCCAACTGCGGAATCGGCACGGGTTTCGGCTCGGGCAACAACAGGCGCGCCAGGTCGTGTCCGGGGTTCAGCAGCACGCGGTCGCCCTCGTAACGCTGGCCGCCGTCGGTCACCGCCATCGCCACCAGCAGCGGCGGGTCGAATTTGTCGCCGGTCACGTGAAGACCCTTGGGCGGGATCACCTGAAAGGTCAAGGGCTTGCCACCCAGGTCGGCCGCCATCGGCTTGACCACCTGCCAGCCGCCGGGTCCAGAGGACGTCGCCACCTCGACCCGCCCCGTCGGGGGCAGGCCATCGGACTCGAGCGTCACGGTCGTCGGCACGCCCTCCGTCGGCAGCGACGACAGGTTGGCCCGCAGGTTGCCGAACAGCTTGAGCAAACGCACTGCGTGGTCCGGATCGATCGGCTCGACCTTGGGCGCGTTCGGCCCCCGCACCAGCTCGAAGCGGTCCAGCATCGCACCGTCCACGCCTTTGACGCGCACCTCCATGCGATCGCCTTCCACTGCAAAGACGCAGTGGTGCAGCACGGTCTGGCCGATGCCTCCCTCCAGCAGCGGGCTGAATTCGACGCCGTACAGGGGCGCACCGCCGCCGCCCGCCACGATGTAGGTGATCGGCTTGCCGCCCTTGGCGCCCATCGGCTTGAAGCGCTCATACAGGTGCGAGTGCCCCGAAATCACCAGATCGACGCCGTACTTCTCGTACAGCGGCCGCACGTCGGCGTGCGCCCACTGCTCGCCGTGTCCGCCGACGTTGAAGGTGGGGCGGTGGCTCAGCACGATCTTCCAGTCGGCCTTTGTCGCGGCCAGATCCTGGTCCAGCCACGCGACCATGGCGGCGTGCGGCGCCTTGTCCAGCTCGGAATCCAGCACGACCATGTGCACGTTGCCGACATCGAAGCTGTGGTAGGTCCGGTCCTTGGGCAGCCCGAACAATTCGGTGTACCGCACAGCGTCGGCCTCGTGATTGCCACGCACCGGCACGAATGCCGCCCGACGCAACAGCTCTCGCGCCGGCTCGAACAGCTCGTTGCCCCACAGCGGCCACCGCCGACCGTCGGCGATCAGGTCGCCCGTGTTGACGAAGAAGCTGATCGGCAAGTCCTTGAGGATGGAGTTGATCACCTGCTTGTGGTGGCCCGGCAGCGAGCGGCTGTCCCCGTAGATGACGAACCGAAGGGGCTCGCGCGAGCCGGGGACGGGCAAGCTGACGAATCGGTCGCGGATCTCGCCATCCGCACAGTGGATCGCGTACTCGATCGACGTGGCTGGCGGCAGACCGCGCAGGGTGGCGATGTGCAGAACGTCGGTCAGGTCGGCCAGCGCGGCCTGCTGCGTCTCGACCGCGACGCCGTCAGGAGCGACCACGCTTGCCGGGGGAGCACCCGCCGACGTCACCCAGTGAAGGCGCGCAATCCCCTGTCCCTCTTGGTGAATCCACGGACCCAGGGTCACGCCGCACGCGGTCCCGGAGGCAGCGATCTCGACCGGCATCTGTCTGGGCACGGGCCGGGGGACCGCGACGACCGAGGTCTGGGCCCCACCGCACGCCGACAGCCCCAACAGGCCCGACAGCAGCCACTCGAACGGCAAACGCAAGCGCATGACGACTCCGCCCCGTGGCATCCGGCGCCGGGGGGCGCGAAGCTTCGCCTTCCTTGGGATGGGGTTCAAGAGGACGCGGTGCGAGAACTCAGTCGGTCGCGTGGTCGATGTTCGCGCCTTCCACGTCCTTGCGCAGGATGTACTTGCGCTCGGGCTGGCCGTGCACTTCCTGCGTCGGGAACACCCGCGACGGTGGCAGGCCGCCAGCGGTCTCGACCTCTGCATGGGGCATGGGCAGCCCTCCCGGCAACACGACGTCTGCCAGCGTCGTAGTGGCGGCCCAGTCGCACAGCGCCTCGTTCAGCTTGCTCCACGAGGAATGCAGGGGGCAGGGCTGGTCGGTCTTGCACGCGCCCCAGCCGAACGCGCAGTGCACCGGGTTGGGCGTGAAGTCGGCGGCCATCATCACGTCAAGGAAGCGGATGAACCGGGGCGGTTGAGCCAGCACAAAACCGCCACCATGCCCCTTCTGCGACTTCAGCAAACCGGCCACCACCAGACGCCGCAGCAGCTTGGCCAGGTAGTGAACGGGAACGCCCGTCGCGACGCTGAGGTCGCGTGCCCGAACCGCGCGGTCGGCCGGCAGGTTGGCCATGTAGGTCATGGCGCGCAGGGCGTACTCGACGGTCTGGGGCAGATGCATGTGCGCTCCCGAAGCGGTGGGGCCGGTCAGTGGCGACGGCGGCCGCGGATGATGCGGACGCGCGGCCGTCACGTCAAGCGACATGCAAGGCGATGATGAGGTGGAAGCTGGCGCAAGGGCTCGACGCTACGCAGGAAACCAAGCACATCGTAGTCTACTGAGAGCAAATCGCCGGCTACATCTGGTAGAGCAGCGCGCCCTGGAACAGCGAGTGGTAGCCGCACATGTAGTAGCCGCCGGTGGTGTAGACCCAGGAGCTGACGTAGTCGCCGGCGTTGAGGAAGAGCATGCGCGAGAACGCGAAGCCGCCCGAGTAGTTGCTGGTGTTGCCCGCCTGGATCGAATACGTGCCGCTGGGCCCCTGGCCACCACCCGAGATCTGCGACCCGTTGACGCCGATGGTGTAGTGGTTGTACGGCGACTGAGTGCCGGCATTGGTGTGGTAGTAGTAGTTCGCGGTAAAGAGGTACATGCCCTTGACCGGAGCCGTGAATCGACCGTTGCCGGGGTTGAACCAACTGCCGGAATTGCCGCCCGCCACCACGTTCCACTGCACCTCGTTCCAAACGCCATTGCCCCCTTGCCGCCAGCAATCCGACGCCGTGACGCTGAACCACGGGTGGGCGGTCTTGAGGTAGGTGGTGTCGACCAGCGGCGTCTTCACGCTGGCCGTGGCCTCGACGGTCTTGGCCTTGGCGGCGTCGGTGACGGCCAGCGTGTTGGTCGTGGTGTTGCCATCGACGATCAGGTCGCCCTTGATCTGGATCTTCTTGTTCGACACCGAAGACAGGCTGATCGACCAGCTGTTGATCTGACCGTCAGTGGTGTTGTTCAGGTAGTCGGTGTCGATGACGACGATGTACCACTTGCCCATGGGATTCTTGCCAGCCCACGCGCCCAAGTCGCCACTGACGACCTTGGTCGGGTCGGGATAGCTGGTCTTCAGCGCCGTGCCGCTGCCGGACTTCTGGTGCAGCACGTACTCCTTGCCGTTGGGGTCAAACACGGACACCACCAGCGTGTTCACCTTGGAGTTCGTCAAGTCGACGTTGATGCTCAGCTTCTGCGCCAAACCGATGTCCGGAAAGTCCAGCGTGTCCGAGACGCCCACCGGATTGTTATCGGGGATCTTGATGGCGGTCTTGCCAGGAATGGTGTCGGTAAACTGGTTCCAGATCAGGTTGTTGGAGATCTCGTTGATGCCGTCGATCAGTAGCCGAGGCTCACGAACTGCGAGGTCTGGAACCGCACCTCAACGCACCCGTCGGGCGTCTGTGCTGCTGCAAAGCGCACATGCTCGATGCCTTGAAACTCGAGCCCCGTCGACACCGCCAGCGGGGTCAGCATCGGACCGTCGACATGCAGCAGCCCAGCCGAAGCAGGCACGGCGCACTCGGTAAAGGTCGCGCCTCCCGCGTGGTGGTTGATCGGAATGTGCGTGAAGACCGTGCCTCCCTGCGCCGCGGGTGTCCAGGTCACGTCCGCGCCGGTCGGCTTGTCGTAGGTGCCCAACAGCTTTCCAGCCGCATCGGCCACCGCTTGCGGGACGGTCGTGTCCACCAGCGTCACCGTGCGCCCTGCCCACTTCACTTGCAGCGAGAACGTCCGCCCGGGCAGCGTCACCGTCCCATACGCGCCGCTGCTGCTGCCGTTCGACGCTAGGGTCTGCGATGCCGCCCCTGCCTGCAGCACCAACGTCACATCCGGCGCTGGCACGGGCAGCGGCTGGCAGGTGCCGTCCGGCGCACACACCGCTGCCGAGGGACACGGCGGGCACAACGAACCGGTCGCCTGCTCGAAGAATTCGCAAGACGCATCGCTGAGCTTGGGCGACTGGGGCATCCGCGCGTCCACCCGGTCGTTGATGACGGCTGAGGCATCCAGCGCTGCGGCTCCGTCCCCTTGCGCGTACACCGAGACGAGACCGATTCGACTGCCAGGCGTGCAGCGCGCCCCGGGAACTGCGGCAAAGACGGCAGGTTGCGTGGTGTCCGGGGCGGGGGCGTCCTGCGCAGCGTCCTCGGCGGGGGCAGCATCGGCATCGGCTGCAGCATCGGCATCGACGACAGCATCGACGGCGTCAGCGGCGTCTTCCGAGCAGGCCAGCAGGGTTGCGGTCAAACACAGGGCCATCCAGCAGAGGCAGGTCCGGTTCATCCTGGGTCCTTGGGCAAGGGTCGGTTCCACGTCAGGCGGGTGTCGTGGCAGGCTACGCCGCTTGAAAGGGTGTCGCAACGGCCGCGGCGCCGCCCCCGCTGGACAATCCCCTGCCCGGTCGCCATCCTGCCGCGCCATGACGCTGCCCGCCCCCGACGTCCTGTTCCCCCGCGCCGACCCCGACGGCGCACGCGCGTTCAAGCTCGACCTGAAGCTCGGTTTCCGCTGCAACAACAAGTGCCAATTCTGCGTGCAGGGTGACAAGCGCGACCACGTGCGCGACCTGACGACGGCCGAGGCCATCGAGCGGCTGCAGCAGGCCCGGACGACCTGCGACGGCGTGCTGCTGACGGGCGGCGAGATCACGATTCGCGAGGACGTGCCCGAGATCATCCGCGCGGCCAAGTCCCTGGGCTATCGACTGATTCAGGTGCAGACCAACGGGCGGCGGCTGGCGTACCCGAAATACTGCGAGGCGCTGGTCGAGGCGGGTGCCACCGAGTTCAACCCCTCGCTGCACGGCCACACGCCTGAGCTGCACGACCAGCTGGTGGGTGCGGTCGGGGCCTTCCGTCAGTGCGTTCAGGGGATGCGCAACCTGCAGCGGCTCAAGCAGAAAGTGCTGTCGCAAACCGTCATCACGCGGTCCAACGTCGCCTACCTGCTGCCCACCGCGCGGCTGCTGGTCTCGCTGGGGGTGCACCAGGTGCAGTTCGCCTTCGTGCACGCCTTGGGGTCGGCTGAAACGAACTGGGACGAGACGGTGCCGCGCTATCCCGACGTGGCGAAAGCGCTGGGACCTGCGCTGGATTTCGTGCGCGCTGCCGGCCGCCAGACCATCACAGAGGCCGTGCCGTTCTGCTTCCTGCACGGCCGAGAGTGGGCCGCCATCGAACCCGCCCTGCCCGACACCACGGTGCTGGACGGCGACGTGACCATCGGCGACTACGAGCGCTACCGCCGTGAAGAGGGCAAACGCCACGGACCGCCCTGCGAATCCTGCACCTGGCAGCTGCGGTGTGAGGGGCCTTGGAAGGAATACCCGCAGAAGTATGGCTGGGACGAGTTCGTGCCTCGCGTGGACGTGCTGCCGGACGTGCGCGGCTGAGGCGCAGCGCACCCGCAATCGCTTGACGCCACGCCGCAGCAACTCCACCCTCGGCACCGACAAATGCGGCACGGTGACGTCCCCGCGCCGACTCGGCCCCAACCCAAGCACGACCATGACCACGAGAAACCGAAGCTACTTCGTCGGACTGGCTGCCGTTGCGCTGGCAAGCCTGGGTGTCATCTGGCTGGCCTGGCACATCGGTGCCCCCGACACGGCCGGGAAAGAGACGGCTGCACCCGGAACTGCCGAGCCTGCGGCCACAGCGGAAGAACAGGCGGTTGCCACACCTGAGTCGCCGCCGGGCGGGGCTATTCGCGGCCGGGTCGTCGATGGCGCGGGGGCAGCTGTCTCAGGCGCCGTCGTGCGCGCCGGGCAGGTCAAGGCGACCAGCGATGCGACGGGAG
>CAJBNH010000144.1 GCA_903955385.1 uncultured Myxococcales bacterium | reverse complement strand
GCAGCCCGAGCAGTCCAGCGTCTCGGCAGCCGATGCGCGCAGCGCAAACATCGCCGAGCGCAGCGGCTTGCGCGGCAGCTCGGGGTCGTTGCCGATCTTCATGGCCAGAAAGCCCTGACCGGCCAGCGCCTCGAGCACGTCCTGGGTCAGCGGGGTGCTGGTGCCCAAGTCGTGCGAGAACGCGCCGCCGGCGACCGCTACATTGACGGGGCCTTCGGACCACGTCGCGCTGCCGCCTTGGGCGTCCTTGTAGAGCAGGAAGGTCATCTCGTAGTCGCCGTCGGAAACCGGACCACCGCCCGTCGCCAGCAGCGCACCTTCAATCTGCGTCGCCGATGGAATGGCTGCGATCGCGGAGCTACTGGCCAGCGCCACCGCCGACGCAAACAGAATTGCCACCTTGCAGATCACGGTTCTGTTCATCATTTCTAATCTCCTTGCAGCCGATAGCGCTGCTACCCGTTGGCGCCGTCTCGATCGCGTTCATCCCGAGTGGCCGGCACCGCCCCTGCCCGCCGGATCTCGGCGCACTTTCATCGTAGTCTGCGCCAGAGTACTCACCATCTTGCCAGACGGCAACTGTCGTTCCGACAGCAGCGGCATCGCCGACCCAGCCAGCCCCCGGGGCCGCCTCGGCAATGCCGTGGCGACCGGAGCCAGCGTTTCGCGCACGACGCGCCACCGCCTCGGCCGGAGCGCTCTCGCGCGCTCTGCTTCCTGCGTGGAAAACGACACGGCGAAGCAACCAGCGCACGCCAGTGTTCGTCCGTTGTCGAGCGAGATCGCCGCTGGCCGACCGCACGTCTGGCATATCGTCTGTCCAGAGGGCTCGTCGGGCGTGAGATTGAGGACGATCCAAGCCTCGTCGTCGGTCGGTTCAAGCGTCGGTTCTCTCATCGAATCCCTCGCTGGCCGCGCGCGCAAATCGACGCGACTGCGCCACACGCCGCCCAACGCGGTGTCGCACTGGCTTGTCATTGTGTCAAGTCGCGTTTACGCGGGCCCGGGCCGGAGAGAGCGCGGCTAGGACCTTCGTGGTCGCCGCGGCAGAAACGCGGACGTGCGGCGAATGTAGTCTGCGTAGTCAGGCTTGGTGCGGCGCAGCAGGTCGTCCAGCATCGCAACGCCCGACACCCGCAGCAGCAGCCAGGTCAGCATCGCCGGACCGACCAGCGCCACCCAGCCGTAGGGCACATCGAGTGCGAACAGGCCCAAGCCCCACCACAGCAGCGCCTCGCCGAAGTAGTTGGGGTGCCGGCTGTAGCGCCACAGCCCCTTGTCCAGCACCTGTCCGGGCTTGCGCACCCGCCGGAACCGCTGCAGCTGCTGGTCGGCCACGGCCTCGAAGAAGAACCCGGTGTAGAACACAAGCGTCGCCAGCAGGTCCAGATCCGTCACGGGGTCGGGGCCCTGCGCGCTGCCCACCAGCTGCAACGGCGCCGAGATCAGGAACGCCAGAACCCCTTGCAACAGAAACACTTGGAAGAAGCTGAACCACCAGTAGCGTGACGCGCCAAAGCGCTGGCGAAAGGCGGCGTAGCGGGCGTCCTCAGGCTTGCCGTGGTTGCGGATCGCCAAGTGCGCGCCCAGCCGCAGGGCCCACAGGGTGACCAGCGTCATCGCCAGCGTCTTGCCCGGCGTCAGCCCCGTGCGCAGCGCCGTGTGCCAGCCGACCCAGACGAAGAACACCGGCCACCAGGCATCGACGATGCTGACGTCGCGCAGCCGCACGCTGGCCACCCAAAGGCAGACGGCGAGCACCAGGATCCCGGCCAGATTGCCGACGAGAATGCTGCCGCCAAGCGTGGATTGCAGTGCTGGTCCCATGGGGTTCCTCCAAGGCGAGATAGGATGCCCCCGCGAGGTTTCGGATGCTATCCTGCGCCGCCATGTCGTCTGCTACAGACCCGAACGTCGCTCCCTCGCCCCCTGACCCGGCCGCTGCCGCGGTGCTGCTGGCGGGCGGCCACGGTCGCCGTGCCGGGGGACCCAAGGCCTTGATCTGTTGGGAGGATGACTTGCTGTGGCGGTGGCAGGCGTCGCGGCTGGTTCAGGTTGGGTGCCGGCCCGTCGTCGCCGTCCTGCACCCGGACGCGTTCCTGCCGCAGCACGCTCGGCCGGATCTGCCCCAAGTGCTGACGCTGCCGTCGGACGCCGACGCCCCGCAATTCGCGTCCCTGCAGAGGGGGTTGCGGAGGCTGTCCCAAGCGGGTCACGACGGCCCAGTGCTGCTGTTGCCCGTGGACTGCCCGTGCCCTGACCGCCAAGTGTTCGCTGGGCTCGTGGCCGCGTGGCAGGCAGTGGGGTCGGCTCGCGTCGCGCGCCCCGAGGTGGTGGTGCCGGGACCCGACGGGTTGCCGCAGGTGCGCCACGGCCACCCTGTCCTGCTGGACCCTGATGCCGTGCGCGAACTGCTGGCGCTGGACGGCGCGACTAGCCGGCTGGACCACTGGATTGCCGGGCTTCCCCCCGAAGCTCGCGTAGACGTTCCGGTGCGGGATGCGAGTGTGCTGGCGAACTTCAATCGAGACGGGGTGACGGGATAGGTCGGCCAGCCGGCGCTGGCACGCCCCCCCCACCGGCAACCGCCGCAACCCTCGCCAGGTCACCGCTCTACTTCAAGTTCTTGCACGACATCTCTTCGCCGCCGCCGACGGAGTAGAAGCCCCACTCGCTCCAACCACTGCCTGCAGGCTTGCTGCGGCGGAAGGTGAACTTGAGGATTCGACAGGTGGTCGTGCCTTCCTTCTCCTGCCGGACGCAAGCGAAGCTGCCTTGATCCTCGAACGTAACCGGCGGCAGTTGCTGGTGCGACTGCTCCGCCGACCCGAGCAGCCCGAAGCTCCGAACGGTCTCGACCATGGTCGACTCGGGGTTGCGGGTCGTCGACAGGTGCTCGTCCAACACCTTGCGAAGCTTGGCGGTCAGGGCGCCGTCCTTGTTCGTCGCCACCGGGCACTTCACGTTCGCCAGCGCCTTCTCGCGGTTCGCCTGCCACTTCACCTTCTCTTCGCCGATCCACTTCGACCAGCCCGCCAGCTCGGCAGCGTCGACGTTCAGATAAGCGATCTCCGCGAATTTGCTTGCTTCTTGCAGGTCGGTGGCCAGCCGATCGAACGTCGCCGCGGCCGCCCAGTCGAACGGGTTGCGGGCCAGCGTCTTGACGTCGTCCTTGGCCAACTCGACCCGCTGCATCAACGCCTCGCGGAACTCGCCCCACTTGGCGCGGAACTTGTCCTCGACCTGCTCGCACGCCTGACTGTCGAACTCGCTGAACGAGCAGGCAAACCGCGACAGGTTGCACTCCGGGTACTTGGGCGCGAACGCGGCCCAGTACGCCTTTGCTTCCGGTGCCTTGGCAAACACGGCGCGCCACGCCGCCAACCGCCCGGAGTCCTGCTCGCCGGCCAGGCTGCCCTGGTGCATGCAGACGCTCTTGCTGTAGTCCAGCGCCTTGGTGCAGGCCTGCACGAAGTCGTCCGAGTCGCAGACCTTTTCGCCGGTGGCCGCCTGATCGCGCTGGCCCTGCTTGCCCTGCTCCTTGGTCTGGACCTGAAAGTCCTTGATCACGCCGTTGATGCACCGCGGCTGGTACGACGGCCGACAGCGGTCGTAGGCCGCCTGGTTGCAGGCCTCGACCAGCGCAGGCGCAATGCCGTCGGCGCCGTTGCACTTGTCCTTGGGCTCAGCGACGGCGGGGGAAGCGACGACGAGGCACGAAATGGCAAACAACAGCGCGAAGGCAGCTCGCATGGAACCCTCCGAAATTTGATCCAAATCATGGTTTTCTGGGCAGTTTCACCGGGACGCGGGGACTCTACCACGAAGCATCGCGTGGCCCCACCCTGCCTCTGCGGCTGCGTCAGAATTCCGTTCCGTCCGGCACCACCGCGCCCTTGGGCACGCACAACACACCGTCGCGCACGAAAAACCGGCCGGCCGGATCGTCGTATTCGTCCAGCGCCGCGGCGTTGATCAAGCGCACGCCGCGGCCGATGCGGGCGTTCTTGTCGATGATGGCGCGGCGGATCTCGCAGTCCTCGCCAATGCCCACCGGCACGCCGTCGATGGGTTCGCGGCTGAACGAGTCGGCGCCCATGACGTAGGTGCGATCCAGCAGCGTCCCGCGGTGCACGCGCGACCGCACACCCAGGATCGAGTCGCGCACCGTCGCCCCTTCGATCACGCAACCATCCGAGATCAGACACTCTTCGATCGACGCCTGCAGCACGCGCGCCGCCGGCAGATAGCGGGCGTGGGTATAGATGGGCATCTTGGAGTCGTAGAAGTCGAACTTGGGCTCGGGTTCCACCAGGTCCAGGTTGGCCTCGTAGAACGCGCCGATGGTGCCGATGTCGGCCCAGTAGCCAGAGAATCCGAACGCCTGCACGTGCCGGGTGTGGATCGCTGCGGGGATCACGTGGTTGCCGAAGTCCGTCTGCTTGGGGTCCAGCGCCAGCAGCTGCCGCATGGACTCGGTGCGCGCCAGATAGATGCCCATGCTCGCCAACAGCGGGCGGCGCCTCGCTTCTTCTGCCGAGAGTCCAAACGCCGTGGTGTCGACGACCATCGCCTCGATGGCCTCGGGCGTCTTGGGCTTTTCGGCAAAGGCGACCACGCGGCCGGTGGCGTCGACCTTCAGCAGCCCCAGCTCGGGCGCTTCTTCCCGAGTGACCGGCTGCACGGCGAGCGTCAGGTCGGCCCGTGCGTCCATGTGCACTTTCTGAAAGTCGCTGTAATTCATGCGGTACAGGTGGTCGCCCGCGAGGATCAGCAGGTGCTCGGACGGCCGATCGGTAATGTGGTGCCACGCCTGCCGCACGGCGTCGGCGGTGCCTTGGAACCACGTGCCGCCGCGGGTCGACTGCTCAGCTGCCAGGATGTCGACAAAACCACGGGAGAATTGGTCAAAGCGGTACGAGTTTGCGATGTGCGCGTTCAGGCTCGCCGACTGGTACATCGTCAGCACGTACATGCGCCGGATGCCGCTGTGGATGCAGTTGCTGATCGGGATGTCGATCAGGCGGTACTTGCCGGCCAGGGGAACGGCGGGCTTGGAGCGGTCGCGGGTCAGGGGGAACAGGCGGGTGCCTTTGCCTCCGCCCAGGATGACGGCCACGGTGTCGCGCATTCGGAAGTCCTTGGGTCGCGGTGGGGTGGGGGATACCACGCGAGGGCCGCATCGTACCGCGGTGGAGGCGGGGGGCCAGAAACGGCCTTGACCGCCCCCGGCCCGCAAGCGACAACCGCGCCATGTGCGGACGCTTCACGCAAAAGACGACGCCCCAAGAATTGGCCGAAGCCTTCGCGCTCGCCGAGCCGCCGCCCGACCTGGGTGAGCGCTACAACATCGCCCCCAGCCTCGACATCCTCGCCATCCCCAACCTGCCGGGACCGCGCCACGCCGAGGCGTTTCGCTGGGGCCTGGTGCCGTTTTGGGCGCGCGACCCGTCGATCGGCAACCGCGCGGCCAACGCCCGGGCCGAGACCGTCGCCGACAAGCCCACCTTTCGCGAGGCGGTGCAGCGCAGGCGTTGTCTGGTGCTGGCCGACGGCTTCTACGAGTGGCGCACCGACGGCAAGAAGAAGACGCCGTACTGGTTCCACCGACCCGACCAGAAGCCGTTTGCGATGGCGGGGTTGTGGGAGACATGGCGCGCCCCCGACGGCGAGCGCCTGCAGACCGTGTGCCTGATCACGACCGACGCCAACCCCGTGGTCGCCCCCGTGCACGACCGGATGCCCGTGCTGCTGCTGCCGCAAGACTGGGACCATTGGCTGGATCCGACGCCGCTGCCGACGCAACAGGTGACGCCGCTGCTGCGTCCCGCGCCTGCCGACTTTCTGCAAGCGCGCCCGGTGTCGCGGTTCGTCAGCTCGGCGGCCAACGAGGGGCCGCGGTGCCTGGGGCCGGCCGAGTCTGACGAGCCCACGCCCAAGCCGGGGTTGCTGATTTAGTCGGTGCGGGGTGAGGTGGCGTGCCTCTCCCCCCGCATCGCTTGACCCCAGCCAATTGCGGGTTCAAATTCCGACGTTGTCGGAAATCCCCCATCGTGCAGGAGGGCCCCATGCTCGCTCGTGCCCGGCTCGCCACGACGCGGACCACGGTCGCCGTCGTCGCTCTTTCCGTCCTCACCATCCTCGCCGCCCCCGCCACCGCCGGCGCCGACATGGCCGCGAAGATCGTCGCCGCCGAAGTGTCTGCGGACAAGGCGACGATCCAGTTCCTGTACGCCGGCCTGATGGAGCGGCTGGTCTTGATCCGCACCCAGCTGCGCGAGGGCAAGGTGGATCTGGCGACCGCCAACATCCGTCAGGTCACCGACGTGCTGAAGCAGTGCAAGGACCTGACCAAGCGCATCCGCACCGTCGAGCCGGGCTTCCAGCCGAACCTGACGCTGAACTTCAAGGACCTGCCGGCGACCACGCGGCAGGCCGACTTCCGCGAAGCGCGCAAGCGGCAGACCGAGGCGTTTCCGCAGGTGACGCAGAACTGCCAGGACGCGCGCAAGGCGGTCGAGGCGCTCAAGGGCAAGGCGAACGCGACCCTCACGCTGGGGGCGATCAAGATGACGCTCGACAACGCGCCGGGGCGCCAGAGCGGTCAGGTGGTGGACCTGGTGGTCGAGGGCGTCAAGCGCCTGAACAGCTGGCTGATGGACAAGTACGTCGGCGAGCCGATCACCAACAAGCTGAACGAAGCCGACCTGATCCAGCGCAGCATCGTCAAGCTCGAGGTGGCGAGCGGCCTCGTGGTCGCCTGCGAGAAGAACCGCGACCAGGTGCTGGCGCTGGCCAAGACGCTCGATGCCGACGTCAAGAAGCTGGACCCCGCCGTGGCGGCCGAGCAGGCGTGGCTGGCCCACAAGATCGACGCGCCGCAGGAACGGTTCGAGATTTCCGTGCAGATCGTGGACTTCCAGAGCCGGGCGATGGAGCTGTCCCTGAACGGCCAGGTGCTGTCCGCGGCGCTGAAGGGCAAGAAGGGCAAGCTGTCGGCGCCGTTCGTGCTGAAGGCGAAGGTGCGCGACGCGCGGCGGCAATTCTGCCTGGACAAGCGCAAGTACGCCCAGACGGCCATGACCATTTCGCTGAATGATCCGATCGGTGAGCCCGAGGACTCGCTCGAGTACCACAACACCGTCACCTACGACCGGGTGTCGTGGCGGATCGAGCAGGAGTGGTTCGACTGGAAGCCCTCGTTCAACTCGAAGGTCGAGGACTCGCCCCAGGTGCCGCGCGAGGCGTACTGGAAGCTCGAGCGCGGCCGGATGCGCTGGACGTTCCCCGCCACCGTCAAGCCCGGCGACACCGTCAACATCTTCGTGCAGGGCAAGGTGAAGTGGCGCCACCGCAGCCAGCTACGCAACCAGCCGAAGGAGGAAGTCGAGACGAACGACGGCACCGCCACGCTGGTACTGAAACTGCTCTAGCAATGCCAAGTTGACGTGTGTTCCCGGCGCGATCCGCGCCGCGAGCCTCCGCCCCCCCCCGAGGTCGTCATGTCGCCGCGCACACACTCGACGCCCTGCAGAAGCTGGTTGCCTTTGGATTTTCTGCCAATTCTGGCGGGTCTGGCTCTGCTTGGGTCCTGCGAGTCCTCCAATGAAACGGCTGATCGGTCGGTGGGCGCCTTCGAGGTCGTCGAGGCCGCGCTGCAGGCCATGGACTGGAATCCACTGAACCTGTCCGCGGGTTCGATGGTGCTGTACGAGGTGCAGGTGCGGTCGGCCAACGCTTGCGACCCCTCGGTGGGCTCGGCGACGCAGAAGGCGGCGTGCACGGCCAAGGTGGCGCCCAAGGTGACCTATCAGGCCGAGGGGATGACCTGCAAGGACCTGACGAACCTGCAGAAGATCAAGCTGGGCACGCTGGACGACATGCTGGCCGACACGGCCGACTACCGGCAGGGCATCACGTTGCGCTACATCCAGGAGAAGGTGGGGGCCAACACGGTGTGGCTGATGCCGATCTTCCCGAACAACGCCAAGTGGAACATCCCCGACGCCTGCGACAACCTGGGCTCGCCGTACGCGGTGCGCGACTACTACCACGCGCAGGGCAAGCTCGCGCAGACGTGCATCAAGGGCGGCAAGGACGAGGACTCGGCCACACCCTGTTGGGGCAACACCACGCTCGATACCTTTATCGCGCAGGCGCACAAGCGCGGCCTGAAGGTGATGCTGGACCTCGCGTTCAATCACTTTGGCCACAACTACCTGATGTACGACACGACGGAATTCACCCCCATCCGCGAACGCATCGCCAAGGGAGAAGACCTGGAAAAGCTGTGGAACTTCACGGCCACCTACGACGCAGGTCTGCTGAAGCCGACGCTGCTGGACACCACGGCCAAGCTGACCACGGCGACGGCCAAGACGGGGTCGCTGCACCAGAAGAACCTTGCGGCGCTGAAGGCCAAGTGCCCCAAGCTGAGCGGCGACAATCTGGTGCGCGCCTACAACGTGTGGCGGGTGGCCCTGGACAGCGAGCGGGCAAAATTCCCCTGCACGTCCAGCTACCTGGAGTTCGCCGCGCCGGGATTCTACGTCGGCACCGACCATTGGAATCCGTCGGTCGGTGCGGGCGACAACTTCTCGGGCGACGGCTTCAACACCTGGAAGGACGTGAAGTTCCTGTACCACCACGAAGCCAATATCGCCCACAAGCACGAGTTCTACCGCACCCGCGAGTATCTGTTCCGCGTGATGAACTACTGGACCTCGCGCGGCGTCGACGCTTTCCGCCTGGATCACACGACCGACGCGTTTTCCGGCATCGACCCCAACGAGTGGGACTACATCGTCTCGAAGGTCAACTACTACGCGGTGAAGCGCGGGCAGAAGGCGCCTGTCTACATGGCTGAGGAGTTCCACGACCAGCCCGGCATGAACAAGGTCGTCGACATCATGACCGAGGGCTACGTCACCGACATGTGCGGCCGCAACGGGGTGACCAAGAACGCCGCCCATGTCGAGAAGGTGCTGAAGAACATGCAGCGCTTTGGCGACCATGCATTTGTCATGACCGCGCTGGAGACGCACGACGAGAAACGACTGCTCGACGGCACGGGCTTCGACGTCTGGACGGGCGCGGGCTTCTGGGGCATCGGCGCCGCCTCCCGCTCGACCCCCATGCTGCTGATGGGGCAGGAGTTCGGCGAGCCGTGGCAGCTGGGCTTCCGGAAATCCGACTACCTGCGTGCTCGCTTCGAGGGAACGGCCAACTACAACAGTCAGGGCGACGTGCTGCGCGAGTACTACCGCAAGCTCATTGCCGGACGCCTGGCCCCTGAGAACCGGGCGCTGCTGGCCAGCGGACAGGCGTACTTGCGCACCAAGGCCAAGAACGCGATCGACCTGCGGCTGCTGGCGATGGTCAAGTGGTCGCCCGATGGCAACGTCTTGTTTGTCTTGCACAACCTGTGGAACGAGAACGCCGCCCAGACCTACTACCTCCCGCCTGACTTGAAGAAGCGTATCAGCTTGCAGGACGGCCTGAAGTACAAGCTGGTCGACGTGCTCTCGGGCCAGCAGCAGGGCGCGTGCAAGACCGGGGCCGAGCTGGCGTGGGAATTCTACGTGTCGCTGCCGTCTTACGTGCGAGCACAGTGGCTGCGGCTGGAGTTGTGCCCCTAGGATGCGGCCTTCTTGCCCGACCTGCCCCGCTGCGCCACCATGCGGCCCATGAAGTCGCACCGCCTCCTCCGCCGTCGCACGTCGTATCCTCGCTTTTCCATTGGGTTTGTGGTCACGTGGCTGCTGCTGCTCGCGCTCGGCGGCTGCAGCAGCGACCCGGGGGAAAACCCCGACCTTGGTCCGCCGCCCGCGACCTGGACCGTCGCCGGTCCCAGCACCGCCAACACCCAGTGCAATCCCATCGCCGCGGAGTGGGACTGCCTGATGCCGTACCCCAGCAACTGGTTTCTCGCGCCGGACGCGACGCTGCCCTCGGGCTTTCGCGTCGACGTGCCCGAGGACGCCAAGCCGCTGCGACAGGACGGCAAGCACTTCAGCTTCATGGACTTGCATCCGGCCGACGGCTTCTCGCTGCTGCCCCAGATCGCCGTGCGCATCCCGGGCGGGGTGCTGGCTGCGGACCTGACGCCCTTCCTCGGCGACCTGGCCAAGTCGCAGCAGCCGACCCACCGCACGCTGCTGATCGACGCCGAGACGGGAGCTCTGGTGCCGCACTTCGCTGAGCCCGACCCGCGCCCGGAAGCCGCCGATGACCGCGTGTTGTTCCTGCGGCCGGTCGTGCGCCTGCAGGCGGGCCACCGCTATGTCGTTGCGCTGCGCGAAAAGGGCGGCGACGGCGGGTTGCGGCACGAGGACGGCACCGCCGTGAAGGCGCCCGCGGGCTATGCGGCGCTGCGGGCGGGTCAGCCGCCGATGGGGGCCGTGGGGTGGCGGGTGTGGCGGTACTTTGAGGCGCACGTGTTCCCGGTGCTGCAGAAGGCCGGCGTGGCGCGGGGCGACCTGCTGCTGGCCTGGGACTTCACGACGGAGACGGAAGCGCACGCGATGGGCGACCTGCGGGCGATCCGGGCGCAAGTGCTCGACGCGTTTGCCGAAGCGCCGTTCGCCGTGACGGCCACCAGCGTCGAAGAGCCGCCGTCGGGCGCGGTTGGCCGCAAGGTGCTGGGCGAGCTGACGGTGCCGCTGTTCCTGACCGGCAAGGGCGAACCCGGTGAACTGTTGAGGCGCGGTCCCGACGGTCGCCCCCTCCGCAACGGCACCGTGCAAGTGCCCTTCACCGTGATCATTCCGCGCAGCGTGCTCGACGGCAGCAAGCCTGGGCCAGCGCGTCTGCTGCAGTTCGGCCACGGCTTTTTCGGCACCCAGCTCGAGGTCGCCGAGGACTTCATGACCGGATTTGCCGACCAGACAGGCATGGTGACGGTCTGCGTCGACTGGTGGGGCATGTCGAAGAACGACGTCGGCCTGCTCGCCACCGATCTGGTCAACGAGACGGCACAGGCCTTTCGCTTTACCGACCGCGTGCACCAAGGCATGGCCAACCAGATCGCCGTGGCGCTGGCGGCTGAGCAGACGCTGGCGGCCTTGCCCGCGCTGCAGAAGGGTGGAATACCCGTCTATGATCCCGCCCACGTGTACTTCTACGGCATCAGCCAGGGCCACATCCTGGGGTCGGTGTACGCCGCGCTGTCGCCCCGGGTCGACCGCGTCGTGCTGGGCGTGGGCGGTGCCGGCTTCTCGCTGATCGCCACCCGCGCCGCGCCGTTCCAAAGCCTGCTGGTGCTGATCGACGTCGCCACCGGCAAGCCTGAGCAGTCGACCCGCGCCATGCTGACGGCGCAGACCGTGTTCGACCGCATCGACCCCATCGCGTGGGCTCCCGAGCTGCTGGCGCCGACCGAGGCCGTGGGGCCGAAGTCGCGCAAGGTCCTGATGCAGGACGGGATCTCGGACACCCAGGTCCCCAATGTCGCCAGCCACGTCCACGCCCGCACGCTGGGCCTCGCGCTGCTACAGCCGGCGCCGCGACCGGTGTTCGGCCTGACACCCGCAACCGCGCCCTACAGCGGTTCGGCCCTGCAGGAATTCGACTTCGGCATCGCCGCCCCCGACCTGATCGGCCAGCCCAACACCGAGATCAACAAGGTGCACGAGGCGGTGCGGCGGCTGCAGGCCTCGATCGCGCAGATCGATGCGTTCCTGCGGCCCGACGGCAAGATCGTTGCGCCTTGCGACGGTGTTTGCGACCCGGAGTAGGGGTCAGGTATGAGCAGTTTACAGTTTCCATTCGGCTTTTTTGCTTGTGCGACAAGGTGTTAGAGTGGTGTCAGGTATGAGCAGTTTACAGTTACGCGGACCGACCGAACCGGCGACGACGGCACGACGCTGGCGGCGATGGAAGAGTGGGTGACGCGCGGCGACGTCACGTGGACCGGCAGACCCGGCGGAACGTGGGCGACGCCGCCGAACGGCAGCCGCGAGTCGGTGGTTCGTCTGGTGGCCTTGGACAAGGACGGCGCGCCGATCGGGCCGTCGCGCCCCGTGCAAGTTGCTGTTCCGCATGTCGAAAACGTGCAGCCCGTGCTCCACGCCATGGGCGACGACGTGGCGTTGGTCTGGTCAACCGGCAGCGTGATCTACATGTGCGGCGGGTGCATCTCGAACAACGACCTGCGCCTCGTCGTGCAGCGGACGGGGGACCTCGCGCCGCTCAGCCCGGTGGCCCAGGTGCCTCGGGTGGGCGAAAACGGGTTGAAGCGTCCGCACTTTGCAGTTCATGGCGATGTGGCCCTGCTGGCGTTCTCGGTCGACTATCACGCAACCTCAAGGGTGGGCACGGCAGTCGTGGCTTGCGTGGCGAAGTAGCAGGTGCGTTGGGGTTCGGGTGCCGGATGTCGTCGGCCACTGTGAACGGAACGCCGAGACCCCGAAGTGGGCTTCGGGCGCAGCCTTGCTGCTGGCCGTGGATCCGGATCGAATTTCCAGCAGAAACGATCGGAAAATGCTCGCTGCTGACGCTGGGTTCAATGGCGCGCGAGATGCCGCTGCGCCCGATTTGACCGGGCTGTTTCGGCCGGGCAGACTCGCGGACTCCCCCCCAAAGCAGACACGTCGCAGACCGGCACGACGGTGCCCCGGTGGCGTATGGAGGCGATCATGCAAGGGTTTCGAGGGGTCGTCGTCATCGATTTGCGCACACACGCGCGCGAGGTCTTCGCCGCCTTTGGTCTCGCCGTCCTGATCGCGTCGTGCGGTGCAAGCCATCAGACCCTCTGCGAAAAGAGCCTGCTCGCCCGATCGCAGGGGGCGTACGAAAACCTGACGCCCGAGGCGGCGAAGGCGGCAAGCCTGGAATACGGATACAGCTGCGCGAGCGCTTGCTACGACGGGTTCGATGCCGAACCCAAGCTCGCGGACCCACAGAACTCAGCGACCTGTGTCGAGTCCGAGTTGCTGAGTGCCGAGGTGGATCCGCTCGAGAAGGCGGACGAGGTCATCAAGACCTGCGCAAACGGTTCCGGCCCCGCCGCGGCGTGCGCGTGGGTCGACAAGCACCGCGCCGACATCGAGGGTTGGAAGCGCCAGCGGGCCGAGGCCGACGCACGCCCCGCGGCACCAGCGCCGGCCGCGCCCCCCAGCATGTCGCCCGCAGACGCCCGCCGCGCCATCGCCGGGGCCGCCAGCAAGCTGCAGAGCGAGGCGGACGGCAAAGGGCAGCGGCTCATTCGCGACCAGGAGTACAGTCTGCAGGAATACGGGCATGCGTCCTTCGACCTCTCGGGCATGTTCATGGGCAGCTACTATGTGCTGGCCGTGATCGGCAGCCGCACCAATGCGTTCAAGGTCGAGGTCGGCGGCGGCGGCTTCAACACCATGGTGCTGGACGAACGCTACGTCGACGGCGCCAGCTACGTGCGCTGCAACGGGTTTACCAATGATGCTGCGACCAACGAGGGCACGCCGCGGGTGTTCGTGACCTCGACCGGCGGCGATCGGGGCCCCATCCGGGTGATGTTGTTTCAGAAGGATTGATGGGGGGCGGCTTCTGAGGCGCGACGGCTCTCGCGGACCGCGGGTCGGTTCGCTTGTCGGTCCGGCTGACGATCAGGCCCTCGGGTAAGCCACGGCGTCCACACCTTGCCCTCCGCCAAGCCCTCCCGCATCATCCGGGGCGTGCGCCAACCGCCTTCCACGTCTGTCGGTTTCCCGATGCGGGTCAACCCGAGGTGGTGCGAATGGGCGACTTGAGGCCGACGGGAGGGAGGCTGCCGCGAATTGGCGCACCCACGCGGCCAGCCCGTTTCGGGCGGTGGGAGATCCTGGCGCTGGTGGGCGGCACTGCCGCGGTCGCATCCGTCTTGGCCCTCGTCCTTGCCATGTCGGCTTCGTTGAAGCCTGTGAAGTACGGCCTCATCCCGGTCGAGCAACCGCTTACCGGGCGCAGTGGCTGCTGCTGGCAAGGATGTCCGGCCGTCATTGCCGTCGGAATCAGGCCGGAGGGCTACCTGGTTGCCCCGGGCACCTGGGGAGACGCGTGCGAGTTCATGGGCGAGGATGGCTGGGGCGTGGAGGCCTCGGTTCCCGTGGTGCGACGAGTCCGCTCGCTCAGCCGAACCGCGTCGTGTCGAGCGCCGCTGGTGAACGGGCGATGCACAGCCGGGACCGACCTTCTGCCGCGCCAAGACCTCGACGGGCTTCGAGCGGTGTTGGCCGAGTCGCTGGTTGTCGCGGCAGCGGCGCCCAGAGGCAGCGATGATCCGCAGGACCTGTACGCGGGGCGAAACAACTTCCTGGCAGCGGCGGACTGGGAAGAGTTCGGCCCAGCTTGGGTCCTGCTGGATGTCGACGACGCCGTTCCCATGGCGACGCTGGTCGAGACCATGGACCACATCCGGCGCGTGTGCTTGCCCAAGTCGCAGGTCTGTCTCAAGACAATCGCGTTCGGCTTCTCGCCGCACTTGCGTGGGTTGGCGTTCGATCCGCCGGTCGCAAGCCCAGGGCCCGGCAACCGCTGACGCGGTGCCGACTCCGTCACATCTGTTGGTCGCCCTTGCCTGTCCGACCTGCGTAATCGGGTCGGTTCGGCGAGTCCGTCCGCCGACCTCGCGTGCAGATGACTCGCGCCGGGGATCACGCTAGCCTCGCGCCAGTGTCGCTCACCATGCTCGCCAAGCGATCGACTTCGCCTGTGTTCAGGCCAGCCTGTCGTCGCCATGCGCAGCACAACCCAGGAGTGTCCGATGACCCTGAACAAATCCTTGGCGATGGCCGCTGCTGTGACGGTGGCTGTGGTCACCATCCTGCCCGCACCCGCTTCCGCCGCCGACGCCGGTGTGGAGTCCCCGACCGACCACGCTGCCGTCGTGGGTCATTGGGGAATCGGCTACCTCGGTTCCAGCCAAGTCTCTGTTCTGTCGGGTAGACCGGATGAGTCAGACCCCTTTCCACTCGCGTCCGTCGACCTGCATACCCTCGGGGTCCGGTACTGGATGTCGTCGAGGATCGGTCTCGAGCTTGGCGCAGCGGTAGGGGCCGGCCTGGCCTCGAACTCGACCACGACCGGCAACACGACCAAGACCGAAGATTCGCCGGGGTACATGGGCTTCGAGGTTCAGGCGGGCCTGCCCATCCTCCTCACCGAGTCCCAGCACTTGGCCTTCAACGTCGCGCCTTTCGTGTCGTATCGCCGAGCTTCCAGCAACCTGACGGTGACGACCGATGGCGCCGCGGTCGGCACCAAGGTCACCGATCAGACACTTCAGGCCGGGGCGAACCTGACCGCAGAGTGGCAGTTCGGGTTCATCGGTCTGCCAGAACTGGGGCTTCAAGCAAGCATCGGAGCGCAGGTCGTACGGCACGTTGCGACCGTCTCACTCTCGTTGAACGACACGGTGGTCTCCGAGCTCTCCTCCTCGACCACCCGGCTGGGGACCTCCGTCGGTCCCGGCGCCGACGTCGCCGGTCAACTCACGGGCCATCTTGCCGCCATCTGGTACTTCGGCGCTGGGCACTGATCGGTCAGACGGCCGTGACGCGGCCGAACGACTTCCTGCGACTGGGCGAGCGTGAGCGTGGGCCGGTGCACGCGTCGTCGCGCTGGTTCGTCACGCTTGCGGTTCCTGGCCAACCTCTCTACCGGACAATTCGCCGCCACTCCTGTGCGCTCGTGCTGGGCGATCGACTCCGTCGCGGGATCCCCTGAGGCTGACGCCTGACTCTTCCCGTCGCGGCCACCGCCCGTGTCGCGCCTCGAAAACGGTGAACGGTTAATACCTGACCCTCGCCCCCCGCGCCGGCGCCCCGAGCTCGTAAAACAACCGATCCGGCCCATCCAGGTCCAAGTACGTCGCGCACAACGGCCCGCCGACGCGCAGCCGCCCGTCATACCCGCCCGGACAGCCGACCGCTTGGGCACCGCCACGGGTGACCGCACGCAACGCCTCTTGCGGCGTCAGCCTCGCGTTCAACACCGCCACCTGCAGGGTCAGGATCAGGTTGGTGGTCATCGACGACCCGGGGTTGCAGTCG
>CAJBNH010000143.1 GCA_903955385.1 uncultured Myxococcales bacterium | reverse complement strand
CATCGTGACTACCGGACCATACCGGCACTTCGATGTATGTAGCTTCAATTCAACCCGCGGTCAAGCCCGTGCCAGTTGTTACTACATTTGAAATCTGGTTGAGGAAATTCAGTTGGTTACGCAGGCGGCGATCAACTTGAGGTTGAAGTGGCCCCGGCGCTGGCCTATCCTGCGGACGCGGTACCCGAGCTTCTGGGGGACGGCGACGATTCGGGGATCGGTCGCCGATGACGAAACAGCACGACGGCCGACCCGCGGCCTCTCATGCGTGGCGCAACGGCGCCGCGGAAGGTGACCCATGCTTCGCACGAGGCCATTCAAGCTCTCTCTCGGCGTGTTCCTGACGGTGGTCTTCGGTTTGGGCGCGATGACGTCGTCTGCCCTGGCGCTGAAGCCGGGTGACGCGGTGTCGAACGTCAAGGTCCGCGACGCGGAAGACGAGCCGGCGTCGATCCCGGATCTGGGCAGCAAGGTGCTGGCGCTCTTCTACACCGACCCGGACGTCAAGGAACTGAACGAGCCCTTCCGCGACGCGCTGAAGGCCGCCAACCTGGACAAGACGGTCTATCGCGGCCTCGGCATCGTCAACATGAAGGACACGTGGAAGCCCGACTTCGCGATCCGCAAGGTCATTCGCGACAAGATCAAGAAGTTCAAGTCCGTGATCCTGACGGACCCCGACTACATCCTGCGCGACGCGTGGAAGCTGGGCGACTGCGACGAGCGCGACGTCGTCATCATCGTCGGCAAGGACAGCCGGGTGAAGTACCTGAAGATGGGTCGGGTCGGTGCGGCGGAATACGCGACCGTGATTGCCCTGATTCAGGAAGAGATGAAGAAGTAGTCGCGTCAGCGCTTCAGCACGTCAGGGTCGACCAGATCGCGCAAGAGCTGCTGCGTTTTCGGCGCACATCCCGAGACCAGCTTGCGCACGATGCCGCGGTTGCAGGCGCGTGACAGGTGCGTCTGGTCGTAGAAGTCCTCGTCCTGACAGCCGATCTCTCGTGCGCGCAGCGTCAGGTCGCAGGAGTCGACCCCCAAGCGTTGTGCGACCTGCGCCGCCGCCCTGCCCGCCCCCGTCATCTGCGCCGTCAGCCCCGGCGTCAGCGCGCGTGGGTCGATCGGGGGCGAGTACAGGACGACCGTGGTGCCGGTTGCGGCCATGCGCCGCACGAAAGCCTCCAGCATCGCCACGCGCTGCGGGTTCAGCTTGCGCGCACCTTGGGAGTCCTCGATCCGCACGCTGCCCCGCGTCGACAGCACGCCATCGAGCTCGCCCGGGTACACCCGACTGCCATCGGCCAACCAGCGGTGCACCTTGGAACGCACGTGGCGGTCGACCACCCGAAACGACGCGCCGGTGTCCTTGTCCAGATCGGCCACCGTCTCACGGACCTGACGCTCGTCCTGCCACGTTTGCAGCGTCAGCTCGGTCTGTTGCAGGCTGAGCAGGCTGTCGAGATCGCGGTACCACGGCGGAGGCGGCTGCGCCTTGTGGCGGAACGGCGCGCCGGCCCACCAGATCGGGTCCTCTGGGGGGGTGTCGTAGCCGGGCTCGTCGCCTTCCTTGACCAGCGTGAGGCAGCGCGCGTCGTACAGGACCAGCCGAGGCACCCCGCCCGCGCGCACGATGTCCTCGAAGACCTCGAAATGATACGCGAAGAACGAATTCGACAGGAAGCCGTTGTAGAACCGCACGCCCTTGCGAAAGAACGTCTGCGACATGTGGTCCGCGTCGCTTTGGCCCAGGACCAGCACGTCGACCTTGCCCACCAGCTGGGCGTTGACGTGACGCAGCTGCCGTTCGTTGATGGGACCCGGATTCATCGTGACGCTGGCGCGGTCGGGCAGACGCGCCAAACGCTGCAACGCCTCACGCAGCTGCGTGCTGCCAGCCGCGGTCAAGGCCGCCGCTTGGTCGCGGGTCGTGCGGTTGGCGTGCCAGATCGCGGCAAGCAGGGCCACGACCAGCGTGACGAAGACGACGAGCTTGCGGATTTGCGACGCGGTTTGGACAGGCATGGGTGGTCTAGAACGCAAAGTAGATGAATTTGGAAGACAAGTTGAGGTGCAGGACGGCGACCACGACCAGCAACGCCAAGGCAAGGGTGGTGGGCCAGCCCAGCGCTCCCCAGCGGATGTCGTTGGAGTTCCGCGGCAACGCGCTGAGTCCGGCGCCCAGCAGCACGTAGCCCCACAGCTGCGGCGGTGCGGTGGGCAGGTGCGGTGCAAGGGTTGCGTGCACGGCGAACGCCCCCAGATCGTGCATCGTGTGCATCCGGAACGGGATCCACGACACCAGCAGGACGAACAGCATCACGGCGTGCTGCACCCCTCGCGGCAGGGTGGACCACGGCTTCTCGATGCGGTGATAGACCAGCAACAGCAAGCCGTGGAACGAGCCCCACACGATGAAGTTCACGCCCGCCCCGTGCCACAGGCCGCCCAGAAACATCGTGATGAACAGGTTCAACCCCGTGCGCCCCCTGCCCTTTCGGTTACCGCCCAGCGGAATGTACAGGTAGTCGCGCAGCCAGCTGGACAGACTGACGTGCCATCGCTTCCAGAAGTCGCTGGGGTTGCGGGCGTGGTACGGCGAGTCGAAGTTGATCGAGAACTCCAAGCCCAGCAGACGCGCCAGACCCCGGGCCATGTCGGTGTAGCCACTGAAATCAAAGTAGATCTGCAGCGCGAAGGCCACCATCGCCAGCCACAAGTCGACGCTGCCGTACGCACCCGGCGCGTTCAGGATCGGGTCGGCGTACCAGGCCAGCCGGTCCGCCACCAGCACCTTCTTGCACAGACCTGCGGCGAACAGCATCGCGCCCGACGTCACCCGCGCGTTGTCGACCGGACCTTGCGCGGCCAGCTGCGGCAGCAGCAGCTTGGGCCGCACGATGGGACCGGCGATGAGCTGCGGGAATAGGCTGACGAAGGACGCGAATTCGATAAACGATTTCGACGGCTTGAGGTCTCGGCGATAGACGTCGATCGAGTAACCCATCGACTGGAAGGTGTAGAAGCTGATGCCCGCCGGCAGCGCCACCCCCGCGACCGCCTGCAGCAGCGGATAGCCCGCCAACGTGTTGACGCTGTCGACGACGAACCCGTAATACTTGAAGAACGACAGCAGCCCCAGGTTGAACACCAGCGACAGGCACAGGATGAGCTTGCGGCGGCCGGGGCGCTGCTCTGCATCCAGCAGAAGGCCGACCGCGAAGTCGACCGAGGTGCTGACGACCATCAGCAGCGCGTACCAGCCGGCGGCCAGCGCGTAGAACAGGTAGCTGGCGCCGATCATGAAGGCCAGCGCGTGCTGGCGACGACGAAACAGCCGCCACAGCACCAGCACCACGGGCAGGAACAGGAAGATGAACTGCAGGCTGTTGAAGGGCATCGGGCTATCCGGGGCGGGAATCCGATCCCATCGCGCTGCAACTGCACCTCAAGTGGCCAGCCAGACCGGCACCATGCCCTTGAGCCTTGGGAGGGTCAAGGCCACCGACCACTTGACGGTACGGGTATCCGGCGGGGTGACCGACTAGCCGGGCGAGTCCGCTGGGGGCGGCGGCGAGCGGAAGCCCGAGTGACCCGGGATCCGCGACTCGTCCACGGCATCGAGCTGCTCTGGGTCCAGGAACTGCTCCGCGTAGCGGCGGTACACCTTGGCGCGCAGGAAGACCTCGAACAGGTCGGGGTCGAGGTGGCCGTCCTCGCTCATCTTTCCCAGCACCTGCAGCGCTTCAGACAGCGACATGCCCTTCTTGTAGGGTCGGTCCTTGGCCGTCAGCGCCTCGAAGACGTCCGCGATGCCCATCACGCGGGCCTGCACGGACATCTCTTCTCGTTTCAACCCCTTGGGATAGCCGGTGCCGTCCACGCGTTCGTGATGTCCTCCGGCGAACTCCGGGACGCGCTCCAGGTGCTTGGGCCACGGCAGCGACTCGAGCATCTTCATGGTGGCGACGATGTGGTGCTTGACGACCTGGCGCTCCTCTGCCGTCAGCGTTCCAGAGCGAATGGTCAGGTTGAGGACCTCGTCCGCGCTCAGGAAGTCGGCTTCGCGCCCCGAGAGGTCCGTCCAGCGCAAGCCCGCGATCTCCCTGACGCGTTCCTGATCCGACGCCGCCATCCCCTCGCTGCCCGAGTTGCACGCCCGCAGGAAGTCGCGCGCGTCGTGCAGTTGCCACTCGCTGTCCTGAAAGCGCCGGTCGATGGCGGCCAATTCTGCCGCCGACGCCCCGGTCGCGACGGCCAGCGCACGCTCCTGCAGCTGCTGGATCTTCGCGTCCCGCTTCAGAACCTCAAAACGCGTGTCGATCAAGTGGATGCGGTCCCAGATCGTCTCCAGCTTGGTCGCTTTCGACACGACGTGCACCGGCGTCGTCACCTTGCCGCAGTCGTGCAGCAGCGCGGCGATCTTCAGCTCGTAGCGGTCGCGGTCGGTCATGGTGAAGGCGGCGAGAGGCCCCTGACGCACGTCGCTGGCGGCCTCTGCGAGCATCATCGTCAACAGAGGCACGCGCTGGCAGTGTCCACCTGTGTCTGGCGACTTCTGGTCAATGGCCGAGCTGATCACGGTGATGAACGACTCGAACAGCTCCTCCAGCTGGATGACCAGCGTGCGGTTGGTCAGGGCGATGGCCGCCTGTGACGCAAGCGACTCTGCAAGCCGCTGATGCGACAGGGTAAACGGGATGATCTCGCTGCGGTCTGCGTTGGTGGCGTTGATCAGCTGCAGGACGCCGATGACCTCGTTCTCGTGGTTCTTCAGTGGCACCGTCAGGAACGACTGCGACCGATAGCCCGTCTGCTGGTCCACCGCGCGCGTGCCTGAGAAGTCGTAGCCCTCAGCGGTATAGGCGTCCGGGACATTGACGGTCTCGCCGGTCAACGCGACGTGGGCGGCCACCATGCTGTGGTTGGGCCGACCGTCCGCGTCGACCAGCTGAATCGGATAGAAAGGCACCGGATTGCCGGAAGTTCCACCCAGGTAGTAGGCGAGTGAGGTCGTGCGCACGATCTCGAAATGAAGCGTGCCGTCGTTCCCGATGCGGTACAGGGTGCCGCCGTCCGCACGCGTGATGGCCTTGGCCGCCATCAGGATGCTCTCGAGCAGCCGACGGATGTCGCGTTCAGCAGAGAGCGATGCGCCGATCGCGTTGAGCTGCTCCAACCCCTGAACAAGCTCCTGCGCGGCGTCGACCGTGACTGGCACGGCCCGCTGGTGTCCCCCATCCATGTCCATTCCCCCCAACGCATCACACGGCGCTGCCGATTCCGACGGTCACGTTCTGCCCGCCCCCCCTGCCCAAGGGACGGCCGAGGCCGAGTGCGCTGTGTACGCTGAGGTGACGACCTCGTCAAAACGCCGGAGACTTGGGGGCTTGCCTGACTATCCGCGCATGACCGTGTCGCCCAGCAGCGCGCCGCCCCCCAACTGCAACGGCAGTTGAAGCGCGTCGGCCTTGCCGATGACATGGCCGCCAAGGACTTCCGCGACCTTGCGTTTCAGGTCGGACGGCGCAATCGGCTTGGCGATGAAGTGCGTGCTGAGCTGACGCGTGAAGCCTGAAGCCGGCATCGCATCTGCGTACCCCGACATGAAGAGGACCTTGCACGCGGGTCGCTCGACCGAGAACCGTTCGGCCAGCACCCTGCCGTTCATCTCTGGCATGACCACGTCGGTCAGCAGCAGGTGGATATCGCTCGCGTGCGCAGCGCAGGTGGCGGCGCCCTGCAGCCCGTCTTCGGCCACCAGCACCTTGTAGCCGACCGACTCGAGGACCTTCTTCAGGGCCACACGCAGCGGGGCTTCGTCCTCGACCAGCAGGATGGTGAAGTCCGCGGCATTACGCGGCGCGACCGGGTGCGCGGGCGGTCCGTCCACCGTCAACGGAAAGCCGGACAGGTCCTGGGGAAAGTGCAGCTTGAACTCGGCCCCTTGCCCGGGCTCGCTGATGACCGAGATGAGGCCGCCGCTCTGCCGCACGATGCCTTCCACCACCGACAGACCGAGCCCAGAGCCCGGGCCGTTGTCCTTGGTCGAGAAGAACGGGTCAAAGACCCGGTCCAACGTGTGACGGTCCATGCCAACGCCGCAGTCGTGGACGGTGAGCACTACGCATGGTCCCGGGTGGGTACCCGGATGTCGTTCTGCCTCTGCTGGGTCGATCACCCCGTTGCTGCAGGAGAAGGTCAACACGCCACCTGCCGGCATCGCGTCCCGGGCGTTGACCGCCAGATTGACCACCACCTCTTCGAATTGGATGGGGTCGACCTTGATGCGACCGAGGCCGGGCGTGAGGTTGTGCACCACCTGCACCTGCTCGCCCACCAGCTGGCGCAGCGTCGGAAGCAGCTCGGCAAACGCGACGCCCACGTCAAGCGCCAACGGCTGCAGGGTCCGGCGGCGTCCGAAGGCTTGCAGGTGCCGGGTCAGTGCAGTGGCGCGCTTTCCCGCCTCACCGACCACGTCCAGATGCTCTTTGGCGGGGTGACCGTCGTGCAAGTACTCAAGGCCCAGCGCCGTGTGGTTCAGGATCACCGACAGCAGGTTGTTGAAGTCGTGGGCGACGCCGCCTGCCAGACGCCCCATGCCCTCCATCCGGTCGGCCTGCGACAACCGAGCCGCCATCTTCAGCTCGTCGGTAACATCGCGCTTGATCGCGACAAACTCTGAGATGACACCTGCCTCGTCTTGCACCGGAGCGATGGTCGATTCCTCCGTGTACAGCGTGCCGTCCTTGCGCCTGTTGATCATCCGGCCATGCCAAGTCTTGCCGTCGAGGATCGTGTCCCACATCCTGCGATAGTAGGCTTCTCCCTGCACGCCGCTCTTCAGCAGGCTCAAGGTCCGGCCGATCAGCTCTTTGTGCGAGTAGCCTGTCGTGCGTTCGAAGGCGGGGTTGGCGTAGGTGATCACCCCCTTGCCATCGGTGATGACGACCATCTCTGCTGCGTGTTCGATCGCTGTCGCCAGCTGTTCGCGCTCGGCCTCCACCAACTTGTTCGTGGTGATGTCGCTGACGACCCCGTGAAGCCCCACGACTTGACCGTCTTGCGTCAGGAATCGGCTGGACGAGCGTGCCCAACGAACCCGACCGTCCTTGGTGACAAAGCGAAATTCGATCACCAGCCGCCCATCGCCCCGTTGGCTCTGGAACAGACTCGTGACGCGCTCGGTGTCGTCCGGATGCAGCAGGGTCGCCATGCTGCCGCCCACCAGCTCGTCGGGCGTGAACCCGGTTTGCTCGAATACCGATGGACTGACGTAGGTGAAGATGCCGCGGGGGCCGGTGGTGAAGACGGCCTCGTTGATGTTCTCGGTCAGGTTCCTGTACTTCTGTTCGCTTGCGAGCGCCGCTAGCTCAGCCGCGCGACGCACCTCCAATTCGGCCTCCAGTTCCTGGGTGCGGGCCACGACGAGTTCCGCAAACCTGTTTCTTTCATTCACGATTCGGCGTGTGGCGGACTTGACCATCGCCATGGTGCGGATCAGCACCGCCAATTCGCCTGCCTCGAAAGGCTTCGACAGGAACCCCTCAGCCCCGGCTGCGACCGACTTCGTCAGCGCCTCGCGGTCGGCTTGCAGGGACGAAAGGAACACCACTGGAATGGCGCACAAGCGGTCGTCGGCCTTCAGCGCGCGGCAGACGGCAAACCCGTCCATGTCGGGCATCAGGACGTCCAGCAGGATGACGTGCGGGTCGTGGTCACGCGCCAAGGCAAGCCCCGAGTGCCCGTCCATCGCCGTCCACAGCTCACCGTCGGGAAGCTCGTCCGCCAGCACCGCTCGCAGCGACGTCAGGTTGTCGGCGTTGTCGTCGATGGCCAGAATTTTCAGCCCTAGCTCGCTCACAATCCCTCCTCTCCACTCATCCGAGGCCATGCACCAAGTGCCGACGTACAACAGGTGGTCGTACTGGCCTTTCCAGCGGCGTCCGGTCGCGAAGCTTCGTGGCGGTCGGGGCAGCATCGCCACCTCGGCCGGCCACTAGCGCACCGCTCGTTTGTCGATTCGCATCGGCAAGCCAGTCTCCCGAGTCCACGCAGGCGGTCGCCCACTCGCGTCGATGAGGGTGCAACAGCCAGGCGAGCGCAGTGCGGCCATCTTCCAACCGAACCTCGTCCCGCACAAAGAACTCGGGGTGCCCCTCCAGCGCGTCGATGGCGTCCAGTGTCCGCCGATTTGCCCGCCAGAGCTCTCCGGTCACCGCAGTGGTCCCGCCTGCCACCATCGCCGGAAATTCGTCCATGTCGAACAGCCCGTACGAGGGATGGGTTCTGGCAACACCAAGCGGCACGGCCCGCTTCAACACGCGATGCAAGGTCCGGCCAACTCGCATTTCGCCGTACACGAACACGAGGGTGTGCATTTGAGCGTGTCTACTCTTTCGCAGCATGGCTTGCCCTCTCCGCTCGCGATGACGTTGCGGCTTCGGACGCTGACGTCCCCGCGGGTCTGCCCGAACCTCAGCCGCCGAGGTTCGGCTCCTCTCATACACGTCCCGTGCCAAGTGCGACCGACAGTTCCCGGGACAAAGGCAACTACTCAATAACACAAGCAATATTACCGTGCTCCCCCAGGCAACCATCGCCTTTGCGCCTTGGACACGGTACCGACTTCGGGCGCGGACTCCCGGAATGGGGAGGACCGGTCCTTGTCCTTCACGACCTCTGAAGCGCTGTGCCCCGCGGCGGCGGAGGCCCCCGTTCGCCGCCCGTGGCCATGTCGACTCACTGGAAACGCATCGCAAGGGTGCCCAGAACCAGAGGAAAGACGCTCTACAGTCGCAAAGCCACGTCCCGCGCGCGGGTAGCGGCGACCTGCAAGTCGGAGAGTTTGGTGAACAGGGCAGAGTCCGGCTCGGCCCGGCCCAGGGCGGCGGCCACCAAGTCCAGCACCTCTTGTTGTGCGTCGTCGAGGGCTTGCCGCTGTTGGTCCGTCGCTGGCGGTGCCCGTGGCTCGCGCGTCGGCTGCAACTGGTCACATAGACGGGCGTTTTCAACCTCGAGCCGCTTGCGTTCCGTGGCGTCCAGCAGAATCAGGTAGGCAGCCGGGGCCCCGTCGTAGACCATCGGCGAGCCGTGAATCTCGACGTCGACGGCCGCTCCCGACAGGCGAAGGACTCGGCCGAACAGCGGGCGACCGTTACTGCCAGGTCCAGAGGACGTCCTGGCCATGCCGAGCACCTGCAGACGAATGTCACTTGGCAGCCGGTCTGCCAGCGGCAGCCCCACCAGATCCCGTTCAGAAGCCGCCCCGAACAGCCGCACGGCCGAGGGACTCGCATAGACGACTTGTCCATGACGATGCACGACCAGCGCAACAGGGGTCCATTCCACAAGTGCTCGAAACCTGTCCTCACTTTCGCGCAAGGCCATTTCCCGTCGACTCGACTCGGTCAGGTCGGTCATCGCGATGCGAAACACCAGAGCCCCGCCTGAGTCGTAGCCAACGCTAGCGGTCAGCTGCGCCCAAAGCCGCTCGCCGCCTGCGCGCACCATCTCCAGCTCCCAGGAGAGTGGACCGCCGCTCTCCATCAGTTTCCTATGGTTCCGGTAGTGGAGCACCTGCTGCTCCTTCGCGAGGTAGGCGGCAAACGGCCGCCCGATCAGCGCGAGCCGGGTCTCACCAAGCAAGGAGGCGGCCGCAAGATTGGCCCGCTGGATGATGCCGGCGGGGTCAACCGTGCAGTACGCGATCGGCGCAACCTCGTAGATCTCGAAATGCTCCCGCAAGGACACTTCCAGCTCCGTCCGCACGCGGCGCAGCTCCTCGTTCTGCATCTCGAGTTCGATTTGGTGCACGCGTAGCTCGTGGACGACGCGCTCCAGCGTGCCGGCGGTCGCGGGCCGAGGCGGCTCCACCGATGCGACGCGGGCATCCCGCTCAACCCGCGCTTCCGCTCGCCCGCGCAGCGACGCGCTGGCCGACGTCGAGCTCATTGGAGCCTCGCCGCCTGAGGTACCGGCCGTGAGGTTTGGCGTAACGGAGGCCACCTTCGGCCGCTCAGTGTTCTGCGTCATGACGCTCCGAATCGGCGAGCACGCTCCGCGCTCGCAGTTGCAGGGGTGTGCCCGATCACTCGGCCCCCCTGCGCTCGGTAATGTCCTGGACCGCGCAGTGCAAGGACACCGTTCGGCCGCTCTCGACACGGGGGTGACAGATGAGGCGGACCCACTTGGCGCGGTCCTTGGCGGCGACCAGCGGAACCTCGATGTCCCAGCGTGCGCCGGTTTCCAACGAGGCTTGTGCGGCCACGGCAACAGAGTGCCTGGAATCAGGCTCAATCAAGACCAGTAGCCCGTCGAGGTCGAGGGGCCCCACCGGATCGGTGCCGAAGCTCCGCAGTGCCTCGGCAGAGCACGACATGCGTCCGGTCGAAGCGTCGAACTCCCAGCCTCCCACCCTTGCGATGCACGCTGCCTCTTCCTGGGCCGCAACGGCGAGCGCGAGGGTCCGTCGCGTGTTGACGCTTTCCGTGACCTCGACAAACGACAGCGCCACCCCGTCCACCTGCCCCGACTTTCGCTGGCTGGGGTGGATGCGCATCAGGTAGGACTTGCCGGACTGCGACGAGACCTCCCTCTCCAACGGCAGCAGCGTTTCCAGCACGCCGCTCAGGTCTTCCGCCAAGCCGTCACAGCCAAGCAGTTGAGTGGCAAAGTGCGCCAGCGGGCGGCCGACGTCGGTTGGCATGACGCAGATGAGGTCTTCGATGCCCGGAGTCACCCGGCGAATGCGCAGCTGGGTGTCGAGAAACAGACTGGCAATGCCCGTACCCGACAACAGGTTGACCATGTCGTCATTGACGCGGGCAAGGTCTACCAAGCTGTTGCGCGCCCTGACGTTGGCAAGCTCGATCGTTTCTGCCGAGAGCTGCGAGGCCCGCCCCGAGGCCGACAGCTCGTCGTTGGTCGAGCGCAGCTCCTCATTGATCGACAACAGCTCCTGGTTCACGCATCGCAGGTCGTCGCAAACGCGCTGCAGCTTGCCGATGGTCGAGTCCAGATAGTCGTCCCCGGTGACCCGCGGCTGTGTAAGGTGCAGCTGCGTCTGGACCGCCTCGACCGCGGGAACTGCTTCCCGGGGTTGAGGCGTCGCGTGGGCGGCTGCCTGCAAGGGAACAAAGGCCAGGTCGACCGCGAGCGGGTCCACCGTAGCGGCGGGCGGACAGCCAAACAGCCTGGACTTGGCATCGATTGTGCGGAAGTCCGCAGTCAGTGCGCCCAGCCCTTCGGCCGAACCGAGGAACAGCGCGCCGTCTGGTTTCAACGCGGACCTGAAGGTGCCAAGAACCTTCTGCTGCTGGTCGAGGCCCAGGTAGATCAGCAGGTTGCGGCAGACGATCAGGTCCATCTTGTTGAAGAGGGGGTCCTTCGTCACGTCATGCTCGCAGAACACCACCATGTCGCGAATGCTTCTGTGGATCTTGTAGGCATCCCCTCCAGACGTGACGGTGAAGTAACGACAGAGGCGTTCCGGCGAGACATCGGCGGCGATGCTGGCCGGGTAGATTCCGGCACGAGCGATGCGCACTGCGCGGCCGTCGATGTCTGAGGCGAACAACATCACGGTTCGGCTGTAACGGCTGATCTCCAGCTGCTCGTGCAGCAGGATGGCAAGGGAGTAGGCCTCTTCTCCCGTGGAGCACCCGGCGGACCAGACGCGAATGATGCGGTCCTGCCTGGAGCGGGCCACAAGGCGGGACAGCACCGACTCGGCAAGCTCTTGAAAGTGGTCAGGATCTCTGAAGAAGGAGGTGACGCCAATGAGACTGTCGCAGAACAGTGCCTCCGGTTCGTCAGCCGTGTGACGCAAGTGCTCGACATACTCGCGGATCGAGAGACCGCCACAAGCGGCCATTCGCCGCTCGACACAGCGAACGAGTCTGTCCCGCTTGTAGGCCGACAGGTCGTGGTGAGTTCGATCGCGCAGAATAGCGAGGATCTTGCGCAGCCCACGTTCAAATTCAGGCAAGCGGTCCGCGGTCAGCACCGAGAGCTGACGCTCACGCGCGCTGGCACCGTTGCAGAGGAGCCGGTCTGCCATCTCGAAGGGCGGCAGCAGCGCATCGACGACGCCGGTGGCGACGGCGCTGCGAGGCATGTCTCCGAATTCTGCCGAATCGGGGAACTGCACCATCGCAAACCCGCCGTGGGCCTTGATTTCCCGCAAACCCGCAGCGCCGTCGTTGCCGGCGCCGGACAGGACGACGCCGACCGCACGCGCACCATGGTCCAGCGCCAAGCTCTGAAAGAACTGGTCAATGGGCTGGCCAACCGCGGACGTTCCCTGCGTTTGGTGAGGTTGCAGCGTGCCGTCCCACAGCGCGAGGTCGCACCCGACGGGACCGACGTAGACGCAGTTGGCCTTGACCACTACGACTTCGTTGACGTCGAAGACCGGCATTCGGGTCAGCGTGCCGATGACTTTGCTGTCCAGCGCAGCGTGGTCCGCGTCCGGGTGCTGGACCACCACGAACGCCATGCCCATGACAAGGTCGGCAGGCATGCCGGCGAAGAAATCCCGCACGGCAACGAAACCACCCGCTGCTGCGCCAATGCCGACAATTGGAAAATCCGCCAAGGCGTCTGGCGGCGGCTCGGGCCGCAACACGGAAAGCGCTTCAGGGCTGCGACGCTTCGCCATGTTCGCCTTGCGGTGCGCAGACTGCGCCGCCGGGATCTCGTCAAGCAACCGCAGGGTCGCCCAAGCACGACAACTTTCCGAGACAGTCTAGGCGGCACCAGCGGGCGCGTCTATGACCGTTTCCTTCACCGCCCCGTTACGCCTGCGGAACCTTCGCGCGAAGAACTCAGCGATGCTCCGGTGCCACAGAAGGGTCATGATTTCCGACCGACACACTTCCGTCCAACACCGCCCTTACCCTGCTGGTCAAGTCGGCGCTGGAGAATGGCTTGGCGAGCAGATGCACGGCCGCGCCGCACTTGAGCTGGTCGTCGACCAGGTCATCGGCATAGCCGGACATGAACAACACCTTGATATCCGGTCTCTCTCTCGTCAACGCCATCGCCAGCAGGCGACCGCTTGTGTGGGGCATCACCATGTCCGACAGCAACAGGTCGATTCTGCCCTTGTGGCTTGCGCCGATCGCCAGGGCATCCTTGGCATCGATGGCATCCAGCACCACATAGCCGGCCGCGGTGAGGATTCGTACCACGGCCTTGCGCAGTGCATCCTCGTCCTCAGCCACCAGAATCGTCTCGGTGCAGCGACCTCGGCGCACGGTCTCCATGGGCGGAAGTTCGGCCACCCCGGGACCCGGTGTCCCACGCGGCAGGCAGACCGTGAACGTAGTGCCCAGCCCCACCTGGCTGCGGACCAAGATGCTGCCGCCACTCTGCTGCACGATGCCGTACACGATCGATAGCCCCAAGCCGGTTCCCTTGCCTGCCACCTTGGTGGTGAAGAACGGCTCGAATGCCTGGGCCATGGTGCGTTCGTCCATACCAAGACCTGAGTCGCTGACCGTGAGCTGCACATAGCGCCCGGGCGCCGCCCCGTCGTGCCGGGCCGCTGCGGTCGCGTCGAAGGTGACGTTCGCTGTCTCGATGGTGAAGCGGCCGCCTTCGTGCATGGCGTCTCGCGCATTGACGGCCAGATTCATGATCATCTGCTCGATCTCGCCGATGTTGGCGTCTACCCAGCAGGGCGCCGCGGCAGGGAGGTGCACGACCTCGATGTCCTCGCCGATCAAGGTCTGCAACATGCGCTTGAGGTCGGTGATCACCACGTTGAGGTCCAGCAGCTGGCGCTGCGACGCCCGCTTGCGACTGAACACGAGCAGCTGCCGGGTCAGCGCCGCGCCTCGCTCCCCGGCCTTGCGCACCTCCAGCAAGTTTTCCCGCACCGCGTCGCTCGCGCCGACCGACGCCAGTCCGAAGGCCGCATGACTCAGGATGACGGTCAGGAGGTTGTTGAAGTCGTGGGCCACCCCGGCGGCGAGTCGCCCGATGCTCTCCATCTTCTGGGCATGAAGGAGCTGGGCCTCCAGCGCAAGGCGGTCGGAAATGTCCCGCTTGACGGCGACATAGGCCGTCACGGACCCGTCTGGGTCACGCACGGGCGAGATGATGACTTCCTCCGAGAAGAGGGCTCCGTCCTTCCGCCTGTTCACCATCCGCCCATGCCACGTCTTGCCGCCCAGAATCGTGGTCCACAGGCTCCGGTAGAAGGCGTCGTCCTGCACGCCGCTCTTGGTCAGGCGGACGTTCCTGCCCAGAACTTCCTCTCGCGCATAGCCCGTCACCGACTCGAAGGTCGGGTTGACGTACACAATGGTCCCGTCCTTGTCCGTCACCACCACGGACTCGGCGACTTGATCAATCGCCGTCGCGAGGTGCTCGCGCTGGGTCTCCGTGGACTTTCGGTTCGAGATGTCGGTCGCCACACCCTGCAGGCCGGTGACTCGCCCAGCATCGACCACTTGGCGACAGGACAGGCGAATCCAGCGGATTTCGCCGCGCTTGTTCCGAATGCGAAGCTCATACGGCTCCGGATGCGGGTGCCCCATGAGCGCGGCAAAGGCTTGCTCAACCTCGGCCACGTCCTCCTCGTGGACCAGCCCGATGAACCGCCGCCCCACCAGCTCGTCTGCCAGGTGACCGGTCAGGGCGAAGGCCGCTTGGCTGAGATAGGTCAGCACCCCGTCAGGGGCGACGACGAACACCAGATCCGTCATGTTCTCGGTCAGATCGCGGTACTTGGCCTCGCTTTTGCGCAGTGCCGCTTCCACCCGACGGCGCTCGGCCAGCTCGAGCTCGAGCTCTCTGGTGCGGTCGGCGACCAACGCAGCCAGCTCATCGTGCTCCATCCGTCGGATGCGGTTGGCGACCTTGACCTTGGCCATCGCCTTGACCTGCGCGGTCAGGTCCGAGTCATCAAACGGTCTGGACAGGAAGGCTTCGGCCCCGGCGGCCAAGGCAAGGGCGCGGCTCTCGCGTCCTGATCGCATGGACGTGAGAAAGACGACCGGAATGTCCCGCAAGTGCTCTTCGGACTTCAAGCGCCGACACACGGCAAAGCCGTCGAGTCCGGGCATGATGACGTCGAGCAGAATGGCGTCCGGGTCCTCCTGACGGGCGAGCAGGATGCCCTCGGCGCCATCGGTGGCCGTGATCAAGCTGCAGTCGGGCAATGCCGCGGCAAACAGAGACCTCAATCTCGCAAGATTGCTGCGATTGTCATCGATCGCCAAAATCTTGAGACGGTCGCTGTCCACTTCCCTTACTCCCGGTCGCCGCTCCCCCTTCGCCGGGAGTCGGCTGGCCGCAGCGTCATCGGGGCGAGCCCTCGGCCAGTTCGGTCTCCAGCATGGCAAGCCGCTGACGCAGTTGGGTGATCTCCTGCGAGACCGACAGGTGCGCCAGCGCGCCGACTTCGGCGCCGACGGTCACGCGCGCCGGCTCTTTGTTCGCGTTCGAGGAGAACTCCTCGTTGCGCATCCACCAGTCCAGCCCCATCTCTCGCGCCCGGTCCACCGAGCAGATGACCAGGCGGATTTGGATGGACAGCAGCTCGACGTCGACCAGCTTGATCTTGATGTCACCGACGATGACGACGCCCTTGTCGAGCACGCGCTCGAGCAGGTCTGCCAGAGACGTCGACTGGTTTGCGTGGGCCATCTGTGCGCGTTGCATCTTGTCTCCGTGCGTTGCCGATTCCGCTTCAGTCCAACAGGCGGCCGAGCGGTCCGAGATCCAGGTTCAGGTCGTCGATGCCGTTTTCCTTGCACAGGATGGCGACCTGCTCTTGCAGCCGCTGCAGGGCGATGCCCATCCGCTCCGCCTCTTCGTCCGTCACGCTGCCCGCCGTCATCCGCCGCATCGCTTGGCGTTCCAGAAGTCGCCGCAGCAGCTCGACAACCGACAACACCAGCTGCAACAGCCCTTGCTGCGTGCTGTTGGGGTCGACGTGGATGCGCCTTGGCTCAGGCGCCTTGGACGCCTCCATGACCCCCAGGATGGCTTCGACGTCAGAAGCCTTGCCGCGGACGTTTCCCCATTCCATTGCCATTCTCCTGATACGGGAGCGCCTTGCGTGAGCTGCGCAGCGTCTCGACCGATGACAACATGACGTTGACCCCGACGTAGACGAGGTCGACGTCGGCGACGCAAATCACCAGCTCGCCCCGCACGACGACCCCCTTGTTCAGCACGCGATCGAGCGTTTCGCAAAGGCTCATGCGACGTTGCATCTCGCGGTTGACTTGGCTAGGTCGCACGACGAAGGTCCTCCAGCCGCTCGAGTCGCTCGATCAGCTCAGCCTCCTGCTTGTCGAATTCGGCCTCGCCAATCTCGCCCAGCTCAAAGCGGCGATGCAGCAGCAAAAGCTCGGCGCGGACCGGCTCCGGATCGAAGAGTTCAGCGTCCGCCCGCTCTTTGATCTGCTCCGCGATCCATAGCAAAGCCTTGAACACGGGTCCCCTCCCCCTACGCCACCTTCAGCCCCAAATCGAGCTCGAGCGACACGAAGTCGAACGGAGCAAACGGGCCGGAAAAGTCGAACGCAAAGCCGTTGGGCCATCGCCCCGCCACTTCGTAGACGGTCGCTTCAAGCGCCGCCACCTGGTCGCGCCGCACCAGCAGGGCCACCTCGGCCACCCGCCGTTCCCCGTGGGGCGCCAGCAGCTCTGTCCGCGCATCCAGGTGCTCAAACGACGCCAACAGGGACTCGCCGAGCTTCTCCCGCTCTTCGTTGCGCCGTCGGTCGAACATGCGCCCCAGCTCGATCTTCAGCATCTCGGACGGTGGCGTCGCCCGGCCGAAGATCTCATCGCGCAAGGCAGCCAAGTCGGGGTCGATGCCCATGAAATACTCGAACAGGTTCTCCGCGTCCCAGTCCACCCGCACGCACATCTGCACGCGGCCGTCGAGGCTCTCGAGCTCCTCCAGAATCCCCTTGTAGTTGCGCTTGAGCAGCCGAACGATGTCCTGCTCCGTGGCGATGTGGCCGAACGCCACGGGCACCAGCGTCAGGTTCTTCCCCGCCTCTCGCAGCACGCGGTAGTGGGCCTCCAGCCGGGCACGGGTCGGCGAGAGACGCTGAGCCACGGCGTGGCTACTGACGATGGCGGCGACCCCCTGATAGGCGACGGCCCGCACTTCTGCTGCAGCTCCGTCCTCAGGAACGCCGATGGCGCCGAAGTCGCAGGACGCGTCGGCAGGGGCAAGTGCGTACAGGTACAGTCCTTGCTTCACGAAGACACCTCCTGGGAACTCCGGCGGCCCGGCGTCGGCGGCCGGACGGTCTGACCGCCATCGGCAGACGCCGCAGAGAGCGAATCGGTAAGGGGAGCGCTGCCGTAGCGGACCACGCGGCGCAGTCGGCTCTCGTGCTGCGCACCTGCCTCGATCTCGATGCCGGACGGCCGTCCCTTCGGCGCAACCGGTGCGCCGATCGGCAGCTTGCCCAGAAAGACATCGGCGGCCGCCATTTCGACTTCGATCTCAGACAATCGCTGGTCGATGGCCGCAAGGCGGCGGACAAATGCCGCCCGCTCAAACAGCCGCCGCGACCGCTCGAGCTCCAGGCAGCCGAGACGAAACTGGACGACGTGACGGTTGGTCGTGCTCATGCTCGCGTTCCTTGCTCGCGGCGGGGGCGAGCCAGCGTGGCCTTGATCGAGTGCGCGGCGATGACCTCCGCCACGCGGTGGCTGACGTCGGGCTCACCATCGCGAAAGACCTTGCCGGAGACGTTGGACAGCACGTCCTGACAGACCTCGTCGAACAACGGATCGCCCACGCCGACGCCGACTTTCTCTTGGGCAGCCATGCGCGCGATCATGATCGCCGCCCGCACGCTGGGTCCGTGGCGGGCGATGCCGAGCTTGCGCATCCCGCGCACGATGTCGACGACGACCTCGCAGTCTTCGCGCGAGAGCCCTGACTTCGCCTGCGTGACCACGACTTCGGTCTCGCGGTCAAAGTGGTCGAGCCGAATGGTGACCAGACGGTCGGCCAGCGCATCCTGGGTCCGATGCACGCCCGCGTACTCTTCGGGATTCGAGGTCACAATTGCGCGAAACTCGGGATGCACGCCGATGCACGCTTCCTCGCCAGTCCCCTGACGCGGCATCGTGAGCAGACGCTCCTCAAGGACCGACAGCAGTGCGTTGTTCGCCTCGGCCCGCGAGCGGGTGAATTCGTCATACAGCAACGTGTAACCCTGCTTGCACGCAAGGGTCAGCCGATTGTCGGCCCACAGCGTCTGGACGTTCTCCTCAGTCTTGAGCACCGAGTGGACGTAGTTGTCGACGACCCTGCTGCGCCGATAGCCGGACTCGCCGCCCACCAGGTCAGAGGACTTCAGGCTCTCGTCGCCGTGGATAAGCACGACCGGTCGCTGGCGCAGGGCCGCGACGTGAAAGGCAAGCGTCGTCTTGCCAATGCCTGCTGGTCCGGAAAAGTGCACGGGGTACCCGGCGTCCAGGTAGGCGCGGGCCCGCCTGACGACTTGTTCGATGGCCGGCGTGGAGACAAATCCCGCAGCGGCCTCAAGCCACAGTCCGCAGTCGGCGGGCGCATCCGGTGCCGTCACTTGCGTCGGCGCCTGCGACGGCTTGGAAACCTGAGAGAGCTGCGGCGCTGGTGAGAGTTCCTTCATCTGTTGACCTTCGCACGCGCCGCACGGGGCGCCCGGTTGTTATCCACGCAGGGAGGGGTGACGGGCGGTGTGCCCGTCACCCTCCCCTTGCGCCTCATCGTGCCGCCACGGCCTGTGCCGCTGCGTTCGAAGGACGGTCGCGGCTCAGCGCTTGCCCTCAGAGGGGGTGGCACTGGTCGCGGCCACTTGCGGCGCCGCATCCTTGGCGAAAGGCGCCGGCTTGCGCGCCTCCAGATCTGCAGGTCCGCGCCGGCCGCCGGACGTCGGTGTCGTGCGGGCCAACCCGTCACGCCACGCCACGCCTGCAGCCTGCAGGTCCGCAGCCAGCCCGGCGCGAGCCGTACCGTTGCGTCGCTGCATCGCGCCAACACCAGCCCTAAGCTTGTCGCCAAACGCCTTCAGGCTTTTTGCCTGCTGCGCGGCGGCCTTCTGTCGGGCCAGCTCGCTCTCTCCACGGGCACTGGCGGCATCGGCCAGGAACCGTGCTGTCTCACGCTTGCGGCGCGAAGTCGCCGCCGCACGATCCGCACGCGCCGTCTGACAGCTTTCGCCCAGACGTCGCATGTTTTCTGCGTTGAAGGTTGACAGACTGAGTGACATTGTGTTCCTCCTCAACGTAGTGTTCTGTCGGCCACCGTAGTGACATTCGAAGGCCGACATGGATGCGCAGTCCCTTGGCCCGGGGAGCCGTCATGGCTCCTCGGGTGCAAGGGAATACACACTACGCGCGGGGAGCAGCAGCGGCCGCCGTGAGGCCGATGGCCTCGGCATACTTCAGGTACGTCTCGACCGACGCGATGACCACGCGGGCTTCGATCGTCAGCAGCTCGATACCCACCAGCGAAACCTTGACCCACGCGTCGATGACGATGCCCTTGTCGAGGATGCGATCGACGACTTCTGCGAGGCTCGAGGAATCGGTCGAATTCATAACCTTTGCCATAGTGTCTCCTGATGCTTTCTGTAGTGGCTCCGTCATTGGAGCTGCACCAGTCCTTTGCAGCTATGGTGCCAAGCTGGAGAGTTTCGCTCGCGGAAATGCCAACCGCAGACAATCCCACGCGGATCTGGTTTCGTGTGGATGCGGTGGGTGAGGGCAGCGACGGCAAATGGCGGCGAGATCCGGGCGTGAACTCCCGAAGTCGGGAATCAGTGCCGCAGCACGATGTCGAACCGACGCAGCTTGGAGCGCAAAGTCTTGGCGTCCACGTTGACGAGTCGGGCGAGTTGGGCCGCCGAGGGTGAGAGACGACGCACCAGCTCGCGCAGCACCGCCCCCTCTGCCTGCAATGCCGCTTCGGCACCGATCGCCTTGAGGTCGACGCTGCCCGTCAGCGGCGTCGCACCATCGTCGTGAGCCTCCGGCTCTGGCAGGACCTCGATCCGCGCGAGCGTCGGCACCGGGTCAGCCCGGCGCGTCCGAAGGAGGTGATCCGGCAGGTCCTCGGGACCAATCGACGAATCCGCCAAAACCACCGCGTGCTTGATGACGCTCTCCAACTCGCGCACATTTCCCGGCCACGGGTACTGCTGCAGCAAGTCCAGCGCCACCTGGGTGATGCTGATGGCGGGTCTCTGATAGGCCAGCGCGTAAATTGCGACGAAATATTCCGCAAGCAGGCCGACATCCCCGGTTCGTTGACACAGCGGCGGCAGCTCGATGGTGACCTCTGCCAGCCGGTAGTAGAGGTCCTGGCGAAACGAAGGCGTGTCCACGTCGGCGGCGGCCTGAAGGTCGGCGTTGGTGGCCGCAATCACGCGAACATCGACCTCGTGGTCCTTGTGGCTGCCGACCGGTCTGACCCGTCGCTCTTGCAGGACGCGCAGCAGCTTGGCCTGCAAGGGACGGGGCAGGTTGCAGACTTCGTCCAGGAACAGGGTGCCGCCGTCGGCCGCGTCGAACAGCCCCTTGTGGGCGCCGGCCGCTCCCGTGAACGCCCCCTTGTCGTGCCCGAAGAACTCGCTCTCGAACAGGCTCTCGGTCAGGGCCGAGCAGTCCACCGGAACGAAAGGCCCGTTGGCTCGGCGGCTGCGTGTGTGGATGTAGCGGGCGAACGGCTCTTTGCCCGTCCCGGTGGCCCCGTGCAGCAGAATGCCGATGTCGGGGGCGGCGAAGCGCGCGGCGTGGTTCAAGGCCTGACGAAACGCCGGACTCTGGCCGACCAGACGAACCGTCCCCACCGCGGGGCGTCCCCGAATCGCACCGAGGATTCGGTCCACGCGGGCGGTCAGGTCGCCGGGTGCGAACGGCTTGCTGATGAAGTCGACGACGCCAAGCTTCATTAGCTCGACGGCAGATTCGGCGTCCGAGTCCGCTCCGGTGGCGATGACGGCAACGGTTGGGTACTGCTCTTGCATGGTCGCGAGAGAGCGAACCCAGTCCGCCCGCTTGGCCCGGTCGACGTCGACGATCGCCAGATCAGGTCGCCAGGCACGCAGTGAGGCAAGCAGCTCAGTGGGCGCGGCCAAGGCGTCGACCCGATAGCCACGGTTGACCAGCATCTCGATGATGGTTTTCCGTGTCAGGCACGGGTCGCCGGCGACGATGATCTCGGCCATGGCGTCCACCACTCCCACGGACCGCTTGTCGCCATTCTTCCAAGTGCAACGGCAGGATTCGCTGGAATCAAAACCCGCGTCAGGAAATCGATTGACTCAAATACTCTGGACTCGGCAGAAAGCTTGCGCCCGGGTGTTTCGTTTCACAAGGTCGGAGACACGTATCGGGACTCGTACGCCCCATGGCCACATCCACCGAGCCTGACCGCTTGGGGCGCCGCCACAAGGACCCATGCTCCTGTGGCAACGCCCCAACCGGTCAGATTCGCGCCTTGGGATTCCCGGCGTGCGCTCTCGAAGCCGCCGCCACCCGGGCCTCGGCAACGGCCGAGGTCAAGTCGGCCTGTGAAATCGTCAGATCACCGGCAGCGAGCGATTGCTCGCCGCTTGCAACACACTGCCGCACCGCACTCATCGCCGCCCGTCGGCAGGCCAGCTCGATCTCGGCCCCGCTCATCCCGCCGCACGCAGCGGCCAAGGCCCTGCAGTCGACATCGCTCGTGGTCGGGCGCCCCGCCAGCTGGATGTGCCAAATGGCCTCGCGGGCGGCGAGGTCGGGCATGGGGATTTCCAGAATCAAGTCAAATCGACCAGGCCTGACCAGTGCAGCATCCAACATGTCCAGACGATTGGTTGCGGCCATGACCAGAACGCCTTCTGAGGCATCGATGCCGTCCATTTCGACGAGAATTTGCGCCAGGACGCGCTCGCCGACACCGGAGTCGCCGCCATGACCAGAGCGGCTCTGGGCGATGGCGTCCAGCTCGTCGAAGAAGATGACGCACGGTCGCGCCTGGCGGGCCTTGCGAAACACCTGACGGATCGCGCGCTCACTCTCGCCGACGTACTTCGACAGCAGCTCTGGACCACGCACGGCGATGAAGTTTAGCCCGCCTCTCGACGCAACAGCCTTTGCCAACAGGGTCTTGCCGGTTCCCGGCAGTCCGTGCAGCAGAATTCCCCGTGGCGCCTGCACCTTGGCCGCGGCGTACAGGGCTGGGTGCAACAGCGGCCACTCGACCGCCTCACGCAGCTCGCGCTTGACGTCCTCGACGCCACCCACGGCCTCCCACGACACGTCGGGCACTTCCGCAATGAACTCGCGCAGCGCAGAGGGCTCGATCTCGCAGAAGGCCTCCTGAAAATCGGCCATCGTCACGACCAGCGCTTCCAGTTTCTCCCAGGACAGCTCGCCGCCCGACAGGTCCAAATGCGGCATGATCCGCCGCAGGGCCGTCATCGCGGCTTCGCGGGTCAGCGCGTCAAAATCCGCCCCGACAAACCCGTGCGCTTGCGCGGCGATCCGGTCGAGGTCGACGTCTTCGGCAAGGGGCATGCCGCGAACGTGAATCTCCAGAATCTCGCGACGCGCCGCCGCGTCCGGAACGCCGATCTCGATTTCGCGGTCGAACCGTCCCGGCCTTCGCAGCGCAGGGTCCAGTGAATTCGGCAGGTTGGTCGCGGCGATGACGATCACCTGACCGCGCCCCTCCAGACCGTCCATCAGCGACAGCAGCTGGGCGACGACCCGCTTTTCGACCTCGCCCTGCACCGTTTCGCGCTTGGGGGCAATGGCGTCGATCTCGTCGATGAAGATGATGCAGGGCGCACTGCGCCGCGCCTGCTCGAAGATGCTCCGCAGGCGAGCCTCACTCTCGCCGTAGAACTTCTGGATGATCTCGGGGCCGCTGATCGACAGGAACGCTGCTTCTGTCTCGTGGGCCACCGCGCGAGCCAGCAGGGTCTTGCCCGTTCCCGGTGGCCCATGCAGCAGTACGCCCTTGGGCGGATCGATGCCCAGCCGCTCGAAGATGCCGGGATGCCGCAAGGGCAGCTCGATCATCTCGCGAACGCGGCCCATTTCCTTTTTCAGACCGCCCACATCCTCCCACGACACGCCGGATGCCTTGGGCTCTGCGCCCCCTTCGCCCTGCAGCGACAACACCGTCTCGGGCGAAACAATCACGCAACCGGACTTCGGCGTGGTCGCCATGACCTCGAATTCGCGGTAGCGCGAGCCCACCAGCGTGGCGCGCACCCGGTCGCCCACCGCCGTCGGCATGCCGTCGAGCAGCTTGGCCACGTGCCGGGAATCGGTCGAGGTCAGCGGAGCCTGCCCCGACGTCGGCCGCAAGACGATGCGGGCTGCGGGCGCGTGGGTCGCCTTGGCCACCGTCACCCGGTCGCCTATGCCCGCCTTGGCGTTGGCGCGGACGACCCCGTCCATTTGCAGCGTCGCGCTGCCTCTAGCTTCCGCGTACGACGGCATCGCCCTCGCGAAGGCCCGGCGTTGTCCTGTGATTTCGATGACATCCCCGACGCGTCCGCCCAGAAGTGCCAGATCGGTGGGGTCCAGCCGGACAATGCCGCGTCCGACGTCCTTGGGCGCCGCTTCGGCCACGCGAAGGACGTGGGGGTCAGCGGGCTTGCTTGCGTTGCTTTTCATGGTCATGGCCTTCCTGGATTTGTCTTTCCGGTTCTGCGTTCAGGGGCAAGCTGGCCAGCAGGTCGACGATCTCGAACGAGTCTTGCAGCTGCTGGTCGACTTCGTGCATCAGCCCCACAAACAGCAGAGCGGTCTCGTGGGGACCGGTCGTGGCGTCGATGCGTTGCGCCATGAACTTGTCGCGGGCGGCAAGCAGGTCATGGCCTTCTTGCACAAGGGCCGCTGCATCCTGATCGGACAGCCCTTCGCTGCTGGCGGTCAGCAGTCGGCCGATCCGGTTGTACTCGCGCACCAGCAGGGCGGGGTCCTCGGTGCCGGTCAACGTGGCGCCGCGGCCGATGCACGTCATCAGCAGCTGGTGATTGCGACTGCCCTTGTTGGCGAGGTCCTCGACCAGGTCTCGCTCGCGGCCAAACACCGGCAGCCCGTCCTGGAACAGGCGCACGGTCGACCAGTCCAACGGCAGGGACAGCACGCGCGTCTGGATGTCCGCCCACATCGTATCGACCGTGGCGTTACGAGTGGCCCAAGCGTCGTGGCCCAAGCGGCCGACCAGCTCGCTCGCGAGTCGGGGCGCCAGGCTCCCCAAGTCCGCTTCCGAGTGGATGATCGGCACGTGGACTAGCGTCCGCATCCCGCCTCCATTGCAGCCCAGCTCTTCTCGACACGGGCGCTGCAGATGGCGCCCACCAGCGCCTCGAGACTGAACGGCTTGGCCAGCAACCCACCGACGCCCAAGGACATGGCCACGCGAGCAGCGCGGGTGGACCCGGAAGCGGTCAAAACGATGGTGCGGGCGGCAAGGCCAACCTCGCGCAGACGCACCAGCGCCGCCGTGCCCGACACCGACGGCAGCAGGACATCCATCATCAGCAGCTCAGGCTGCGTCACCCGAGCCATCTCTACGGCCACTGAGACGTCACTGACGAGGATGACGTCCAGCCCCTCCCCTTGCAGGACCTTGGCAAGCAGCGACCGCGCCGGAGAATCGGGCACGGCAAGGACGGCCATCGGCGTCGGCGGCTTGGTCTTGGGCTGACTCGCCGGGTGCCTTGTGGCGATCATCGGCGCTTCCTGGGGCTCGTGGCCTCTGAGGCGACCGCACCCGCGTCCGCCGGGGACGCTTCCTGCGCTGCGTCGGGCGTGGGCATCACCGTGCAGCAAGGCCGCCGCCCGTTCCGCCGCCTGGTGGATGGCGGTCAGTCCGTCGGCGGTTCCGTCCCGGTGGCTTTGCTGCGCCAACAACACCTGCGCGTGCGTCGAGATGACCGTGAGGCAGTCGCGCAGGCCGTAGACGAGCTCATCGACCGTTTCCAGGCTCTTCATGACCATTCCCTTGTCGCCCTGTGCTCAGACAGAGAGCGCAAATTCACAAAAGCTGTAGGGAGCCCACGGACCGGTCACGACGACGGGCACCGACGGATGACGACCTCGCCCCTCCCGCACCGCCGCACAAAAATCGGTCACCCGCTCCAGACGCATCAGATACACTGCGTCGAAGATCGCCGCGCTGCCGACGTCCTTCACGTGCTCACGTCGCTCATCCGCCATCGGGCTCAGCGTCCTCGCCACCCAATGGTCGAACAGCTGCCGGTCCATCGCGGTCGTCACCGCCGGATCTAGGGCCGCCTTCAATCCCATCTCGACCCGTTGGGCAAAGCGCGCGAGCTGCAGCAACATCAGGCCCGTGTTGGTGTCGAGCAGCTGGACGACCGCCTCGACGGATTCCAGCACCGTTCCGGCGCGGAAAGGGACGACAGAACCGTGCCGCAGGATCGCTCGGTGGACGATGCGGTCATGGCGCAGGGCCCGGTCGACAGGGGATTCCTCCCGCGGCTCCGAGACCAAAGCCGCCAGCGCACCGAATGCCACGGCCTGCACGTGAGGGGACGCGCGCAAGCGGGGGGCAGACCCGCCCGCGAACGGGACCACCCCGTGCACCGCCCAACCCGGCTTGGTCGACACGCGGTTCATGCCCCCTCGCCTCCTTCAGAGAGGTCGTTGCAGAAGCTGTACGCCGGCCACGGGCCGGTCCACTCGAGCGTGAAGCCCTCTTCCTCGAGTTCAAGCGCAACGACCCGCAGCTGCTCGCAAAATGGGTCGCGCGCCGTCGTCGCGATCAGCGTTGCCGCCGACATCACGGCGGTGGGTCCGTCGGCTGGACCCGCGCGGCTGGGCAGCAGCACCAGCTCACTGGCAAGGCCCTCGACGCGGTCAAACACACCGTCAGAGGCCTGGTCGATCCGCTCGGTGACCAAGGCGTCCACGCGCGCGTCGTGCAGGCGGGCGTGCATGTAGGCCATGCCCGGACCAGCGGCCGCAATCGCGGCGGCCAACCGCTCGAGCTCTGCATCGCGGGCGCCCACTTGCGCCTCGAGCCGAGGCCGGTCGACCTGCAGGTGGATGGCCCATTCCTCGTGACCTTCGAAGCGTTCCAGCAGGTCGCGAAATCGGCTCTCCTCGCTTGCCAGCGTCTCTGCGATCGCTGCAACCGACGAGAAGACCGCGCCAATCCGCGTGGGAACAACGGCGCTGAACTGCATCACGTGCTCCAGCACCGCGATGTGCCGCGCCGCAAGTCCGGCCACGGCCGCCAGGTCGTCGATGACGCCTTCCCCCTGCAGCTGCTGGGCTTCGGGAGTGGCAGGCTCGACCACCGCGCAAAGGTCCGCGTACAGAACTGGCTGTAGCCCGGCGTCCGTCAGCCAAGGACCGACCCGCGCACCGGGGATGATGCCGTAGAGGCACAAAGCCCGGCCTCCGCGTGCGCCCTCCGCAACCTCCCCCCTGCTTGTGGTCACTTGGGCTCCTTCTGGCCGCCCGACCTCTTGGGCAGCCGCAGCTCCAAAATGCCGTTGCGAAACGAGACCGACGCCGCGCTGGCGTCCACGTCCGCGGGCAGGACCAACTCCTTGTCATAGCGGCGGTCACCGCGCGCGGCCCGCAGCGCCAGCACGTCGCCATCCACCTCGAAGTGGACGTCGCCAGCCTCGACACCCGGCATCTCGGCCACGACGACGACATGATCGGTCTCGTCGAACACATCGGTCATGGGCTCGCGCACGTCGTCCACGGCAGCGCCCGGCTTGGCCGCCTGCACGTTGCCGAAGGGCTGCACTTCCGGCTTGCCGCCCTCACCCAGCCGGACCGACACGCCGTACACCGCCTTGAAGCCCTTCTTGTCGTTCCCCAGCTCGCCGCTGCGGTGAAGCTCTTGCCCCTCTTCCGTCAGCTTGCTGACCAAGTCGACCAGCGTGCCCAGCCCGCGCAGCAGGCCGCCGACGCCGTCCGAAACCTTGGATGACTCAGTGCCCTTGTCCGTTCGTCGTGCCATGGTGCAATCCTGAGCCGTTCCGATGGGTTCGGCGTCCAGAAGGTCATTGTCGCAGGAGGGCTCTCCGGTGCGATGCCGCCCGTTTGGGAATCTGCAAGCAAAGTGGGGTGCAAGTTGCGTGCCGCGGCCGACTGCACGAGCCAAGCCCGCGGGTTGACGACGGTACTGGCCCAAGCGACCCCGCCTCGCCGCAGCCGCAGGGCCGCCAGTTCCTGCCCACCGGGAGTCGATTCCCTGTACCGCCTTCCCACCCAGCCAGACCCCGCACGTCCGCGACGCACCGCAGCTTCCTGAATGCGGTGCGGGCAGACCTGCCGCCTCGCCGCGGCACGGCCCTTGCACCGGACCATGCAGGGGGACAACCGGCGCCACCTCCGACGCCACCTGCCCCAACACACGTCACCGCCGACAACCACGGACACACCATGATGAATTCCACCGGTCCACGCAGCAGCTTCACCCCGAAGTCGAGGTTGCTGCGCTCCAGACCTCCGCAACCCCTGCGCCACCGACCGGCCGCTGCGCCCGCCCCGAACCGCCGGGCCGACAAGGTCACCCGCAACGCGGACATCCCGTCGCCCTTGGGGCTCGACCGTCTGCGGCGGCTGCGGTTGGACGGGCGTCGGACCGGCCGCTCGACGCTGGACCTCACGGAGGCCGTTGCGGAGGCACCGGAGCGATTCTGTGCGGTCCATGAGATCGCGGCGACGATGCTTCACGAATTTGGCAACGCCTTGTTGTGCTTGACGTACTACGGTGATGCCGTGGGCGAGGACTGGCGCGCCATGCGTGAGCGCGTGCTGGCGAGTCAGGGGGCGGCCGGTGAGGCCCTGGCCGGCTGCGCGGGCGACGTCGATCGCTTCGACCGCGGCGTCGTCGCCCTGCGGGAGGCCATCGGCCAAGCCCGACTGGTGTTTCGCGACGCGACGGTGCTGGCTTCGAGCAATGTCACGGAAATGGAGCCGCTGGATGTCCACGCGTGCGTGGCGCAGACGCTGCGGCTGACGGCCGGGATGGTTGCAGGGCGCATCGGAATCGCGTTTGAGGCCAAGCCGTTGCCGCCGCTGTTGGGGTATCCTTCCCTGCTGGTGCAGGCGCTGGTCAATCTGGTGCTGAACGCGATCGACGCCATCGACGGACACGGCACGATTCGGATACGGGCCTGGGCTGAGGACGGCGCCGTCGTCATCGATGTCCGGGACAGCGGCAGGGGACTCTCGCCCCTGCAGCAGAAGCTCATGTTTGCCCGGTTTTACACCACCAAGGCGAGCGGCCAAGGGCTGGGACTCGACACGGTGCGCCGCATCATCGACCGCCACGGTGGTCAAATCGACGTCGAGAGCGAGCCCGGCCGTGGCACGGCATTTCGCATCCGACTGCCGGTCACAGCGTCAAGCAACGCCGGCCACACCGGCGCGAAGACCGTATTCGGCGCTCGCCAAGGCACCACCCGGGTCACGTCTGCGGCCCGGAGCTGATGGCGCTGGCGCTTTTCCTGAGCCGCCTCACGAAACCCGCCGCTTGACGCTCAGTTGGCTGCGGCGTACACGGCTTGCACCGTGCGAGGTGCGCTTGTATTTGTCTGTGCCCTGACGCCGCCACGGCGACCTTTTCCCACCTTGGGGGGCGATGATGCTCATTCGACGACTCACACCGGCGCAGTTTGTGCTCGGTCTCGCCATCAGCGCCGCCCTGATCGGCGGTATCGCACTGACGTTGTTCGTCCTTGACCAGCAAGAGAAGGCTGCCCTGACCGCCGACGACGTGTTTCTGGCGGTGGGACAGGGCGACATGACGCGCGTCATCGAGTGCATCAAGGCCCAGCCAGAGCTCGCCAACGCCCGTGACGCAAAGGGACGCACGCCCCTGCACATTGCTGCCGAGCGCGACATGGCCGACACGACGCTGCTGCTGCTGAACATGGGCGCCGACCCGACGCAGAAGAACGCTGAAGGGAAGACGCCGGCCGATGTGGCGCGCGAAAAGGGCTCGTCTGCCGCAGCCAAGTTGCTGGAAGAACGGAGATAGCCGAACCAAGGCCTGAAGACTCTCGCAGAGTTACGCCTGCCGTTGATGCTTGGTCTTCGCGATCGCCGCGCGCAGGCTCCGGCGCGTTCAGCAGGCGACTCCACCCGGCTGGCGGCGGCTCCGATGACCAGATCTGGCAACATAAGGCACGTTCCCGTCCCCGCCGACGTCGCAGTACCAGCGGTGGGCTTCCCTGTTGTCGGCATCGGCTGTTCCACTGGCGGGCTCGAAGCGCTGGAGGAGTTCTTCTCCCACGTCCCGGTCGGCAGCGGCATGGCGTTTGTCGTCATCCAGCACCTGTCTCCTGACCATGTGAGTGCCCTGCCCGACTTGCTGCGGCCCTACACCCGCATGACCGTCACCGAGGCCGGCGATGGCGTGCCGGTGTTGCCAGACTGCGTGTACGTCATCCCGCCCAACCGCGACCTGTCGCTGCTCCACGGCAAGCTCCGTCTGATCGACCCGGTCGCTCCGCACGGGATTCGCCGACCGATTGACCATTTTCTGAGCACTCTCGCCGAGGACAGGCGCGAGCGCGCCATCGGCGTCATCCTCTCGGGCATCGGCTCCGACGGCGTCTTCGGCCTGCGCGCCATCCGGGAGAAATCCGGGCTGACGCTGGTCCAGGAACCCGCAAGCGCCCGGGCCGACAGCATGCCCCAAAGCGCCATTGAGGCCAGCGTCGCCGATATCATTGCCGTTCCTGAGGCGATGCCGGGGCGGATCACCGACTACCTGCGCCACCTGACCCTCGCGGGACCGCGCGCGGCCCCTCCGATGGCCGACGTCCTCAGTGCCATCGAATTCTTCCGCGACGCTGAAGTGTGGGACGTCTTGCAGTCCGAGGCACTTCCGTCGCTGCTGGCCCGACACCCCGGTGGCAAGGCCGTGCGCGCATGGGTGTCCGCCTGCTCGACCGGCGAGGAGGCCTATTCGCTGGCCATGGTCTTCCGCGAAACTCTGGAGAGACTGCAGCCGTCGGCCGACTATTCACTAAGGATTTTCGCCACCGACCTGGATCCGGACGCGATTGACGTGGCTCGCAAGGGGTTCTACCCGGCTACGATCGCGGACGACATGTCGGCCAGGCGGCTGGCGCGCTTCTTCACCGCCGAAGAAGGGGGCGGCTACCGCATCGGCAGAGACATCCGTGACATGGTGGTATTCGCGCCGCACAACATCATCTCCAACCCGCCCATCACCAAGCTGGACATCCTGACCTGCCGTAACCTGCTGATCTATCTGGACCCCCAGCTGCAAGAGAGGCTGCTGCCGCTGTTCCACTTTTCGCTGAATCGCGACGGCCTTCTGCTGCTCGGCAGCGCTGAGTCGATTGGCAACCATGGCCACTTGTTTGCGTCGGTCAACAGCCAAGCGCGCCTCTTCCGGCGGATCGAACCGGTGCTGACCGCCCGCGAGCTGGTGCTTCCCGCCGGGATGCTGTCGATGCCCCCTTCGCTTGCGAGGGCGGCCACCGGCGATCACGTCGAAAACCTCGGGGAATTGACCGATCATTTCATCCAGCAGAACTTCGCTCCCGCCGCTGTGCTGGTCAATGGCGACGGAGACATCCTGTACATCAGCGGGCGCACCGGCAAATACCTCGAGCCTGCCGCCGGCAAGACGAACATGAATCTGCACGCGATGGCGCGCGACGGCCTGCGCGAGGCCCTGACGGGCGTGATCCGCAAGGCCCTGAGGGACCGACAGCCCGTGGTCTTGAGCGGCCTGAGCATTGTCCCCAATGAGGGGGCAATCGGCGGCCCGCAGCTGGTCAATGTGGTGGTGCAAGCCATCGAGAAGCCCGCGTCTCTTCGCGGACGCGTCATCGTCGTATTCAAGGACGTCCCCACGCCACCGGCACGCCGTCGGATGAGCAAGCGCATCGCGACGGAGTCGCAAAACGTACTGATGCAAGAGCTGCAGCACGCCAGGGATGCGCTGCAGACCTCCCGTGAGGGCCGGCAGGCTGCGATCGAAGAGCTTCAATCAACCAATGAAGAGCTGCAGTCGACCAACGAGGAGGTGACCAGCTCGAAAGAAATCCTGCAGTCCCTCAACGAAGAGTTGCAGACGATCAATGCAGAGCTGAAGTCCAAGGTGGACAACCTCAGCCAGGTGCAGAACGACATGGCGAATCTGCTCAACAGCACCGAGATCGCCACTGTGTTCCTTGACAACGACATGAAACTACGCCGCTTCACTACCTACGCCACCCAGGTGTTCCGGCTGATCCCGGGCGACATCGGGCGACCCATCTGGCACGTGACGACAGACCTCGACTATCCGCAACTCGTCGATGAAGCCGAGGGAGTGCTGCGGACCCTCGTGTTCCGTGAAGTCACCGTGCCTACCCACGACGACCGCTGGTACCGTGTGCGCATCATGCCCTACCGCACCCGGGACAACGTGATCGATGGCGTGGTGATCACGTTGACCGACGTCACGCAGATCAAGCAGCTGGAGACGCAGTTGAGAAGTCTCGCGGCGCGCGACGACTGACGTCGGCCCCCAACGACCCGTGTCCGAACCTGCCGCCTCCTTCCCGTGGCGGTGACATCGCTTGCAGCCGTGCCTGCCCGCCGCTAACCTCGCCGAACGGCCGGTGATGGGGGTTCATCACTGGTAGTTGCATGGCGAGACCTTGGGTCTCTCCGAGCCGCCAGCGCGGCCAATGCTTCCCGAGAATGACCCCAGCAAGCCGAATGCCAAGGCGATCTACGACGTCCTGCCGGCGAAAGGCAAGCAAATCATCCTATTGCATGGCAGTGGTCCGGCCGATGCGCTGAATCCGTCCACCTCGCCCACGCTGCTTGCCGACCACATGTTCCCGGGAGCCATCGAGGGCAAGAACGGCGGCCTCTCCGACCTGGCCAGCCCGGCGTCGCATCTGGACGCGCTGGACTGGTACGGCGTGTGGAAGGTGCTGGTTGGCGCGCTGGACTACCACTTCAAGGACGGCAACCCGGTGTGGGCCTACGGTGCGCTGCGCACGCATGGTGGCACGCTGCCCGACGGCACCGTCTTCCACCACACGGTGGAGGCAGAGCAGCTGCCCGCCAACCTCTAACCCCGCGCGCGCAGCCGGCTTTCGCCGCGCCTACTTCACCACCACCACATCGCCAGCCCCGCGGCCAAACACCTCAGGCGAGTACATCTCCTCGGCCTTGGGTGGCGGCGCCACGAACCGCCCCGGTGTGGTCGCGCGGCAGACGTAGGTGTAGTCGTACACGCCCTCCCACAACAGCGAGGTAAAGGCCTCGGCGCGCTCGTCGCGCAGGTTCTGGTGGTCGAACCACGGCCCCCACCACCAGGTGCGGTTCTGCGACGGGTCCTTGACGTCGGGCGGCAGCTCTCCCGTCGTCGCCAGCGCCGGATTCAGCGCCTCGAAGCCCGCCGGCAGCGGGTCCACTAGCGCCACATGGTACCGGCGCGTCTTCGCGACCATCGTCACGCGCACCCGCACCTTGGCCCCCGCCTTGACCTGCCAGGTGCCGTCGGCCAGCCGCTGCACGTCTGCGGGGTCGTCGATGGCCTCGTAGATGCGCTCGACCGAGAAGCCGTTGTCCAGCGCGGGCAGCTTCAAGTCCGCGGGCGCATAGCGCATCCCGATGCGGTAGTAGAGGCGACCGGCGCCGTCCTTCTGCAGCGTCAGGGCGTTGGCCTTGTCCCCCTGCGCCGCCAGGAAGGCCATCGGCACCTGCACCTCGAAGCGCTCGGTCGTGCGGCCCTTGAACGGGTGTTCACCCGCATAGGCGTCGCCCAGCCACATGCGCGCCACGAAGTCGGGCGTGGTCTTCTCGAACACCGCGAAGTACCGATCCATCGCCAGCAGCACGAACGCATTGTCCTGCGTGTTGCCCCAGTGGCCGCGGGTGCGGTGGGCCAGCAGACCCTCGACCACCTTGCCGATCAGGTCGTTCTGCGGGTCGGCGTGGATCAGGGCCTCAAGGACCACGCCGTCGGTGCGGCGGTCGCTGGCCAGCAGCAGGTAGCCGCCGTCGGCATACGAGGTGGTGAAGTTGGCGGCCCCTGCGGTCTCAGTCACGCGGTTGTTCAGGAACTGCAGGATCGCCGCCTTCTCAGCCGTCGCCGCCTTCTCCTTTCCCACCACGTGCAGCAGCCAGCCAACGGCCTCCAGCGGCAGCCCTTGTGGTCCCTTGGCCTCAACCAGCAGCGCCTTGGCCGCCGGCACGTCCTGGTCGCCCATCCACTGCCGCACATAGAGGGCATAGGCGCGCAGGGTCCGGCGAACCTCCAGACCGTAGTCCTTGGGAATGTGCTGCTGGATCGTCCGCAGGTAACCCTTGGATCGGTCGAGCATCTCTGCGTCCACCGCGAAGCCCTTGGCCTTCGCGCGCACAAGCGCGTGCGCGACGTGGATCGACAGGTACGGCCAGTCGCGCTCGCCTCTGCGCCAGAAGCCGAAGCCGCCGTCGTCGTTCTGCATGGTCTGCAGCCGCGCCAGATCGCGGGTCACCGCGGCCTCCAGCTCGCGCTGGGTGGGCAGTCCGGTGGCGTGGAAGGCCTGCAGAACGTCCTTCAGCGCCGCCACGGCCAGGATGCGCGAGGAGAGCTGCTCGGCGCACTCGAACGGATAGGCCGCGAGGTACAGCACGGCGTCGGTCAACGCCTGCAGTCGGGTCGACGACGTCGTGACCTCCAGGCCACCGAACTGCGTCACCACGCCCGCAGGCACGGCAATCGGCTGGACGGCCGCGCCCTGCTCGATGCTGCCGTAGGTCGCAAACGCCTCGGTGGTCGCAGGCGTCCACACGGGCAGCGACAGCTCGGCCGCGTCGGCGTATTGCCCGGACGAAGCGGCCAGTTGCAGGTGGGCCTGCCCCACCTGCGGCGCCGTGCCGGGCAGCCGGACTTCCACACGGTCGTTCGCAGGCACCCGCACCCGCACGCCTGCGGTCGAGAGGCCTCCGTGGGGCGTCCCGAGGTCGAGCAGGCTCGCTCGTACCGCCAAGCGCACTTCCATCGCCTGCGCCGTCTGGTTCTGGATCACCACGGGCAGCTCGAAGCGGTCGCCGAAGTTCAGGAAACGCGGCGCCGACGGACGGACCATCAGCGGCAGCCGTGCCGTCAAGGTCGCGTCGCCCTTGCCGAATTGCTTCTCTCCCGCCACCGCCACCGCCGTCAGGCGATAGCGCGTCAGGTTGTCCGGCACCTTGACGTCGACCGCCGCCCGGCCTTGGGCGTCGGTGGGCAGCGCCGCTGCGAATACGGCCAAGGGGTTGAAGTCACTGCGAACGGCGATGGCTGAGCCGCCGTTGCTGCCGGTCGACGCATCGTCCGACTCCTTCGCGGCTGCCGCCGACGGGGACGGGGGCGGCATCGGCGCGGCCGACTTCATCATCATCTTGCGCTCGCCTCCACCGGCGCCACCACCGCCCCTGCCAACGCCGACCATGCCCATACCGGCGCCCTCGGCGTGCCCCTGCAGCACCGCTGCGGGACGACCCAGCAGCACGTAGGTCCGCGCGTGCTGGTCCTGAACGCCAACACCGCGCTTGGGGTGGAACAGGGCCAGCGGATTGGCGATCTCGTACCCGGTCAGGGCCAGGACCGCCTCGTCCACGGCCACCAGCGCCACCTCGGCACCCGGCACCGGCTGGCCACGGGCGTCGCGCACCTCGACCATCACGCGGGTCTTGGCGCCGGGCTCCAGCTCGGTGGCGGCTGGCAGCACCCGGACCGTCAGCGCGCGGGCCAGCGGTGGCACCGACAGCTCGACCGAGCCGGTGGCAAACGCGGGACGCTGCAGCCCGTCAGGCTTGTCGGCGTCGCGCGGCACCTGACCGACCAGCGACACATGCGCTTCGATATTAGGCACATACGCGTCCAGAATGGGGATCTCCAGTGTGGTGGTCGTCGTCGCCATCGTGAACCGGCGCGCCTCGACGATGCCCGAGCGGCGCAGCGTCAGCACGCCTTCCGCCGGCGCAAACGGCGACAGGACCAGCACCTTGGCCACCTGCCCCGCCTGATGCTCCTTGCGGTCGGGCACCAGCGTCACCTTCTGCTCGTCCACGCTGCGCGAGGCCGCGACCTTGCCACCCGCCACCCACACCGTCAGCTCGCTGCGGTTCGGCCGCCCTTGGGCATCGGTCAGCGACGCCTTGACGCGCCAGCGACCACCGACCGGCGGACGGAACGTGCAAGTCTGCTCATTGGCTGTGGAAGTCAGCGGGCAGTCCTGCACGTCGACTTCGCTCTCGACGTAGCGGCCGTCCTTGTACGTCTCCTCGATCCGCGCCGCCCGCACCTGAACCGCCCGCCCTGTCACGGCCTTGCCGTCCAGATCGACCGCAATCACCTGCACCACAATCGGGTCGCCCTTGCCCACGAACGTGGTCGGCACCTTCAAGCCGACGTAGTGGGTCGACGCGTGCACCAGCATCCGCGCGGTCGCCGTCCACGCCTGACGGTTCACGTCCATCACGGTGGCTTCCGCAATCACTGCGGTAGGTGCCGGGGGGTCGAGCGACAGGAAGTCCAGACGCAGGTTGTGGTCGCCGGCCGCATCAGTGCGGCTGCCGAACGAGGGCAGATAGCGGGTGTCGCCGCGCCCCCAGTAGCGCTCCCACCAAGGCCGCCACGTGCCGAAGGTCCAGCCCTCGCGGCCGGGAGGCGTAAATTCGCCAGCCTCAGTGCGAACTTGCCAAGTCGTCTGGGCAGACGGCAGCGGACCACCCGCGAAGTAGCGCCCCGACACGGTGGCGATGGCGTGGCCGCCGACCAGATGCGGTCCTTGCGAGGCCTGCGCCGTCACCGAGTACTCGGGCGTGCGGAATTCCTGAATCTGCACCTGATGGTAGTGGTCGCCGTCGTTGGGCCCGCGCAAGCCGTCGGCCTGCATCACGAACACCGCGGTGCCCAGGTTCGGCTCCTTGGGCAGCTTGACGGACAGGTCGAAGCCGCCCAGCGGCCCCACGTTCGCCTTGCCCGTGGCCAGGTCGTTGCCTTGCGAGTCGCGCAGCGTCCACTCGACCGTGCCTTTGCGCCCGGCCAGCCCCTGAACGTCGCCGCCCTTGGCCAGCGACAAGCGCCGCAGCCAGCCCTTGAGGTGGATCTCCTCGCCCGGCTTGTACAACTGCCTGTCGTCAAACGTGAACCACGTCAGCTGCGGCGACCGCTCAGTCCTCGTCCACCCCGAATTGTCGTACCACCACGACAGACTCTCGGGCAGCATCGCCGTGTCGCCACCCTGTCGCGCCACCAGCACCGCGCGCCCGTCGGCCTGCGCCGGCAGCTCCAACCGCGTGACGCCATCGGCGCCCGACTTGCCTGCGACCAGTACCTTGCCCTTGCCGGTCTGGATCGAAACCTCGAGGCCACCCAAGGGCTTGCCGTCCTGCAGCGTCGTCGACCACGCCAGCAGTTCCCCGTCGTCCTTCATCGAGGTCAGGCCGATCCGGGTCGACTGCGCCCACACCCGCACCGCTTGACGCTGCCAGCGCTCCTTGGGCTGCTTGGTCGGCTCGATGACGGCAATCACGTGGCCCAGACCGTTCGTCAACGCCTTGGACAGGTCGATGTCGGTCTCCGCCAGGTCGTCCGGCGGTCCCTGCGGCCGGATCACCTGATCCAGGATGCGCTTGCCGGGCAAGGTCGCCTTGGGCTTGTCCTCGTCATCCTGCGCCTTGAGCCACTGCAGCCACGCGGTCCAGTCGCCCGGCGTCACGGCGTACAGCTGCACCCGCAGCTCAGGCTGGTTCACGGAATTCACGCGCAGCGACGGGCTTGCGGCGGGGTCCAGCACCACGAAGCCCTGCCCCTCCGAGTCCAGCGTCGGCTCGGCCTGCCCCGTCTTGAACGTCGCCTTGACGGGCTTGCCCAGCGTCTGACCAAATGTGTCCGCCAGCTCTGCCGCCACCGAAACCTGATAAGTCGTCCGGCCTTTGCTGTAGCCGCTGATCGTGATCTGGTCGCCCGACGCCTCGATCGACAGCCCCGGGAAGGTCGGCGTGACGGTCACCCACTTCGCGTCGAACTTCTTGCCGTCCAAGGGGTTCGAGAACTCCAGCGTCCACGGCATGAAGGGCCGGCACTGCTCGTCCCAGCCGCACTGGGACTTCAGCAGCTTCAGCGGGCCATAGGTCCGGAACGTGCGCGTGTCGCCTTGGGCAGTCACCCGCGGCCCCTCGGCCGACGGCAGCTTGGGCCCAAACTGCACGGAAACGGTCGTGTCGCGTGGCAGCGGCTCCAGCAGCCGGAACGCAAACCAGCGGTCGGCCAGCCCCTGCGCTTGCAGGGCATTCCGTCGTGCAGTCAGGCCTTTGTCCTTGGCAATTTCCTCAGGCGTCAGCAGGGCCACGGCGCGCAGGGACTTGCCGGCCCTGATCTCGGTCCTCGCCAGCACCGCCTTGGGGTCCACGGCTTGGTCGAACTGCACCTGCAGCGTGGGCTGCAGCCCCGTCGGCCCTGCGTCCGGTGCGTAATCGACCACCTGCGGCGGCGGCGTCCGGAACTGCCACGTCACCGCCTTGGCCAGCACCGCCCCGGTCGCCGACTTGGTTCCCGCCGGGATCTCGGCCTTGAAGTCGGTCGCCATCGGCAGGCGCTTGTCGGGGGTAAAGGCCAGCGTGCGCGTTCCCAGCCAGCGCCAGCGCCCCGCGGGCTGCGGGGTCAGCTTCAGCGGCACGGTCTGGCCGGCCAGCACCTCCAGCGACGTCACCGCAACCATGGGCTGCGAGAACGTCACGGTCAGCTCGGGCACGATCTGCACGTCGCCCTGGGGCTGATAGCGCAGGACCTGCAGCGGTGACGTGTCGACGACCGGCTTTGGCGCGGCCACCTGAGGCGGCGGGAACGTTCCCTGTACCGTGGCCCCCGTGCGCGGCGGCGGCTTGGTCCGGTCGCGCATTGCAAAGTCCTTGGCGTCGTCCGGACTTGCGGGCATCGGCGCCATCCGGGCCAGCAGCTCGGTGATCTGCGCCAGAACCAGCGGCGTGGTCGCGGTGGCCGGTGTGCGGTTGTTGGCATCCGGAACGGCGGCGCCCTCTGACAGGCGAACCTGCAGGCCCGTGGGTGTCGCAACCGTCGGCGTCTCGTCGTCCTGTGGCATCAGGTCTCCCAAGGCGGGGTGGTCCGCCAGACACAGCGACAGCAGAGGCAACAGCACCAACAGGGACGGCAACGGGCGGTTCAGCGACATGGGAACCTCTGCAAGAAAGGGGGGCGGAACAGTGGCCTATCGTGCCCCCGGAGGGTTTTGCGCGCCAGTGGGGGCGCCATCGAGTGTGACGCGTGACCTCACCCGTCGGTGTCTGGCGCGTGTGCGCGGACAACGCGATGGGGTAAGCTGCAGCCGGCCCCACTGGCGGTGGGCCGTCTGGCCGTGAACCGTCGACAGCAAGGACCCCACCCCTTTGCGCACCCAACGAATCGACACCCACTTTGCCTGCAACCAGGGCTGCACGTACTGCGTGAAGCGCCGCGCGCACGACGATCCGGCGTATGCGTCGGGTGCCGCGGTGCGGGCGCGCATCGACACGGCGCTGGCGCAAGGGGCGACCGAGCTGACGTTTTCGGGTGGCGAACCCGGCATGCGACGGGATCTGTCGGATCTGGTGCGACACGCCAAGCTGGGCGGCGCTGCGGTAGTGCGGATCGAGACAAATGCGACACTTTTCGACAACGCCCGCGCCGTGGCTTTGCGGGCGGCCGGATTGGACGTCGCGCGGGTCAACCTGACGGCGTGGGGCGAGGCGCTGGACCGGCTGACGCGCGACCCGGGCGGCTTTCAGCGGACGCTGCACGGGATCGAGGCGCTGCAAGCGGCCGGCGTCCCCGTCGAGCTGCTGGCCGTGGTGGTGCGGTCGACGGTTGCGGCGCTGCCCGTCCTGCCCGCGCACCTGGCGCAACGGCTGGGCGACCTGCGAGACCTTGGCGGTCTGGAGGTGCAGGTGCCGGTCGAGTCGCCCGACCCGGCAGAGCTGGTGTCGTACGCCGAGGCGGCCGCCGTGCTGGTGGCTCTGGACAAGTCGGCTCGCCCGTTGGGGTTGTCGGTTCGGGTGGCGCCCGACAGCGGTCCGCCGCCCTGCCTGTTCCCGCAGCTGGCGACGACCGGGCTGCACTTCTCGCTGACGCCCGGTGCCCGCCGCCGCCCAGGTCACCGCCAGCTGGAGGCGTGCGAGGCGTGCCAGATGCGCGACCGTTGCTCAGGGCTGCCCGAGGTCCAGCTGACCCGCTTCACCGCCCCCACGCTGGCGCCCATCGTGCAGGATCGGCTGCGGCGGCGGCTGTCGGTCGTGTCGACAGTGCAGGCGCAGGTCGACCGCGAGTTCGTGCAGGTCAACCGCGCGCAGCCGGACGACGGCAGCCCGGTCGAGATCGAGCATCTGATTCGCGTCCAGTTCCACTGCAACCAAGCCTGTCGCTTCTGCTTCGTATCGACGCATTTGCCCACGCCCGACGACGCGCGCATCGAGCGGCAGGTGGTGGCGTCGGCCCAGCAGGGGGCGTGTCTGGTGTTCACGGGGGGCGAGCCGACCCTGCACCCGCGGCTGCTGGACTTCGTGCGGCTGGCGCGCGCCCACTCCCTGCGGCGCATCACCCTGCAGAGCAACGCGATTCGGCTGGCCGACCCGGCGCTGGCGGTCGCGCTGGAGCAGGCGGGCGTCACCGAGCTGTTCGTGTCCCTGCACGGCTGCACGGCTGAGGTGTCGGACGCGGTGACCGAAACCCCAGGTTCGTTCGCGCAAACGGTCGCCGGGCTGGACACGGTGCATCGGGTCTCGACAGTGCCGCTGCTGTTGAATTTCGTCCTTTGCGGCAAGAACCACTGGCAGCTGCCTGCGCATGTGCGGTGGCTGCACGCCCGCTGGCCCCGCGCGCGCCTGAACCTGTCGTTCGTGGCGCCATCCAGTGACGTGGTACCCAGGGAGAGCGAGCTGGTGCCCCGCTACGCCGACGTGCTGCCCGATGTCGTGGAAGCCCTGAAAGTGGCTACGGAATTGGGTGTGGATGTGGTGGGCTTCGAGTCGATGTGCGGCTTGCCGCTGTGCCTGGTGCCAGCGGACGTGGTGCGGCATTTTCGCCTCGACGCCATTCCTCCCGGCTATGACGCAGGGGAATTCGTGCGGGGGCAGGCGTGCGACGGGTGCGATCTGGTGACGCGCTGCTTCGGTTTGCGGCGTGGTTACCTGGCGTTGCATGGGGATGGCGAGCTGCGGCGGGTCAGTCCTCCAACACCACCCCCCGCTGAGCGGTAATCGCCGTGTAGAACTCCGGCGAGCGGTAGCGGTCGAAGTCGAACAGCGTCTCCTTGTACTTCTTGCACCAGTCCAGGTCGCAGCGGGCCATGATCAGCTCGTCGTCGTTCGAGATGGTCTGCGCCACGATCTGCCCCGACGGCGCGATGATGCAGCTCTGCCCCAGCGAGTCGACGCCTTCCTCGACGCCCGCCTTGGCCACACCCACCACCCACGTGCCGTTCTGGTAGGCGCCCGCCTGCATCACCAGCGAATTGTGGAAGCCCTGCAGCACGTTCTGTCCCGGGTCGGGGGCGTAGTGCAGCGGGGTGTTGTAGCCGCACAGGATCATCTCGACGCCCTTGAGGCCCATGGTTCGGTAGGTCTCGGGCCAGCGACGGTCGTTGCAAATCATCATGCCCATGCGGCCTCCGAAGGCTTTCCAGACGTGAAAGCCCTCCGGACTCAGCTCGAAGTAGTACCGCTCGGCGTGCTGGAAGGGGCGGTCGGGCTCGTGCTCCTCATGGCCGGGGATATGGACCTTGCGGTACTTGCCCACCACCGTGCCGTCGCGTTCGACCAGAATCTGCGTGTTGTAGCGGTGGCGCAGGCCGTTGGCGTCCGGTTCGGTCAACTCTGCATATCCCAAGGAAAATCCGATACCCATCGACCGCGCGAAGTCGAACAGCGGCTGGGTGACGGGCGACGGCATCGCCGTCTCGTACCAGTGGTCCGCCTCGGTCAGGTCCTTGACGAACCAGCGTGGAAAAAACGTCGTCAGCGTCAGCTCGGGAAACACCACCAGCTCGCACCCACGCGCCTTGGCCTGCGCCATCAGGGCCACCAAGCGGTTCACGACGGACTCGCGGCTGTCGGTCTTCTGGATCGGCCCCATCTGGGCGGCGCCCACGGTCAGGAAACGGCTCATCGGTCTCTTCCCCTTCTCGCCAGATCAAACGAAATCGGTGTCGGCCAGGCGCAGGACGGTGTGCAACAACACGTTGCAGCCCTCTGCCAGGTTGGTGGGGTCGGTGTACTCGGCGGGGTTGTGCGATACCCCCCGGTGCGACTGCGTGAAGATCATCGCGGCCGGGCACAGCCGGGCCAGCATCTGCGCGTCGTGGCCCGCTCCCGACGGCATCCGCAACGTCGACAGGCCCAGATCGCCCGCCACCGTCTCGATCACCTCGTCGACCCGCGGGTCGAACACGACCGGAGCGAAACGCGCAAGTGTTCGGAATTGAAGCTGTACGCCTTCCGTCTCGGCCAGATCACGGCAGAAGGCGTCGATGCGGGCTTCCGCCTGCTGCAGGCGTTGTTCGTCGGTGTTGCGCACGTCCAGCGTCAGCACGGCTTGGGCCGGCACCACATTGATCAGGTTGGGAAACAGGTCGATCTTGCCGACCGTGCACACCTGGTCGCCGCCCAGCTCTGCCGCCAGCTGGCGCAGAAACACGGCAATCGCCGCCGCGGCATAGGCGGGGTCGTGCCGCAGGGCCATCGGGGTGGTGCCCGCGTGGTTGCTCTGGCCAAGAATCGTCAGCTCTTTCCATGAGATGCCCTGCACGCCCGTCACCACGCCGATGCGCTGGCCTTCGACCTCCAGCCGTGGCCCCTGTTCGACGTGCAACTCGACGAACGCGTGCGGTGCCTCGACCGCCGGACAGCTGGCCGCCCCCGCGTAGCCGATGCGCTGCAGCTCATCGCCCAGACGGGCGCCATCGATGGCGACGGTGTCCAGCGCGGCCGCCAGGTCCAGACCGCCGACGTACACCAGCGACCCGAGCATGTCGGGGGCAAAGCGGGCGCCTTCCTCGTCCGTGAAGAACGCCACCGCCAGCGGCCGACGGGGCGTGACACCGGCGCGCTGCAAGGTCTCGATGACCTCCAACCCTGCCAATACGCCCAAGTTGCCGTCGTAGATGCCGCCCGTGCGCACCGTGTCGATGTGCGAGCCCATCATCACCGGCCGCCCCGAGCCGACCTGCCAGACGCCCACTGTGTTGCCGATGGCGTCGATCGTGACGTGCAGCCCCAGCTCGCGCATCCAGCCGGTCACCAGGTCGCGACCAGCCTTGTCCTCCTCCGTCAGCGCCAACCGACAGCAGCCGCCGTCGCCGGTCGAGCCGACCTTCCCCAAGTCCTTCAAGCGCTTGATCAGACGGTTCGAGTCGATTCGCAGTGCGTTCATGCCACTCGCGCTCCTTTTGCAGGCAAGATACCGGTCGGGTTCGATGCGTCCCGCACACCTTCAGGTGCGCCAGCGGCATCCGACAATGGGGCCGTCGTTGCGGCCTGCCGGACGGTACCATGCCCGCGCTTTTGCTGTTTCGCCGCGACCTTCGTCTGCAGGACCATGCCGCCCTGCGCGCGGCCGCCGCGTCGGACACCATGGCCTGTGCCTTCGTGTTCGACCCGCGGCAGTGCGAGCCACACCCGTTCCGCAGCGACAACGCTCTGGAATTCCTGCTGGACTCGCTGGACGACCTGCACGCGAAACTGCAAGACCACGGCGACCGCCTGCATGTGCTGCACGGCCTGGTGCATGAGGTGCTCGACCGGACCCTGACCGCCCACCGCTTCGATGCCGTCCACGTGCATGGCGACCACACGCCGTTCTCGCTGGATCGGGATGCGCTGCTGCAGCGGGTGTGTGTCGCCCACGGCGTGCGCTTCCACTCCCATCCCGGCGTGCTGCTGACAGAGCCGGACCAGGTCCACAAGGACGACGGTCTGCCCTACACGGTCTTCACGCCGTTCCACCGCAAGGCCACACGGCTGCCAGTCGCGCTGCCCCAGCCCATCCCGGTCTGGAAGCCGTGGCCGTGGACGCTGCCGGACGAGGTGCGGCTGTCCGATGTGCGCGCCGACCTGCTGCCGCGCCGCAACCCGCAGCTGGCGGTGCACGGGGGCCGCACGGAAGCCCTTGCGCTGCTTGCGGATCTCGAGCCGCTGCGGGACTACGCCACCCTGCGCGACCGCGTGGATCAGGCGGGCACCAGCCACCTGTCGGCGCACCTGAAATTCGGCACCGTCAGCCCTCGCGAGGTGTGGCACGCCGTTCACCGCGCGTATGGACCCGACCACGGCGTGCTGCGGCAGCTGTACTGGCGCGACTTCTTCACCCACATCGCACGGCACTTTCCCCACGTATTTGGCCACGCGTTCCGGCGCGCCTATGACGACCTGCCGTGGCAGGAAGACGCCGTTGCGTTTCGCGCGTGGTGTCAAGGGCAGACGGGATTCCCCTTGGTGGATGCGGGGATGCGCGAGCTGGTCGCGACCGGTTTCATGCACAATCGGGCGCGCATGGTGACGGCAAGCTTTCTGGTCAAGGACCTGCATCTGGACTGGCAGTGGGGCGAGCGCTTCTTCGCCCAGCATCTGGTCGACTACGACCCGGCCGTGAACAACGGCAGCTGGCAGTGGTCGGCCAGCACCGGCTGCGACGCCCAGCCGTACTTTCGCGTGTTCAATCCGTGGCGGCAGCTGCAGCGCTTCGATCCGGACGGCGTGTATGTGCGGCGCTGGGTGCCCGAGCTGCGCGAGCTGGACGGCCCAACGCTGCAGGCGCTGGAGAAGAAGCGCCCGCGTGGACTCGACTATCCGGAGCCGATGGTCGACCACAGCCGCGAGGCCAAGCGGGCTGAGGCCATGTTTCGCTAGCGTCCCCAGACAACCGGGTCACCTCGCCCACTTCTTCAGCAGCTCGGTCAGCACGTGGAGGTGCACGGGCTTGGACATGTAGTCGTCCATGCCGGCCTCCAGGCAGCGGTCGCGGTCTTCGGCCAGGGCGTGCGCCGTCATCGCCACGATGGTCATGTGCTGGCCGGTCTGTCGCTCGCGTGCGCGGATCTCGCGGGTCGCGTCGGGGCCATCCATGGTGGGCATCTGGATGTCCATGAGGATCATGGAGATGTCGGGCTGTTGCAGCGAGACCGCTACCGCCTTTCGCCCGTCGTCGACCACGACCGGGGTGAAGCCCAGCGTCTCCAGCATGGCCACGCCGACCGCCTGGTTGACGAGGTTATCCTCGGCCAGCAGGATCTTGCGACCGCGTCCGAACGGCAGCTCGCGCAGTTGCGGCACACGCGGGCGCGGCGGCAACGTCGCGGTGCAGACGGCAAACGGCACGCGGACGTGGAACGTGCTGCCCTTGCCCAGTTCGCTCTCGACCCGCATCGCGCCGCCCATCAGGCGCACGATCCGGTCCGAGATGGTCAAGCCCAGACCGGTGCCGCCGAATTGACGTGTCATCGTCCCGTCGGCCTGCACGAACTGCTCGAAAATACGCGTCTGGTTCTGCGGCGAGATGCCGATCCCCGTGTCTTCGACCGACAGCACGACTTCCGCGGTCTCGGTGGTCAGCATGGTCAGCTTGGCCTGCAGGCGAACGTGACCGGACTCGGTGAACTTGATCGCGTTGCCCACCAGATTGGTCAGGACCTGGCGCAGCCGGTGCTCGTCGCCCATCAGACGGTGCGGAATGTTGGGGTCCAGCTCCAAGTGCAGCGGCAACCCCTTCTGCTGACACCTCACTTCCAGCGGCGCGATGGCCTGCTGCACCACGGCAGGCAGGTCGATCTCGGCGCGCTCCAACTCCATGTGGCCGGCTTCGATCTTCGAGAAATCCAGAATTTCGTTGATGGTCGTCAGCAGCGCGTCGGCCGACGAGCGCCCCAACTCCAAGTAGTGCCGCTGTTTGCCATCCAGTGCCGTGCCTTGCAGCACCTCGATCATGCCAATGATGCCGTTCATCGGCGTGCGGATTTCGTGGCTCATGTTGGCCAGAAACTGGCTCTTGGCGCGGTTGGCGGCCTCAGCGTGGTGCTTGGCGGCCTCTAGCGCAATTTCGGCAGCGCGGCGGTCGGCGATGTCGCGCGCGTTGATCTGCACCAGCTGCTGCCCGGTGACGGGGTCCAGCACCGGTCGCGCGTCGATGCCGTGCCACACCGGACCTTCCACAGTCGCGAGGTCCAGTTCTTCGCTAAAGGTCCGCCCGGACGAAATCAGCCTGCGCGCGCGTGCGGCAGCTTCGGGATTCACGAACATCGCCGCAAAGTCGTCCGCGGTGCTGTCGGGAATCACCGAGCCAAATGCCCTTGCGGCCGAGGGGTTGCGCAAGATCGCGGTGCCGTCCATCCGGTGCAGCGCGACCCGGACCGAGGTGTGCTGCATCGCCTCGACCGCGCGAAGAGCGGCGGGGTCCACATGCACGGTGACCGGGTGCGCCTCGTACAGGATCGCGACCGTGCCGTCCTGCAACACGATGCCGGTGCTGTGCGTTTTGATGGTGAGCGGCACCCCCTTGGGGTACACCGTCCACTGTTCGTGCCCGGTCCGGCCGGCCGCGTGCTCTGCCATCACCGCGCGGTTGCGCATGACGGTCGCGTCGGACATCGTCGAGAAGTCGCGCGCCAGGAATTCCTGCAGCGACGCGGCGTTCCACGTCGCCACGCCGGCCGCGTTCGCCCAAGCCATGCGCCGCCCTTCCAGATCGAACACCCACATCGGCGTGTCGGTCCACTCATAGGCCTGCAGGGCTTCGAACGGCAGGGCGAAGGGCATGGATCAGCCTCCCCCGAGCGCCGCCTTCGCGGCCGTCATCACTTGCGCGACAGACGGACGCTGCGACGCCGCGGCATACCAACGCGACAGCTTGGGCATGTCGGTCTCGGTCAGCGGCCGACCATGGGCCGCCGTCAGGATCAGCACGAAGTGGTACGACAGCGCGTAGGGCGCGTCGGCCAACGTGAATTGCTCGCCCATCAGGAAGGGCTGCGGGTCGATGACGGACTCGAGCATCGCCACCAGCTCGAACAAGCGGTCGATCTCTGGCTCGAATGCCGCGGTCCCCTTGCGCCCGTCGTTCAGCGCAAAGAACAGCTTGGACAGCTGCGGCCCCAGATACATGTCGTGAAAGCGCGAATACCAGCGGCTGCGGGCACGCCCCTCGACCGTTGGGGGCAGCAGGGCGGGCGTCGGATAGCGCTCCTCCAGATACTCGACGATGACCTCGGACTCGCCCAAGCGCACATCGCCGTCCACCAGAAAGGGGAACAATCCCAGCGGATTCATCGCCAGGAATTCGGGCGACCGGGTAAAGCCGGGCGGCGTGGCCGGGGCCTCGAACGCAAGGCCTTTTTCCAGCAGCGCGATCTTCACCTTGGCGCAGTTGTGGCTGTACGGGTATTGAAAAAGCTTCAACGGACGTCCTCCAAACGGTCAGACGCAAACGTAATTCGCGTTTGCCTGAGGATCAAGTCCGCCCAACGGCGGTGACCCGATTCAGGGCATCTTGACGTCGGTCAGCAGGTGCATTCCGGTCGGCGGCGGCGTTTTACCACCGAAAACGTATGCAAACGCCTTGATCTGGGGCGGGGCTCTGCGGTGCCGTGCGGGGGCCGTCGGCGCTCGCCCTGTGGCAAACGTCGCCTGGCGCAGGTCGGCCAGCACGGTCAGGCCTTGAAATCGCCAACCAATTCTCTGGTGACCGAGCGTTCGCTCAGGTGCCCGCCGGCTCGTCGAAACTGGACGACTGCTCGGCCAACAGGCGGTCGTACAAGTACAGCAACTCGGACCCCGCGCCGGGGTCGCCCGACTGGTCGTCCGGAGACCACCGCGGTCGCACCAGCGCAGCCCGCAGCGCGGACATCAGCGAGTCCGGGTCACCCGGCGCGAATTGCTCGCAGCCCGGCGGTCGCGGTGCCACGTCGCTGGCCACCACAGGCACACCCAGCGAAAGCGCCTCGCGGACGGCTGGCGAGTCGTTGTCCAGAACGTGAGCACGTACGTAAACGTCGGCGCGGGCGACCAGCGCGACGAACGACGGCAGCTCGCTGACGAACTGAAACGTGTCCTGCAGCCCCGCCCGGGCCAGCTCGGCCCGCAGCGCCTGCATCCGGTCGCGGTCCTGCACGACGGTGATCGCGTACACCACGCCCAGCTTCGGGTATTCGCGCCGCAGTCGCCGCGCCGCCTCAATCAGCCCGTCGACGCCCGTGCGGTCTGCGCCCAGCCACGAGGCGATGGCACCGCCCGCCACCAGCACGGGGTGGTGCTGCTCCAGAAAGTGCCGCAGGTTGCCGGGCAGCGTCGCGGGGTCCAGCTCGTCGTGTCCGGGCGGCAGGTAGCCGCGGATGCAGCTGCTGCGGTGCGGCGAGACCCCGGCCTGACGCTGCAACCAACCCAGAATGGCGTCGTCCTGCGCAATCACGTGGTCCAGCCGCCGCCAGGCTGCGAACAGCGCCGGCCGCGCCACCACGGGGACGCCGTCGAACATCGTGTCGCCGCTCAGCGTCACCACCGTGCGCACGTGGGGCATCCGCCGATGCCGCGCCATCTCAGCCAGCGTGACAAGCGCCAGCGTGGGGCGCCAGCCGGGCAGCAGCGCGTGGACCAGATCCGGGCGAAACAGCGCGATTTGCCTGGCGATGGACGGCAGCGAATCGCCGCAGGGCTGCACGTCCTTGCGGTGGACGGCCTGACGCGAGCCGCTCTCGTGGGCCAGGTCGATCAGACGTGCCTCGCGGCCCGTGCGCTGCAGCCACGCCGTCATCCGCAGGCCCAGCGTCTGCAGGCCCCCATACGGCGGCGGCGCGGGCCCCAGCAGCAGGATGCGGGCCGGTCGGGTGCGGTGGGCTGGGGGTCTCCGGGGCGACTCGTCCATGGGAAGTCGGTGTAGCATGACGCGGTGCGTCGCGAGAAGTCCGGAATGGACGATCTGCTGGCGTAGGCGGATTCCTCGGCTAGACTTCTGCCCTCCTCCCCCCGCCTGCCTGCCCCGGACGCACACGATGGACCTCGACGAACACCCGATCTTCCGGCCGGTGCCGCGCACTGGCGTGATCTACGTGATGACAGAGGCGGCCTCCCACGGCTTCCACTACGGCCATCCCGACTGGGCCAACCTGGGCCAAGGCGCGCCGGAAACCGGTCCGCTGCCCGGCGCCGCGCCGCGCATGACGCATATCGACATCGACCCTTCGACGCACGAGTACGCGCCGGTCGCGGGCCTATGGGAGCTGCGCGAGGCCGTCGCCGCCCTCTACAACTCCCGCTACCGCAAGGGGATGCCGTCGCAGTACACGGCTGAGAACGTCGCCATCTCAGCGGGCGGGCGCACGGCGCTGACCCGGTTGGCCGCCACGCTGGGCAACATCCACTTGGGCCACCTGCTGCCGGACTACACGGCGTACGAAGAATTGCTGGATATTTTCAAGGCCTTCGTTCCGATTCCGGTGGTGGTCGATGCCGACGACGGTTTTGCCCTGACCCCCCAGCGGCTGAAGGCCGAGGTGATCGGCAAGGGCCTGTCCGCCCTGCTGCTGTCGAACCCCTGCAACCCGACGGGTCAGGTGCTGCGCGGCGGCGGGCTGCGGGCTTGCATCGACGTCGCGCGCAACCTCTCCTGCGCCCTGATCTTCGACGAGTTCTACAGCCACTACCTCTATGGCGCTGCCGCCGCCGACGGTCCCTCTGTCAGCGCGTGCCGGTACGTCGAGGACGTCAACGAGGACCCCGTCATCGTCGTCGATGGCCTGACCAAGAACTGGCGCTATCCCGGCTGGCGGCTGGCGTGGACCGTCGGCCCCAAGGACGTCATCGAGCGGGTGGCGTCGGCGGGTTCGTTTCTCGACGGCGGCCCCTCGCACCTGTTGCAGCGCGCGGCGTTGCCCCTTCTGGAGCGCGATGTGGCCGACCAGGAGGCGCGGGCCATCCAGACGGCATTCGACCTCAAACGCCAGCTGTCGATGGACCGGCTGCGGTCGGCGGGCTTCACGCTCGACCCGGCCCCGGTGGGCGCCTTCTACTGCTTTGCCTCGCTGGAAAACCTGCCGCCGAGCCTGCAAGACGGTCACGCGTTCTTCCGCGCCGCGCTGGAGCGCCAAGTGATTGTGGTGCCTGGTGAATTCTTCGACGTCAACCCGGGCAAGCGCCGCAGCCACATCCGCTCGCGCCTCAAAGGGCACGTCCGCATCTCGTTCGGACCCGAGCTGGAGGTCGTGCGGACCGGGCTGGACCGGTTGGATGCGATGGTTCGGGATGCCAGGTGACGGGGGCGGTCTGAGGGAGGTTTGCTCCTGAGACCGTCGACCGACAGGCGACCCACGCAGCGCGAGTGTCCAGAAATCCCACGCATGCCAGGCACTTACTCGGGCTTGCCGAGTTCCTGCTGCTGCTCGGCGTGGGGCCGGTCCGTGCCCGTGGGCAACCGCTGCAGGGCCAGCGTCACCTCGCAGGTCCGCGCCCCCTTGACCGGCGTCGACGTCCATGTCTTCAGCCGTCGCTCCAGGCAGCGCAGGACCGGCCGCGGCTGGTCGCCGGTCGAGCGCAGATCGCGGCGGGTGCCATCTGGGCGAAACCGAATCCTCACTTGGGCTTGGCCGTGCTCCGTGGTCAGGCAGCGGCCCAACTTGCCTCGCAGGTGGTCGACTTCGCGATGCACGGCCTTGCGGTCGCAGCCACGGCCCACATCGACGGTCACTTGGGCGCGCGGAGCTGCGGCTGCCGGCAAGGCAACCGCCGCGGTCAACGCCACGACCGCGCCAAGAAAGCGAGCCGACAGGGAAAAGGGGTGGGCAGGCGGACGCATCCCGTGCAGTCTACGGGTCGGCGCGCTTCCTTGCCAGCCCGCAAGGCCAACGGTAAGGTCCGCCGCCTGCTGACAAGGATGGCCATGGCCGACCTGCGCGAGTCCCCACACGCCACCGCGACCCGACACCCGTGGGAGACCGCACGGCTGCGGTTCTTCACGCGCGCGCTGGCCGACGCGGGCGTGCTGACGACGGCGCGGCGGGTGCTCGACGTGGGCGCAGGCGATGCCTTCCTGGCGCGGTCGCTGCTGCCCCGGCTGTCGCCCGGCGCTGAGATCCACTGCGTCGACACGGGCTATCCCATCGAATCGCCTGGTGATCCGCTGCTGCCCACGGGCCTGCACCTGCACCACGACCTGCCGCCTGGCCCCTTCGACCTGATCCTGCTGCTCGATATCCTGGAACATGTCGAGGACGACGCCGCCTTCCTGCAGAACCTGCTCGAACGTCTGCAGCCGAACGGACGCGTGCTGGTCAGCGTCCCGGCGTGGCAGCCGCTTTTCACCAGCCACGACGCGGCCTTGCTGCACCACCGCCGCTATGCGCCCAAGCAAGCCCAGGCGGTATTGGCGTCGGTGGGTCTGCGGGTGCTGTCGTCTGGTGGGCTGTTTCACGGTCTATTGCTGCCTCGGGTGCTGACGCTGGTGTCCGAGCGTCTGCGGCCGCCTGCCACGCCGCAGCCGACCGCGCTGGCGTGGCGCCACGGCGGGCTGGTGACGGGCGCCGTGCAAGCGGTTCTCGCCGCCGACAACGCGGTTTCCCGGTGGGGGGCGCGCACGGGCGCCGACCTCCCCGGCCTGTCCTGGTGGGCGCTATGCTGCAAGTGACGATACCCCAAGTGACGGTGGTCGTTCCCTGCTACAACGAGGCAGAACGCTTGGATCCTGTGGAGTTCCTGCGCCTCGCGCGGCAGGACGGTGTGTCGGTGCTGTTCGTGAACGATGGCTCGCGCGACGGAACCGAGGACCTGCTGCGCGACGTGTGCGACCGCTCGTCCGGCCGCGCACAGTGGCTGTCGCTGGAGCACAATTCAGGCAAGGCAGAGGCCGTGCGTCGTGGGCTGCTGCAAGCGCTGCAGGACGGCGCGGCGGTCGTCGCCTATCTGGACGCCGACCTCTCCACGCCCGTCGACGAGCTGCTGCGGCTCGCCGGTCTGATGCGCGAGCGCCCCGAGGTGCAAGTCGTGTTGGGTTCGCGGGTCCGTCTGCTTGGCAACGCCGTGGAACGCAAGGCCCTTCGCCACTACCTGGGCCGGGTGTTCGCCACCGCGGCGTCGCTGGCGCTGGGTCTTGCTGTCTACGACACGCAGTGCGGCGCCAAGCTGTTCCGCGCGAGTGCCACCCTGCGCGCGGCGCTGGACACCCCGTTCGAGACGCGCTGGATCTTCGACGTCGAGCTGCTGGCCCGCCTGCTGTTCGGCGCACAGGGGCAACCCGCGTTGAATTCTGCACAATTTCTGGAGGTTCCGCTGCGGACCTGGCGCGACGTGGCCGGCTCGAAGCTGCGGCTGCATCACATGGCGCGCGCGGCAAGCGATCTGGCGCGCATCCACCTGCAGCTGCGGCACCAGCGGGCGCGGCGCGACCTTCCCGGACCTGCCGACCGCTAGCTTTCCCGGATCACGTCAGGTCTTCTCGATCTGACCGCGCAGCCGACCCACCATCGACTTTAGCTCGCCCGACCGCGACTTGCACGAATCCAAGGCGTCGCGCATCACTTCGGCGCCCTCGCCGCGCTCGTCCGCTTGGTCGCTGACCAGCAGCAGGGCCGCGTCGGCCACCGACTCCAGGTCCGACCGGAACGACGACACAACGCCGTAGATCTCATCCACGATCTGCGCCAGCAGGGCCAGGTTCGGTCCTGCGGCCGGCGCAACCGGCACCGCGGCGGCCTCTGCCTTGGCCTGCTGCGCCTCTTCGCGCGCCTGTTGGGCCTGGGTCTGGGCGTGCGCCAGGGCCGTCTGCAGCTCTGCCGTTCTCGCGGCGGCCTCGGCCAGTTCCGTGCGGGCTTCCCCAAGCTGCATCCCCAGCTGGCCCGACTGGTCCGCCAGCTCAGTCGCCTCGACCTGGGCTTGGACCAGATTCGCGCGCAGGACTTCGACTTCGGCCGTCGCTTGTGAGAGCAACGCACCCTCGTCCACCAGCGCGGCCTCTGCTCGCTCCTGAGCCGCGCGTGCCGCCGCCGAGGCATCCTGCAAGTCGCCGAGCCGCTGCGCACCTGCCTCAGAATCCTCACGAACTTCAGCAAGTTGCACCGAAAGTGCCTGGCACTCACGGGCACTGGCCTCCGCCTGTTCCTGCGCGTGAGCCAACGCCGCCTGCACGCGCGCCAATTCCGCCTCTTGGGACACGGCGCGCTCGGTCGCGGCCGCCACGGCTTGCTCGGCCGCCTCCACCTGCGCCTGCAGCGTCACGGTGCCCGCATCAGCTTGCGCCGCTGCCAACCGCGCCTGCTCCAAGTCGTCCTGAGTGTTGACGAATTCCTCCAACGTGCGGTCGGCGCTCGCGCGGGTCTCGTTTAGTGCCAGCTCCAAGTCCGCGAGCTTGCGGTCGATGTCGCTGCGCTCCGCAACGGCACCCTCCCAGCGGGTCGCCTGAGCGGCCGCTTCCTCACGCAGCGTCGCGGCATCGGCTTCGGCCGCCGTCAGGCGCTCGCGCACCTGTTCCAGCTCCCGCCCCGTCGCATCGACACCGGTCTGCGCGCCCGCGACTTCCGCCTGCGCGGCGGCCAGTTCCTCACGCAGCGCCGCAGCTTCCGCTTGTGCTGCGGCCAGTTCCTCGCTGCCACCGGTTGCGGCGCTTTGGGCTGCGGCCAGCTCGTCGCGAACGGCTGTCAACTCCTCGCGAACGGCCGTCAGTTCGACGTGCGCTGCCTCGAGACCGTCTTGTGCGCCGTCGCGCTCCAGCCGGGCCGCGTCGATCTCCTGACGAGCGATCTCCAGCTCCTCACGAACCGCCTCAAGCTCGTGCTGCCGGGTCGCGGCCTCCTGACGGGCTTGCTCCAAGTCCTGTCGGGAGGCATCGGCAGAGGCCACGGCGGCGGCCACATCGGCGTCCCGCGCTCCCCCTTCGGTCTGGGCAGCCGTCACGGCGACCGCCAGCTCCTGGGACAGCCGCTCGGACTCCTCGTGCGCCTGTGCCAGCTCTGCCCGCAGCGCCGCGAGTTCCTTCGCCACGGCCTCGCTTGCCTCCATGGCGTCCGATTCGGCCACCTCGGCATTGATGCGGGCTTGCAGCTCGGTCTCGTACTGCCGCTCGGCCCGCGCACGCTCGACCTCGAACGCCTGGGCCTGCTGCTCCAGCTGACCGCGCAACAGGTCAACCGACGCCTCGGCACTCGACCGGCCAGCGAGGGCCTCGACCAGCAGGTCCTCCAGCTCCGCCAGATGCGGATCGACCCGGTCAGGTTCCACTGTTGCGACGGCCACTTGCATGTCATCCACGGGTTCCGGCTCAGGCGCGGGCTCGGCTTCCGGCTCGGGCGCGGGCTCGGGTTCCGGCTCGGGCGCGGGCTCGGCTTCCGGCTCGGGCGCGGGCTCGGCTTCCGGCTCGGGCGCGGGCTCGGCTTCCGGCTCAGGCGCAGGCTCAGGTTCCGGCTCAGGCGCGAGCTCGGCTTCCGGCTCGGGCGCGGGCTCGGCTTCCGGCTCAGGCGCGGGCTCGGCTTCCGGCTCAGGCGCGGGCTCAGGTTCCGGCTCAGGCGCGGGCTCGGCTTCCGGCTCAGGCGCGGGCTCGGCTTCCGGCTCAGGTGCAGGCTCGGCTTCCGGCTCGGGTGCGGGCTCAGGTTCCGGTTCCGGGGACGCTTGCACCAGCAGGTGCGAGTCGATGACTTCCTGCGTGGCGCGCGACACGGTCATCAGGTCCGAGTGGGGCAGCCTGTCGAACCTCTCGTTGGCGTACAGGGTCTTGTCGGCCTCGCCAACCGGCAGTCCGGGGTCGCGCACGACCACATGCGGCGCGCGGGGAACGGACGCAGGGGGCGGCGGGGGCGGGGGCGGCGGGGGCGGAGGAGGCGGCGGCGGTGCCACGACTGCAGGCGGCGGAGGTGGCGGTGGCGGAGGGGGCGGCGGCGGCACCACGACCGCAGGCGGCGGAGGTGGTGGTGGCGGCGGAGGCGGGGGCGGAGGAGGAGGCGGCGCTGCGGCAAATCCCGGCGGCGGAGGCGGCGGCGGGGGGGGAGGAGGCGGGGGCGGCGGCGGCGGCGGGGCCACGGGGCGCAACAGGGCGTTCGCCGCGCGGTCCAGATCCTCGTCGTCGTAGTCCAGCCGAAGCTCGAAGGCGCCGCACTTGAACAGCGTGCCGTCCGCCAGCAGCAGGGGCGCCCGCGGCGGCAGGCGCTGGTCCTCGCAGAAGGTGCCGTTCGAGGAGCCCAGATCCTCCAGATAGTACTCGCCTTCCAGATAGGTCACGCGCGCGTGGAAGCGCGAAACGGTCTGGCCTGAGCTGCGGATCGGACACGTGCTGTGTCGGCCGATCAGGACCTCGGCAAGGTCGGGCCCTGCGCCAACTTCCTGAAGCTCACCCTCGTCGCTGTAGAAGAAGATCTTCGCCACGCTGACTCCTTTCTCACATGTCCTTCGGCTGCCTGTAACCGCGCGATTCTGATCAAGGTGGCGCGTGGGAGCAAGCCGCTACTTGCGGTTCCGGGGCGTGCAGGCCGCCACACCTGCCGAGGCTTGCCGGCGTTCCATTTTTTACGCGTACAAACAGGTGGTTGTGGCTAGAGGACCAGCGCCTGATCGGGCAGCACCCAGGTCCCCGACGCCGGTCCGTAGCCCACCGCGACTCGGCCGAGCGAGCCAACGTCAAACCAGACCGAACCCTCGATGTCATACGGAATGGAGAACACGACCTTCTTGCCGCCTTGCAGCTGCGACAGCGACTGCTTGGCCACCTTCTGCAAGATCGCCAACAACGCCTCGGGACCAAACGAGAAACGCGCGACCAGCGTCAGCTCTTGGCCCGACATCACCTGCGGCATCTCGAAGGTCGGCTGCTGGCCTCCCAGCGCCTGAATGCCCGTGGCGAGCAGCAGGTTCGCCGCCGCGCGCCGGAAGTCCTCTGCCGATCGGATGTCCTGGCCGTTGGCCGCGCACGCTCCCGGGCCTGGCTGCCCGGTGCAGCCCGCCTGTCCCGGCTGGCAGAATTGCACGCACACCGCCCCCAAAGTCTGCACGCCCGCCCCCGGAAAGACCTTCGCGGCGATCAGCAGCTGGGCGACCGGAATCGGGAAGTTGTTGGGATTGGCCACCTTGAAACGCAGATCGAACGACACCCGCAGGCTGGCGGACGGCGGTGCAAAACCCAGCGGCAGACACGCCACTTGAGCGACCGAAGCGCTGAATCCCCCATCCACCAAGACTCGCGGGCACATCCACGCGCTCATGGCCGACCGCGACGGGGCCTCGACCAGGTCGGCCGCCTCATATGTCACCCCGGGCAGCATCCCTGCCGTCGCCTGCGCGTCGACCACCTGTTGCAGCAACTCGCAGCTGGTCGTCATCATCGCGATCACCAGCAGGACCCCTAGCTTTGCGCGCATCGTCGTCTCCCCCGGGTCCGTGGCCGAACCCGACTGCTCTGGTACCGAAGCCGTGTCGCGATGGCAAGCACCGACCTGCGAACAGGTCGCTTCCAGCCTTTGACGCCTGCGATCCCTTGCCGCTTCACCGCGAATCCGCGACAACACGCCCGCCCGCGGCGCGTCCGTCTGCGGTGCGGAGGGCTCGATGGGTTTCTGGCAACGCGTGTTCGGCAGCACTTCCACCCCTGAGGCCGGCCGGCCCGCCCCACCTTCGCTGGAGGAGCTGGTCGAAAAGCTGAAGGCCGGCGCCAAGATCAACCTGCACGCCGCCTTTGCCGACGTCGACGACGATGTCGAGGAGGCCGGTCTGTGGACGCTGCTTCCCCACGCGAGTGGCCCCGCCCGGGTCGAGATCGTCGAGCGCCTGTGCGAGTTTGAGCTGGATGCGGGCAAGCAGGAGCTGGTGCTGCGTGCGGCGGTCGAGCGGGTGCCCGGCATGGGCTGGACGGCGCCGGCGCTGGCGCAAGCGTGCGATTTTGCGGCGATCACGCAGCGGGCGGCCCGTGCCACACCGCAAGACGAAGTGCTGCTGGACATGATCGGCCATGTGATCGCGGCGTTGTGCGAGGCGGCGCTGGGCGAGGGGCCGGCCGACGACGACTTCGATGTCGCCGGTGTGGCGCCGATCGTGCGGGACTGGTGCAAGGCGGTTCAGGACGCGGGAGGCGGACCCGGCGACCTGGTGGCGCTGGAGCTGGCGCGGCTGGTGTGCTCAGCGCCCGATCTGGGGGACGACGAGCTGGCAGCAGGCTGGGGTCCGGATCTGGCCAAGCAGCTGGAACAGGCACTGAAAGACCTGCTGAGCCGTGCTCCGCGCGTGGGCGGGACGTGGCGAGAGCGGATCCTGGCCGATCTGGCGTCGGACCGCCCGGAAGTCGCGGTTCAGGCGCTGGCGGCTGCCAGACTGGCCGAAGTGCCTGTGCGGCAAGCATTGATCGAGCGCGTGCAGGCCGCACCGGACGACGAGGGCGCCTGGTCGCTGGCTCTGATGGTGCGCCTGGATGACGATGCCCTGGACGTGCTGGTGCCTCTGGCGCTGACGGCGCTGCATGAGCGTCGGGACCGCGAAGAAGACCTGTGCTCGCCCGCCAGTCAGGCCGGGTGCGAGTCGTGCAGCACCACCAAGCACGCCGCGGGCGACGACGACAAGATGGTGCCGAAGTCGCTGGAGGCGCGGATCCTGCCGCTGCTGGCCACGCTGTCGGGTCGACCCGGACGCCACATCGACCTGCTGGATGCGTGCTTGCAAGCGCCCAGCCCCAACCTGCGCATGGTCGCCGCCTCTGCGCTGTTGCAGTGGCCGCCGCAGGCGCTGGACGACCGGCTGTGGGCATCGATCGAGGCGCTGGACGACGACTCCAACCCCCAAGTGCACGAGCGCGTCACTGCGCTGCTGGACCGAGGTCGCGAGCCGCTGCCGGCTGACCCCGACGACGAGGAAGACGCGGACGAGGACGACGAAGACGAGGAACACGACGGCGACGACACGGCTGCCGTGCGCTGACCGCGCGTCTTTCCACCCAACGACCGCCCGGACGCCCTTGCCCCGTGCCGTGACCGGTGTTAGCACCCTTTGGCAACTCGCCTTTTCCCGTCCGCGGAGGAACCATGGCCGCCGTCTTTGCCCCGTCACGCCGCACCGCGCTGGACCTGCTTCTGCCCCTGCTGCTGTGCTTCACCGGCGCCGCCGGCTTGGGCTACGAGGTCACGCTGTCGCGTCTGCTGTCGGTCCACTTGGGCTCGTCGGGCGCCTCGCAAGCCGTCACGCTGGGCGTGTTTCTGGGCGGCATGGCCCTGGGCGCGCTGGCGGTCGGCCGCTGGGGCGAGAAGGCGCTGGCCCGACTGAAGCGGCCGTTGGTGGCGTTTGGCGCCTTGGAGATCTTCGTCGCCATCTGGGTGTTGTTGTTCCCGATTCTCGCCGACGTCGCCTTCACCGGCTACCGTGGTCTGGGCTTGGACCCGACGACCTTGACCTCGATCCTCGCGCGACTGGTGACGGCGGGTCTGCTGATCCTGCCGCTGTCGGCCGCAATGGGCGCCACGCTGCCGGTGCTTGCCGCGGGCGTCGAGCGCCTGTGCCCCGACGACGCGGTGCGCCTGGTGTCGAAGTACTACGCCTTGAATGCCGCCGGTGCCGCCGCGGGCGCGCTGATCGCCGGCTTCTGGCTGATCGAAAACCTGGGTCTGGACGCGACCTTGCACACGGGTGCCGCCATCAGCGCGACCTCGGGCCTGCTGGCCATCCTGGTCTTTGGCACGCAGACGGCGGCCGCCATGGACCGCCCGGTTCGCGGTCCGCAGCGCGACGCCACGATCCCGGCCCTGCCGTGGCTGGTGACGGCCGCCGGACTGACGGGCATCTCGTCGCTGGCCAGCGAGGTCGCGTGGACGCGTCTGTACGGCCTTGCGCTGGGCGGAAGTGCCTACGCATTCTCGGCAATGCTGGCGGTGGTGATCGCCGGTATCGCGATCGGCAGCGGTCTGGCTGGCCGATGGGTCAACCGCGGCGGCTCGCCCATCAAGGGTTTCGTCGCAGCGCAAGTGGTGGCGGCAACGGCGGCGCTGTGGCTGGTGTGGCGGATGAACGACCTGCCGGTCGACCTGCTGCGCCTGCGCGTCCGCATGACGCCCATCCCCGAGAACTACGGATTCTGGTTGACGTTGGGAGGCGGCTTCACCGCGCTGCACCTGCTGCCTGCTGCCTTGGCGCTGGGCGCTTCGTTCCCGCTGCTGCTGTCTGCCGCCGACCGCACCGGTGCTCGCCCCGACCGCGCGACCGCCTGGATCCTCGGCACCAACACGCTGGGCAATCTGGTCGGCTCGCTGGCGACCGGCTTTCTGGTCATGCCGTGGCTGGGTCTGGAGAAAACCCTTTGTGCCGCAGGGGTGTTGTCGCTGGTCGTGGCGTTTGTCGCCCTGCCCCGCCCGCGTCGGCTGGTTCCCATGGCGCTGCTGGGGGCGGCCGTGCTGGCGGCCGTCGCATTCGCCGCGCTGACGCCGCCCGCTTCCCGCTTGCAGATGGGCCTGTTCCGCAACCGCGCCAAGTCTCTGGATGCCGTGGACCAGGAAGTGCGCGACCAGACCGCTGTCACCCTGTTCCGCAACGACGGCAAGGACGCCTCGATCACGGTCGACCGCATGTCCAGCGGCATGATGCTGTTCCGCACCAACGGCAAGCCGGACGGCAGCACCGGCGATGCGACCACGCAGATCATGTTGGGCCACCTGGGCTTCCTGTTCCGCCCCGACGCGCACGACGTCTTCATCGTGGGCCTTGGCACCGGCCAGACGGCAGGCGCCGCCTCGTCGCACCCGAACACCCGCGTCACGGTGGCTGAGCTGTCGCCCGCCGTGCTGCAGGTCGCGCGCTTTTTCGCCCACAAGAATGGCAAGGTGCTGGAGCGCCCCAACGTCTCGGTGCGGGTGGCCGACGCCAGAGAGGTGATGGCCTCGCTGCCCGATGCCAGTCTGGACCTCGTGATTTCCGAGCCCTCGAACCCCTGGGTGGCGGGCATCGCGGACATGTTCACGACCGAGCACTTCCAGCGCGTGCGGCAGAAACTGCGCCCGAACGGCGTGCTGGTGCAGTGGATCCACACGTACGAGACGACCGACGACCTGCTGCGCGACACCATCTGCACGCTGCGGTCGGTGCTGCCCAACGTCGCCATCTTCCAGCTGCTGCAAGGGGACTTCGCGCTGGTCGCTTCTTTCGAGCCACTGGAGCTCAATGCCGCCAAGGCGTTCGCGATGCTGAACCAGCCGGCCGTCAAGGCCGACCTGACCGGTTACGACGAGTGGCGGCTGCCGATTGCGCTGGACGAGTGGATGACGACGCAGCTGACCGGCCCGGCGACGGTGAATCGCCTGTGCTCGACCTTCGAGACGCCGTTCCGCGAGCGCTTCCCGCGACTGGAGTTCGAGGCGCCGCGCGCGTTCTTCGCCGGCATCTGGGCCACCGAGCTGACGTCAGCCCTGGACATGCGCAAGAACGCGAAGTCCGACACCTTCCAGGCTGAATTCATCCGCCGCGCGCCGCTGGACGACACGCGCCGCACGGCGATCCACAACTTCCTGCGCAAGTTCCACGTCGAGCCCGACCAGGCCCTGCTGGACGCGACGCTGCCCACGAACACGGTGTCCGCGGCCGAAGAGATCCTGGCCAAGAGCCTGCCGGACTCGAAGACGGTGGACGAGCGCGTCCAGACCGGCGTGTGCGGCCAGCTGCGCAAGTCCGCCCAGGCGCTGATCGACAACCCGATGACGCAGTACGGCCCCTCGTCGCACAACGCCAAGATCGCGGCGTGGTACGAGATTTGTCGGCTGCAGAAGCCGGCGAATCAGGGGCGGTAGGGGTTGGGTAGTGGTGTCAGGACTAGACACTTGACACCTTTTCGCGCCAGTGCGCCGCACAGCCCGCGGACCGGACGCGGTGGTCGGTCGTGGGCAAGGGATGTCAGGTGGCAAGTCCTGACACCGCTTACAGGCAGCCCAGCCCGCGCGCGCAGGTGACCCAAGGCAGGAAGGTCTGCAGGCCTTGAACTCCGTATTGGATCGCGCACTTTCCGTAGCAGTCAAGCGCGCCGTGGCACTCCGCCAGGCAGCCTAGCAGCGTTGCACACGCGGCGGTCGCCTCGCAGGCCCCGTACGCGTCGACGCAACCATCCTTCGCGCACGCGACAGGGTCCACGCCGCCACAATCCACCGGGCAACCGGCCACGTCCTCGCCCGACTCGCACTTCGCGTTGCCGCAGTGGGGGGCACCGGCCGTGACGCAGGCGCCCGCGACGCATTCCTGCCACGGCGCACAGTCGTTGTTGAACTGGCAATCCACGCACAAGCCAGTCAGGTGGCTGCAGTAAGCGCCCGGACCGCAGGCCTCTTGGTATCGTCCACCACAAGGTGCCGTCGGGCAGTCACCGGGGCAGGACTTCGGCGACTCCGTGGCGTCGCAGTAGCCGTTGCCGCACTTCGACACGGGGATCGTCAGGCATCCCTCGACCGCGGCACACAGCACCACCTGCAACCGCGAGGGCTCGACGCCTGCGCCGCATTCGATGACGCAGGAGCTCGTGGGGCAGCTCGTCGCACAGTCCAGAAACGGCTTGCAGGCAGCCGCTTGCTCGCAAGCTTCGAGCCAAGAGCCGCACGCCGCCGCGGCGCACGCCATCGGTGCCTGCGGCGAGGCGTCCGTGGCCAAATCGGCCGGCGCGTCTGGAGGGACATCGAGGGCGTCCACGACCTCGGCCGTGTCGGGGGTGGTCTGGTCCAAGACGGTGGCTGCATCCTCGCCCGAGCTCGATGCCCCGCAGGCGGCGACCAAGCTGCCCAGCAAGATCCCCGCCAGCCGCAAGCCATACGTGCAGGAAGTCGAAGCGACCATCACCAGCCTCCAGACCCGCGCAACCGGCCCGCCACCACCCGCAGACCGTCTCCGGGCACGCAACAAACCTGTCCGAAGGTCTACGCCCGCCTCAACCCCCCGTCAACCTGTCGGTTTTCCGCTGGCCAGAAAGTGTGGGGTGGCGGAGGGGGCAGGGGTGTCAGGGCAGGCGTGGCAGGGGAGTCACGGGTGTCAGGACTAGACACTTGACACCTTTCAGCAGGGCGGCCGGTGCCAGGTCGTCCACGCCCCGGGTCCGCGAACTGCCTCGATCCAACGGCATGGAGAGGACTACGCGCGCCAAGCAACGGACCGGACCGAAGCAGAGATGTCGCGTGTCAGGTGACACGCTCGTCACTCTTTCTTGACCGAGAAACCCTTCAAGGACGTGTTCTTCACCTGCTGCACGACTCCAGTGGCAGAGTAGTTGTTGCCGCTGACGGTCACGACGTTGGTGGTGCCGCTCTCCGTCACGATGACGAGGTTGCCGCCCATCGCCGCGACGCCGTGTTTGACGCTTCGCACCAGAGCGCGCTGGCGGTCCGTCTCGTCCCCGGGGACCATCGCCCAGCACGGCCAGGCGGTGGGGATGTAAGCCCAGATGCCGAGGGTCAGGATTTTCAGCGGCACTTGGGGATAGCAGACGACCTTGCGCCAGCCCTCGTCGTAGGCCCAGGTCCACCACAGGTTGCGCCAGATCATCTCTGCGGCCGCCTGATTGTAGTCGGCCTCGACCTCGCCAAGCACCTTGTACTTGCCCTCGGCGCCGGCCTGAATGACGATTTTGTTGCCGTTCTCTTGCAGGGCCAGACCTTCCGGCATCTCGCCAGAGATGACCTCTACGTTGGGTGTGACGCCCCCAAGGCGGTTCTGGGTCGCCGTGGCGTTGGCTGCGAAGCCCACGCTTTCGTCCCGGTCCGGGTCCATCGATCCAAAATGCCTGACCGATACCTGCGGGTAGATCGTGGCGCAGCCGCACAGCAAGCCGCTGAGCGAAATGGCCAGCATCGCAATTCGACGCATCATCAATACCTCCCAACTTGGATGGGCAAATCGCCGGGGTCACCCCGGACCCGGTGAGTGTGCTCGCCGCCAAGCGCGACCGTCAACGCTGTGTCTGGGGTGGTCAGGGGTGAGTCACGGGTGTCACGGGTGTCACGGGTGTCAGGACTAGACACTTGACACCTTTCAGCAGGGCGGCCGGTGCCAGATCGTCCACGCCCCGGGTCCGCGAACTGCCTCGATCCAATGGCTTGGAGAGGACCACTCGCTCGCAGCGCAACGGACCAGGCCGGGCCGGGCCGGGCCGGGCCGAAGCAAAGATGTCACATGTCTAGTCCTGACACCCTCGACCTGACACCGCTTCACAGTGGCTACTGCTCGACGTACTGCACGAGGACGAGCGCAACGTTCGGCGCGGTGGCGACGACCTCGGCGCCACCTGCGCCCACCGCCAAGTCGAGGAACGCCATGCCCCCGAGCCGCAAGAAGGTGCTGCGCTCGTCCCAAGGCGTGCGACGGACCAAAGGCTTGCTCTTGATTTCGAGCGCGACGCCGATGTCGCCGTCGAAAGCGGCATCGGTGGCCACTGGGCGGAAGTGGAACCGTGGCTGTGCCGCCGTCGCATTCGACAGCGCGGTCACGGGCAGGCTCGCGAGCAGCAGCGCCGTCCCCAAATCGACGTAGACTTGGCCGAAGTTCCGTCCGTCCATGGCTGCCAACCGGCCAGGCCCCATCTGTCCATTGGTGAATTGGTCCACGAAGGCGCGTCCCCCTTGATCCTGCACGCCGCCCTGCCCCGCGAACGCGACCGCACCGGCCTGCTCGAAGAGGTACTCTTGGACGAGCAGCGCGTGACTGTAGCCCACACCCTTGTCGACCGCCTGACCGTAGCTCGTGGCGAAGAGGTCCACGGCCGACATTTCCGCGGGGTATGCAAGTGCCAAGACTGCTTCCGTTGAGGATTTGTGGCCGGACCAGCTCGCGGCGACCTGAGCCATGCCCTCGGTTGCGAACACGTCGCCGAGCTGGCCAAACACGACCTCGGTGGGCGCGCCGTCGTAGAGCGCGATCCGACGGCCAATATAGATGAGGTGTTGCACCTCGTGCGCAAGGACCCGCGCCAGAACCGCGGGCGCGTCCGGTCCCTTCGTGGCCTGGGGCGAGACGTAGACGATCTCTCCGGTGTCCACGGCCGCGAAGTAGTTTGCGGGAAACAACGTGGCGGGGCTGACGAACGCCGTGACGCCAGAAGCCACCGCCGAGGTGACGAAGACGTCGATGCGGCCGTTGCCATCGAGATCGGTCAGTTCACCAAAGATCGCGGTGTTGCGCGGGATTACGCCGACCTCAACCCGGTACGCGAGCTCGGAGAGGATGCCTTCCGGCAGGTACGCCCCGGGGGCCGACTGGGTGATGTCCTCCCAGAAGTTCGCGCTTGGCGTCGTCTTGCGGAGCAAGCCGTTGCGAGACACGGTGGATGAATAGCCCTTCGCGCTGGCGACGTGGAACAGGCGTTCATCGCCCGGCTTGGGCGTCATTACGGCTTTGGCCGGCACCGGGCGAAGCGGCGGGCCGACCGCCGGTGCCTGCAGCAGCAGGAAGGGAGTGGCGCAGCGGAATCCGGGCGGCACCTCCGCGTTCGGCGGTGGTGGCGGAACCGGGTCGGGGGGCGGCGGTGACAGAACCTTGCCGGTGACGGACACGGGGAAATCGATGTCGGTCGCCGAGCCGACCTGCAGGCTGACGACGGCGAGCGCGTATCGGCCGGGGTCGAGGTGCAGGGGCTGCTCAGTCGAAGGAGGGTAGCGCTGCAGCACTCCGCCCAGCGGCACGGTTGCGGGCACACAGGCGCCGGCCTCGCAGGTCTCGGCAATTCCGCACGGTTGGCTCTTGAAGGCCGTGCCGTCCGGCTCGCAGGTCACCACCGCGGCGAGGTCGATCGAGCAGCCGGTCTTTGAGGGGTCGCAGACCACCTTGCGACACGTTGCACCGTTGGGCTCAGCGACGCACGCCGTCCCCGCCGGGCAGTCGTGGGCGACGAACCCCATCCGGTGCGGTGCGCAGAGACCGCGCGCCCCGGACGCCCCGGCCCCCTCGCAGCGCATCTGTCCGGGCGCACAGGTGGCAGCGACACACGCGGCCGTCGCGGGCGAGCACACGTCTTCATCGCCGCACGTCGCGGTCGACCACACCCCGTTGGCGCCGCACGTTTCGACTTGACCGGGCAGACCGGCTACGCACCGACGGGCGGCTGGTTTGCAGGGCTCGACACACGTAGCGCTCGTCAAGTCGCAGGTTCGCCCGGAGACGCAAGGCTCGTTGGCCCAGACCCCCGCGCCGTCGCACGTCAGCCGGAAAGCCGCACCGCCGACCTCGCAGCGCGCCTCGCCAGGCTTGCACGGGTCCATGCATCGGCCTACCGCGCGCGAACAGGCCTTGCCGAGTGGGCAATCGAGAACAGTCCACGCGCCGTCCGCAGTGCACGACAGAACTTCAAGCGCGCCCTCGACCTCGCACCGGGACTGGTCCGCGACGCAGCCGGGTTCGGTCCCCGCGCCCACCGTACTCTGGCCGCAGGCAGCGGTCAGGCAGAGCAGAACGAGCGTGGAAATCCTCATGCCGGACCCTCAAACCAGATGATGGCGGAGAACGAAAGCGGCCATCTCCGCGGCCTACGCCCGCCCCAACCACCTGTCAAGCCATTGATTCTCAGGGGGTGAGTGGGGGGGTCAGGACTAGACACTTGACACTTTTCAGCAGGGCGGCCGGTGCCAGATCGTCCACGCCCCGAGTGCGCGAACTGCCTCGATCCAATGGCTTGGAGAGGACCACTCGCTCGCAACGCAACGGGCCAGGCCGGGCCAGGCCGGGCCGGGCCGGGCCGGGCCGGGCCGAAGCAAAGATGTCACATGTCTAGTCCTGACACCCTCGACACCCTCGACTGACCCCGTCGACTTGCACCGGCCCCCGCCAGGCTCTACCTTCCGCGCCCTCCCAGGCGGTGCGCTTGGACGCAGCGGACCGTGATGACCGTCGACCACGTGATCTCCAGCCGTGTGCGCAAGTTGCTGGCGTTGGCCACGTCACCCAATGCTCACGAAGCAGCGGCGGCGGCGGCCATGGCGCAAGTGCTGATCGAGCGGCACCGACTGCAGGCTTGGCTCGAGGCCGAGCACTCGACCACCCCCGACCTCGACCCCATCACCGACGGACGCGATGCTCCGCTTGCCGTCGGCAGGCGCCTGCGCAAGTGGAAAGTCGTGCTGGCGACCACGCTTGCCGATGCCAACGGCTGCGTCGCCTACACCCTCGATCAGGGGCATGAGCAGGCGATCGTCGTTGCAGGGCGCGAACGCGACCGCGCTGCGGTGGCTGAGGTCTGGCATTGGCTGGTCGCCCGCATCGAGTGGCTCTCGGCGACCCACGGGGCGGGCAAGGACCGTGCGTGGCACGAGGCCTTTCGCGTGGGTGTAGTCGCAGCGGTGGCCGAGAAGCTGGCGGGCGTTGCCGAGCAGGTCCGAGGGGAATTCACCGAAGCTGCGCTCGTGCGTGTCGATCCGGCCGTCGCCTCCCATCGCGACTCGCTGGACCGCTTTGTCCGCGACCACTTGCGACTGGGCAAGGGCAGGGGCATTCGCGTCGATGCCGCGGCTTGGGCGCACGGGTGGCAAGCGGCCGATGGGCTGGACCTCAGACCTGGGGGCCGTGGCTAGCCGGTGGAACAGGCGGTTTCTCTGGCGTGAATCGAGTGGTTGTGGTGCCAGATTCTGACGCCCGCACCCAAGCGTCAGTTCTCAGGCGGGCGCTGCGGGTCCTGCTGGGCTTCTGCGACGCAGAACTCCTCACCATTCTTGAGGATGCATTTCTGCATGGCTGTCGGGTGGTGGCCGCGCGAGTACCTGGAGTACGCGTCGGTGGGGCTCACCTCGAACCAAATGATCACCTGGACAACAAGCGCAGTGGTCACGATAACCATGGCCGCGAACGCCAAGAGGAGCAAGCCGAGCCGCACACCATCCCGTGAGTGCTGGTCCTTCCGCGACGTGCGTCGGCGACGGTCGTACGCCCGCAGTGCACTCGCGACCAGTGCCTGCCTTTGCGTCCCGTCATCGATGTCCTTCATGACAGGCCTCCGGTTCAGGTGAGCTTCGGTGGGACCCAACCTTGTCGGGGTCTCTCATGGTTGCCAAAGGGCTACGGGGGAACTCCAAGCGCCCGTCACCAACCGTGCGACCGCTCGCCGCTCGGCCCGCCACCGCTGCAGGCCGCGCCCCCTGCACGCGACAGGCCTGTCCGAAGGTCTACGCCCTCCTCACCCGCCCCGTCAACCTGTCGGTCTTCTGCTGTCGAGTCGGGGCTGTCGGGACTTGGCACTGGACACCTTTCGCGCGCCCCGCCCCGGCGCTGCCGCGCCTTTCCCCCCATTCCAAAGTGTTCTCGGAGCGTTCCGTGCTTTCGCTGGCGGAATCGGGAGGGGAAACCTCCCGACCGGGCGGCGTGCCCTAGACCCGGTGCTGCCGGTGAATCGAGAGCCCCGCCCTATGGCGCCAACGAAATCACCCACGGCCCCCAAACATCGCGCAGTGGGGAGGGGCGGGCGGCAGCCGGGGAGGGGCGCGCCACAACCCTAATTCCCGACCTTTTGTGCCCTGATCTCAGGGTATTGCGGACCCCATTCAAGCGCTTGAACGAGCCGCCAACCACCGCCGTACACAAGGGAATCTCGCCAACCGGCAACACGAATTCCTGCCGTCGACGTGGGTGGGGTGCAGCAGCGGGCGAGTCCGGTGCGCTGACCGACAGTTGGCGCCGCTACAGCACCCCGCTCACCTGCAGGTAGACCCAGTCGGCCGGTCCGACGTCCTTGCCCGCGGCTTGGGTATCATCGACCAGCTGACCGGGCAGGAAGCGTGCCGCGCCGACGTCCACCTTGAAGTGCCTGGAAGGCGTCCACGCGACGCGGGCGTCCAGTTCCTGCCCCGCCGTCCTGGCCCCACCGTTCACGCGCCCGGCCCGCAGCTTGTTGCCGCCCGTGTCGACCCAGCTGTCGTGAGCATCGGCCAGAGCGAACAGATGGCCCTCGACAAAGGCGTCGATGGTTGCGTGTGGGTGGGCGGACAGGATCAGGCCGGCCTGCTCCATGTTCTGCCAGCGGAAGAAGTCGACCATGCCGTACGGGTCGTGGCTGGTGCCGTACAACGGAACAAAGGTCTGTGATGTTCCATCCTTGGGGTCACTGTCGCCCGACGCGCGGTTCAGTTCGACCTTGACCCGGGGCGCCATTGGCGTGGCGAACCGGTAGGCCACCGAAAGATGCTGCGCGTGCGACGACACGTCATCGTTGGCCCGAGACCCGCGCTGCAGCGCCACTTCTGCCTCGAAGTCCAAGGCGTGGTCGAGCGCCGAGCCCACCAGACGCAGGCCCGGCGTATAGCGCGACAGGTCGCCGGTCTTGCCGTCCTCGCCCTTGATCGGCGCCGCCGCCGTGGTGCGCGTCTGCAGGCCCAGAAAGTACGCCTCCACGCTGATGTTTTCGGTGGCTTGCAGTGTGCCGTACAGGCCCCACAGCTCCTCCGAGTCCTTCCAAGGGTCGAACGCGTCGGGGTCCGACACGACCACGCGCCCGCCAAACGCATCGACCTTCCAGCGGCTGCCCAGCACCGTCGCGCGCACCAGGTCGTACGACCGCACGTAGTTCGCCCAGACGGGTGAAGAGATCAGCAGCCGCGCGCCCAGGTTGAGTTCCTGCCGGCCGACCTTGAGGTTCACGGGCATCTTCGCGGGCTTGCGCAGCTCGACCCACGCCTGATGCAGGTCCAGCGGGTTGTATTGACGCTTGGGGCTCGCCTCGTCCGTCAGGTCGCGGCCGTCCAGCCCCTCGACAAAGGCCGCGCCCACCGGCAGCTCGGCCAGCAGCCCCAGGCGGGTGCACAGCAGGTAGAACGCGTGCTGTCCGCCACCATCGGGTTGAAAGGCAAAGTCCTTGCGGTACTCAGAGCGCGCGCGTGTCTCGCCGGAAACCGTCCAGGTGGCAGGCCCGGTCTTGTATTGCAGAAGAGGCTTTTCTTTCACAGGCTTGGCGGGCCTGGCCGGCTGAACGACCGGCTCTGGCGTCGCAATGGCCGGGGCGGCGGGCTCGATGACGACAGGAAGGACGAGGGGCGCTGCAGGAGCGACGGCTGCCGGTGGCTCGGGGGAAGGCTGGGGTGTCGGAGCCAGATCGTCGGCCGACGCAAGGGACGGCAGCCCAAGCAGAAACAGCAAGACCCAGAATCCCTTCATGCTTCTCTCCGTGCAGAGATCAGCCCCCACCGGTGTGGAGGAGCTGTTCCCCGCTGCGACCGCTCTCGTAGCCGCCCAAGCTGTCCAACTCGCGCCGGAACGCTCGGCTGCCGAGGGTGTCGAGCAGCCGCTCGATCCGTGCATCTGCGACCAGATCGGCGCGGATCACCAAGTCAAATCGCTCGTGTGCGAGCGGCAGAAACTCGAGACCGAACGCCATCGCTGCCGACCGGATGGTGATGGCGGCATCGCCGGCACCCAGCGCCACCGAACGCGCCGCGAGCATGTGCCCGACGGCCACCCGCGGCCCCGCATGGATGTCGTCGATGGTCAGGCCCTTTTCACGCAGCGCCTCGACCAGCAAGTGCCTGGCACCTGAGCCCGTTTCGCGTTGCACGAAGCGCACTTCGCGACGTGCCAGATCCTCGATCCCCCGGATGCCGTGCGGGTTGCCGGGGGCCGTCACAAGGCCCGCCTCCCACGACACCAGGTTGACGACGACGACCGGCTGGTCGGCAAACCGCTCCTGCACCGCAGACAGGTTGCTGTCCGCGCCCGTGCTCTCTGTCCGGTAGTGCACCCCCGCAACGTGGGCCTGTGCCCGCTCCAGAGCCTCCAACGCCGCGCCGCTCGACCGATGCAGCCACGTGACCGGCATGTCGCCGTAGCGCTCTGCCAGACGCGTCGAGAACGGCCCCAGCGGCGGCGCACACCCCATCACGATCAGACGTTGCGAGGCGATGCCCGGCTCGGTCAACGGCCGCACGCGCACGGTTTGGCCCGGTTCCGCACCGTGCAGGTCGGCCGAGAGCGCAAGGCCGTCGGCGGCCAGCAGACGGCTGCCCGGCTCACCCTGACCGATGGGATGGGCGACCCAGCGACCGGCAATCATCGACAGCGCCACACGGGTGTCGGCGCCTGTGCCCAGAAGCCCGCCTGCCTCTGCCACTTCCGCGGTCAGCTCCGCTTCACTGTCGAGCCAGAACAACTGGTCCATGCGGACGTTCAGGGCCCGGGCGATGCGCAGGGCGACGGCGGTAGAGGGCTGGGACTTGCCGGCCTCGATGCTGACCAGACTCTGACGCGAGATACCGACCTGATCCGCAAATTCCTGCTGCGTCTGCCCCCGCTGCGCGCGCAGCCGGCGAATCGCGTTGTGAACCGTGTCGGACACCGGAGCCTCCAGAGGAGACCAAATGTTGGTCGCACTTGTCTTTTTGTCAACCCTACGGCACGTACGGGCCTCCGACGCCTCCGGGCGCCGCCCCGAACACCGCGTCCCCCTGTACTCTGTCCACAAGCTGGTGGGGCGCCCCATGCCCGGTGACACGCTGCACGCTGGACGCAGAGCTGGTCGTGCCCCCCGGCATCACCGTCCTGTCCGGTCCTTCGGGGTCCGGCAAGAGCACGCTGCTGTCGGTGACGGCCGGATTGACCAAGCCCGACGCGGGCCTACAACGCCAACGCCGCCGCGCTCCGCGTCTGCACGTGTGTCTTCAGCGCCGCAATGGCCGACTCGAACGCGCTGACACTCTTGAGGAAGGTGTAGCCCGCCTGCTCCTTGGCCGCCGATGGCGCGACCAGGGCCTTGAGCTTGTCATACGTCGCCTGCATCGCGGTGGGCTCGAAGACCTGCGTGGCGAAGTCGTGGACGTGCTGCTTGTACTGCGCGAAGTAGACCGGGTCGGCAGCGATGAATTGAATCAACGGCCAGCCTGCGCCAACGCCGCTCAAGTTCAGGGCAATCGCTCCGCCCATCTTGCCCGTCTGCAGCGCCTCGTTGTTGTCCCACGGGATCCAGACGAACCGCTTGGTCGTCGGGTCGGCGTACAGGTAGTAGTTGTGGCTCATGCGGCCGTACGTGTCCCAGTTCTGCAGGACCGTGTTGGCCGCCAGCCACTTCAGGAAGCGGTCGACATCCAGGGTCTGCTCGAGTGCCGCCCGCCACGCGGCCGCATCCGTCGTGCGCAGTCCGCTGTGCAGGGCGTCGTACAGGGCCTTGGCGTCGGCAAAGTCGGCCGTCGCCTCGTTGTTCTTCAGGTACAGCTCGGCGGTGTCGAAGGTGCCGACGGCAAAGGTGGCGGCGTCGCCCTCTGGCTTGTAGACGTTGCCCTTCGCGCTCTCGAACTGCGTCTCGATCAGGGTGTCGTCGACCTCCTCGACCACCGTGTACAGCCCGAAGTAGGTCGGCCCCTGACCCACGTCCAGGTAGACTTCGTAAAACGCCGACCGCGCCGACGGCACGCCAAACGCGCGGAACAGGTCGCCCGCCACCCGCTCGCGCAACAGCGATTGGTCGTCGAAATTGTTGTTCACGTTCAGTTGCTTGAAGCCGTAGAAGCGCTGGTTCGTCACCTCGGGCCAGGTGCCTTCGAACTGGTCGAAGTCCAGCTTGAACGACGTCTTCTTGTTCCCCGACTTCACGGTCTGCTGCAGGCTCGAGTTGCCCTTGGGGCGGATGCCGACCTTGTACCACTGCCGGCCTGCGTGAAAGACGTCGCAGGGCACCCACGAGGGGTCGAACGCTTGGTCCAGGCTGCCACCGCCGCCCGGGGGACCGCCGGGGCCGGACGACGAGCTTGCATAGGTGGCCAGCTCTGCTTGCATGGTCGCCCAATCGGACGCGGCGACGACGATGTCCAGCCGCTGCACAGTGTCGGCGGGCAACACGGTGGCGTAGTTGGGCGCGGTGCCCTTGCCGTGGGTCGCCGCGGTCCACTGCGGCGTCGGCAAGGCTTCGGCGTCGGAACCCTGTGTTGCGTCAGGGGGTTCTGCCACGTCTCCTGTGGCCGTATCGGTGGCCGCATCAGCGGTGGCGGTTGGGGTGGCGGCGTCCTCTTGGGCGCTGCTGCATCCGGTCCACAACGCAAGGGCGGCCAGGGTCCAAAGGGCTCTCATCATCCGATGCTCCGGTCGGGTTGGGGGGGAGGGCAAACTGTAGCAGTTGCGCCGACGCGACGCGCAGCGAAACCTTGCGCCCGTCCGTGGGCGTCCGCAACGCCGCACGGCATGTTGAACCGGGTCTTCCGCGTACCTCGGCGGTTGGCCTTGACTTCGCCCGGGTCCCGGGGCAAAGCGGGGCCCCTCACACCTGCATCGAGGAGCCCCCGCATGAACCGCTTTCGCATCGTCGCCCTTGGCCTCGCCCTGACCGCCGTCGCGCTGTCGGGCTGCAAGAAGGACGCCCCGCCGCCCCCTGCCCAGCCGGCTGCCCCCGTTGCCGCCGCGCCCGCTCCCGCCCCTGCTCCGGCGCCGCTGCCCGAGACGCCGTTGGAAAAGGCCAATCGCCTGCTGTCGCCCCAGACCGCACAGGACGTGATCGACTGCCTGCATGCGGCGTTCGAGGCGCTGGCCACCGCGAAGACCCAAGCCCGCGACGAAGGCTGGTTCGAGCGGGGCGAGGAATCCGTGCAAGTCGCAGGAAAAGCGCTGGATCAGGCGCTGACGCCGCCGATTCCGCTGGATGACGACGCCAAGGCCAAGCTGGCGGCTGAGGTCGAGACCGTCGTGACGCAGGCGATGGTGTCCGGCTCGCCTGCGACCCGCGTGTGGCTGGCCAACCGCTCGTGCCTTGTGCTGGCGCGCAACCCCGACAATGTCGCCAAGGTGGCAGAGAGCCTGCGGACCTTGACGTCGGTCCGGGTGATTCGCGAGGTCAGCCGCTGCGTGTTCGTGATGGCGCCCAACGAGATCGCCACGCGCACTGGCAAGCCTTGGGACGCGAATGAGACGGCAGAGCTGCAGCTGCGCCTGTTCCAGACGGCCGAGGGACCGGTGGCTCGCATCACCCTGCTCGAGTCGTTCATGAACCCGAAACTCAAGGGCAACTTGAAGGTGGCGGACGCGGTGGCGGGCGAGTGGGACAATCCGGCGCTGAAGACGCAAGACCGCTACTCGATCATCTCGGTGCTGCAGACCGTGTGCGGCATGAAGCAGCTCAAGGCCATCGGCGCCAAGCTGGCAGGGGCGAAAGATGCAGAGTCGCTGGGCCTGCTAGGGTCGAGTCGGATCGCCATGCCGCAGTGCAAGTAGGCGTCAGCGAGGCAGTTTTCCCTTCAGCCAGGCATAGCCCAGACCGGCGACGACCAGCGAGTGGTTGATCTCGCCAGTGGTCACGAGCTCCGCCGCCCGCGCCACCGGCTCCAACCGCAGCACGCATTCCTCGGTCGCGTCGAAGTGGGTGTCCGCCACCTTGCGGCAACCGCTGGCGAAGTACGTGCTGCAGCGGTTCGACTGGATGGCGGGGTTGGGCTCCACGACGCCCAGCAGCTCGAGAGTCGCCGCCTCGTAGCCGGTCTCTTCGCGCAGCTCGCGGACCGCGGCTTCCTCAGCCGTTTCGCCCGGATCGACCATGCCACCGGGGATCTCCAGCGTCACGGAGCGGGTCCCGTGGCGCCACTGCTCGACCAGCACCAGCAGCCCGTCGTCGGTCACGGCCACGACGTTGACCCAGTCGGGCGCGTCGATCACGTAGAAGTCGTGCAGGGTTGCGTCACGCGGCGACTGCCGGCGCATCGCCCGGATGTCGAACACGCGGGTATGCAGCAGCAGGGACTCGGACGCTTCGGGCCAGGGGCGGCTCATCGGGGCCTCGGCTGCGGACGACGGTCATCGCCCAAGGGCCCCTGGACTCAAGTCCATGGGCTACCGTTCGAGAAGTCCCTCAAGGGACTGGGACATCCACCCCTGCCGCGGCCAAGTACACCTCGCCGCCCTTCTGCAGGAACTCGGCCGACTTCTGCTGCATCCCGGCCTGGGCTTCGGCCAGCTCCTTCGCCGCCGCGGCGTCGCGCACGTCCTGACTGATGCGCATCGAGCAGAAGTGCGGGCCACACATCGAGCAGAAGTGGGCGGTCTTGGCCGCCGGTGCGGGCATCGACTCGTCGTGCAGCGCGATCGCCGTCTCGGGGTCCAGGCTCAGGTTGAACTGGTCCTCCCAGCGGAACTCGAAGCGCGCCTTGGACAACAGGTCGTCGCGGTCCTGGGCGCCCGGGTGCCCCTTGGCCAGATCGGCGGCGTGCGCGGCGATCTTGTAGGCGATCACGCCGTCCTTGACGTCCTGGCGGTCGGGCAGTCCCAGGTGCTCCTTCGGCGTGACGTAGCACAGCATCGCCGTGCCCATGCTGCCGATGATGGCCGCGCCGATGGCCGAGGTGATGTGGTCGTAGCCAGGCGCGATGTCGGTGACCAGCGGCCCCAGCGTGTAGAACGGCGCTTCGTGGCACCACTCGAGCTGCAGGTCCATGTTCTCCTTGATCTTGTGCAGCGGCACGTGCCCCGGTCCCTCGATCATCACCTGCACGTCGTACTTCCAGGCGATCTCGGTCAGCTCGCCCAGCACCTTCAGCTCGCCGAACTGCGCGGCGTCGTTCGCGTCCGCGATGCAGCCGGGCCGCAAGCCGTCGCCCAGCGAGAACGCCACGTCGTACTTCGCCATCAGCTGGCAGATGCGCTCAAACCCGGTGTACAGGAAGTTCTCCTGGTGATGCGCCAAGCACCAACCCGCCATGATCGACCCGCCGCGCGAGACGATGCCGGTGCGCCGCTTGGCCGTCATGGGCACGTGCTCCAGCAGCAGTCCCGCGTGGATGGTGAAGTAGTCGACCCCTTGAAGGGCCTGTTCTTCCAGCGTTTCCAGAAACAGGTCCAGCGTCAGGTCGGCCGCCTTGCCGTCCACCTTCTCCAGACACTGGTAGATCGGCACCGTGCCGATCGGCACCGGCGCGTTGCGCAGGATCCACTCGCGCGTCTGGTGGATGTCCTTGCCCGTCGACAGGTCCATCACGGTGTCGGCGCCCCAGCGGATCGACCACTGCAGCTTCTCGACCTCTTCCTCGATGCTGGACCGCAGCGCCGAGTTGCCGATGTTCGCGTTGATCTTGGTCAGGAAATTCCGCCCCAGAATCACGGGTTCCAGCTCCGGGTGGTGGATGTTCGCCGGGATGATGGCGCGACCACGGGCGATCTCGCTGCGCACGAGCTCCGGGTCCACGCCCTCGCGGATTGCGCAGAACCGCATCTCTTCGGTGATCACGCCTTGGCGCGCATACCACAGCTGGGTCGGGGTCTTGTCGTCCTTGCGCTTGGCGATCCACTCGGCGCGGCGCTTGGGCACGCCCGTCCGCACATCGCAGCCTTGGGGCCCGGTGGTGTCGTAGACCTGGATCGAGGTGCCGTCGGTCAACGAAATCTCGCGCACCGGCACCTTCAGGTCGCCCACCTCGATCTTGCGAGAGTTGGGAAAGCTCTCTGCCAGCGGGCGCAGGCCCTGGGGCTGCTCGAGGGTGGTCTTGGTCTTGCCGTTGCGCATCCTGATCTCCTGGCTGGGGCTGCTGCCGAGCTGCACCGGTGGGCGGGGCTGCTGCATACCCGATGACGGGGCGGGGCGCCAGCGCAACGGTGCCGAGTTTGCGACCGGGCCGCGGCGTTTTGCGTCAGCCGACGGTCATCTGCCGAATCGCGAACGCGAGGAGGCCCCGTGACACGCCGACGCAGACTGCACCTGCCGGACTGGTGGTTCTGGGACATCGTCCTGTCCCCGCACGTGGAGCAGCGCATGGAGGAGAGGGGATTCACCGAAGTCGACCTGCGCGCCATGCTGCAAGCCCCACTCGGACTCGAACCTTCGGTCCACGACGGGCGATTCGTGGTACGCTGCGGCCACCGCGACCGAAGCTGGGCTGTCGTGGTCGAGCCGTGGGAGAGCGAGCATCTGTTGGTCATCGTGACCGCATACCAACCCGGATAGGTGGCGCATGAGCAAGGTCTTCCTCGAGGTCACGTACCTGGACGGCAAGCCGTTCGCCGCTTACCTGCGCCTGCCTCACGCGGGCAGCTCTGCGGTCACGGCGTCCCGCGAACTCGGCCCCGGGCTGGTGGCCGACTTCGACGCCGATGGACACCCGATGGGACTGGAGATCGTCCATCCGTCCGCTACCAGCGTTGCCGAAATCCAAAGGGCGCTGGCAGAGATCCACGCTCCCCCGGTGCCCGAAGCCGAGCTGGCGCCGCTGCGGGCCGCTTGAGTCCGCGGTCGGGTCTTGCCCCCAACCCCACCATCCGGCACAGTTCGGCCCCCTGACCGCCTGGGGGAAGGGGCGGGGAGCGAGCGACACCATGAACTTCAAAAGCGTCCACCGGTTCCGCAACGTCAGTCTGACCGACTACGAGGCGACCTTCTTTGACGAGGCCTTCAACATTGCGCTGTGCAAGGCCGTCGGTCTGGAGCGCACGCTGGTCAGCCGCCGCGTCGAGAACGGCCGCGTCGCCCGCGTGTCGCGCATCGCCCCGCAGCGCGAGATCCCGGCGCCCGTCGCCAAGATCCTGGGCGCGGCCAAGATCGAGTACACGGAGCACATCGAGTACGAATTCGGCAGCGGCAAGGCCACTTGGAAGACGGTCTCGTCCGTGATGACCGACAAGGTCGAGAGCCGCGGCACCATCACCTTTGCCCAGCGCGGCGCCGAGGTCGAGCGGCTGGTCGAGGGCCTGGTCAACGTCAAGATGTTCGGCTTGGGTGGGGTGATCGAGGGCTTCATCGTCGCCGACGTCGAGAAGAGCTACGAGACGGCGGCGGCGTTTACGCAGAAGTGGATCGACGCGGGCGGCAAGGCGTAGGCGTCGCGCGGACCCGAGCGATGCCGAGCCCACGCGCCGCCTGTCAGGTCAGCGGAACCAGAACCGGTGGGCCATGTTGTGGCTTGAGGTGTGCTGGGCTCCGTTGCAGATGTACAGGTAGGTGTCCGAGTTGGTGTCGGCCATGTAGAAGTGGTGCCAACCGGAACTCGACTGCTTACCCATGTTGATGCCACAGCCCGAGCCGCCGTTGGGGTTGTTGCCGGCGATGACGTCGTAGCAGTTGATGCCCCAGCTGCCCCAGCTACCACACGCGAGATTGCCCTTCCACGCGCTGGCGTTGTCGCTGATGCGGAACGACTCCATGTTGGTGGTGGTCGCCGAGGCCGCAACCGCCGTCGTCCACGTCCACGCGGCGGTGTAGTTGCGGATCACCACGTACTCGTAGTTGCCGTTGGAGTAGGTCGTGTTGTAGCCGATCTGGTCGCCCATCACGTCGTATTTGTTGTCGCCGCCGACGATCGCCTTGATGGCGGTATCTGAGAGCTTGTAGGGCGTTCCGTTGTGCACCTGCGTGTCCGCGATCGACCCCACGGCGGCGGCGTTGCCCTGCATGCCGCTCTGGTACCAGTGCTTCAGGCCCAACGTCCAACCGCCGCCGTCGCGCGTCATGTTGCACAACACCTGGAAGGCATCGGTCGCGTCGCCGCCCGTCACGTCGACCCACATGGGGCCGTCCTTGGGCGTCAAGCCTTCGGCCTTGGCCTTGTTCAAGATGTCGAGGCAAGACGTGCCGGGCTTGGCCTTGGCGTACCCGACCGACGCGACGCAGGTCGCGCTGCACCCGTCGCCGTTCGCGTTGTTGCCGTCGTCGCAGTCCTCCGTCACCTCGACGATGCCGTTGCCGCACGTGTCGGCCAGGCTGCGCCAAACGCCCAGCGCGCAGTAGCGGATGGCGTTGGTCTTGGTGTCGAAGTACAGCGCGCCCGCCACTGACGGACCGCACGGAAACGGCGGGTCGGCGGCGTTCTTCAGCAACAGCGCACCGCCCACGCCCACCTTGGCGTTGGCCAGCACCTGGACCTGGATGCTCCACGCCTTGATCTGGCCATCTACGGCGTTGTTCAAGAAACCCGTGTCGATGACCTGCAAGTACCACTTGCCCTTGGGGTTCTTTCCGGTCCAAGCCGTCAGATCGCCGCTGACGGTCTTGGTCGGGGTGGGCCACGTCGTCTTCAGCGCGGTGGCCTTCGCGCCCTTGTCCCACAGCGTGTACTTGGTGTTGTCGGGGTCGAGCAGCAGGATCTTCAGGTTGCTGGTGTCGCTGTTCTCCACATCGACCGACACGGTCAGGGCTTGCGCGGTGCCAAAGTCGGGCACGTCGATCACGTCGCTGACGCCGACCGGGTTGTTGTCCGGGATGCCGACGGCCTTGGCGCTGGCCGCCACCTCGTTGAACTGGTTGTACAGCAAGCCATTCGAGATCTCGTCCAGGCCGTCCTTGGGCAGCTTGTCTGCCGTGACCTCGCCGCCCGCCACGCAGTCGTAGCTGCCGTCGGCCTGGATGCCCTGCATGACCAACCCGGTGCCGCACGCCTTGCCGACCTCGGGCAGCACCGGCAGGCCGGCCAGGTCGCCGTAACCGCCCGTCGTTGCCACCTTGGCAAGGGCGGGGGTGCCAGACAGGTCGGCATACGCTCCGGTGACCGCGACGTCCGAGAACGTCGGCTTGCCGGCCACGTCGGACCAGGCACCGGTGGTGGCCAACTTGGCCAGGTTCGGGGCGCCCGCCAGGTCCGCATAGGCGCCCGAGTTCGCCACCTTGGCCAGGTCGGCGGTTTTCGCATACGGGGCGAGCACTTGCGGGTCCAGATGACCGGACGTGACACAACCCGAGCACTCGAGGCCGGCCGACACCGCTGCGCGCACCGCGTACGGCACCGAGCGCAGGGTCTTGCGCGGCAGCTCGGGGTCCGAACCGATCGCCACGCCCAGCCACACTGCCCCCTGCCCTTGGATGGCCTTGGCGTCCAGGGCGTTCTGCGCGCCCAGCACCAATTCGAACAGGCCGTTCTTGACCTTGACGGTCAGCGGCCCCTCAGTCCAGGTCGGCTGCCCGCCCGTCTCGGCCGCGTACAAGCCGACCGCCACCGCGTAGTCGCCGTCGGCCGCAGGACCGCCGCCTGTTGCGCTGAAGATGCCCTCGACCGCGATCGTCGACGGAACCGCCCACGCGCTGGTCGCCACCGCCATCGCCACAAGACTCCCGATCGCCGCGACACCTGCCCACCGCCCGTGCGCCTTCATGCTCGAACCTCCCGTGAAGAAAGACGTTACGCGACCAACGGTACGCGATGCCAGCGCTTCCGACAATGCCGATGCTGACCACCCCGGACACGCATCGCCCTTGCCAGCCCGCCAAACCCGGGCAAGACTGCTGCCTGACCTACGTCTGCAAGGGGGCCCCCGATGGCGACTGAGACCCGCAAGCCCGATGGCAACGATACCCAGCCGGCGGCGGCAGACGATCTGGGCGCGGACGGCATTGCCGACATCCCCGCGCTGCCGATCGTCAAGACGTTCTCGGTGCTGACCCAACCGGTTCACCAAGAGACCCAGCGCAAGAACGAGGCCAAGCCCCGGATGCGCACCATGAGCGACCTGGGCAAGCGCGGCGACAAAGGCGGCTTCGAACGCGGCGTCGCCATGAGCCCCAAGCGCTAATCACGCAAGGACTTCCCGTGTCCGACAACGCCCCCGCAGCACAGCCCGTCGTGGGGCTGGGCGCGCGCATGCCTCCGCCCGGCTGCACCAACGACGACATCCTGCTCGCCTTTCTGGACTGGGTCGCCGACAAGGGTCTTGAGCTGTATCCGGCGCAAGAGGAGGCCGTGCTGGAGGTCATGGCCGGCCGCCACGTGATCCTCGCCACCCCCACCGGCTCGGGCAAGACGCTGGTCGCGACGGCGGCGCACTTTCGCGCGCTGTGCCGGGGCGAGGTCTCGTTCTACACGTCGCCGATCAAGGCGCTGGTCAGCGAGAAGTTCTTCGACCTGTGTCGCGAATTCGGGTCCGAGAACGTGGGCATGCTCACGGGCGACGCGAGCATCCACCGCCAGGCGCCGATCGTGTGCTGCACCGCCGAGATCCTGTCGAACATGTCGCTGCAGCCCAGCGACGACGCCCCGATCGACTGCGTGGTGATGGACGAGTTCCACTACTACGCCGACCGCGACCGCGGCATGGCGTGGCAAGTGCCGCTGCTGACCCTGCCCAAGACCACGTTTCTGCTGATGTCTGCGACGTTGGGCGACACGACGGCCATCGAGCAGTCGCTGTTCGAGCGCACCGGCCGCAAGGTGTCGTGCGTGACCTCGACGCTGCGCCCGGTGCCGCTGGAGTTCGAGTACCGCGAGACGCCGATCCACGAGACCGTGGCCGACCTGATGAAGCACGGCCGCGCGCCCGTCTACCTGGTCCACTTCAGCCAGGCCGACGCTGCCGAGTCTGCGCAGAACCTGATGTCGGTAGACGTGTGCAGCAAGGACGAAAAGCGCGCGATCGCGGCCGCCTTGCACGGCGAGAAGTGGGCCAGCCCGTACGGCCGCCAGGTCGAGCGGTTCGTGCGGCACGGCATCGGCCTGCACCACGCGGGTCTGCTGCCGCGGTACCGGCTGCTGGTCGAGAAGCTGGCGCAACAGGGCCTGCTGAAGGTCATTTGCGGCACCGACACGTTGGGGGTGGGCATCAACATCCCCCTGCGCACGGTGCTGTTTTCCAAGCTGTGCAAATTCGACGGCGAGAACACCCGCATCCTGTCGGTGCGCGAGTTCCAGCAGGTCTCGGGTCGCGCGGGACGCAAGGGCTTCGACGACAAAGGCTGGGTGGTCGTGCAGGCGCCCGAGCACGTGATCGAGAACCGCCGCGCTGAGGGCAAGGCCGGGGCGGGCAAGAAGAATTTCGTCAAGAAGAAGCCGCCGGACTTCGGCTATGCCCACTGGACCAAAGAGACGTTCGAGAAGCTGGTGGCAGGTCGCGCTGAGGCGCTGGAGTCCGTCTTCAAGGTCGAGCTCGGGATGCTGATGACGCTGCTGCGGCGCGAAGAGCCCAGGCGCGGCGGCGGGTTGCGGGTGCTGTGCGAGCTGATCGGCCAGAGCCACGAGCGGCCGGCGGTGCAGCAGCGGCTGCGGCGGGATCTGGCGCGCCTGTTCCGGGCGCTGCGCAAGGCGGGGCTGGTCGAGGTGGTGGCGCGGGTGGGCGAGCCGGGCTGCGACGTGTTCGCGGCTGAGGGGCTGCAGAAGGACTTCTCGCTGCACCACACGCTGTCGCTGTATCTGGTCGACGCCGTGCCCAAGCTGGACGCGCAGCTCGAGACCCACGCGCTGGACGTGCTGACGGTGGTCGAGGCGATTCTGGAGAACCCGCGGCCGATCCTGCAGCGCCAGACCAGCAAGGAAAAGGGCAAGCTGGTCGCGGCGTTGAAGGCCGATGGCGTACCGTACGACGAGCGGATGGAGCTGCTGGAGGGCGTGACCTGGCCCAAGCCCAACGCCGAGTGGATCTACGACACGTTCAACGCGTTTACCGAGCGCCATCCGTGGCTCGAGAACGAGGCGATCCGCCCCAAGGCGATTGCCCGCGAGATGGTCGACTTCTATGTTTCGTTTGACGATTACGTCCGCGAGTACGACCTGGAGCCGATGGAGGGGCTGCTGCTGCGGTACCTGACCCAGGCCTACAAGACGCTGGTGCAGAACGTGCCCGACGAGTACAAAAGCGAGGCCGTGTTCGACGCCGCCGGCTTTCTGCGCGCGGTGCTGGCGCGGGTCGACTCGTCGCTGGTCGAGGAGTGGGAGCGTCTGGGCGGCGAGCGCATCACCCGGCTGGAGGACCTGCAGGCCCCGCCCAAGCCCGTCGACATCGCCAAGGATCGCAAGGTGTTCCAGGCGCGGCTGCGGGCCGAGATCCACAGGCTGGTCAAGGCGCTGTCGCTGGGCGAGTACGAGGAAGCGGCCCTGTCGGTGCGCCAGGCAGACGACGACCCGTGGTCGCCGGAACGGTTTGCAGAGGCGATGCGGCCCTTCCACGACGCCCACGGGCAGCTGGTGTTCGACCACGCGGCGCGGCTGGGCAGCCAGACGGTGCTGCGCGAGACCGGTTTTCGCGTGTGGGAGCTGACGCAGACGCTGCGCAGCGACGAAGGCGAGACCGGGTGGTTTGTGGATGCGGTGGTGGACCTGACCCAGCCGCTGCCCCACGGGCACGACGGGCCGGTGATTCGCGTGACTGCGGTGGGGGAGAGGTAGGGGCTCTTGATCGGTCCTATCTCCAAGAATCTGTCCCGATGCCAAGTCGTTGCGCGCCTCACCCCGTCGCTTCGCGACGCCCCTCTCCATGCTCACCCACGGCCGGCTCAACGCCGTCCGGAAGGGCGACATAGAGAGGGGACCTCCGACCAACGTCCCCTCTCTATGTCGCTTAAGTGTTTGTTCTACAAGCAGTTTAGCGAGCACGGAGAGGGGTGGCGCCGATAGGCGACGGGGTGAGGCGCTTTCTGGTGGTCGGTGTCCCGACTTCCGACACGACATCCCACTCGCGCCCGGCCCGAGGGTGTGACCAATCTCTAGGCTAGGGAAGCAGTCTCGCCCTTTTCACTCCCGACGAGCAGTCCTATCATCCTCGACCATGAAGCATTTCGCCCGCTGTGCCCTGTTCGTTCTTTCCCTGTCTGCGGTAGTGCTAACCGGCTGTGATGCCTCGGGAGACGCAGTTCCGGGACCTCTCGATACCGACACGGTCGCGCCTCTGCCCATTGTCACCGACCTCTCATGGTCGGCAACGGCGACATCTGCGGAAGCCTTCATCGGTTCGGAGTTTGTCGAGGTTGACAGCGGTGGGATTGGGCCCGATATCGGCTTCGTCACGGCCAAAGATGGCGGCATCGAACTCGGCAAACCCGGCAGTTTTGGCGGCGCCGTCGTTCAGACGATTCGACGCTTCGACACCCACCACCAGAAGGTCATCCTGAGCGTCCGGTGGCAGACCCCTGAATGCACCGGGTACGGCCCCGCTGTCGGTCTGGGAACCGGTTTTGGCAGCGGCGATACCCGAGCGTACATCATGGCGAACGGCGGCGGATGGCAGCTCGTGCTCGACCGTCCTGGAACGCCCTTTACGTTCTGGGGGATCGGCGGCCCGCCCTGCCAACCGGACACGCCGACCGGCTTCCGCCTCGAGTTCAAGGAAGGAGGAATGGCGCGGGTGTGGAACATCGACGGCAGCGCGTCGCTTGGGTGGATTCCGGTACCGGCCCAGAGCAACCTCTTCGCTTACATCGCAAATCACAGCAAAGGTCCCGTTCAGATCGCTGAGTTTCACGTGTCGGCACCGGCTGCGCTGCCAGGCAATCCGGTGGTCACATCCGTTGTTTCCGTTCCGGAAGGGGTACTCGTGAAGTGGCAGGTGGATCGCCTGAACGGCGCTCCGCTCAACACGCTGCGGTGGCAGGTGGGTCCGACCCCCGACCAGACCGGTCTGGCCAAGGAATTTCTGCCGCTTGACTCGCCCTCGCTGCTGCCCGTTTCGGGCACTGGCGTTCAGTGGGTTCGCCTGATCGCTACAACCGATGCGGGGCCCAGCGCGCCATCGGAACCCTTCGCAGTCGTGCCGTGGCAAGCCACCGCAGTTCCGCCGGTAGCGGTAGGCCCGCGGCTGGTCGGCGACCCACGGGCCGGGCATCCCCTGCAAGCACTCGTGGACGTGCTGGACGCCAACGCTGACCCAACGCCAGAGGTGACGTGGCGCTGGCAACGAGCACCCGCAGAGTCAGGCCCGTGGACAGACAGCCAGGTCTCGACGAGCGTTATCCGGCTGTTGAGTGCTGCAGATGAAGGGCAGTGGGTTCGTGCGACGGCAGAGTTGCCGGACACGGCACCATCCACCACGACTGCTGTCCAAGTGAAGCCACATGGGAATGAGCTTGCCCAAATTCTCGTCAGTGGCCAGAGCCTCGCCATCGGAACAGGCGGCGGTTCTCCTCTGACCGCACTGCAACCTTTTCAGAACTTGGGATGGTTCGACGGTGGTTTGCAGCCCCTGATTGAGAAGGACCTCGAGTCTCCGTGTTCTGCGATGGGCAACGGCGTGACCTCGCTGATGTCGCCCCTTCCCCTGCAAATTGCGGTGACCCGACACGCCATCAATGCCACTACTTACAGCGGCCTGCGCAAGGGCACCTCGGCCTATACCTTGGGGCAGATCCAAGTCGCTGCCGTCCGCGCGCTTGCTGCCGTCGAAGGACGACCCTACCGCCCGTTGGGTGTTGCCATCATTCACGGCGAGGCAGATCAGGCCAGCGGCAACGGCCCCAACTACGAGTGGGTGCTGCGGGAGTGGCAGGAGGACTACGAATATGACATGACGGCGGCGACCGGGGTAGCCGCCCCTTTGCCGATGTTCGTGTGCCAACTGAGCTCGTATGCCGGCGAAACTGAGGTGCCGCTCAACCAGTGGTCGGCCTCACAGTCTTCGGGTGGACGCATCGTGCTGGTCGGTCCCAAGTACATGCTGACCTACAATCAGGCAAGCCATCTGGACGCAAAGAGCTATCGGCGGTTGGGGGACTACTATGCGAAGGTCATCCACCAAGTCACCGTCGCTGGCAAACCGTGGAGGCCGGTGGAACCGGAATCGGCCGTGCGTTCCGGAACCACCATCGATGTCAAGTTCCACGTCCCCGTCCCGCCGTTGGTCTTCGATGTCGCCGAAGTCCTTGCCGCGACGAACATGGGGTTTGAGTTTGTCGACGACGCGAAGTCGGCTCAAGTCACGTCCGTTGCGATTCTCTCAGCCGACACGGTTCGCCTGACACTCGACAAGACGCCGACCGGAGCCAATCCCCTGGTCAAGTACGCCCGCAACGGCGTCGTGGGGGGCCAACCCGGATCGAACAGCGCGACGGGTGTGCGAGGCAACTTGCGGGACAGCGATGCCACGGTCCTGAGCAGCGGCGACCCGCTTCACAACTGGTCGATTCAATTCGCGATGCCTGTGACTCTGGCACTATGATCGGTTCCCCCGTTCCTCTCGTCGTCAAGGCACGCGCCGGAACGTCACCGTCAGCATCCGCACCGGGTCGGTGGGGCGACTGGGCTCGGTGGCGACCGTGGGGGCCGACGACAGCTGGCGCACCAACGACAGGGGCTCGCAGCGGCCAAAGATCGAATAGCGGTCGTTCAGCCAGGTGGTCGGCGCCTCGGTGATGAAGAACTGGCTGCCGTTGGTGTTCGGCCCGCCGTTGGCCATGCCCAAGGCTCCCGACTGGTCGAAGCGCAGCTGGGGCGAGAACTCGTCGACCAGCGCATAGCCGGGACCGCCCTCGCCGCTGCCCTCCGGGTCGCCGCCCTGGATGACGAAGCCGGGCACCACGCGGTGAAAGGTCAGCCCCTCGAAAAACGGCCGCTTGCGCCACACGCCAGTCTTGGGGTCGGTGGACTTCGCGCCGTCCTTGAAGGCCCGCAACCCCCGCGCCAGTCCTACGAAATTCGCCACCGTCCGCGGTGCCGCCTCCGGGTGCAGCACGCACTTCAGCTCGCCGCCTGAGGTCAACAGCGTCGCCTCGACCCGCGCGCCCTGCCCCGGCAGCCCTTCCAGAGCTTCTTGCAGCGAGATCGGCGTGTTTTCAGGCACCTTGTCGCCCGCGTCTGCCTCGGCGTAGGGCGGCGTGTACAGCGGGTCCAGTCGCCAGCCCGCTTCTTCGCGATACCAGTACAGCGCCATGGGCGGCTTGGCGTCGGGCAGCGTGAACGTCACCGTGTTGCCGTTGCGCACGATGCGCGCGGGCGCCAGCGCCAGCCACTCGGCCAGCTGTTGCGCGGTGACGGGGGAGTGGTCCTGGTCTCCCTTCTTCGCCTGAATCCGAATCGCCTTGCTGGACAGCCACTCGTCGTTGGGCGGCAGCGTGCCCGCTTGAGCGGCGCGCGTCAGCTCGTCAACCGCCTGACGCAGGTCCGCGGGCAGCTGGGTCGGGGAAACGTCTGCGGGGCCGGCGACTTCGCCTTGGCGGGCGGCCTGCAGCCGCTCCGGGCTCAGGGCGTCGTCGAAACGTTGGGCACCGCCACAGGCACCCAGCGTCAGCAGGGTCAGCGGCAGAAGGGTCAGGCGGTGGCGCATGGGCGGGACTCCTTGCGGGTGAGCATCGTCAAAGCCGCGTCAAGACTGCCGATTCTGTCTGTTGCCGGCAAGCGGGTCGGTCACTTCGCCGTCAGGAACACCGGGTTCGCTATCGCCCACACCGGCCGCACCTGCCCCGGGCTGGTGGGGTTGGCCCCGGGGCGCAGCACCGCCGTCCAGCGCACTTGCGACGAGCCCAGCGCGCCGACCGTCGTCTCGGTCTCCAGCACCGCCTGACGCCGCCCGGCCACCAGCGGGGTGTCGGCGACCGACTTGCTTGCTGCGACCACGCCGTCGGCTGCGACCTCCAGCGTCCCCAGCGGCAGCCACTGCGTCGCCTGAACCGTCGCCCGCACCGTGACCTTGGTTCCCGGTGGCAGCTGCAGCAGCTCGCCCACCATCGCCGCCTCTCCGTCGGGGCCCAACAGCGTCAGCACCAACAGCGGACCCGTGCTGGCCACGGCATGGCCGGCCTTCAGACGCTGATCCACCTCGGCCGGGGTGAATTTCCCTTGCCGATCGAGCCATTCGCCCTTGGCGTCCTTGCCCAGCCACACCCAGGTGCGCCCCCGTCCGATGCCCGCCGACAGGGTGTGCGTGTCGCTGGAGCCAACGCCTGTGATGCGCAGCCCACGCGCGAACAGTCCGTACCAATCGCCAAGAACTTCGGTCGTGTCGTCGAACCGCTTGCCGTTGATCAGCTCCATCGCGTCAAACGCCAGCAGCTTGTCCGGCGTCTTGGCGGGGTCGTAGTCGATGCCGTCCAGATAGGACTGCGAGCCGCGCGGGTGGTTGCACTGCAGCACGCGCTTGGGGTCGCCGGCGCGCATCTCGGCCAGCAGGTCTTCGGCCTCTTTGCCGAACCACGCCACCGCGCCGCCCGCTGCCAGGTTCGGGTCGGGCTGGATCGGCCACACGGCGAAGTGGCCCAGGTGCGCGGTGCTGACCTCGACGCCACTCGCAATCGTGACGCGCCCTTCCAGTCCGCTTGCCTTCAGCCATGGGCGATAGTCGGTGACGTGGTCGTGGTCGGTGGCGATGGCATAGTCGATGCCCTCGGCCAAGGCGTCGCGCAGGCGCAGCTGGTTGGGCACGACGCTGTCGGCGCTGTGCTCGGCGTGCACGTGCGAGTCCATGGCCAGCCAGCCGTCGGTGTCGACCACGTGCTGCAGCTGGGCAGAAAGACTGGTCTCTTGCCCCGGCATCAGGGTGACCTGCGCGGTGTGCTCGCTCCACTCTGGCCCGTGGTGCAGCCACACGTTCCACTTGCCGGGCGGCATCAGGAAGGTGGCTGCGCCGTCGGTGCCGTGGAAGGTGCGCTCGACCAGACCGGTCGGCTGGACCGCCTGTGCGGTAAAGCGAAACGGAATCGGTTGCTTGGCGTCGTCGGTCACCGCCACCTTCAGCCGCGATGGCACAGGTGCCGACAGCGTGACCTTGATCTGCCCCGGGCCTGCGGGCAGCAGAGGCTTCTTCGACGCGGCGTCCACCTGGTCCAGCCCCCCGGTCTCGCCGTTGCCGTTGCCGACCCACAGCGTGCGCGCAGCGACCGCCTGCGGTGGCGCCGGACAGGCAAACGCACCGTCGGCACTGGGCAAACAGCGGGTCAGCGGACCGTTCTTGTCGTCCAGCAGCTCGACCTCGATGCCCGGCCACATGCCCAGCACCACGCCCTGCAACGCCACATGCGGCGCGTCAGGCTGTTGCGCCGCCGCCATCGCCCCCGCCAGATCCGGCCCACCGACGCCACCGACCGCCAGCCGCCGCACATAGGTTCGGGGCTGCGCGTGCGGCGGGCTGGTCAGCACGAACGCCTGCAGTCCTGCGGTGTTGATGCTGGAGACCGGCGCCTCGTACTTCAGCGCATACGGCAGCACCAGGTCGTTGGCATAGGTGCGCGCAAAGCCAAGCGTCGTCACGGGAATGCCGGATGCCGGAGCGCCGAACCCCGCCGTCGGCCGATACAGCGCCACCTCGCCACCCCAGAAGGTCGCGTCGGAGACGATGGTCGACAGGTCCTTGCCCGAGGTCGGCGTCACCGTCGTGCGGATCTCGATGGCGGGCGTGTCGGGGTACAGGACGTACTCGTGGGTCACTTCAGCCGCGGGCGCCGACAGCATCAGGAAGGCGTACACGGTGGGCATCGGCGTCAGAGCCCCGGAAACCCGCACCCGCGCAGCGCCGTCATGACCGTCCGAGATCACGTCGATGTGCTGCGGCTGCACCATCCAGAAACCGACCAGCGGCACGATTTCCCGAAGACTGTCGACCCCTTGCTGCTTGCCGTCGGCCCCCACCAGCACGGCGTCCACAAGGTCGCCGCCCACCAGGCCAGCCATCGCGCTGCCGTGGGCCCCCGTGCGCAACACGAAGCGGGATCTGGAATTCTCGAACACCAGATCGCCGACCCGCGCGGCCGCCCGAAAGCCCACCACCACGTCGGCGTCGCAGGCGATCGGGCGCACCCGCACCTGTCCCGGCGGCACCGCAGGCGGCGGACACGTGTCGAATTCCGTGGTGTCGCCCGCATCGACCTGCCCCGCCAGATCGATGGCGATGTCGGCGTCCTCGTCCGGTGCCGGATCTGCCCCGCAGGCCAGCAGCAGCACGGTCAGTGCGACAGAAGCGGTCCGCAGAGCCGCTGGGAGGGCGAACAGGCCAAGCTTCATCGGGAAGTCCACGTGCGCCGCGGGGATGGGCGGCTTGGGCCATGGTAGGGGCGGCAGGGGTTGGCGGCAACGGGTGAGTCGCCAGCGCGGGTGGCACAGTCACCTCCCTCGCCGTCCAGTTGCCCCCAGCGCGCGGCAGGGATACGGTGGCGCGGCCCCGGCGTCCGCCTTCGCCCCCCATACGCCCCATGGAGCCCCCCATGCCCCGTTGCCTGCGCTCCAGTGCGACCCTGCTTCTGGCCTGCCTTGCCCTGCTGGCACCCGCGTCGTCGGTCGGCTCGGTGCCGATGACCACGGTTGTGGAGGGGCTGCTGACCAGCGGCGGCGGCGGGCCGGCGTCGGATGGCGAATACGTCGTCACCTTCAGCCTTTACGAGGCGGCGGACAGCGCGGCCTCGGTGTGGAAAGAGGTCTCGGTCGGCGTGCAGGTCAAGGGCGGCGCGTTCTCGCACTTGCTGGGTAGCCTGACGCCGATCGATCCCAAGGTGTTCGCGGGGTTGCAGGCGCCTTGGCTGGGCGTGCAGGTCAGCAACGAGCCCGAGCTGCCGCGCAAGCCGCTGCTGGGCGTGCCCTTCGCGTGGCGCGCGGGAGCCGCCGAGTCGCTGCTGTGCTCAGGGTGTGTGACGGCGCAGATGATCGACCCGGCGGCACTTGCGGGGTTTGCCAAGGCCGCCGACCTGGCCGACGTCGCGGTGACGGGTGCGTATGCAGACCTGTCGGGCGCGCCGTCGCTGCTGCCGTACGCCAAGTCCGCGAGTCTGGCCAAGGTCGCCACGTCAGGAAGTTATGCGGACCTGCTGGGCGCACCGGCGCTGGGCAAGGCGTGTGGCACGGGGCTGGTGCTGCAGGGCTTCAAGGCCGACGGCTCGTACGACTGCGTGTCGGGCGGGCTGCCCCCGGACGGTCTGAATGAGGTCTCGAACAACCTGCTGTCCAACGAGTTTGTCGAGGTGGTGTCGGCCACCAAGCTGCCGGTCGGCCTGCCCGACAACAATCCACTGGGGGCCACCGCTGAGGTCGACGTGCCGGATCTGGGCACGGCGCGCAAGCTGACGGTGTCGGTCGAGGTGACCAACTCGGACCTGAGTACGGTGCAGGTCCTTCTGTTCGACCCCGCGAACACCCAGTACCTGCTGCATGACAAGACGGGCAAGGCGGGTGATGCGCTGAAGACCAGCTTCCCCACCCCGTCAAAGACGCTGAGCGGTGACCTGACGACCTGGGTGGGCAAGAACCCCAAGGGAAAGTGGCGGTTGCAGGCGATCGACGGCAAGTACCTGAACAACAGCTCTGACGGCGCCATCGTCGCGTTTTCGGTCACGGTGGAGACCCTGTCCTCAGCCAAGGTCGAGTCCAAGGGCAACCTGCTGCTGACCGGTGGCGTGAAGCTGCCCGTGTCGTCCGGCCCGCCGTTCGCCTGCGACGCCGCCCACTACGGTCAGGCCTACGTCGACAGCAAGACCGACGAGTTCTTCCTGTGTGTCGGCAAGTGGCTGACGGTCGTGTTGCGCGTCTGCGGCAACGGCATCCTCGAAGTGACAGAGGAATGCGACAACGGCGGCAACAACGGCAACGCGCCCGACAAGTGCCGCCTGACCTGCATCAAGCCCAAGTGCGGCGACAAGATCGTCGACTCGGGCGAAGGCTGTGACGACGGCAACAACATCCCCGGCGACGGCTGCGAGGCGGACTGCGAGCCCCCGGCGGGTCAGGCGCAGTTCACCTCGCCCGGCACCGTCCTGTGGGAGGTCCCGGCCGGCGTGTCCAAGATCTCGGTCCTGGGCGTCGGCGCAGGCGGTGGAGGCGGCGGCGGCACCGACGACAGCAACGGCGGGCGCGGCGGCGGCGGCGGTGCGCTGGTCTTCGCCAACTCGGTACCCGTCACGCCCGGCGAGATCCTGACCCTCGTCGTGGGCGGTGGAGGCGAGCCCGGCACGCACTCGGCCAGCGGCAAGGAAGGCGGCGCCACCGAGCTGCGGCGCGGCGCCACGGTCCTGTTGCGGGCAGCCGGAGGTTCGGGCGGCGGCGGCATGGCCGGTCCGGGCGTGGCAGGCGGCGAGGCCAATGTCCCCGCGCTGCCTCTGCAAACCGGTGGTGGCAGCGGCGGCGGCTCTGGCGTGTCCGGGGCCAGCGGCGGCTCAGGCGGCGGCGGCGCGGGCGGCTACACCGGCACCGGCGGCGCAGGCGGCACCGAGATGGTCATCGGCAACGCGGGCGCAGGCGGCGGCGGCGCGGGAGGGGACGGCAGCAACGACTTCGGAGCAGGCGCAGGCGGCGGCGTCGGCCTGCAGGGCTTGGGCGCCAACGGCCAGGCGCAGGCATCCGGCACGGCGCTGAACGGTGCAGCGGGAGGCGGCGGCTCAGGAGGTGCGGCAGGTTCCGCAGGCTCGCAAGGCGGCCCCGGTGGCACAGGTGGAGCCTTCGGCGGCGGCGGTGGCGGCGCATGGGACACCCCCAACGGCACCGGAGGCAAGGGAGGCGGCGGCGCGCTGCGCTTCCTGTGGGGCGGCGGGCGGTCCTTCCCCAGCAACGCCAAGGACATGTAGGGGCCGCGAAAAGGACGGGAGGACGGGTGTCAGGACTAGACACCTGACATCTTTCTGAGCCTCTCCCTGGCGCTGCCGTACCGTTCCCTCCCTATTGCGTAGTGTTCTCGAAGCGTTCAGTGCATTCGCCGGCGGAATCGGGAGGGGAAACCTCCCGACCGGGCGGCGTGCCCGAAACCCGGTGCCGCCGGTGAATCGAGAGCCCCGCCCTATTGCGCCAGCGAAATCACACACGGCCCCGAAACATCGCGCAATGGGGAGGGGCGGGCGGCAGCCGGGGAGGGGCGCGCCCAAACCCTAATTCCCTGCCTTTTGTGCCCTGCTCTCAGGTCGTTAGGTGCCCCGTCCAAGCGCTTGAACGGGCAAAACGACAGTCGTCTGCGCGCCTTTCCGGTCGGGGGCGGGTCTCGCAAATCATGCCGGTGGTTCAACCACTTGGTCCCATCTTCGGCGGCCGCCCCGCGGGCGCGCAACCTCACCCGATGGGCAGCGCTATGAGGCACCAGCCTGGGCGACGGGGCGGTGCCGTTCTTGTCGGTGTGCCGTCGCGTGCGTACAGTGCGGGCGGGGTCGAGGCCAGAACTGGCCTGCGTGGTGAACGGATGCCCGTCGTCAAAGTGCGAGATGCGCTCAAGCGACTGCAGACCGACGGTTGGTTTCTCGTCGCCCGGCACTTGGGCTTCGATACGCAAGCAGGCGGGCCTGGAGGACAGATGAACGCGGAGTACCTGGTCGTCATCGAGCGTACTGACCGCAACTGGTCGGCGCACATCCCCGACCTGCCCGGCTGCGTGGCGACCGGCAAGACGCGCGAGAAGGCGCTGGATCGATTGCGTGACGCCGTGCGGATGCACTTGGAAGGCATGAAGGAAGACGCGCTGCCGGTCCCGCCGCCGAGCTCGCAGCCGGCTTGGTTGCACGTGGCGGCGTAGCGTAACCCGTCTAGAGTGTTCGCGGTTTGAGTCGGCGGTGTCGGGACTTGGCACTGGACACCTTCGCGCGCCCCTTCCGGTCGTCCACACCAGCGCACCGACCGTCCCGTGGCCGCATCGCGACTGCATCGGTCTCGCCGAGACCCGTCTCGAGACCGCTGAGACCGCCGAACCTCTTGCCCCTACCGACGTCAAGTCACTGAAACTACCCAGATCATCCCATGGCACGCCCCGTGCACTCCGGCGGGTCCAGTGCCGAAGCTCGGCTTGCTTCACAACCTGAATGTTGTAATCTGCGCGGGAGTGCCTCCAACCCCTCCCGGGTACGAGGTGGCCGTGGGCACTGCGCTGATGGATGGCCGCGAAATCGTAAGGCTGGCAGAACAGCACGGCTGGCGGGAGGTAGGGGGCACCAGACATCCCTACCTGTTGAAGAAGTCTGGCAAACCTCCCGTGCCTGTTCGGCACAAGCTGCAGAACCCGAACGAGATTAGAGGCATCCTGAAGCAGCTCGAGATCCCGCGCGGCGAGTGGCCGGCGGTCGTCGCGTAGGAGACGCCCCATGCAGTTCCGCTACCTGCCCTGCACGCTGAGCCACGACGAGGCCACGCGCACCTGGTGTGCCGAAGGCCAGGACAGCGCGGGCAGGCTGTTCGGCGTCGGCGCTGGCCTGACCGCTGCGGCCGCCCGCGTGGCGTTGCGCGCCTACATCCTCGAGGCTCTGGTCGGCGCCGCGGCGGATGGTGAGGACCAGACGGGGGATCTGGTGGCCGCGAGGCCCATCGGCGACCACCTGACGTTTTCGCCCCAGGACATGCTGCCGATCACGCTTCGAGCCGCGCGCGTGCGGGGGCGGCTGCGCCAGGCGGATATGGCCGAACGGTTGGGGATGTCGCAGCAGGCATATCAGAAGCTCGAAAAGCCCGGTGCGAATCCGACCCTGGCGACCTTGGTGCGGCTGGAACAGGCCGTGGGTGAGGAGTTGGTGCGGCTGGGTAACGTGGCGGGATGAGGGTGGACCGTGCGGTGCTACGGTTTCGCTGCGGTGTGGGCTGAGCGGTGCCGCCGGTGAATCGAGAGCCCCGCCCTATTGCGCCAGCGAAATCACCCACGGCCCCCAAACATCGCGCAATGGGGAGGGGCGGGCGGCAGCCGGGGAGGGGCGCGCCCGTTCCGGCTGGGAGCGGACTTCCGGACTCATGCCGATGGATCAACAACCGGCCGCACGCCCTCAGCCCGCCTAAACCCGCAACGCCCCGCGAAACCCGCGTGCGGCGTAGTAGGACTGAACGCCGTTGTGGTAGGCGAACACCCGCCCGTAGCGCCAATCGCCGAAGATGGCCCCGCCGAGCTGGCGAACCTCTGCAGGCGTCCTCAGCCAGCTCGATGTCTTCTCATCGAAGCGTCCGACCTCCTGAAGCGCGCGGTACTGCCCCTCGTCGAGAAGGTCGATGCCGATCGCTGCCGCCAGCTCGTCGGCGCTGCCTTCGGGCGGGGCGTCCTTGCGCGACACCCGCGCCTCGCGGTCGTAGCAAAGGCTGCGTCGGCCCTTGGGGGACTCGGCTGAGCAGTCGACGAACACGAACTCGCCCGTCACGGCGTCGCGGCCGATGACGTCGGGCTCGCCGCCGGTGCGCTCCATTTCGGCGAGCGACCACAGCTTGTCGGGGCAGCCTTCAAGCCGCGCCTGAACTTGCGCCCAGTCGAGCCCAGGATGGCGCTTGGGGTTTTTCTCGAAACGGGCCTTGCACACGCGAAGCAGCTCGGCACCTTGCTCGGGCGTCAGGGGCTTGGGGGTGGTGTTCATGCGCTCCTTTGACTGCGAAGGGATGACTGCCGCCGCGTCCAGAGTGTCGATCCTGCCACCGTGGACCGCCGGTGTCCGTGCCGCCCCCGTCAAGAAGCGATTTCCACTCGAGAAGTTGCTCGTGAGGCAGGGTGTCCGCTGTGGCCAGCAGGCGAGCGTCGTCGCCGGTGCATCGAGAGCCCCGCCAACAAGTACCCCGAGTGCCACCGCGAAGACTAGGGCAGCAACACGAACCCCAAAGCCGCGGCGTTGGCCCGCAACCGCTCGTCCAAGCACGCGAAACCCACGACCTCGCCGGGCACGCGCACGCTCAGCGCGGTGGCAAGATGCAGCGCGTCCAGCGTGCGCAAGGGTTCGATGGGGAAGGGCCGCGCCAGCCCGTCGCGCAAGTCCAGATCGATGGGGCACAGGTCGATCCGACGTTCGATCTGGCGCAATCGCTCGGCAGCCGGCGCGGCGCGAGGTCCCAGGCGTCCCAGCACCCGGCTCGCCTCCAGCACCAGCAGCTCGGACGAGCCCAGCGACCTCGCCTCGGAAAGGCACGCCACCACCTCTTGTTCGCGCGGCTGGCCCAGCACGACCTCGAGCAGCGCGCTGGTCTCGACGTAGACCCAGTTCATCGGTCACCCCGCAGCTCGGACAGCAGGGCGGCGGCGTCGAGGGCGCGCATGGCGTCGGGAAGCGGCGCGAGGTCTGCGGGCCAGCCAGATTGCGGGGCGGGCCGGCCTCCGCGCGCAGCGATGCGGTCGTGAAGCGACGGAAGTATGCATTCCGCCTGGGGTGGCGCGGGGGCCAGAACCGCGACGACACGACCGCGGTCGGTGATGGCGACGGTCTCGCCCTCCGCGTGGACGCGGCGCAACCAGCCGCTCAGCTGGGCCTTGAGTTCGCGAATGCCGACCTGGGTCATGGCTGCTCCCGGTCGCGTGATGCGGTCCGTGTGGACAGGATGCAAGGCTCGTGACTACTTGTCAAAGGTGGAGACTACATGGTGCGGGGGGCACGGGGCACGGGTGTCAGGACTAGACAACTGACACCTTTCTGAGCCTGTCCCAGGGGCTGCCGCACCATTCACTCCCTATTGCGTAGTATTTTCGGCGTGTTCAGTGCTCGCTCCGGCGGAATCGGGAGTGGAACTCGCCGGACCGGCTGTCGGGCTGTCGCCCGCGGCGAGTGCCCGCGGTCGTGAATTGTCCCGTGGCCGCATCGCGACTGCGGCGGTCTCGCCGAGACCTGTCTCGAGACCGCTGAGACTGCCGAACAGCGAGCCCCAATCCTCCTGAACCCACTACAACTACAGCGATCCACGATTGGCACGCCCGGTGCAAGCCGGCCGTCCAAGTGCCGAATCTCGGGCACGCCTTGACCACGCCCCCATCGAGTCCCTACCCTGCCCGAGGCGTCTACTTCCGGCTCGTCGGTAGGACAGCGGAAGCCATCATGAAGTGCACGCCGTACTTCCTGTACACGCGCCAGCGCCAAGACCGGGTCGGCATCGACTGGCGATGGATCGAACAGGCCGTCACCTCGCCCTTCCGCGAGCAGGTCCAACCAGACGGTCGCATCCGCCGGTGGGCACGCATCGCAGAGGCCCGCGGAAAGGTTCTGCGAGTCGTGCTGCTGGAAGATGGGGAAACGGTGCACAACGCATTCTTCGATCGGGGGTTTAAGTCATGAAGATCAGCTACTTCCCCGACACCGACACCCTGTACATCGAGCTGCGCGCAGAGGCAGCCGTCGAGACCCGCGACCTGGACCCACGCACCCTGATCGATCTGGACGCCAACGGCGAGGTCGTGGCCGTGACCTTCGAGCACGCGCGGGACCGTGCGGACCTGGCCCACCTGACGCTGGACCTTCCGTCGGCGGCGTGAAGCCCGGGCTCTCACCCCTGGTTGCGAGTGCGTGGGTCCGATCCAGTTCGATCCGCCGCCGGCCTGGAACCTGACAGGCCAGAGGCCCGTCCCGACCCAACCAACGGCAATCCGGCACAAACCAACGCTAATCCACCGTAATCGACTTGCTGACGTTCTTCGGCACGTCGGGGTGCACGCCGTGGTCCTGGATGCCCAGTCGGTCCAGATACTGCATCTTCAGCAGGCTCATGCGCAGCGCCAGCCGCTGCAGCACGATGGTCGCGGAGAACACCGCCATCAGCGTGTCGTCGGTGCGGGGCAGCGGGATGTAGACGCTGCGATACACCGGGTTGTCGACGGGCGGCTTGCCGGCCGCCTGACGCAGCGCCGGATGGTCCTCGGCAATCACGATGGTCGATGACCCGCGGATCTTGTGGGTGTTGATCTGCGACACCAACAGGGCCACGTCGCGCTCGTCCGGGCCAGTCAGGTAGATCAGGGGGTAGTCGGCGTATAGCTGACGCACCAGCTCTTGCCTGTCCAACGCCGCGTCGAACAGGGCCTTTTCTGCGGGCGTCAGGGCAAACGCCCGAGGCGTGGGCGAAAACACGGCGTCCGTCACAGCCTGAATCAGCCGGTGGTGCGCGTCTGGCCCCATGCCCGCAGCCGTTGCCTTCTGCACCAGCCCGTCAATCACCTGACCGACCGCCCGCAGCAGCGCGTCGACCTGCTGCGGCCCCAGGATCGTGTTGAAGCCCAGAATCGTGTTGGGGCCGTGCTTGAACTCGGAGCCCTCGAAGCCCTCAGCGTGGTTCAGCACGACCTCGCGGATCTTCAGCGCGCCCTCGCGAGCCAGCGCCGTCATGCGAATGGCCAGCAGGTGGATCGAGGGCTTGAGGCACAGCAACTGCGCCGCCTCTTCGATTTCCGTCTGCGTCGCATCGAAGGCCGCGCGAAGCAGCGACGGCAGGTTGGACAGCTTCTCGCGCCGCAGGGCCAGCTCCTGAATCCAGACCTTGCGCTCCGTCTCGTCGAGGCGGGAGGTGCGGCTGCGGTGCTCGGCAAAGTGCAGGGCCAGGCAGTAGAACACCGCCATCTGGTTGATGAAGCTCTTGGTCGCCGGCACCGCGATCTCGGGTCCGCAGCGCAGCGGGATGACCAGGTCGGATTTCTCGATGGCCAGCGTCGAGTTGACGTTGTTGACGATGCCGATGCGCTTGATGTCACGGCCTGACGCGATGGTGTCGTTCATCACGTCGATCAGGTCTTTGGTCTCGCCGCTCTGACTCACGGCAATCAGCAGGTCGCCGTCGCGCAGCGAGCGGGTGATGCGCTCGCGGAACTCGCCGGGCAGCAACGGGACCAGATCGGTGCGCGCCAGCTCGTTGAAGAACAGCGCCGCCGCCCGCGCCGCGTTGTACGAGCTGCCGCAGCACACCACGAACAGCCGCCCGCCGCGCGACAGCGAGTCCGCCGAATACTCCGTGAATTTCGCAATCGCGTGGGCCAGTTCCGTCGCCTCGCCGCCTTCCAGCAGCGCATCCAGCAGTCGTACCGCCAGCGTGTCCTGGCCGTCGCGGGCCATGGGCAGCAGGTCGGTCAGGAAGCCCGCCTCAGACGAATGCAGCGTGTCGGCGAGGCGGTCGGCCTGCTGCTCATCGCCCGTGGTCCGCAGCCGGGCGGGCACCGTCCCCAGCAGCGCGCGGAAGCCGGCGTCGTCGACCAGTTCGTGAAAACGCTGGCGAATCAGCTCGTCGGCGTACTCGTCGCGCAGGGCTTCGAGGTGCTGCCACAGGCCGTCGGTGGTCGCCTCGGGCGCCGCCTCCAGCACGGGCTTGAAGCCCTGAGCCGCCTCGCTGCCGCCCTGGAACAGCCGAATCACGGCGCGACAGGTCTCTTCCTGCGCCGAGATCTCCTGGTCCATGAAGGTCTCGAACGGAGGCACCAGCGCCGTGTCCTTGGCGCGCAGACGGCTGCGGACCGGGGCACGCTCCAGCGATTGACCCGCGACCTGCTTGTTGGCACCGGTCGGCGTCTGCACGGTCTTGTCGCACACGGCGTACAGGCGGTGGCCCTGCGCGTCGAACTCCATGAACTCGCCTTCCAGCATCGGCACAACCACGCGGGTCAGCTTCAGCACCGACGACAGGTCCGACGACGCCACGGCAAAGCGCCCGCCGATGTCGTCGCGGCCGATGCCGAAATACAGGCTGGAGCCCTGCTTGACGGCCCAAGCGCAGCGGCTGACGGGGTCGACCACCACGGCGGCGAACGAGCCCTCCAGTCGTGCCGCGGCGGCCACCAGGGCGGTGCGCATGCAGGCGCGGCGGCTGGCGGGGTCGCGCTGCCGGTCCACGGGCAGCTCGCCGATCTCGCGAGCGAAGTAGTGCTCGACCGTGTGCACGACCATCTCGCCGTCGTTGTCCGACAGCACGCGGTGGCCCTCGTCGGTCAGCCACATCTTCAGCGCGTCGCAGTTGGTGACGTTGCCGTTGTGCGCGCCGTACATCGCGATTTTGCAGCGCACCACGTGGGGCTGGCTGTTGGCGTCCGTCACCGCGCCAAACGTGGCCCACCGCACCTGGCCACACAGGATCTGGCCCGGCCGGTCGACGATGCCCAGCGTGTGGACCATCACCGACGGCGCGCCCACGCCCTTGCCCAACCAGACGTCCTCGCCGTGGCCCTGGATGGCCGCGCCGGTCGAGTCATAGCCGCGGTATTCGAGGGTTTTCAAGAGCTCGGCGGCGATGCGGCCAAGATCAGGGCGATGCTTTTCGTAGACGAGACCGACGACGCCGCACATGGGAAGCTCCGTGGAGGCCGAAAGGGACCGGCCGCGCCGGGGCGCGTCTAGCACAATTGAGGGTCGGCGTCACCGCCTGAGCCGATGTGCGGGCTGGTCGGCTTGCCCTACGACGCGGGCGTGGGCGGCCGCTTGCGGGCTGCGGGGGGCGCGGATCTCGGCGCCGGCGGCCTGGAGGTCGGAGGCTTGGGCAGTGGCGGCACGGCAGCGGCACCGGGCGCGGCGGGTGCGGGCCCACTGGGCGGCTTGCGCGCGGGGGGCTTGGAGGTCGGAGGCTTGGGCAGTGGCGGCACGGCAGCGGCACCGGGCGCGGCAGGTGCGGGCGTAGACGGCGGAATCGGCCGCGGCGCGCGCACAGGCGGCAGGGTCTTGGGGGCTGCCGGGCGAACGTCAGGAGCACCCGGGGCCGCGGGCGCGGGGAACGGCGGCGGCTTGAGCGCGCCCGCCTGCGCCTTGTAGCCGGCGGCAGCGGGAGGCGCGACCGGCGCAGGGGCCGGACGCCCGCGGTGCGCGCCCATGGCTGCGGCGGCGGGCCGCGCGGTCTGGGGCAGGGCGGCCTCAGCGGCGTTCTTCTCAGCGGCCTTGGCGCTCCAGGCAGCCGCAGCCTCTGGGGTTTCCATCTTCAGCCCCGGGGTTCTGCCCGCGGCGGCCTCGGCCCGACTCTGGATCGCGTGGCCCAGGTACGACCGATCGTTCTGCCCCTCCTCTTCGAACGTCCCGGCTCCCCACGCCGCGTGCGTCTGGTCCTCGCCGCCGCCGACCACGGAACCCGCGAGCTCAAGGAACTTCAGGCGCTGCTTGACGGCTTGCAGGCGAGCGATGGTGTTCTCGACCTCCGCCGGTGCCAGCAGGGGCGTGATGCGCTTGCGCAGGTCCTCCTCAGACAGCGCCCGGATGCTGGCGGCGGTCGCGGCGTCGATCAGCGTCGGCATCCCCTTGTTGTGGCTGCCCATCACCCGGTCGGCCGGATTCTTGCCCTGGGCCGTGATCTTGTTGGGATCGGCAGACGCCTTGGTCGACCCAAACGCCGCGTCGTTGTCGATGCCCTTGACGGCGCCGGTGGCCGGGTCGACGAAGATGTTGCCGCCGTGCCGGTCGACCTGGCCGGTCAGCGAGTCGACCCACTGCAGGTCGTTCATCTCTTTCTGGGTGCGGGGGTTGCTGAGGTCGACGTTGCGCAGCTCGGTCGCACCGTTCTTCTTGAAGAACTTTCCCGCAGGGTCGCGCTTGTACGACGCGGGCCCGCCGAACTCGTCCATGCCGTTCTCGTCGCCGATGTAGTCCTTGGGACTGGACCGCATCTCGGCAAGGATGCCCGGATCGATGATCTCGTCGTCCACGTTCTCGGTCAGCGAGCGGCCCGCAGCCAGCTCGGACACCGAACCCTGCTTGCCGTTGTGGGTGGCAAAGGCCGTCTTGGCAATCACGTCACCCACGCCCGCTGCTTCGGCAACCCGGCTGGAGGCGACCGAACGCTCCGTCAGTCGGGAGTCTTCGTTGCGAATGCCGATCCCCTTGGCCGCGTCACCGACGTCGCCGCCTTCCTTGGACTCCTTGAAGAAGCCCTTGCGTGCGCCGCCCAGCTTCACGCCGTCCAAAGCCAACAGGTCGACCTGGTTGATGGCGCCGCCCGCCGCTTTGTCCTTGGACCGCGACGCGTCGACGTGCTTGTCGTTGAACTGCGTGCCGGCCTTCCACTTCGGTGGTGGCGCGACGGTCTGGCGCCCCTCTTCGTAGGGCTGCTGGCCGGCGTCTCGCCTCAATTCACCCTGCGCAGTAGGTGCTTGCGGTGCTGTCGGCGCGGGCGTCGGGGTGCTGGGGGCTTTTTTCTTGAAGCGGTCGAAGATTCCCATGGTGGCCTCAGGGGATGGTCGAGCGAAACTTGCCCTTCGCGGTTGCGGCGGTCAAGGCGAGGATTGGGGCGAGTTCGGGGCCCGCCTTGCCGGATCTCTCCGCGTGCTTGACCTCGTCTCCTATCGAACGTGGAATTCGTTGTCCGGGCGGAGGCTTGGAGCGCATCGCCACACTCCCCGATGTTGGGTGCCGATCCCGACGGCCAAGGGGTCGCGACGCCCCACCCGCGGTTGCCCGATCGGCCCGCCAACAACCCATCGCTCCGAACGCAGGGAAGTTTGCGCTGCCCCAGATCCGCGCGGACACTGCTGCTTTCCTTGGGAGCCCGCCCATGCGTCAAGTCCTGCCCCTCCTGCTCCTGACCTCGACGCTGCTTGCCGCCCTGCCCGCCCACGCGGACGAGGGCATGTGGCCGTACGACCTCGTGCCCCGCGCCACGATCCACGGTCTGGCGCTGACCGACCCGTGGCTCGAGCACTTGCGTCTGGCATCGGTGCGGTTTGGCGGTGCTTCGGCGTCGTTCGTGTCTGCCGAGGGGCTGATCCTGACGAACCACCATGTCGGCTCGGGCTGCATCCAGCAGCTGGGGACACCTGCACGCAACCTGATGCGCGACGGCTACTTGGCCAAGACGCGCAAGGACGAGCTGAAGTGCCCCGACGTCGAACTCAACGTGCTGCAGCGCATCGAGGACGTGACGGCCCAGGTCCGCGCCGCCGCGAAGCCGGAGATGACGCCAGCACAGGCCAACCACGCGCAGAAGCAGGCGATGACGCGGCTGGAGCAGGCGTGCGCCCAAGGTGGCCTGCGGTGCGACGTCGTAACCCTCTACAACGGCGGGCTGTACCACCTGTACACCTACCGCAAGCTGACCGACGTTCGGCTGGTGTTCGCCCCCGAGGCCCAAATCGCTTTCTTTGGCGGCGACCCGGACAACTTCACTTTCCCGCGCTTTGACTTGGACATGGCCCTGTTCCGCGCCTACGAGAACGGCAAGCCCGCGCGCCCCGACCGCTTTCTGAAGCTCGCCGCCAAGCCCGCAGCCGAGGGGGACCTGGTCGTCACGTCTGGCCATCCGGGCGGCACGTCGCGCCTGTTGACGGTGGCTGAGCTGGAACTGCTGCGCGACCAGGCCTATCCGGCGCGTCTCGACGATCTGGCACGGCAGCGCCAGGTGCTGCTCGCCTATGCCGCCACCTCGGACGAGGCCGCGCGACAGGCCCGCAACCACCTGTTCGGGCTGGAGAATGGCTTGAAGGCCTTGGGGGGCTATCTGGCCGGGCTGCGGTCGTCGTCGGTGCTGGCCGAGCGCATGACGACCGAGAGCTCCGAACGCACCGACCCCACCGTCGCCAAGGCGCTCGACACCATCGCGGATGCCACCCGGGTGCAGCGCGAGCTGTTCAGTCGGTACCGGATGACGGAAGGATTCACGCTGCAGACCAGGCTGTTCGGATGGGCGCGGCAGCTGGTGCGGCTGGCGGACGAGCGGCCCAAGGCCAACGACGAGCGGCTGCGGGAGTACCGGGACTCGAACCTCGCCTCGCTGGAGCAGGGGCTGTTCTCCCCGGCCCCGGTCTATCTCGGGCTCGAGGAGGCCCTGTTGGCCGATGCGCTGGAGCACCTGAAGACGACGCTGGGTGACGCGGACCCCGTGGTGGTAGCCGCACTGGCGGGACAGACGCCGGCTGAGCGGGCCAAGCGCCTGATCTCCCAGACGAAGCTGCAAGACCCTGCCGAGCGCAAGACGCTGGCCAAGGGCGGCGCGGCGGCGATTCAGGCCAGCACCGACCCGCTGATCGTGCTGTCCCGCGCCCTCGATGCCGAAGCCCGCGCCCTGCGAACGCGCATGGAGGACGAGGTCGAAGGCCCTTTGCGCCGCGCGCACGAGACGCTGGCGGAAGCGGCGTTCGCGCAGTACGGCACCAAGCGCTACCCGGACGCCACCGGGACGCTGCGGCTGTCGTTTGGCAAAGTCGCGGGTTACAGCGAGGACGACGGTACCGCGGTGGCGCCCATCACCACCTTCGGCGGACTTTTTGCGCGCTCAGACAAGGCGGGCGGCAAGGCCCCGTGGGACCTCCCAGAGAGTTGGAAGCAGGCGCGCGGTCGCCTGAATCTGGCCACGCCGTTCAACCTCGCCAGCACCAACGACATCATCGGCGGCAACTCTGGAAGTCCGCTGGTGAATCGGGATGGCGAGCTGGTCGGACTGGTGTTCGACGGCAACCTGCAGTCGCTGGCGGGGCAGTTCTTCTTCGACGAACGCCAGAACCGCACCGTGGCCGTGCACGCCGCGGCCATCGTGCAGGCGCTGCGGTCGGTGTACCGCGCGGCGGCTCTGGCGGACGAGCTCGAGGGTCGGACAGTCGCGCGTTGAGCGGGTCACGGTCTCCCCATCTACTTGCCCGTTGGCCGCACCGGACAGACACTTGCCGCACTTCGCGCGTCTGATTCGACCGGCCGGGACGGATTCCCAGCCAGGAGCGTGCCGTGGCCATCTTGCGTCGGGTCGGGGGGGGGCGGGCATTCTGCTCGGTCGGCGCGCTGCTGGCGCTCGTTGTCGTCGCGGGATTTGGCCTGCACGGCGCTTGGGCCGCCGACCCGCCCAAGCTCGTGTGGCACGAGTGCGCCGCGCGCGTGGTCCAGGTGCAGTCGCCCACGCGCGTCGTGCTGAACCGCGGTCGCGTCGATGGGCTGAAGGTGGCCGACCGACTGCCGGTCTACGCGATGGGCGCCGACGGCGCGGTCGATTTCACGCTGCGGCTGGCCCGCGGTCGGGTGATGGAACTGGCCGACACGACAGCGGTGCTCGACATGGAGCTGGTCGTTGCGCCGGTGCGGGTCGGCGACCAGGGCCGTTACACGCTGCAAGTATCCGAAGAGCTTTCGCAAAACGTCTTGTTCGAACTTGCCGCGCACGACATCGACCTGACGGCCGGATTCGAAGACGTGCCGGCGTACCGGCTGGGCGACGTACTGGCCAACCCCACGCCCCAGTGGCGCGACGCGATGCTCGAGCGGTTCAGGACGACGACCCTTGCTGGAACCGCAGAACCCGTGGTGCGCGAAAAGGCGCGTACGGTGCGCGTGTTTGGCGCTCGGCACGACGGCCAGACGCTGGAAGACGCCCTGCTGGCGACCACCCCCGACGATGTGACCGCGTTTCTGGACTTCGTGCGGGCCTATCCTGGGCGCTATGCCAGCCATCAGTGGCGCTTCATCGAGACCTATGCCACCTGGCTGATCAACCGGTCGCCGTCGGGGCAGCGGCTGCTGCTCGACCGACAGATCCTGCCCCTGCTGGAGCGGGCACGGGATGCGATGACGGCCGGTCGACTCGACGAGGCCGAGCGGGGGATTCGCGAGGCGCTGAAGGTCCACCCTGAGAGTGCGTGGGCCAAAGAGAAGCTCGAGGTCCTGCGCAAGGTCGGCATCTGGCACCGCACGGTCACGGCCGACCCGGGAGACACGGCGACTCGCTGGAAATTGGTGCGTGCGTACACGGACATGCGTGCTCTGGATCTGGCCGCGTCGCAGCTGGATGCGCTGGAGAAGGCCCGCTTTCGCCCCAACGACTGCACCGCCTATCGCGGCCGCATCGCCGTGTGGCGCAAGGACTACGCCAAGGCCATCGCGATCTTTCGCAAGCTGGAGCGGGGCGGCGACCGCAGCATGAACGGCTGGATGCGGTGGGCCGAAGAAATGCAGCGCTTGCGGGCAGATCCGCAGTCCTTCGCGGCCAAGCTGGCGCTGGGGCGGGTGCAGGAGGACGCCGGGCAATTCGACGACGCGACCGGCCACTACCGCGACGCCCTGGACCGTTCGCGCACGCCCGACGAGTTCGAGCAGGCGCGCGCCGGACAAGAGCGCGTGGCCCTGCGCCGGCGTGTCGACGACGCGGTCGGAACAGCCAAGGCGCGCATCGAGCGGCACGACCTTCCGGGAGCCCGCACCGAGGTGAACCGCATCGTCGACCTGTGCAAGCGCATTGGCAGCGCTGCTTGCCTGGCCCCTCCCATCCAAACGCTGGTCGGGGCGGCAGACGATGTGGGCGAGGGCGACTTCGTGCTCGAGCTTCGCCAGCGCCAACTCGAAATCGAACCGGGCAACGCGGTCGCGAACGCCAGCATGGCCGCCGAGTGGCTCTCGCGACAGCAACTGGACAGGGCCCTGCCGTTCGCCCAACGCGCGGCGGCGCTGGACCCGAAGTACGCCCATCCACACTCCCAGATGGCCGAGGTGGCTCTGCGGCGGGCGGACACGGTCGCGGCGCGCGCCGCGTTGAACCGGGCGCTCGCCCTGGGCAAGTCGCCGTGGGCGTTGCGGCAGCTGGCCCGGCTCGAGGCGGCCGAGGGGCATTGGGACGAAGCCATCCGCGCGGCAAAGGCCTCGCAGGACATCGACCCGGACGGCGGCAGGTACTGGCCCCGGGTGGTGCAGTCGGCGTGTCACCGCCTCAAGGCTGCCTCGGCCGCGATCGCCGCCAGCGACGATGTCGAGCGCAACCGCTTGCGTCTGGTGCGCTCGTATGCCGCGCTGAGCCTGCCGTGGGCGGCCCTTCGCGAGACGAACGCCATGGACCCGCAGGGCCCGCTGTTCCGCGAAGCACGGTGGGCGGTCGCGGATGCGGGCGAGCCGGTTCCCTTGACCACGGCCGAGCGGCTGGCCGCCGCCCGCGACAGCGGCGAGGAGATCCCGGTTCGTCACAGGCTGTTGCAGATGCTGGAGGGGCGCGCAGCCTGGGAAGCGAAGCCGGGCGACGGCGTGGCGAGGCGCGCCTATGCCCAGGCGCTAGTCCACACCGCACGGTACGAACGGGCGTTGGCCGTGATCGGCCTGCCGGGGGATCCGACCGGAGTGAGTGAGGAGCGCATCGCGGCGCAGGCCAAGCTCGGGCTCGAGGCCACCCGGCAACTCGACCTCGCCACCGAGTCCCGCGACCGCGGCGATACGCCGACGGCCAACCGGCTGATGGCCCAAGCGGCAGCGACGTTTCGCGAGATCGGCGCCGTGACCGACCAGCTGCTGACCGAATGGCCCCTTGCGTTGCTGCGCAAGGGCTCTGAGCGCCTCGCGGCCGCCAAGGACCTGCTCGATCGCGCCCGGGCCGACGGCGATCCGGTGCTCGCATCGGGCATCGACCGGATGGTGGGCGACCTGCTGGCCGAGGACGGCGACCTGGATGCGCCCCGCCAGGCGCTGGAACGCACCCGCAAGGCCTGCGCCGACGCGGACGACGACGGAGCGCTGGGCAACGCGTACCGCAGCCTGTCGTCAGACGCTTGGAGTCGGGGCCACCTGTCGGAAGCGTGGGAGCACCTGCGGCAGGCGCAAAGGCTCGCCGACCGGGAGGGCGACGCCGAGGATGCCCGGGAATTGCGCTTGCACGAAGCCAGCCTGAGTCTCGCGAGCGACGACGCGGCCACCGCGCAGCGCATCGCCGAAGCGCTGTTCGCCGAGGCCCGCAAGCAGATGGACGACAGCCTCGAGTGGGACGTGCTGGTCCTGCTGGCCAACCTGGACATGGGGCGGGGCGATGTGGTCAGTGCCCTTGCCCGTCACGATCAGGCGTACGCGTACGGCGAGCGGCTCGGCAACGTGAACATCCGCGCCGTTGCCCGCTTTCGCCAAGGCAACGTGTACTTGTACGCCGCGCACGACGCCAAGGCCGCGCTGCCCGCGTTCCGACAGGCGGCAGAACTGTGGTCCAAGGAGGAGAACCTGTGGGGCGAGGCGGATGCCCAGGTCGGGGTGGGCGAGTCGCTGGCCCTGTTGGGCGATGCGGCGGGGGCGCGCGCGGCGTTTGACCAGGCGGTACCCGCGTATCGCAAGCAGCACCGGACGTTCGATCTGGCCGGCGTGCTGACCGAAGTGGCGCTGCTGGAGGCCAAGGCGGGTCGCGCCGGCGTCGCGCTGGTCGCAGCGCGCGAGGCCGTGGATCTGGCAACCCCGAGCGAGGGCCGGCGGCTGCGCGCCCACGCCTGGTATGCTCTGGCCAAGGCACAGGATGCCGTGGGGAATCCGACGGCGGCGCTGACGGCATACGAAAAGGCGGTGACGCTGCTGGGCGAGGTGTTGTCCCGCGCCTCAGGCGACAGCGCGCGCGCCAACACGCTGAACTACGGACGCAACCGCGACATCTTCCGCGATGCCATCGACCTGTGCCTGCGGTTGGGCGAGACGGCGCGCGCCCTCGAGCTGCTCGAGATGTCGCGCGACAGCCAGCTGCGGCGGGTGTTCCAAGGCGCGAACCTCAAGGCGCAGGACGAGGGGTTGAAGCGGTCGCTCGACGACCTGAAGACCGCCGAGGCGCGCGCGGCGGCAACCCAGAAGGCACTGGCCGACGAGGCCGCCAAGCCCGCGGACGTGCGCAGCGAGGCCAAAGTCGACGCCCTTGCCAAGGTGGCGGCATCGACCGAGGGCGAGATGCGGCAGCTTCTGCTGCGGCTGAAGCGAGATCACCGCGAGATCTATGCCCTTCTGGCGATCAACCCCGAGTCGATCTCCGAGCTGCGCGACTCGCTGCCCGAAGACACGGTCGTCATCGAGTACTTCCTGGCCGACGAAGCGCTGTACGCCTTCATCATCGCGCGCAACCAGGACAAGCCGACGGTCGTCAAGGTGGCCGTTTCGGCTGCCGAGATCGAACAAGCCGTGTTCGCCTATCGCCAGGCCATCGGCCGGCGCCCGGTGCAGGTGCTGGCGCTCGCCCGCAAGCTGCACGGCTGGCTGATCGCGCCCGTCGAGGCCGAGATGGCCAAGGCCAAGACGACCCTGATCGTGCCCTTCGGCCCCCTGTACTACCTGCCGTTCCACGCGCTGGCGTCCGACGACGCGGAAGGCAACCCCGTGTACGTGCTGGAGAAGCACCGCGTCGGCTACCTGTCGTCGTTGACGATCTTCAAGATGCTGCGGCGCGGCCGAAACGAGGGTCCGCGGACGCTGCTGGCCTTTGCCAACCCCGACAAGACCTTGAAGGGCGCCCGCGCCGAGGCCGAGCGCATCAAGTCCCAGGCCTTTCCCGACGCGACCGTCTACTACGAGCAAGACGCGACCAAGGAGCGCTTCTTCCAGCAGGCCGGCCAGTTCTCGATGATCCACTTCGCGACCCACGGTGTCCTGGACCCCGACCCGGCCGAGAGCCGACTGGCCATGGCCAATGCCGCGCTGACGGTCGACGAGATCACGGGATTCGAGGGCTTGAAGGGCCACACCGATCTGGTGGTGCTGTCGGCGTGCGAGACGGCGGTCGAGTTGAAGCCGCAGATGGGGCACGAGAAGGGGCGGCTGGTGATGGCGCCCGGAACGTTGATCGGCGACGAGGTGATCTCGATCGCTTCGGCATTTGCGGCGGCCGGTGCGCCCGCGCTGGTCGCCTCGCTGTGGCAGGTCGACGACGCGGCGACCAGCGAGCTGATGGCGCACTTCTACGGTCTGTTGCGCAGTTCGCCCAGCACCGACGTGCTCGAAGCCCTGCGCCAGGCCCAGCTGCACGTGCTCAGGCTCGAAGTGGACGGCCGGCGCCGGTTTGCCGACCCCAGCTTCTGGGCCGCGTTCGAGCTGATTGGGGATTTTCGGTAGCGGCTAGCCCGGACCCAGAATCTGCGCCAGCCAAGCCTCCTTGGACTGCACGGTCACCAACCGCGAGCACTGGCCGTCGGTCCCCTGCAGCTTGCCGGTCGGGGTCTCGAGCATCCACGCGCCCTTGTCGTCCACGGTCAGCCGTGTCCAGCCCGGGTTGCCCGGCAGACCCGGCGTCTGCGCGACGTTCAGGTCCCACTGCAAGGCGGTCGTCTTGGGGTGCGTGAACGCTGCTTGGGTGTGCAGCAGAACCTGCTGCGGCCCCGGCGGAATGCCCAACCCGGTGACTCCCTTGGGGAACGTGACGTGCACCCAGGCGGTAAACGGCTGCACCGCGTGGTCGATCAGCAGCCCGCCGCCCAGCAGCTCGCCGTTCGGGTCCGTGTAGAACTCCAGCGACTCGACGTGGAAGTGCGGCGTCTGGCACGACCGCTCTTCGACCTGCCGCGTCACCGCCAGCACGTCGCGGGGCACCAGCGCGTTGCCGATCCAGCCCAGCGGAATCCGTGAAGGTCGCGACAGGGGCCGCACCTGCTTCCACACCAGCCGTGCGGGCAGCACCTGCCCCGACTTCAGCGCGGGCCAGCCCTGGTGGACCTTGCGGAACTCCATGTCCAGTACCAGCGTCTTGAGCTGCGCCGCGGGCTCGACGCCTGCATCGGCCGCCGCCAACCACGGCGCCGCGACCCACCGCGCTTCCTCCAGCATCGCCGTCAGCTCTGCGTCCGACAGCAGCGGCTGGCCGTCCTGCACCAGCGACGACACCTGCAGCCGCGCGATCTTGGGCGACCCCGCCGACAGCGCCGAGACCCGGTCGATCTCCGGGGCGATGTCGGTCCCCGGCACCGGATTCGTGACGGAAGTCGAGCCCTTCTGCACGTTCACCGTCATCTCGACCGCATCGCCGCCGGGATCGCGCCGCACCGCCAGCAACAGCACGCCGTTGGCCGCCTCTGCCGTGTCGTCAAAGCGCGGATGCACCAGCACGCCCATGCGCCCCTTGAGGTGCGGGATGCCGGCCATGCGCCGCTCTTCGAAAGCGCCGTAGGTCCAGTACGAGGCCCAAACCAGCTTCACCGCCTGCTCGACCGACTGCAGCTTTTCCTTGGGCTTGGGCTGCTGCGACGGGTCCAGGAAGCCGGTGTAGGACGCATACACCCCGGCGCCGTTGAAGCCGTCCACGTCTTCTGCGGTGGAGGAAGACCGGAAGCGCAGCCCCTGCAGCACCGACAGGTCGCCGAACTTGACCGCCAGAGCCTCCTGCGCCGCCTGCAGCCAGGTCGCGTCCATCGGCAGGTCCAGAATCGCCTGGCGCACGCCGCCACTGTCCACGAACTGCTGCACGACAGGCTCGTGGGCCTGGTTGTCAAACCACGCCAGCCAAGCCATCGCGCTGGGGTCGGTGGCATGGGCGGCCAGGAAGGCATCGCGTCCTTCCAGCAGCAGGTAGCGGATCTGCGAGTAGCTGGCGAACACCGACGCCTGCAGCAGCTGCTGCAGCGCCGCCTCGATGGGCTGGATGTGGGTCGCGTACCCCAGCACCGAGAGCCCCAGCGCCGGCGATGGCGTCTCGATCCCGGGCGTCCCCAGCAGCGCCATCATCCCCGACGACTTGCCGCCGATGGTCGAGAGCAAACCCCGCATCGCGCCTGCATTTCCCTGCGCCAGATCGACCGCTGTCGGCATCCCCGCCAGGTCCGCCGGCACCAGATCCGTCGGCAAGCCCTGGGACCGCGCCAGCCACTGCTGCCACTCGGCGGGCGTCAGCGCCTTCCACCGCATCTCATGCTCGCGAACTTCCAGCGCAATCGGCGTGCCGTCCGAGGCCCAGGTGGTCCACGCCGGATCGTCCAGAATTCCGCCGATGTACACGTTGGGCGTGCCGCGCGCCGCTGCCAGCAGGTTCAGGTGCGCCTGCGGCGTCTGCGGCACCGCGGTCACGATGCCCGCGACCGGCGGCATCTCGTCCGGGATCTCGGACAGCACCACGATGTCGGTCGGTTGCAGGGACGCGATGCCGAAGCCGCCCTTCGGCACCCGCCGCAGCCGCCCCGCGGTCAGGCCGGTCGTGTAGCCTTGCACCTCGCCGGCCACCACCAGGTCGGACCACGTCAGCACGCGCTTGGCGTAAGGTCCCGTCCCTGCACGGATTTGGTTCGCCAGCGCCTCCTGGTACGCCGACCGCGCCACCCAGACCAGCTGCGGCCCCAGACCGGGTGGCAGCAGCTCCATGACCCGCGTGAAAAACACGCCCATGTCGGCTTCCGACGGCTCGTTGTAGAAGTCGAGCTCGAACGCCCACAGCTCTTGCGGCACCTTGCGCTTGGGGTTGGCGTCGAAGTGCATCAGCGTGCCCGCGCCCAGCTGGTAGGCACAGCGATACTTCTCGGCGCCGGATCCGCCCGGAGGACACCAGCCCGACGTCATGTCGTAGAATGCGTTCGAATACAGTCGCTTGCCGTCCGCCGCCCAGCGCAGACCCAGCGGGGGCGTCTGGTTGCGGTAGGTGTCGTAGACCTCCTGCACGGTGGCGAAGTGCAGGCCGGTCAAAGGCTCGACCTCGACGCCGTCCACCGACTGGCCGTTCAGCAGGCGGAACCAGTACCACTCGTCGTGCAGGAAGTAGAACTTCGGATCCAGCAGCAGCGACAGGCCCTTGCCCGGCCCGGAGAACTGCGTCAGCACGAACTTGGCACCCAGCGGCGGCGTGCCCAGGTCGGCGAACGCGGTGAACTGCTCCAGCGATTCGAGGCCCGGCAGCGTGTGGTCGTCAAAGGTCGGTGGGTCGGGTGGGGGCTCTGAGCTGCACGCGGCCACTGCCCCCAGCAGCGCCACACACCAAGGGAGAATCGACAGCTTCAGGCCCAGACTCACGCTTCCCCCCTCTCTCAAGTGCCAAGCACCTTAGGATGGAGGTTACTCTTTTGCTTCGGCTTTTGCCCACGAATCGCGCAGCGCCACGGTGCGGTTGAACACCGGCTTGCCGGGCCGCGCGTCCTTGTCAGCGCAGAAGTAGCCCAGACGCTCGAACTGGAAGCGGCCGCCCGGCGCAGCGTCGGCCAGGCTGGGTTCGACGTAACACACGGGCAGGACCTGCAGCGACTCGGGGTTCAGGCCGTTCTTCCAGTCGCCGCCGTCCTTGTCGTCCGCGGGGTTTTCGCTGCGGAACAGGCGGTCGTACAAGCGCACCTCGGCCTGGACGCCGTGGCTGGCCGACACCCAGTGCAGCGTGCCCTTGACCTTGCGACCGTCGGGGGCGTTGCCACCCTTGGAGTCCGGGTCCCAGGTGCAGCGCAGCTCGATCACCTTGCCGTCTGCGTCCTTGACGAGCTCGTTGCAGGTGATCAGGCAGCCATAGCGCAAGCGCACCTCGCGTCCGGGGGCCAGACGGAAGAACTTCTTGGGCGGCTCCTCCCGAAAGTCGTCCTGCTCGATCCACAGCTCGCGGGTCAGCGGCACCCGACGCGAGCCCATCTCGGGGTTCTCGGGGTGGAAAGGGGCGTCCAGCCAGACGATCTCGCCCTCGGGCAGGTTGGTCAGCACCACCTTCAGCGGGTCCAGCACCCCCATGACGCGCGCCGCCTTGGGCTCGAGGTCCTCGCGGATGGCGTGCTCCAGCAGCGCCACGTCGATGAGGCCGTCGCGCCGGGCCACGCCGATACGTTCTGCGAAATTACGAATCGACTCGGGCGTATAGCCGCGACGTCGGTAGCCAGAGATCGTCGGCATGCGCGGGTCGTCCCAACCATCGACCAGCCCCGTCGTGACGAGCTCGAGCAGCTTGCGCTTGCTGAGCACCGTGTAGGTCAATGCCAGCCGCGCGAACTCGATCTGCTGGGGACGATGGGGGAATTCCACCTGGGCCAGGAACCAGTCGTACAGCGCGCGGTGGTCCTCGAACTCCAGCGTGCACAGCGAGTGCGTGATGCCCTCGAACGCGTCCGAGAAGCAGTGCGCGAAGTCGTACATCGGATAGATGCACCACGTGTCACCGGTGCGGTGGTGGTGGCTGCGCTTGATCCGGTACATCGGCGGGTCGCGCATGTTCATGTTGGGCGACGCCATGTCGATCTTCGCGCGCAGTGTGCGCGCCCCGTCCGCGAACTCGCCCACCCGCATGCGCGCAAACAGGTCCAGATTTTCGTCGACGGTGCGGTCGCGAAACGGGCTGTTGCGGCCGGGCTTGTGGAAATTGCCACGGAACTCGGACACCTGATCGCCCGTCAGGTCGCACACGTAGGCCTTGTCCAAGCGGATCAAGGCGACCGCCTGCTCATACAGTCGCTCGAAATAGTCCGATGCGTAGAACAACCGCTGTTCCCAGTCGAAACCCAGCCAGCGCACGTCCTCCATGATGGAGTCGACGTACTCGATGTCCTCCTTGGCAGGATTCGTGTCGTCGAATCGCAGGTTGCACGTGCCGGTGTAGGTCGAGGCCATGCCGAAATTGAGGCAAATCGACTTGGCGTGACCGATGTGCAGGTAGCCGTTCGGCTCCGGAGGGAAGCGCGTTGCGACCCGGCCGCCATGCTTTCCGCTGCGCGCGTCGTCCTGGATGATGTCGTCGATGAAGTGGGACGAACCGGTCTCGTTGGCCATGGTGCGAAGTCCTCTGGAGGTCGTTCTTGCGCGGCGGCAGCGGCTGCGAGGCCCGCGGGAATCAGCATTGGGGGCAGGTAGCCTAGCGCAACTCGGGCACTTGTCCACCGCTGCGAAGCGCTGCACCGGCCTTGCCTCGCGCGTCTGCAGCGGGTCGGCTAGGATGGCGCCGCTCACGCGCGGTTCACGTGCCGGAGTCCGACCATGGCCCCCCCGCCCACCGATGCCACGACACAAGCCCCCGCCGACGCCCCCGCGCGGCCCGACGCGCTGGTGCGAATGGTCGGCGCGGCAGGTGCGGAGATCGACTGCTTTCGCGTCGCCCACGGCGCCCTGCTGTGGCCCGTGTTGACCGAGCGCGCCCTGCCCCTTGCGTCTGCGTGCAAAGGCAAAGGCATCTGCACCGCCTGCACCGTGACGCAGGTCGACGGAGCCGACGACGCCCTGCAGCCCCCCAGCGACGAAGAGACGCGCCGCCTGCACAAGCAGCGCAAGCCCGACCACCAACGGCTGGCCTGCCTGTGCCGGGTGCAAGGCGACGTGACGCTGCGGGTAGACTACTGGTGACGGGTCGTGGGCGAAAGTCCGGATGAGCCCTACGGCTTGGGTGCCGCCGCCACGCCGATGACGCCGCAGCCGATGCGGTCGCCGGCGTTGCCGGTGGGCTGGCCGCCGTCGTCGGTCTTGGCGTGAACGATGACGCCGCGACCGATCAGGGCGTTGGTGCCGAACAGACTGGCGTGGTCAATCGTCAGCGCATACGCGGCCTTGCCGGCCGCATCGGCGTCCACATTGCCCAAGTCGCCGGCGTGGCGTTGCGCCTGGTCGGGCAGGCCATGCGCGTGGCCTTCGGGGTTGTAGTGACCGCCCGCGCTCTTGCCATCGCCGCCGGAACAGTCGCCGAACTCGTGCACGTGCATCGCATGCTTCTGGCCCGGGGTCAGGCCCTCGAACTGGCCGGTAATGGTCAACTTGTCGCCGTCTTGCACAAACTTCAGCGAACCGCGCACCTGACTTCCGGACGCCGATCCGATGGTCGCGATGGCGATGGCGGGCGCTGCAGCCGCCGCACTCGCCGCACCTGCTTTGGCCCCGTGGTGCATCTTGCAGGTACCGTCCTCACCCTTGTGCGGACAGTTTTCCCGCGTGCACTTGCCGTCCGCTGCCATGTGGGGACAGCCCTTGGCGTGGTCCGACTTGTCGCCATGGGCGCACGGGGCGCCGTCGTGGTGGCCCTGGTGGCCGGCGCCTGAACAGCCAAGCGCAAGAGCCGCGGGAAACAGGACGGAGAGGAGCATGGCGAAACGCATCGAGGGGCCTCGTGGGGTGGAGTGAGGGGAATGGACGAGGATCGTCCGGACCGGGTCCCGGCGTGTCAAGGCGCGCAGAAAGTGGCCCGCGCAATGCCTTGAACGTGCTTCGGAATTCGTCTCAAGTGCTTGGCACTTGCTACTTCGCAAGGTCGAACAGGTCGCCCAGATCCGGCAGCAGCAGAAACTCGACCCGACGATTCTTCTTGCGTCCGTCATCGCTGTCATTGGCCGCGACGGGCAAATACGGACCGTACCCGCCCGCGCTCAGCGTCGCCGGGTTGACGCCCCCCTTGACGATCTCCTCCACCACCGCCACCGCACGCGCCGTCGACAGCCGCCAGTTCAGCTCAGCGGGTCCGGTGTTGTCGGTGTGGCCGGCAACCTGAAAGCGGCGGTCGGGCAGCTCGGCCAGCGCGGTCGCCAGCTCTTGCAGCACCGGCTTGGCGGTCGGCTTGATGTCGGACTTGTTGAGGTCGAACAGGATGTCGCTCGACACCTCGATCACCAGAAAGCCATTGGCGATCTTCACCCGCAGCTTGCCGCCGTCGACCAGCTTCTGCAGCCGCTCTCGCACCGCCTTGATGTTGTTTTCATACTTGGTCAGCCGGTCGCGCAGCGGCCCCAGCTCGGCCTGCAGACGGTCCCGCTCTGCCTTGAGGCGCGCGGCCTCGTTCGCCACCTTGTCGCGGTCGATCTGGCACGCGGCGAGTTCCTTGGCGCCCGAGCCACGGGTCGTCGTGCACTGCTCCAACGCCTTGCGCGTGGACGCAAGCTCGTCACTTGCCGCCTGATAGTCGCGGGTACACGCCTGCAGCGCGTCCTGCGAGATCTTCAGCTTGCCCTGACACTGCGCGTACTGCGCGTCCAGCCCCTTCTTCTGCTCTTCCAGCCAGTCCTGCTGCTGCTTCATGCCCGCCATGTCGCGGTCATAGGCCTCCTTCGACACTGCGGCGCAACCGCCCGCCAGACCCGCCACGACCGCCGCCAGGACCACCACAGCACTTGCACGCATCCTCGCCTCCATGTCTCAGAGTTCGCGCGACCTTGCGAACGACAGCAGCGTCAGCGTCCCGGCAAACACGCCCTGGACCGCCAACAGCGACGCCCACCACCACATCCCCGACCAACGCGGCGCTTGGCTGGCGGCCGGCAGCACTGCCGTGAACATCGCCCACGCCGCCACCGTGTAGATCGCCATCAGCACCCGGTTGATGCTCCGTTCGTTGCGCAGCGCCCGGCCATCGGCGCCCGCATCGCGGATCTGCAGCTGCAGCTCGCCGGCCTTGATCCGCCGCAGGATGCCGCGCACCTCTCCGGGCAGCACGCGCGCCAGCCCCAGATAGTCGTGCAGCAGCCGATAGACCCGCCTCGAGTGCGCCCGCGGGTCCAGCACGCGCTTGACGTAGAGCTGCACCAGATACGGCCGGATCGCTTCCAATGGGTTGAATTCCGGATAGATCTCTTGGGCAATCCCCTCCATCGTCGAGATCGCCTTGCCGATGATGATCAGCTCGACCGGCACCCGCACCCGATAGCGCACCACGGCCTCGAACACCTCGGCGATGAACAGGCCGATGTCCATGTGGGCCAGCGTCACGCCATTGTAACGCTGAATGATCTCACTGATCTCGCCCTGCATCATGCGGACGTTGACCGTGTCCTCGACCAGCCCCAGATCGATGAACTGCGTGACCAGCATCTCAGGGTCGTTCAGCAGCAGCGCGACCATGAAGCTCAGCAGCTCGTCGATGGTGTCGCGGTCCACCGATCCCATCATCCCGAAGTCGATCAGCGCCAGCCGTCCGTCCGGCAGCACGAAGAAGTTGCCGGGGTGCGGGTCACCGTGGAAGAAGCCGTGCTCGAAAATCGACGTCATGAACAACGCCGTGCCGATCTCGGCCACCGACTTGCACTCGACGCCCCACGCCTCCAACTGCGCGCGGTCCGTCACCTTGGCACCGGCGATGAACTCCATCGTCAGCACGCGGCGCGTCGACAGGTGCGGATAGGTCGTGGGCAAGTGCACGTGCGGGTTGCCGGCAATCACGCGCCGATAACGCTCGATGTTGTTCAGTTCGTTGGTGAAATCTGTCTCGCGCTTCAGATTGCGCGCGAACTCCTCGACGGCGTCTACGGGGCGGAACTGCGCCGACTCGGGCACACGCTCCTCCAGTGCCCCCGCAATCATGTGCAGCAGCTCGAGGTCGGTGTGGATGATGCGGTCCAGCTGCGGCCGCTGCACCTTCACCACCACGCGCTCACCGGTCTTCAGTGTGGCGCCGTGTACCTGCGCGATAGAGGCAGCCGCAATCGGCACCTCGTCAAAGGTCGCGAACGCCTCGGCCAGCGTCTGCCCAAGCTCTGCCTCGATCAGGGCGCGAACCTGCTCGAACGGGAACGGGGCGACGCTGTCCTGCAGCTTGCGCAGCTCGAAGATCAGCGACATCGGGATGAGATCCGGCCGCGTCGCCGCCATCTGCCCCAGCTTGACGAAGGTCGGCCCCAGTGACTCGCACACCAGGCGCACCCGATGCTCCCAAGTCAGCTGGTGCAGGTCCGAGTTCGGTTCCGTCAACGCCTTGCTTCGATTGATGAATCCGGCATAGCGATCAAGCCCGGTGCGAACCAGTGCGTGGCCGAAGCCGTGGCGCACGACCACAGCCGTGACTTGACGCAACCTCGCGAGATTGCGGGCGTACTGCGGCAGGCGCAGCAGGGTTCCGATGGCGCTCATGGCTGGCCCGCGGGGTCGAGGGCGTCGTCTGCTGCGTCGGCTGCGGCTTCATCCACCGCAGCGCTCTTGGCTGCGGCGTCCTTGGCGGACAGGTCTTGCGCCCGCGCCGCGGCGGCTTCGGCAGACTTGGCTGCAACGTGCACGGCAGCACGAGTGGCGGTAGCCGCGACTGTCTTCAAGTCCGGCAGACTCGCCAGCACGCCCTTGAGGACCGCCAGCACTGCATCGGCCTGGGGAGCGCCCTCGTCGCGGACCCTTTCGAGATGCTCGCGGGTCTCACGCTGCAGCTTTTCTGCCTCTTCGGGCTTCAGCGCGCCGACCTTGGCGATGCGCTCGAACAGGGCGTCGCTGGTGCCCTCGAGCATCCATCGGGCGATGATCGACGCCAGGCCGCGCTCGAAGACGTGCCGGATCACGCAAACCTCACGACGACGCTACAGGCTGCAGCGCTTGATGCGCCACAACCCGTTGTTGTTGATGTCCCGGTGGACGGCGCACGGTGTGGGCAGGTCGCGGAAGCGGTTCTCCAAGAAGAAGTCGATACCGTCGTTCTGCTGGATCCGAAAATCTCGCAGAATAAAGCGACCTTGCTCGTCCAGATAGTAGCTGGCCTGACGCCGCATTCTGGGCCAGTTGCCGCTGTGCCAGCCCTTCAGGGCGTTGGTCGTGCGCTCGTCGCTGTGCAGCACCTTCTGGAACCGCGCCCATCCGGCCTGCTCGTCGGGGTCGGAGGCGGACATCAGCGTCTCTCGCAGCACCCACTCGGCAGTCTCGCGCTCAGGGTTCTCGATGACGATGCCGAACAGCTTCATGCGCGCCTTGTCTACGGTCTCGCAACCGCTCAGACACGGCAGGGTGCACAGGACCAACACGAGCAGTGCGGCCCGATGGACAACGAAGTTCGTCAGGTAGGTCGCGTGATGGCGGTTCATGGTCACCTCATGCGGCAAGGACCGCGGTGGGTCGGCGCATCGGAAGGCTAGGGGGCCGCCCGGCAAATGGCAAGCGCGCGCATTTGCGGCCGGACTTGTCGTTGCGGTGTGGCGCGTCGCGGCCACCCGAGGGTCCGGCGCGGTTGCGCGATCGGCGACGGCAGCCTACACTGCATCGGTCAGCCCATCGCTACCGGCACGGCCTCGCAGCCTCCCGGACAAAGCCCGGTGGAGCCCCCCAGCCACCAGGAGAACCATGAGTCTGCACCGTCTGTCGCGTAACTCTGCCCAGCCCGCCGCCGGCCGTGACATCGAGGCGCACTGTACGCCATGCGGCATGTCGATGAACCACACCATCCTCGCGATGGTCGGTCTCGAGGTCGTCAAGGTCCGCTGCAACACCTGTGGTGGCGAGCACAAGTACAAGTCCACGCGCGAGGCCGCCGCTGCCGCTGCCGGCAAGGCCCGCCGCACCGCCGCCAGCCCCGCGGCGACCAAGACCACCCCGAAGGCTGCAGGTTCGACAAAGGCCGGAAAAGCCGCCGCCGATGCCAAGGGAGCCGTCCGTGCGCTGTATCACCGCGTGATGGCCGACCGCGACCGGGCGTCCGCCGTGATGTACGGCCCGGGTCTTGAGGTGCGTCCGGGAATGCTGGTCGACCACAAGATCTTTGGCTACGGCATCGTCGATGCGGTGTACGAGGGCAAGTCGCGCATGCTGTTCGAGGACGGGTACAAGATCCTGGCCACGGGCCGCTAACAAGACCGCCAGCGTTGCCTTGCACGCCGCGTTGCCGCACAATCGCGGGCCTGCGGGAACGGCTCTCGGCGAGTCCTTCCCCCTGCGCGCCAATGCCCCGCCCCCCATTCGGCATCGCCTGATTGCGGCGAGCCGACCACAAGGTGGCTCCCAGCGCTCCTCGAGGTGACCGCGATGACCTCCAGCGCCCTCGACAGCACCTTGCGGCTGCGACGGGTGACGGCGCTCATCGGTCCCTACGGCAGCGGCAAGACTGAGCTTTCGATTGGCCTTGCCCAATACGCCGCCCACACGTTGGTGCACCCCGACGGCCCCATCCGCCGCGTCATGCTCGGCGATCTCGACGTGCTGAAGCCGTATTTTCGGTCCCGCGAAGCCGGGGCTCGGCTCCTTGCCGACGGTGTGGGAATTCTGGCGCCCGGCGGGGCTCTGGCATCGAGCGACCTGCCGATCATCTCAGCCGAATTGCGTGGCACCGTCGGCCGAACCGATACGGCCCTGGTGCTCGACGTCGGCGGCGACCCGGTGGGTGCCCGGGCGCTGGGGTCGGTCTCGGACGTCCTCAGCCGGGTCGAGCACGACCTGCTGCTGGTCCTGAACCGCCACCGCCCGTTCATGGATCCGCTGGACAAGGTGCTGGCCACCGCTGCGCTGATCTCCGGTGCTGCCCAGCTGCGCATCACGGGCGTCGTGTCCAATACCCACATGATGGACGAAACCACGGTCGACGACGTGTGGTGGGGCCTTGAGCTGTCCCGTCAGGTTGCGGCGCACCTTGGGGTCGACGTCCGCCTGCTTGCGCTGCCCGATCGCCTGCTGCCGCAGCTGCGGGAGACCGCGGAACGTGCCGGACCGCAAGGACTTCCCCCCGTGGTCACCATCCACCGGCACATGATGCCGGCCTTTCTGGGAGGGGTCGTCTTCGAACAGACGGCCGCCCCCGATGCTTTCAGGAGCCTTTCCGCATGAATCGGGTCGTCATCGACAAAGACCGCTGCAAGGCGTGTGAGATGTGCGTGTCGGTGTGCAACAAAGAGCTCATCGAGATCTCTGACGAATTGAACGCCAAGGGCTACCACCCGGTCGAGCTGCACGACCCCGAGCAGTGCACCGCGTGCGGGCTCTGCGCGCTCGTGTGCCCTGAGGGTGGCATCGCGGTGTACAAGGCCAAGAAGGCGGGTTGAACCGCACCGATCTGAGCACCACGGAGGAACCCATGGCAGGGCAGAGGCTCCTGATGAAGGGCACCGAAGCAATCGCCGAAGCTGCGATCCGCGCCGGATGCCACCACTTCTTCGGCTATCCGATCACGCCGCAGACTGAGATCCCCGAGTACATGTCGGTGCGTCTGCCCCCCTTGGGTGGGACCTACCTGCAGGCGGAGAGCGAGGTGGCGGCCATCAACATGCTGTACGGCGCGGGTGGCGCGGGCGTGCGGGTGATGACGTCGTCGTCCAGCCCCGGCGTGGCGCTGATGTCGGAAGGATTCTCGTACCTGGTCGGCGCCGAGGTACCCGCGGTCATCGTCAACATCATGCGTGGCGGTCCGGGGTTGGGAAACATCGCTCCGGCGCAGGGCGACTACCTGGAGATGACGCGCGGCTTCGGTCACGGCGACATGCACGCGATCGTGCTTGCGCCCAGCACGGTGCAAGAGGCCGTTGACGTGATGGGCCTCGCCTTCGATCTGGCCGACGAGTACCGCAACCCGGTCGTCGTGATCGGCGACGGCCTGTTGGGCCAGATGATGGAGCCAGTGTCGTTTCCCGACACGGAGCCCAAGGTCTTCGACAAGCCCTGGGCAACGACCGGCAAGGCCAAGAGTCGTCCACGCAACATCACGAATTCCCTGTACTTGGATGCCGACCAACTCGAAGCCCACGTCCGCGACCTGGACGTCAAGTTCCAGCGCATGGACGTCGAGCAGCGCGCCGAGTGCTGGATGACCGACGACCACCCCGAGATCGTCATCGTGGCGTACGGCACCATGGCGCGCATCGCCAAGACCGCCATCCGGCAGCTGCGCGCCAAGGGTCTGTCGGTGGGGTTGTATCGGCCGATCACTGCGTGGCCGTTCCCGTCGCGGGCGCTCGAACCCCTGGTCGAACCCACCCGCGCCTTCCTGACCGTCGAGATGAGTCTGGGCCAGCTGGTGCAGGACATCCGCGCGCAGGTCGGCCGGCGGCGCCCGGTGTCATTCTACGGTCGTGCGGGCGGTGTGGTGCCGACGGTGGAAGAAATCATCTCCCAGGTCGAGTTGCTTCACGCCAGCCTTGCCGCGGCCTAGGTCCCTGATCCGCTTCCCAATGGGAGAACGCGCGCCATGATCGAACCGCTTGCCACCGACGAAAAGGTCGTCTTCGAGCGCACCGAAGTGCTCACCGACCACGCGCTGCACTACTGTCCCGGCTGCACGCACGGGATTGCCCATCGCCTGATCGCCGAAGTGATTGAGGAGATGGACATTCAGGACCGCACGATCGGCGTCTGCCCGGTCGGCTGCTCTGTCCTCGCCTACCAGTACTTCGACGTCGACATCCAGCAGGCCGCCCACGGACGAGCCCCCGCGGTGGCGACCGGCATCCGCCGCGTGCTGCCGCCCGACCGCTACGTCTTTACCTATCAAGGTGACGGCGATCTGGCCTCGATCGGCATGGGAGAGATCCTGCACGCCGCCAACCGGGGCGAGAAGATCACCGTGATCTTCCTGAACAACGCGATCTACGGCATGACCGGTGGCCAGATGGCGCCCACGACGCTGCCCGGGCAGAAGACGACGACCTCGCCGTTTGGCCGCGACACCGCCCAGACCGGTCACCCGATCCGCATGTGCGAGATGCTGAACACGCTGGTCGAGCCCGTCCTCATCGCGCGCGGCTCGCTGTCGTCGCCCAAGGGCATCAACCGCGCCAAGAAGCTGATCCGTCAGGCTTTTGAGCTGCAGCACCAGGGCTTCACCTTCGTCGAGCTGCTCTCGACCTGCCCGACCGGCTGGGGCATCACGCCCACCGATGCGGTGAAGTGGCTGGACCGCAACATGACGCCGTTTTTCCCGCTGCAGGTCTTCCGCGAGCCCGGCGCGATGCCGGACGCGTCCCACAAGTACGCCCCCGATCTCAAGGTCAGGGACGAGGCCTAGGCGGTTGCGCCCGGGCCTCCCTTCCAGGAGGTGGATCATGGCAGGAACCGACGTGGTCATGGCCGGTTTCGGCGGTCAGGGCCTGATGGCCATCGGCAAGATCCTCGCCAAAGCCGCGATGGACGAAGGGCTGCAGGTCACGTGGCTGCCGTCCTACGGTCCCGAGATGCGCGGCGGCACGGCGAACTGCGTGGTCGTGATCGACGACCAGCCCATCGGCTCGCCCGTCGTGCGACAGGCCCACGCGGCCATCGTCATGAACAAGCAGTCGATCGACAAGTTCGAGCCCACGCTGGTTGACCACGGTCTGCTGGTCATCAACACCTCGCTGATCGATCGACGGGCAGAGCGGGGCGACCTGCGAACCGTCTACGTCGCTGCCAACGAGGTCGCGGAGAGCGAGGGCTCGGGCAAGGCGGCCAACATGGTGATGCTGGGCGCCTACGTCGGCGCGACGGGTATCGTGTCGCCCAAGGCCGTCGAGTACGCCATCGCCAAGACCTTCGAGGAGAAGCCGAAGGCGGCCGAGTCCAGCGTCCGCGCCTTCCGACGAGGCTATGCGGCAGCGCAGGGCCAGCCGTCCTGACGCGGGCCCAGCCCCCCTTTCCCCACTGCGGACACCAAGCGCTTTCTGCTTCCTTTCCCAAGGATTCGCCATGACCGATCTGTCCAAGTCCACCGTCTTCATCACCGGGGCCACGTCCGGCTTCGGCGCCGCTGCCGCCCACCGTTTTGCCCAAGTGGGGTCGCGGCTGGTCCTGTGCGGACGGCGCACCGAACGCCTCGAGGCTCTGCGGGCTGAGCTGCATGTGCCGGTGCACATCCTCACGCTGGACGTCCGCGACCGCGACGCCGTGTTCGCCGCCATCGAAAGCCTGCCGCCCGAGTTCGCCGAGATCGATGTCCTGGTGAACAACGCGGGTCTGGCGGCGGGTCTGGGCAAGGCCCACGAGGCCGACCTGGATGACTGGGACGTGATGGTCGACACCAACATCAAGGGCGTCATGTACTGCACCCGCGCCGTGCTGCCCGGCATGATCGCCAGAAACCGCGGACATCTCATCCAGTTGGGCTCGGTGGCCGCGACCTATCCCTACCCGGGGGGCAACGCCTACGGCGGCACCAAGGCGTTCGTGGCGCAGTTCTCGCTGGGCCTGCGGTCGGATCTGGTGGGAACCAAGGTGCGCGTGACCGTCATCGAGCCGGGGCTGTGCGAGACGGAGTTTTCGATCGTGCGTTTTCGCGGCGACGTCGAGCGGGCCAACAAGGTGTACGAAAACACTACGCCGCTGACCGGCGACGACGTTGCGGAGTGCATCTTCTGGACGGCCAGTCTGCCGGCGAACATCAACATCAACCGCCTCGAGGTCATGCCGGTCGTGCAAGCTTTCTCACCCTTCACGATTCATCGAGTGCCAAGCACTTGAGACTTTTTCCTGCTCAGTTTCGATTGGTTCTGCGAAGCACTTCTCCTGCTCTCTGCTGCAAATCCGCCGCAACCGCCTGTGGCCAAGGACGCCCGGCGAGTGTCGCCCCTTTGTCGCCATGCGACACAGCCTGTCGCATCGGGACTGGATTCGTCGGCATGCCGGGGTGACGGCAGTTGCGTCGTCGGAGAATCCCTGCTACGTTCGCCTCAACCAACCCAGCGGAATCGTCCTCGCAAAGGACTTGTGCTCATCGTCGCTCATGCGGCGAGGGTGACCGCGGTTGGCGTTCGTCGTCGTGACAAGACGCAACGCGGGGGTCCCAGTGAGCGACGGTCGGTCAAATGCTCTCGTGCTGGGCATCGACCCTGCGCCACGCAAGACCACCGTTGTTTTTGATGGACTGGTCTTTCGCACCATCAGCGCCACGAACCTGCGCACGCGCATTCGCGAGCTGCTGCCGGTCGAGGGCCCGGCGCTTGTTGCGTGGGGCGCTCCGGTCTCGTTCAGCCACCACGGCGCCTCGGCCAACTTCTGGGACCGTCTCGTCGACCATCAGGCGGCGAGCTGGCTGCTGCGCCACGTCGGCACCGTCGCGGACAAGGCCGTCAGCGTCCAACCGTTCTCGAGTTGCTCGCACTGGTGCCTCTCGTGCCACGTGCTGGGCCTGCCGTTCTGGGACGCCGGCGACCGCTTCCACCTGGCCGCGTCGCCCCGCGACGTCGTGGACCCGCGCTGCGCGATCGAGGTCCATCCGTCGATGGCGCTTGCGGAGTGGTGGGTCCACTGCCGCATCGACTCGGTGTTGCCGCGCTACAAAGGGTCACGGTCGGCGGCGCAATTCATCGTGTCGCAGTTGTCGGCCTGTCTCGCGGCATCCGGGGCCAGACCGCCGCCGACGGAAGAGTTTCTGGATGACGACCATCTGGACGCGTGGGTTGCCTGGAGAATCGGGCGCGATTTCCTGGATGGACGCGCATGGTGGCACGGAACGCCGGCAGAAGGCGGCTACGTGCTGCCCGTGCGGCCCACCGACAGTGGATGCTTCGTCGACGCCGGCGTCGAAGCGCCAAGCCCGGTGATCGAGACCGCAACGGCGCAGAGCCCGCAGGCCGCCAAGGTCGTGCGCCGGCCGCGGCGGACCTGACCTGTCGCGCGCGCACCTGGCCGACAACGCGCATCACTCCCACAAAACAACCTCGCCTGACCTCGTTCTTGGGGCCAGATTGCTTGTCACGTCTGCCGTGGCCGCGTAACCTGCAAAGGCCGACGCGACGTCGCCTTGCAGCGAGTCCGATGCCCCGTTTCCTCCTGCCAACCGGCCTTTGCCGGCAAGTGTTTTGCTTGATGCTGATGCTCGCTTCGGCGGCAATCGCACAGGCAGCGCCGCGACCCGGACCAACCTCACCCGAAGTTGCCGAAGCAGAGGGACTTGCCGCCGTAGCCAAAGAGCGTTTTCGGTCCAAAGACTTCGAGACGGCCGCCAAGCTCTTCATGCAGGCGTATGCGCTGGTTCACGAGCCTGCGCTGGTCTACAACGCCGCCCGCGCCTATGAAGAAGCAGGCCGCCCCGGCGATGCCACCGGGCTGTTCAAGCTGTACATCAGCCTGACCGACGACGCGCAGGGGGCCGCGGAGGCCCGGGAGCGGGTTCGACGCCTCGAGGGGCAACCGCCATCCCACGCGGGACCTGTGCCGGGCGAGCAGCTCAAGGGGGACGCCCATCCGCCAACTGCGCCTGCTGTCGACCCTTCGCGTCCATCGGGGCCCCCGACCGTGGCTCAGCGTGCACCGCCGGCCTGGCTGCCGTGGTCGACGGGAGGTACCGCAGGCGTTTCGCTGGCGGCCGGGATCACGCTGATGGTCTTGGGCCGGGCCGCATCCATGGACGCCAACGACAGGTACTCGGCAGACGTCGACGCGTATGACCGGGCGTTCGGCGCTGCGCAAAACCAATGGTGGACCGGGGTTGCGCTGACGGGAGTCGGTGTCGGGCTGGCGGGGCTGACCACGTGGTTGTGGCTGCGGGATGGATCGGCAGACGTGGCAGTTGTGCCCGCGGCCCGCGGGGTAGGTGTTGCGGTGCGGTTCTAGGCGTGTCGGCGCGGGTGCCGGAAGGAAGGATGATTCTGCGTAACGTTTGGGTCGTACTCGTGTTTCTGCTTGCCGTCCCGGGCTGCCTGGCGGATCGGCTGAGTCACGACCAGATCCGCGCCAACGCCCAACCGGACGACGGAGCCGTGGACGACGCGGTGGACACCGACGACAGCGCGACCGACGCCTCGGGCACGGATGCGGTCACGGAAGAAGACGTCGGCAGCGACGCGGTCGACGGCGAAGTGCAGGCCGACATCGCGACCGACACGGTCGACCCGGACACCCAGGACGGGCAGGACGCGGCGGGGACGGACTGCGAGACCAACTGGGACTGCCAGGACCAGATCAAGGGCAAGACGCCGTGTATCCTCGCGATCTGCGACAACGGTTACTGCGTGAAGTCCCAAAAGGCAGCAGGGACGGTCTGCATGGACTCCTCGCAGCTGCCGGTGCCCGCCTGTCACGCCTTGTCGTGCGATCTGGCGGGCCAGTGCCTGCCGACCAAGGTGCCGAACGGCACGGTCTGCGGCTTTGGCGTGTGCGGCAACAAGTGCATGTCCGGCGACTGCGTGCCCGCCACCTCAGCGGACTACGACGACGGCAACCCCTGCACGGAGGATCGCTGCAACCAATTCAAGGAGATCGTGCACAATCCGGTGACGGACTTGACGATAGACTGCGACGACAAGGATGCCTGCACGGCCAATGACGCCTGCATGCAGGGCAAGTGCACCGGTCAGGGCATCGACTGCACCGACGGAGTCGACTGCACCGCCGACGACTGCGACCCGACCAGCGGCTGCAACCACGCCGCAGATGCCACCTTGTGCGATGACGGCAATCCCTGCACCGTCCAAGCGTGCGACATCGCAAATGGTTGCGTGATCATGGGGTTCGACGCGACCGCGACCTGCGATGACGGCAACACTTGCACGGCCGACGACCTCTGCACCGGGACGGGCGGGTGCGCCGGCAGCCCGGTCTGCGAGTGTCAGGACGACTCCGATTGCGTGGGCAAGAACGAAAACCTTTGCCTGGGCGCGCAGAAATGCGTCTCCGGCACCTGCGCGGTCGACCCGAACTTGACCCTTGCCTGCAATTCCGAAAACGACACGATTTGCGTGCAAAACACCTGCGACCCGGCCACCGGCAATTGTCAGCCCAAACCGCGCAACGAGGGCAAACCGTGCGACGACGGCGATGCGTGCACGTCTTCGTCCGCCTGCGCCGTCGGCGTTTGCATCGGCGCGGAGACGACAGCCTGCGACGACGGCAATCCGTGCACCAGCGACGCGTGCGTGCCGCAGACCGGCTGCGCGTTTACGCCGACCACCTCGCCGTGCAACGACGGCAACACGTGTACCACGCAGGACCAATGCCTCAACGGCGGATGCATCGGCAATTTGAAGAGTTGCGACGACGGCGTGGCGTGCACGCTGGACGGGTGCGACGCGGCGTCGGGGCAGTGCAGCCACGCCGTCGACAACTCCGTGTGCGACGACAAGAACCCTTGCACCAAGGACAGTTGCAACCTCAAGACCGGCTGCGCGCAAACGGCCGACAACGCTGCGGTCTGCGACGACGGCGAGACCTGCACGACCGACAGCTGCAAGGGCGGGCAGTGCGTGTCGGCCAACTCGTGTCCGTGCCTGGTCGCCACCGCCGCGCAGGACTGCAACGACAATAACCCTTGCACCGTAGATACTTGCGACACCGTGAACAAGAAGTGCGTCAACGACCCCGGCGCGGCGACCGGTCAGGCGTGCACGCCTTCCGACAAGTGCAAGGTGGTGGGGTCGGGCAGCTGCAGTGCGGGCGTGTGCGGCGGCGGAACGGCGAAGGACTGCAGCAGCACGGGCAACCTCTGCAATACCGGCACTTGCAACGCAACGACGGGTGCTTGCGTCGCCGTCCCCAAGCTGGACGGCACCGCGTGCGACGCCGACGCCAACGCCTGCACCACCAACGACTCGTGCAAGACCGGCAAGTGCACCGCCGGACCGGCGAAAACGTGTCCGGGTGACGCCTGCAACCTCGGCACCTGCACCCCGGTGACCGGCGCCTGCGGCTTGAAGGCCAAGGCGGACGCAACCCCCTGCAACGACGCCAATGTCTGCACGGCCATAGACCTCTGCGGCGGCGGTTCGTGCGTGGGAGGAGCCCCGCCGGCCTGCGACGACCTCGCCAAGAATGGCGCAGAGACCGACGTCGACTGCGGCGGAACCGCGGTCTGCGGTGCCAAGGCGTGCCAGGCCTGCGCGGAGGGCGACGGCTGCAAGGCCGCCTCGGACTGCGTCACGCTGCGGTGCGTCTTGGGCAAGTGCGCGGCGCCCACCTGCTCGGACGGCGTCAAGAACGGCACCGAAGAGGGGTCCGACTGCGGCGGCCCGTGCGTGATGTGTCCCAGCCTGTTCCTGGTGGCGGGCGGTCCCGACTCCTTCGCCGCGCGTCTCATCGCCGGTGGCGCCTGGCAGAAGTCCAACTTGGGCGTGCCGTCCACCGACGGGGTCTCGGTCGCGATGCTGGGGGTGGCGGGCGCCGGAACTGCGTTGGCTGTGCTGCGGTACTCCAAGTCGTCGGATCCACAGCAGGACTCTGTGCAGTATTCGGTCTTCTCCAGCAAGACGTGGGCCGCGCCGAAAGCGATGGCGGGCGGCCACCTCACGGTGTCTGCCCCTGCCCTGACGGGAGGGGCCGGCAAAGCCTATCTCGTGTTCTTGAACGACAGCTTCAAGTACGAATTCGCTCAGTTCGATGGGAGCGCCTGGTCTGCCCCCGACGCCGTCGGACTGCCGCAGCAAGGCGGCGTGGTCGCCGCTGCGATGGCGTTCAAGACGGGGAAGCTCTCCACCGCGTTTGTCGCCGACGACTCGGCGCACGGCCTGATGTCGATCGACAACGACGGTGGCTGGGGCGACCCGGTGACGATTGCCGAGACCTTCAACGTCGCGATTCCGCCCACACTTGTGGTTCCCACCAGCGGCCCCGACCTGATGGTCGCCGCCGTACGCGCGGACCAACACGTGGCTTTCGGCACGCGAAAGGATGGGGTGTGGTCCGCTGCCGTCGACATCAGCACCGCGACGACAAGCGACCGGGTGTCGCTGGCAGCCGCCTACGGTCTGGTGGCCGCTGCGTATCGCGGTCCCGGCGGCAAGGTGTTCGTCACCGTCTGGTCCAGCTTGGTCGGCAACTGGACCATCCCCGCCACGGTCGGCAGTCCGGCGGCCATCGCCATCGGGACTCCCGCCATCGCACCCGGGCTTGCGGGCACCTGGGAGGTGGCTTGGGTGGCTCCCGACGGCTCTGTCTACCACTCGTCGTTGGTCGATGCGGTGTGGAGCAAGCCCGTACTGGTGGGGACCAACGCCGTCTCGGTCGCGCTGATCCGCGGCGGGTAGCCCAAGTCCACCGGTTGCCGTCAGGGAGCCGCAGGTTGCGTCGGGGCGACAGGGACCGTCGGCGTCTCAGCCGCGCGCGCGCGCAGGGCCTCGAGCATCCAGGCATCGGCCGGTTCCAGAAGACCACTTCGCTGCAATTCCTCGGCAATCGCAAGCGCGTCCGCCCAGTGACTGCCACCGCCCGGCAGCTCGGCCAGCTTGGCGTGCGAGATGATCAGGTCGCGCCGCGCCTGCACGCTGGCGGGATAGGCGCGGGCCAGACGAAGGGCGATCTCCAGACACTCTTGAAACGCGACCCGGGCCGACTCGACCTCGCCCGCCGCCAGCAGCACCTCGCCCCACCGCTCCAGTCCCACACGCAGATCCCGCTGTGCCTGCGCGCTCTTGGGGCTGGTGCTCACAACCGCGCGCGCCACCGCCAGACTCTCTTGGAACGCCAGGCGTGCCGCCGCCACGTCCCCCAGCTGCAGGGTCGCCTCGCCCAGCGCCCGCAGGCCCGCGCACAGGTCTGCCTGCGCTTGCCCCTGCGGCTCGACGGCGACCATGCGACGCTGAACCGCCACGTTTTCGCGCAACACCTTGCACGCCGCGGGCAGCTGCCCGGTCTGCATCGCCACGGCTGCAAGGCGGTCCAGACTGACGCCAAGCTCGCGCAGGGCCACCAGACTGGCCGGATGCGTGGCGGCGACCTCCCGGGCGTCGGCGGCCACGGCCTCGAACGCCCGCCGCGCCGTCGGCCAATCCCCAGCCTGCACGGCGACTTCGCCTAGCCGCACCCTCGCAGCGTTGAGCTCCCGTCGCACCAGGGAGCTACCGGGGTAGGTCCGGGTCAACCGCTCGGCAGCCTCGACGCTGGCCTCCATGTGCTTGTGGGCGTTGCCCAAATCGCCCTGCTGCGCGGTCGCTTCACCCAATCGGTTCCAGTTCAGCACGACGTCGCGCTGGGCCTGAAAGCTCGCCGGCAGTGCCTTGGCCAAACGCAGCGCCGTGTCCAGGCTATCCTCGAACTCCTTGCGCGCGGCGGCCGGGTCGCCCGCCTGCAGGGTCAGCTCTCCCAACAGCCGCTGGACCTCGCAAAGGTCACCTCGGGCCGCGGCAGGGGTGGGCTGGGCCATGGCCAGATCGCTGCGGATCTGCTGGCTCTCTTCCAAGGCAAAGCGCGCTGCCGTCAGGTCGCCTGTCTCTGCCGCAACCTCTGCCAGCCGGTGCAGTCCCAAGGTCACGTCGCGTTTCTGCTGTCTTTCCGAAGGATTGGACTCTGCCAGCTGACGCAGCATCGTCAGGCAGGTCTCGATGGCCGACCGTGCAGCTGCCGGGTCCCCGGCCGCGGTCGCCACGTCAGCAAACTTCAGCAGCCCCAAGGCCAAGTCGCGCTGGGCCGAGCGATTCGCGCGGTCGCTGGCGAGGCGAACCCGGAGGGCATGGCTTTGGTCGAACACCTTGTGCGCCCACGCCACGTCGCCCGACTGCAGGGCGACATCCCCCAGCCGGTCCAGACTGGTCGCCAATTCGCGGTCGGCGGCGGCGTTGGTCTGGGTGTCTTCTCCGGGCATCGACGCTGCTTCTGCGCTCGCCTCGTACGCGGTGCGTGCGGCCGCCAAGTCCCCGCCCTGCAGGGCCACGTCGCCCAAGCCCAGCCAGCTTGCGTGCACCTCTGTCGCCTGCAGTCCGGCGATCGAAGGCAAGGCGGCCGCGCGCCGCGCGATGTCCAGACTCTCTTGAAACGCAGCGCGAGACACCTCCCGCTCTCCCGTTCGCAGCGTCACGTCGCCCAGCAGCCGGGCGCTCAGCCACCCATCGTGCCAGACCAGGTCGTCCACGGGCCGGTTCTTGAGCCGCTTCCGTGTCAGCTTGACCGCCTTTTCATAGGCCTTGCGCGCCTCTGCGAGGTCGTCCGTCTCCAGCGCCACGGCCGCCGACTCGTGCAGGCTCAACACGCACGGAACATCGCCGCGGCATCGCGTCACCGCAGCGGCCGCCGCCACCTTGGCACGCTTGCCCTGCCCTGCCTGACGCAGCAGACGCGACAGGTTCAGCCAGCCCGACCAGTCTGTGGGGTCAAGGACCAACACCTCTTGCCAAAGCGCGGCGACCTCGGCGGGCGGCTTCTCGCCCCGGTCGGCCAGATCGAGGGCCAGCGTCGCCACGTAGCGAATCTGCACCGCCCGACGGGCAGGCGCGGAAGGCGGATCCGTCGCGACCTGCGCGCGCAACTGCGCCTCAATCAATGGGAAAGTCGCACCTCGGTCCCCGTCGGCATAGCGGCGCAGGGCGGCAAGCAGGGGCGCCGGGGCGTCTGCGACCAGGGCCGTCAGCTGCTGCCGATACGCCGCCACCGCCACGTCCAGCGCGCGGCGTTCCATGGCGTGTTCCAAAACGGTTCTATGCTGAGCCGCGAGGTCTCGAATCAGGCCGGATCCCGCTTCAGGCTCCGTCGCAAGCGCCGGCCAGACCGCCCAACACGCACACAGGCAAGCCCACAACAGCGAGCGCCGCATCTCCATCCTCCCGTCCGTCCTGTCCACCGACCCGAGAGGCTACACGACACAGCGCGGCGGGTCAGCAGGCGACGAAGAACTCGCAGCCTCCTCGCATGACATCCTGTCGTCTCGGGAAGATTGCTGCATCAGTTTGCATGGTTGGGGATCTCGCCCGCTGAAGTCGGCAACAACAGGTCGATCACGATCGCCGCAGGGTGCAGACACACCT
>CAJBNH010000142.1 GCA_903955385.1 uncultured Myxococcales bacterium | reverse complement strand
GCAGGTCGAGACGCTGCTGTTCGACCTGGACGGCCCGCTGGCCGATGTGCGTGACAGCTACCGTCAGGCCATCCTGCGCACCGCCCGCGCGCTGCTGTCGCGCTACGGTGCCTCGCACGACACGGTGGCCCAGGTGACGCCGCAACGGGTCGAGGAACTCAAGCGCCGCGGCGGGTTGAACAACGACTGGGACTGCACCGCGGCCCTGATCGCCGACCTTGGCGGGGTGGTGCCGCACGCTGAAGTCGTCGACGCGTTCCAGTCGCTGTACTGGGGCGACGACGGCGACGGACTGATCGCCGGCGAGCCGTTCCGACTGTCGGCCGAAGACCTGGCGTGGACGGTCGACCGCTTCCGCACCGGCGTCGTCACGGGGCGGCCCAGGGTCGAGGCGCTGTGGACCTTGCAGCGTCACGGCGTGCTGGGCGCGTGGCCGGTCGTCGTGGCGATGGAAGACATGACGGCGCAGAAGCCGGCCCCTGACGGAATCCTGCAAGCGTTGAAGGACTTGAAGGCGATCCCGGCGACCGCAGCCTATCTGGGCGACAGCGTGGACGACATGCGCGCGGCGGTGGCGGCCGGTGTGCTGCCCATCGGCGTGCTGCCGGCAGGGGCGGACTGGAACGACGGGCTGTGCGAGCGGCTGTACCAAGCGGGGGCGTGGGCGGTGTTCGGCGGTGTCGAGGAGGTGCTGGCATGGCTGCGGAAGTGACGGCAAGCGGTCGGCGTGGACACGTGCAGCGCGACACCCGCGAGACGCAAATTCAGGCGACCGTCCATCTGGACGGCGTGGGAAGAACGCGAGTTGACTGCGAGATCGGCTTCTTTGCCCACATGCTGGAAGCGTTGGGGCGGCACGCGCACATCGACCTCGACGTGACCATTCGCGGTGACCTGCACGTTGACCAGCACCACACGGTCGAAGACACGGCGATCGTGATCGGCGGGGCGATTCGCGAGGCTTTGGGTGACCGGCGCGGCGTCTGGCGCACCGGGGCGTTTCGCTTCCCGATGGACGAGGCGCTGGCCGATTGCGCGATCGACCTGTCGGGCCGGCCGCACCTGACGTTCAAGGCCTCGTTTCGCAATGAAAAGGTGGGCGACCTGCACACGGACCTGGTGCACGAGTTCTTTCAGGCGATGGCGATTGCGCTGGGGGCGACCGTGCACCTGACGCTGGAGCGTGGCGAGAACGACCACCACAAGATCGAGTGTCTGTTCAAGGCGTTCGCGCGCGCTCTGGAGCTCGCCGTGGCGATCCACCCGCGGGCGGGTGGTGAGGTGCCGTCGACCAAGGGAGCGCTGGATGGCTGACGGCCCCCGCATCGCGCTGATCGACTACGGCGCAGGCAACGTCGGCAGCGTCTGCAAGGCCGCAGAGCACTTGGGCTTTGTCGTGCAGGTGACGGCGGACCCTGACGTCGTGCGCACGGCCGACCACGTGCTGTTCCCGGGTCAAGGCCACTTCGGCCAGGCGATGCAGCGATTGCGCGAGACCGGCTTGGACCGCGTGCTGCGGCAGGTCGTCGAGGCCGGTACGCCGTTCACGGGGATCTGTCTGGGGTTGCAGCTGCTGTTCGAGTCGAGCGACGAGGCGCCGGGCGTGCCGGGGCTGGGGCTGCTGCAGGGCACCAACGTGGCGTTTCGGGCGCCGCAGAAGGTGCCGCAGATCGGCTGGAACGACGTGAAGATCCTGCGTTCCGGGTCGCCGCTGGACGCGCTGCCCGACGGCACGCACTTCTACTTCGTGCACTCCTACCACGCGGTGCCGGTCGACCCGTCGGTGGTGGTGGGTCAGGCGGACTACGGGGTGCCGTTCGTGGCCGCGGTGCAGCGCCAGAACCTGTTCGCCGCCCAGTTCCACCCGGAGAAGTCGGGCGACGCGGGATTGCGGTTGCTGGCCGCGCGGTTGGGGGCGCCATGCTGACCCGCCGCGTGATTCCGTGTTTGGACATCGAGGGCGGACGCGTCGTCAAGGGCGTGAATTTTCTGGGGCTTCGCGACGCGGGCGACCCGGTCGAGCTGGCCAGCCGCTATGACGCAGAGGGCGCCGACGAGCTGACCTTCCTGGACATCCGCGCCAGCGACCAAGGCCGCGACATCCTGCTGGATCTGGTCGAGCGCGTGTCGCGCCGCCTGTTCATCCCGTTCACGGTCGGCGGTGGCTTGCGGTCGATCGACGACATGCGCGCGGTACTGCTGGCAGGGGCCGACAAGGTCAGCATCGGCACGGCGGCGCTGCGGGACCCCGACCTGGTGGCGAGGGCGGCCAACCAGTTTGGATCACAGGCGATCGTGGTGTCGCTCGATGTGCGGCGGGTCGACGGCCGCTTCGAGCTGACTACGCACGGTGGGCGTCAGGCGACGGGTGTCGAGGCTTTGGGATTCGCAAGCAAGGTCGCCGCGTTGGGCGCGGGCGAGCTGCTGTTGAACGACATGGACGCCGACGGCACCCAGGCGGGCTTTGGCTGCGAGCTGTTGCGTCTGGTGGCCGACGCGGTGCCGGTCCCGGTGATCGCCAGTGGCGGCGCGGGCACGTTGCAGGACTTCGTCGATGCGGCGGTGCAGGGTCACGCAGCTGCGGTGCTGGCGGCCAGCGTTTTCCACTTCGGCACGCTGACGATCCATCAGGTCAAGGCAGCGCTGCGGGCGGCGGGCATTCCCGTCAGGCTGCCCCCATGCTGACGCGCGTGCCCCGGGTCGCCGCTCGGCTGGTCCACCACCTGGGCTTGCGGCTGGCCGGGCCATTGGGCGCGCGCAAGCCCTTGCCGTGTGCGGTGTTTCAGGTCACCGCGGCGTGTGACGGCCGCTGCACCACCTGTCACGTCGGCTTGCCCGGTTACCGGGCCCCGTATCCGCCACCTTCCCTGCATGCCGCGCTGCACGTGGTCCGCGAGCTTTCGCGTCACGGCGTGCTGTTTCTGGGCGTCGTGGGGGGCGAGCCCCTGCTGTACCGCCATGTGATGGAGGTACTGGGCGAGGCGAGTCATCTGGGGGTGCAGACAAACCTGAACACCCACGGCGGGTTGGTGACACCCGAGGTGGCGCGCGAGCTGGACCGTGTGCGTCTGGGCTATGCCTCGGTATCGCTCGACTCGCCCGACCCGGTGAGCAACGACCGGGGCCGACCGGGGACGACATTCGCTGGGGCGGCGCGGGCGTTGGACCTGCTGCGGACCCACAGCCCGCGGACCTCGCTTGCGGTCGGGATGACGGTGACGCGCGAAAATCGCAGTCAGCTGGCGGACATGGTGCGGACTGCGGCGGATCTGGGGGCGGGGTTCGTCAAGTTCCAGCCGATGCACCTGCACCTCGATCAGGCGCCGGGGGCCGAGACGGCGGGGCTGCCGGTGGACCCGCGCGCGGGCCTCGTGCCCGACGAACAGGACTGGCCAGCGCTGCAGGCGGAACTGGTGCGGGCGCAGCGGCTGGCCGACGCTCGCGGTGTGGTTTGCAACGCCCGAATGTTGCTGCAGGAGTTTCCGGCAGTGCTGGCGGGGCGGCGGACGCTGCCGTGCGTGGCCGGTCGGTCGGTGGTGTACGTCGATGCGGGCGGCAGGGTGGGCGGCTGTCCGCAGCGCTTGACCCGTGCGAGTCTGTTTCAGCGCACCTTGGCCGAGCTGCTGGCCGATGAAGCCGACGTCTTCCGACACGCCGATGGTTGCGCGGTGCTCGGGTCCTGCTATGACACGACCTACGGTGAGCTCAGCCACCTGCAGGGCCGTCGGGGCAGCGACCACGCCCGCAACGTGCTGGACAGGGCCCGGTTCTACGTCTAGCTTCCGCCTCATCCCCCCCGCGAGGCGCTTGTCATGATTCCCCGCCGCCAGACGCCCATCGCCGGTCCCGACGTCGTGCGCGCGTGGCGGGCGTCGCGACGTGACCCGGCTGGAGAGGTGCGGAGCTTCGAGGCGGCCTTTGCCCAAGCGACCTGGACCCGTCAGGCCGTAGCTGCCTGCTCTGGGCGGACGGCGCTGCTGGCGACCTTGCGGGCGGCGGGGCTGCGGCCGGGCGACGAGGTGGTGCTGCCCGCGTTGACGCTGATCGACTTGCCCGAGTTGCTGCGCAATGCGCTGTACGTACCCGTGTTTGCCGACGTGCAGCCGGACACGCTGCTGATCGACCCCGCCGACGCCGCGCGCGTGCGCACGTCGCGTGCGCGGGCGATTGTGCCGACCGACCTGTTCGGGGTGGCGGCCGACTGGTTCGATGTGCTGGGTCCGCTGGCGGCCCGCCACGACATCGTGCTGATCGAAGACGCCGCCCACGCGGCCGGCACGCGGGTCGATGGCCGGCCGGTCGGGGGCCTGGCCGACGCCGCGTTCTTCAGCCTCGAGACCATCAAGGTGCTGCACGCGTTCGGCGGCGGCGTGGTCACGACCGACGACGCGGCGCTGGCCGATCGCGTGCGCGCCCAACTGCCGCACGACCCGCTGC
>CAJBNH010000141.1 GCA_903955385.1 uncultured Myxococcales bacterium | reverse complement strand
GGCACCGTGCTGAAGACCACCTTCCCCGACCCCACCAAGACCGTGTCGGGCGACCTGAACACATGGCTCGGCAAGAACCCCAAGGGCAAGTGGTACTTGAAGGTCGTCGACAGCGACTACCTCAACAACACCACCGACGGAACGATCGTCGGCTGGTCGATCGACCTGCAGACGCTTTCGTCCAAGAAGGTCCAGGTCAAGGGTGACCTCATCGTCACTGGCTCGATCACCAGCGCCGCCTTGGACGCCAAGTTTGCTGCGATGCTCGCCAGCGCAGCCAAACCCGCCACCTACCGCTGGGCCGCGTTCAACACCTACACTGAGTCCAACGAGGGCTGGTTGATGAACAACTCCGCCCCCAACATGTTCGGCGGCGTCGCCCCGGGCAACTGGACGGACGGCAGCCAGACCGTGTGCAACATGTCGGCCGACAAGGAAGTCTTGCGCACGCTGTACACCAACAAGGGCTACGCAAAGGCCAACGCCAACGTCTGGTCGGAAGTGTGGGTGGGCTACTCGTCGACCAACGGCCGGGTCGCCACGGTCATGTTCCGCGTGCGCAACAACACCGCCAACGACATCGTCTGGACCCCGTACTTCTGGTACACGGCGTTCTCCCCCTGGGGCGAGTGGGCCGGCGTCGCGATCAACGGCACGTGCTTGTGGACGGGCGACTGCGGCGGCGGTACCTGCACGAGAGCACAGGCCATCACTGTCCCGAAGAACCGCGTCAGCACGATCCTGATCAACTCGAACAGCGGTGGTCAGTACAACTGGGGCTACGGCAATCAGGTACGCAAGAACGTGCTCGCGTTCTACAACAACAGCTTGTCGTTGCCGGCGGGTCTCGAGTTCGTCGACGATCTGGACACGGCGACGGGTGGCTGGGAGCAGTAGCCGTCCACCGACACCTCGACGACGCCCCGCCCGAATTCGCAACGTATTCGCGGTCGGGCGGGGCGACGCTCCCCCGCGCATTTGCTAATCTTCGCGCTCGGCTGGTCGCCTTCAGACCGCCTTGGAGTCCCCCCCATGCGTCGTATCTCTTTGATCTTGCTTAGCTTGAGTGCCGCCGTCGCCTTCACCGCCTGCGGCTCTGATGCAGCCTCAGGTGGATCCGGCACCGCGGCCGACACGACGGCCGACACCAAGACCGACGTCCTGGTCGGTGACTCAGCCGACACGACAGCCGACACGACGCCGGACACCAGCGGCAGCGACTCGGCCACCGCCGACGTGGCGGAGGACGCCCTGCCCGAAGACGTCACCGAGACCGCTGCGTGCGGCGACATCACCCTGCGCGGCCAGTGCACCGGCAAGACCATCGAGTGGTGCGACGACACCGGCGCGCTGCAGACCTACGACTGCACGGAGGGCATGGACGATCCCAGCCAGGTCGCCTGCCAGCTGATCGACGCGGACTACGGCTACGACTGCGCGCTTGCGCAAGGCACCAGCTGCCTGATGCAGGACGCCGACGGCAACGCCTACCCTGGGTTCTGTCAGGGCGAAGGGGCCGGCTGCGCGGTGGGGGCGACGGACATGCTCTGCACCACCGGCATCGGCGCCTGCACGGAAGAAGACATCGGCTACTGCATGGGCGACCACGCCGTGATCGACTGCTATGCGTCACAGGCGTTCACCTATGACTGCAAGGCCTTCCAAGGCACGTGCACCGAGGGTGCGGACGGCGCGACCTGCGAGGGCATCCCTGCCGGCGGTGCCTGCGACGACACCTACGCGATCTGCGCCGACGGCCTGACCTGCACCGGTGCCTCGGACGCCGCGTGGGGCACTTGCGGCTAGCCGTTTCCCGTTAGCCCGCGGCTACTTCTGCACGACCACCGCGTCCTGTCCCTGCACCACGCGGTAGCGTCGGCCTTCCTGCGCCACGAAGCTCTGCGCCGTCCTGGCCTCATTCGGCCAAGTGACGGTCACTTTGGCCTCGCAGCCCTGCCCCAGACCGAAGTGCAACACCGGGTCGCGCTGGGTGCTCGACTGACCGTGCCCGCCGTCAACAACCGAGACCTGCTTGACCCCGCCGGACTCCACCTCGACCCGCGCGCCCACGGCCATGCGGTTGCTGCCCTCGCCGCCCTGCAGCGTCACTTGCAGCCAGCGCCCGCCCAGCTGGTTCAGGTGCAGGTGGATCTGGTCGTCATCCTGACAGTCCGCCCCCATCGCGCCCTCGCAGCGCATCCGCGTGTGCCCGGTCACGACGTCCAGGTCGCCGTCGCGGTCAAAGTCCGCCGCCACCACGCCTGCCGCCCGCCAGCGCAGGAAGAAGTCGTCGGTCTCCACTTCTTGAAACTGCAGCGGCGCCTTCTGGCGAAACAGCAGCGCCCGGTTGCCGGGATAGTCCGAGGCCGCGATGTGCACGTCCTGCCAGCCGTCGTTGTCGAAGTCGTAGATCGCCGCCGTGATGTCGCCGTGGTCCCAGTAGGCTTCCGTGTCCTTGCGCACGAGACCCGTCGCGTCGTTGCCCGGCCGCTGCAGGCGGACTTCCGGGTCGCCCAGGTTCAGCAGCAGCTCAGACGGGTCGGCCGATGAACCCACGTCGGAGTGCACGATCTCGGTGGTCAGCAGGTCAAACCAGCCGTCGTTGTTCACGTCTGCGCAAACCGTGGTGCCGCTGTTGCCGCCCAGTCGCCAAGGTTCACGATCTGAGGCGTGGTTCCAGCGATAGTTGGGGCCAAAGGACGCCGCAAGACTCGCGCAAACCTTGGCGTCGGGCTTGGGCACGGTGCCGCACTCGGGGTCGGTCGGCACGTCGCGACAGTGGCACTGCGCGCTCAGGTTGTCCCGCCAGTCCATGCGGTCGTCATAGGCGTACCCGGAGGCCACGGACTCGTTGACGTACGAGACCTTGCCGTCGTCGCCTCGTTTTGCGCGCCAGAGGTGGTTGGGCACGCGGCCATAGCTGCCCACCAGCAGCTCGTCCAGACCGTCGTTGTTCAGGTCACACGCCGCCGCCGACCACGCCCACGAGTGGCCCTTGGCTTGGTTCAGCGCCGGCACGGACTGCCAACCCACCGTCGTCAGCCCCGCCTCTTTCGTCACGTCGGTGAAGCCGCCCTTGCCGTCGCCCCGCAGCAGCCGGTCCTGTAGCGGCTGGTTCGCGCCGCCGGGCATGTTGTGGACGACCCACAGATCGAGCAGGCCATCGCGATCAAAGTCCACGAAGCTTGCGGACATGGGCACGCTTGCCAGACCCGCGAATCGCGCCGCACTCGCCACCGGCCCCAGCGAGAACTTGCCCTTGCCATCGTTCAGCAGGAGCTCACTCGACTCAACCGTCAGGTCACCCTTGGCCGTCGACCGTCCGAGGTAGATGTCGGCGTCGCCGTCGTTGTCCACGTCTCCCATCGCATAGACCGTCGCCCCCATCCCCTCGTCCGACTTGGGGTTCTGCCGCCGTTGCAGCAGCCCGGAGGCGCCGGTGAAGTCCTCGAAGCCGCCCTTGCCGGTGTTGCGCAACAGCCAAGTGTCCCGCGCGCCGTCGGGTGCAAAGACGTTCAAGCCCCCGCCCCGACGCACCAACAGGTCAGCCCAGCCGTCACCATCGACGTCCAGCACGCTCATTCGGCCGCCCTGTATGCCGTTGAGGCCCCAGGCATCCGTCGCTTCGGCGAAGATCGGCGTGCCTGCCTGCCAGATCACGGACTTGTCGCACTTGGCGGTGTCCCCGCTGTCGGCCACATCGATCACGTCTGTGAGGCCTGACGCGTCCGTGTCTGCGTCCTGAGACACCACGGAATCGCCCCCCTGCACCACCGCATCCCCTGGGGTGGACGTCGATGACTTCTGGCCGCCACAGGCCACCAGCAGCACACTGACCAAGGTCCAAACGATGATGATCCATTGTTGTTTCGCCGACATCACCCCTCCCACGCGCGCCGAAGCCAGCCGTCTTCCATCGAATCCGGGCCGCAGCCGAACCCGCAAAGGATACCCTCACGCCGACCCGCTGTCCCACCCCCAGAGTCCCGCCTCGACACGGATGCACACCGCGGCGATTGCCTAACCAGCGCAAGCTTGGCATTCTCTCGTCGCCTGCCCAATCTCCATCGCGCCGCGCAACTTTGCGGCTCATGATCAGGGGCGGCGAACTGCGGTGCTTTCCTACCTCAGGAGCAGACAAGCCATGCGCAACCACTCTGGACTCTCCCGCGTCGCCTACGCCGCTCTGGCGCTGACGACCCTGATCGCCGTGCCTGCCCTTGCCGAGCGCCCCATGAGCCTCGACATCGGCCTATTCGGTGGCTACGACATGAAGGCCAGCAACCACCAGCTGGGCGACCCCAAACCCAACGAGGACCCTGCCGAAGTCGCAGAATCCGGCGCCGGCTTTGGCCTGCGTCTGGGTTTCAACGTCCTGACCTGGCTGGGCATCGAGGGCGAGGCCAAGTACGTGATGTCGTCTCTGCCCGTCTCGGGTGACGCCGCCGCGATCCCCGGCCTGCGCGCACACGCCATGATCAACTTCATGCACGATCAGGCGATTCGCCCGTTCGTCCGTATCGGCGCCGGTAGCGAGATGCTCTCGACCAGCAGCGACAGCAAGTCGCTGACCAATTCTGGCGACTCCGACTCGGTCTTCATCGCGGGCGCTGGTTCGCGCTTCGAGCTCACCGAGGACCTTGGCCTGCGTCTTGACCTGCTGGGCTTGGTCGTTCCCGCCATGGAGAACGCAAAGGCCATGGAGTTCGAGGGTTGGCTCGGCGTCTACTACCTGATCGGCGGCACCCCGCGCGACACCGACGGCGACGGCATCTTCGACCGCGACGACAAGTGCAAGACTGAGGTCGAGGACAAGGACGGCTTCCAGGACACCGACGGCTGCCCGGACACCGACAACGACAACGACGGCATCCTCGACGCCGCGGACAAGTGCCCGGACGACGCTGAGATCAAGAACGGCATGAAGGACGACGATGGCTGCCCCGACGGTGACATCGACGGCGACAAGATCGAAGACAGCGACGACAAGTGCCCGAAGGTGGCCGAGAACTCCAACGGCTTCGAGGATACCGACGGCTGCCCGGACGATCCCGACACCGACGGCGACGGCATCCGCGACAGCAAGGACAAGTGCGTCAAGGAAAAGGAGACCATCAACGGTTACCTGGACGACGACGGCTGCCCGGACGTCGAGCCCGACACCGACGCCGACGGCATCGTGGACAGCAAGGACAAGTGCCCCAACGAGCCCGAGACCGTGAACTCGTATCAGGATGACGACGGCTGCCCCGACAAGGTGCCGGATCGCCTGAAGAAGTTCTCCGGCGCCATCGCGGGTATCGTGTTCGAGACCGGTTCGGCCAAGATCCTGCCCGCCTCGTTCAAGATCCTGGACGGTGCGGTTGCGGTGCTGATCGAGTTCAAGGACACCAAGATCGAGGTCGAGGGCCACACCGACAACGTCGGCAACGCCGAGGCCAACAAGAAGCTCTCGTTCGACCGCGCCGAATCGGTCAAGACCTACTTCGTCAGCAAGGGCATCGCGACAGAGCGCATTACCACCATGGGTTTCGGCGCCGAGAAGCCGGTTGCCGACAACGCGAAGAAGGCGGGTCAGGCCAAGAACCGCCGCATCGAGTTCAAGCTTCTGTAGTTTCAAGGCTCGTCGCGACGGGGCCCGACAAGGGCACGGCGAGGCGACAGGTTCTTCCCGGGGCGTCGCCCGATCGCAAGGTCGGGACGGCGCCCCGGGCGTTTTTGGGGCCTTCGCTCCCATGACCGCGCACACCTGCCGGGCCGTAAGTTCGGTCAGGGCCGCCAGAGGCCCCCGCTGCCGTCCGCTGCACCTCACCGCTAGCAGTCCGAGGCCCTCTGCCAACCGCCGGCCGAGTCTGTGGCGGCAACGCCGACCGTCGGCCCCATCTCCCGTAAACGCAGCAGCGTGCCGGCCCGTCCCGACCGTTCCCGATCGACAGGTCCTGCTCCGGGTGCGCGCGAGCTAGCGTCCGCGCGGCAAGCTGGGCGTAGTTCGCTCTGAGGCTTGCCGCGGGTGCCGCGAGCGAAGGTCAGGCGGCCCGACGACTTGCGGGGTCACAGGAGTCTACAGGCCCCGGCAAGGTCACCGCCGAACACACGGCAGCGCGCCCAGCGGTCAGGTCTCGTCACCCAGACCAGAAGGACGGGCAAACGGCACCGCGCGAGGCGACCAGAGGGTCGTCCACGAAGCGTTTGGATGAGGAGAAGGTGCGGGAGGCGAGGTCAGGAGGGGAGCCGCGGCGAGTGTAGGCCAGCGGCTCCCCTCCCCCTCTGCGTCAGGTTCTTACTTGAGCGGGTGGACCAGAAGGACGTCAGCCGTCTTGCCGGCGCCGTGGCAGACCGCGCAAGTCTCGACGTTGTCGAGCTTGATGGTGCCGCGCGCTGCGCGCACGAAGCCGCCGTTCTGCTCCATGTGGGCGACAGCAGGCTTGCTGTCGTGGCAGCTGGCGCACGAGGCGGCCCACGGCGTCGAAACCTTGTCGGTCGCGTTCGGCACCTTGGTGCGCGCCGTCGCGACGGCGGCGGTGGTGGCGTCGGTGCCGTCCGAGATGACCTGGGCCGAGTCGAACGCGCCAGCGGGCACGCCAGCGTAGGTACCGGCGACGTGGCAGGTCTGGCAGTTGCTGAGGATGCCCGGGAACGTCACTTCAGCGAAGTCGTAGTAGAAGATGCCGCTCGAGCCGCGGTCACGCACGAAGTCGAAATCCTCTGCGCGCATCGCCGCTGCGTGGGTGGCGTGCAGCATGTCCTTGAGGTTCATGCTTTCTTCCGGCCAGGTCAGCGGCGCCGTGGCGTCGTAACCGGCGGTCTTCAGCAGCGTGAGGTACGGGTCGATCAGGTACTTCAGGTTGGCCGCAGCGACAGCCCGGCCCGACGAGGTCAGGTTCGGGACGTGGCACATGGCGCAAACCAGGGTCGTGCGGACGCGGTTGCCGCCGTGACCCTCGAAGTACTCGTGGCACTTCTCGCACTTGGCGTCGTCGACGATGACGCGACGAGCGGTGTCGCCGGTGACGGCCTTGTAGGCAGCGACGGTGTGACGGCCGAGCGAGACGCCGACGACGCCGCCGAAGTCCTTCTGGCTGTAGTAGCCCTGCAGGGCGACCGCGCGGACCTTGGCGCCGACGGGGAACTTGCCGGTCGCGATGGTGATCGTGGCCTTGTAGTAGCCGTCTGCATCCTTGGCACCGAGCGTTCCCTGCGTGCCGTTGATCAGGTTGGCGATCGAGACGGACGCGGGCTGCGCAGCGGCCTTGCCCTTGTTGTTCCAGTCGATGACCGGGCTGGTCTGGCTGGCGTCATTCGGCAGGCCGAAGGCAACCAGGAAGCTGGGTGAACCGGTCAGGTCGGTCGGGAGCGCGCCGAAGTCCATCGCGGTGCCGTCCTTGAGGACCCGGAAGGTGATGACCGGCTCGTTGTTCGCCGAAACGGTGGCTTCCTTGATCTCGTAGGTGAAGTTGTACGCGCCGGCAGGCGTGAGCGGGTTGTGCGGGGTCTTGTAGTCGCTCATGTGGTCGGCTTCGATCTGCTCGGGCGTGTGGCAGAGCGCGCACTTCTTGTTGTCGGCCTGGCCTGTCTTGTGCGTGGCGAAGTCAAGCGCAGCGTGGCAAGAGCCGCACGCGGCCTTGTTCGGGAACTTCTTCCAGTTGTCGCCCTGCGGGGTCGCGGCAAGCGAGCCGTCGTGGCACTTGCGGCAGTTGCTGGCCTCTTGCGGGTAGGTGACCTCGCCCCACGGGATGTTCCACATCTTGTACTCGGGAGCGGTGTCGGCGACGCGCTTGGCGGCCGAGTGGATGCCGTGGGTCATTTCGGCCATGCTGATCGACGCGGTCTTGTTGTAGACGTCGATCGTGTTGGGGTTGTGGCAGACGAGGCAGTACTTGACCTCGGTGCGGCTGCCGTGGAGCTTGAGCTCGCCGTGGCAATCGTTGCACGAGGCGGTGGCGACGACGTCCTTGGTCACGGTGACGGGGCCACCGGCGGGGACGAAGTCACGAACGACGTTGACGTACGGCAGCGCGACGCCGTTGATGGTGCCGTTGATCTGCAGCGAGAAGCGCGTGGTCAGCGTGGGCTCGAAGGGGATGACGATCGTGGGATCGACTGGATCCTTGTTCGACGTGACGTCGAGCACGAAGGTGTACTCGTACTCGCCGGTGCCCTTGTCGACCAGCTTGCCCGTGTTCTCGGTGTTGCCGCGGGTCGACGAGAAGGACAGGTCCTTGGTCGTCGCCTTGGTGTTGATGTAGCTCTTCCACTGGTCCGACTCGCCGGAGTTGGCCGCAGCGGGCACCAACTTCGCGAGACCGAAGCGCAGCTGGCCGCCGCTGGCCTGGGCCTTGAGGCCGACCACGCCGCGACCGGCGCCGTCCTTGACCCAGAACTTCACGACCGGCTTGGTGACGACCGTGATGTCCTTCTCGGCCATCGTGACGGTGATCGCCGCGGGGACTTCCGCCAGCACGTTGACGACCTGCGCGGCCGAGGGGCCGACGGGGCCGTTGACGCCGTCCTTCAGGGTAACGGTCGTGCCATCGTCGCAGCTGATGGTCTTCGAGCCGTCGCCGTTGTCCTTGACCGTGCAGGGCTTGCCAGCCGTGCCCGCAACGCCGTCCTTGACGGTGGCGGTCGTGCCGTCAGTGCACGAGATGGTCTTGTCGCCGTTCTCTTCGGTCTTGACGGTGCAGGAATCACCCTTGGCACCAGCCACGCCGGCGTCGCCGTCCGTGCCGTCAGCGACCTTGACGGTGGTGCCGTCGTCGCAGGAGAAGGTCTTGGTTCCGTCGCCGTTGTCCTTGACGGTGCAGGGCTTTCCAGCCGCTCCGTCTTGACCCTTGGCGCCGTCCTGCAGGGTGGCCGTGGCCGTGCCGCAGGTGATCGTCTTGGTGCCGTCGCCGTTGTCGACGATGGTGCAGGAGGTTCCGACGTTGCCGACGGGACCCTTTTCGCCCTGCTCGCCCGAACAGGCGGAAAGCCCGAGGGCCGCAGCCAGCGTCAGGATGAACAAACTTGTTAGACGAATGCCTTGTCGCATGTGAGCACTCCTTACGGGAAGTGAGAACGGCGCTCTAAACCGGGGGAACTGTCTCGGGGGGCGCAGGGAAATGGGCCATCAGCCCGCGCGGATTGTCATCGTATCTTCGCGGTTCGTCAACAGGATCGATGTGTTAGGAAGTGATCTGGGTCACAATTTGCGATCATTCGCAACACACCGCTTCACAAAGGCATTCGACCTTCTGCGGGTGGGTCGTTTGGGCTCGCAGCACACCGAATCGGCCCTTTAAGTGCGACCACATTGGTCGCATTTGACTGGTGAAACTGGCTTTCATGATTGCTTGTGAGTGAATGCAATTACACATCTCTACCGGTCGGATGGTCAAGGTGGGGAAACCGGGCAAGAATGACCCTTTGGTCCGAACGACGCGGAGCTCGGGGGGGGGGCCGAAGCCCGTCACGAACGGACGAGCAGCAGCACGGTCAAGGGCACGACGAACACCAACGCCCCCAAGACAAAGCCCCACCGACGCAGCCTCGCCGCGTCCTGGTCGCGCTGGGCGGCGTGCAGCCGGTACTCGAATACGGACTGCACGATCGAGCCCGCGATGCTGACGTAGGCGACCAGGTACATCCACTCCGTCAGCGTCAGGTAGCCGATGTGGGGCGCCCGCTCGTTGTGGGCGACCTGCAGCTCGATCGCCATCAAAAGCGCCAGCACCGTCAGCAACAGCTTGCCGTCGATCTTGTCGCCGGGAATCAGACCTGCGGCGAGACCGAGGAGCACCATCAGGAGCAGCGGCGCGAGCTCCGACACCACGAAGGGCAGCAGCGCTCGCGACATCTGGATGCGGAACTCGTAGCGGCTGTAGGTCTCTTCGGGGCCATAGCGCACGTCGCGCTCCACCGACGACACGGTCTCCAGCTTCCAGTCGCGCAGGGCGAAGTCCTCCATCAGGCGATCGCGGCGCAGGTCGACGCCCTCCGGATGGAAGCGCGTCTCGCACTGGTACTGGATGCGGTTCTTGGCCAGCAGCGGATGCTCGAGCTGAAACGACAACAACTGGCGGTCGAACGGGTAGTTGCGCAGGTCGTAGTCCGCCCGCAGCTTGGCATGGATGCGCCAGGACATTGCGTGCCACGCGCCCTTGGGGTCGTAGCCGTAAGCGTCCACGTCGGCCTCGACGGCATTCATGATCTCGAACGGCCGCACGTCCGTCGGGGTCAGGCGGGCGTCCATCCAGCGCAGCTCGAGCGCGCCATCGAAGCGGAACGTGCCCTGCTGCATGTCGATGTCGCCTACCTCATAAACCCAAAGCGTCACGCGAACTTGGATGGGTCCGTTGAGCGGCCCCAGCCGTTCGAACGCCTGTGCCGCCCCCGGATGCAGCGGCAGCGGCGTCGGCATGGCGACCATCTCGGGGGCGACCAGCCCGACGGCGGGTACCTGACGGCGCAGCGTGGGCAGCGCGGCCAGCAGGGCGTCGACCAGATCCTCTGCATCGCCACGCGGCAGGGCGGCCGTCGTCACCAAGGTGACTGGAATCGCGATGAATTGCATGGGCGTCACTTGGCCCGGAAAGGTGGCGGCCGGCAACACCTGCAGCTGGACGGGCCAGGCCGACTTGTCCACGGCGTGTGCCAGCACCGGGTCCACCGGAACCAGCCTTGCCCCCGACCGCAGGGCCTGCGTGATCGTCGCTTGGTCCGGCAGACCCACGGTCGCAAAGGCGTCGATGCGGCCCGCGGCGAGGTCGGCCGCTGGGTCGGCTCCGGGCAGCTGCACCAGCACGTCTCCCAACCCCAAACCCGCAAGCCCCAGCACGCGTCGCAGCGTGTCGGAGGTGCCAACCCGGCTGCCCTCTACCGCCACGCGCTTGCCGCGCAAGTCCGCCAGCCGCGCGATGCCGCCAGAGGGCAGCACGACCACTTGAACGAGCTCGCTATGCAAGACCGCCAGCGTGCGCAGCTGCGGGTCAGCGACGTCGAAGCGACCAGTGCCCTGGTAAGCCTCGCGCGCAAGGTCGGCACGCACCAAGGCGATCTTGGCGGGACCCGTGCGCAGGCGCTCGAGGCTGTCGCGACCGCCCAGAGTGGTCTGCGGCTCGAGGTTCAGATCGGGAAAGCGCACGTGGGCGGCCGCGGCCAGCTCGCGCACGAAGCGGTCGGCAGCGCTGCCCGGAGGCCCGCCGAGGATCTCGGTCGCCCCGGCGAGCTGCGGCAAGGCGAGCGACAGGACCACCGCTGCCAGCGCGATGGGACGCAAGGCCGCTGGACGCCGCCAGAAAGCCCTGCCGGTGGAGGACGCGAGGCGGTGTTCCATGGTCCACTCCCCGATGCTGCGCGTGCGCGCGACGGGGCACAGTTTCGGCGGTGGCGAGGCCAAAAGTCCACGGCCTATCTGGCGTTCGCTGCGGACTCGCCGGGCGGCGCTTGGCGTGGTAGACGGCGCACCGATGATCAAGTACCTCGGCTCCAAACGCACACTGGTCAGCGACATCCTGGCGGTCATCGGCCGCGTCGAGGGCGTTCGCACCGTCATCGATCTGTTCAGCGGCACGTCTCGGGTCGGCCATGCGCTGAAACGGGAGGGGTTCCGCGTCCTCTCGAACGACATCAACGCCTACGCCGCGACGCTGGCCCGCTGCTACGTACAGGCCGATGCCGAGGACGTGCGCGAGCGGGCCGAGCGGCTGATTCACGAATTGAACGCTCTGCCCGGGCAACCCGGCTACTTCACGGAGACTTTTTGCGAGCGGTCGCGCTTCTTCCAGCCCAAGAACGGCGCGCGGGTCGACGCCATCCGCGAGGCCATTGCCACCAAGGGTCTGGACCCGGAGCTGGAGGCCGTGCTGCTGGTGTCCCTGATGGAAGCTGCGGACCGTGTCGACAGCACAACCGGCGTGCAGATGGCGTACCTGAAGCAGTGGGCGCCAAGGGCCCATCGGGACCTTGCGCTGCGGGTGCCCGACGTGCTGCCCCGCGCCCATCACGGCAAGGGACAGGCGACGTGTCTGGACGCCCTGCGGGCAGCGCAGACGCTGGAGGCGGACGTCGCGTATCTGGACCCGCCCTACAACCAGCACTCGTACCTGGGGAACTACCACGTCTGGGAGTCGCTGGTGCGCTGGGACAAGCCCGAGGTCTACGGGACGGCGTGCAAGCGCGTGGACGTGCGCGAGCGCGCGTCGCCGTACAACTCGCGGGTGCGGTTCGCAGCGGCGTTTGAGGCGACCCTGCAGGCGGTGCGGGCGCCGGTGCTGGTCGTGAGCTTCAGCAACGAAGGCTACCTGTCGCGCGAGGCGATGGAGGCGATGCTGGGGCGTCTCTGGGGCGGCCAAGCGCGCGTGGCGACGCGGGAGCACGACTTCAAGCGCTACGTCGGGGCCCAGATCGGCATCTACAACCCCAGCGGCACCAAGGTGGGCCAGCCGGGTGCGCTGCGGAACAAGGAATACCTCTACATCGCGACACACCCGGAAGGTCCCATGTGGACTGCGGATCCGGGTTGAACGCGACGCGCCGATTGCCTCCGGTGCCGCTTCGGCCTACCCTCTGCGCCCTCCGGCGCCCCCCCTTTCCTGTACGCGCCGACCATCCCACCCACGAGGTAGAGCCGTATGACCCGCTTGCAAACCACCTATATGGGGATCCCGATCGCCAACCCCATCGTCGTCGGCGCTTGCTCGATGTCGAAGAAGATCGATTCGATCAAGGCGATTGAAGACGCCGGCGCGGGCGCGCTTGTGATCAAGTCGCTGTTCGAAGAGCAGGTCCATCTGGAAGACGCGGCTTTCGAGCAGCGCATGGCGCAGTTCGACAACCCGTTCGCCGAGGCTCAGTCGCTGTTCCCCTCTGCCGAGCACGCCGGCCCCAAGCACCACCTGTACTGGGTCGCGCGTACGCGCAAGGAAACCAAGCTGCCGCTGATCGCCAGCCTGAACTGTCTGGAGCGCGAGACTTGGGTGCAGTACGCCCGCCAGCTTGAAGAGACCGGTGTGGACGGTCTGGAGCTGAACTTCTACTCGCCCGCCCTGGACCCGAAGGTGACGGCCGCCCAGATCGAGGCCAGCGAGGTCGAGACTCTGGCCGCCATCCGTGCCGCCGTCCGCCTGCCGCTGTCGGTCAAGCTGCACCCGTACTACACAAGCACGATGAACCATGCGTCGAACCTGCAGAAGGCCGGCGCGGGTGCCTTCATCCTGTTCAACCGCCTGTTCCAGCCCGACATCGACGTGGACCGCGAAGAGAAGATGGCCCAGCGCCAGCTGACCCTGCCCAACGAGAGCCTGGTGCCGCTGCGTTGGACCGCCCTGCTGTCGCAGCGCATCGAGGCCGACATCATCGCCAGCACCGGCCTGCGCACGGGCAAGGACGTGGCGAAGATGCTGCTGGTTGGCGCCCAAGCGGTGCAGGTCGTCAGCGCCCTGTACGCGCACTCGCCGTCCTACGTGAAGATTCTGCGCGCCGAGCTGCTGGAGTGGATGGACGCGCACGGCTACCAGAAGCTCGAAGACTTCCGCGGCAAGCTGGCGCGTCGCAAGCTGGACGACGCTTGGTCGTTCGAGCGCGGCCAGTACGTCAAGGCCATCCTCGGCTTCGACTGAGCCTGTCCACCTGCCTGAACGCAAGAAGCCCCCGAACCTCACGGCTCGGGGGCTTCTTCGCTTTTGGCTTCAGAACGGGAGGTTACGGGGTCAGGTCGCTCGCGTGCTGGAAGCCCAGGTTCGTCGCCGGCGCCACGCGGCAGGTTGCCGCCGTGAAGTCGACTGAGACGTTGGCTCCCTTGCAGGTCGAGGCGTTACCGCTTGCCAGCTTGGTGATGGTCGCCTTCAGCGAGCCCGTCAGGCCGCCCGTCATCGGAATGGAGCCGATGCCCTTCAGCGTGATGTCCGCGTCCTCCGGTTCCAGCTTGTAGATGCACGAGCCCACTTGGACGGACATGGTGGCGCCGCCGATGTTGGCGGGGCACGCAGGGACGCCAAAGGTCTGGCAGCCGCCCACCTTGGCATCGACGTTGCCGGTGCCGCACGACAGGGCGACCGGCTGTTCCGGCGAGCCAGAGCAGCAGTCGAGGAAGCCCAAGTTGCCGCAGAAGGCACCGAGACCCAAGGCGTTCTTGCCGATCAGCAGCTTCGGGAAGTCGCCGGTCAGCTTGACGTCTGAGCCGATGTACGACATCGCCAACCCCTCGGTGGGCACGGCCGCGTCAGCCAGCAGGCCCTTGTCGCGGGCGGCGTACATGATCTGGCCGGTCGCGTTCGCGGCCAACTTGTCGACGCCGTTGACGGTGATCGCATCGACCGCGCCGATCTTGGCCGAGGTCCAGTAGGTCGGGCTGTCATAGCCCTCGTAGCACTTCTGCCACGCCTGATAGGCCGCGGTGGTCGTGTCGGTCAGCGGCAGCTGCAGCAGCTTCTGGATCACGAACGAGCCCTTGACCCGCGCGGTGCCGCTGCCGACGCCACACTCGGACTCGAAGGTGAGGTCGAAGAAGCCCTCGGCCGCCTTGCCGCCCTCAGCGCCGAACACCACGGTCATGGTCGACGGCTGCGTCTCACTCAAGCGGTACAGCGACGCGTCGATGCCCAGCTTGCCGCCGGTCTTCGACATGATCTGGCCGCGCAGGCGAGTCGTCGCGTTGGGACCATCGGCGCCGATGCCGGGCAGGTTGTACGTCACGACCTGAGCCGCGTTGTACGGGCCGATCGCCATCTCGGTGAACCACAAGGACTTGCCCTTGCCCAGCACCGCCGGACCGGCCGCGTCGGACAGGATGATCGCGATGCGCCGGGTGCCGTCGGCCTCCTGGAAGCCCACGGCGTGCATGCCCTGGATCTGCTCCAGACCCGCGGCGGCTCCCTTGACCTGCAGGTCCGCCACCTGAACGTCGCCCAGCACGGTCTGGCAGTCCTTCCAGAAGCCCTCCAGGTGCTCGAACACGGTTGGCTTCATCTGCAGCGACACCGTCGTCTCGCCGCAGGTTGCGCCGCCACAAGTGCCGCCCTTGCCGATCTGCACGGTCTGGATGGCGCCGGCCAGGCCCGCGCCGCTTGCACCGACCTGCATCGGAGCGCCGACAGGGCCTTCCATGCAGAAGGTGCCACCGGGTCCGGTGGTGACGAGCTGCGAGCCGCCGTTGGCGCCGCCCGCGACCTGCACACCCTCGAGTCCCACGCCATTGGGGTCGGTGACGGTGCCGGTCAGGCAGCCCCAACCGGTCAGCGTGACGGCCGGAACCAGCTGCGCGGTCTTGGCCGAGCACGCCTGGGTCGCCGTCAGCTTCAGCACCTGAACGGCGGGCCAGTGGTTCGCCGCCTGAACGGTCAGCTTGCCGGTGGCGCCAAGGGGACCGCGCACCTGGTACTTGCCGTCGGGGCCGGTGGTGCTGACGGGGCTGACGGGCAGCTTGCCGTAGGGCTCAAACACGACCTGGGCACCGGCAAGAGGTTCGCCGCTGGACGAAAGGACGGTGCCGGCCAGACAGGGCTGGTCGAGCACGATGGTGTCGGGCTGTGCGGGGCAAGTGCCACCGTCCAGCGCGCCCTTGACGGGAACGCTGTTGACCTCGCCGGGCAGGTAACCGGGCTTGACGACTTGCACCTTCATCGGGTCGAGCGTCAGAGCCTCGACCTTGAAGCCGCCCAGATCGTCGCTGAACGCCATCGGGTCCTCGGTCGCCTTGCCGCTTGCGTACTTGGGCACGTACACCTGAGCGCCGGGAATCGCGAGACCGCCCGAGTCGACCACGTTGCCGCGGGAGCAGCCGTTGAAGCAGACCTGCACGTCGGGCTGGTTGAGGCAGCCGCCGCCGCAGAATGCGCCGGGACCCTGAGGGACAAGCTCGACTTCCTTGGCGATGCGGTTGCCCAAGCGGTACGTGACGATCGTCTTCTGGCCCAGGTAGCCCATGACGCAGTACTTGCCGTCGCTCTTGCTGCTGTCGCCGTCGTGCACGTTGGCGCCGGCGCCCTTGGCCTCGATCGTCACGCCTGCCAGCGGCTCGCCGTCGCAGCCCGTGATGGTGCCGGAGATGCAGCGGGCATTGCCGGCCTTGTCGCAATTCCACCACGAAAAGTGCCCGACGTCGGCAACCATCGCCAACCGCTTGGGGTCACGGGTCGACTTGACGATCTTCGCCATGCCCTCCTCGATCCACATCTTCTTGGCTTCGAGGTAGTGCCACATCGCAATGGTATCGCCGAGTTTGGCGGTCGTGATGACGGGCAGGTCCATGTCGAGCGTCGCGGTCTTGCCCGCAGCAAGCTCCACGGGGTCGCCGTTTTCGTCGGTCATCGCGATCTCAGCCATCGCAAACGATTCGATGATCGACAGCGTGCCGTCGGTCTGCCGTCCGAGGAAGTTGCCGGGCGCGCCCTCGATTTGCGTGGTGCCGGGGTCCACGTGGGTCATGCGAACCCGGACCTCGCCCTTGATCGGCTGGCCCTGCGCGTCCACGATGGTGCCCGGCTTGAACTGCACGTTGCCGCGCGAGTGATGCACGACGCCACCGAACTTGGGCAGCACGACCTGCTCAGGCCCCTGCTCGAGCATGCGCACGCGGACAACCGAGCCCTCGTTGTGCAGCAGGCGCACGGGCTTCTCGAACGACGCATAACCGGGCATTTCGAAACGCAAGCGCGCGGCGTCGTGGGCGACGATCTTCTGCAGCGAGAACTTGCCCGCGCCGTCGGTCAGGGTTTCGTTGCCGACGTCGACGTAAATGACCTTTGCGCCCTTGATCGGCAGGTTGTTCTCGTCCAGCACGAGCCCCGAGACCGAGGCGGTGCCCTTCGGCAGCTCAATCGGCACGTCCTGATCGCTCGCGTCAGCGGCGTCATCGACGTCATCCACCGCATCGGGGGCGACCGTGTCCTGAACGTCGGTCAGCGGCGGCTCCGTGTCGTCCAAATCTTCTCCGTCATAGCGAATTTCTTCGACGAAGGTATCGACCGGGTCGATGTCGGCGGCCACATCGGGCGTCGCCGTCGCGTCGGGCTTGGCGGTGTCGGGCGTCGGACCATTGTCGACCTGCGCCAGCACGTCTTCGTTGCCGAAATTCCAGGTGCCGCCACCGCCTCCGCCGCCACCAGTTCCGGTGGTGCACGCCCACAGGGGAAGCACGCCCAACAGGGTGACGAGGATCATCCGGGAAACTGCGACGCCAGAAGACAGAACGTGTGCCATACGACACCTCCGGACCAAGCATCTGACCACGTCGCCGACGGCAGCGCAAGGCTTTGCGCTCAAGCCAATTACATTTTGTCTTTCAGCTACTTGACGGCGCGTCTGGCCTCAGATGGCTACAAGCGGGACAAAGACGATCAACGGCAGCAAGCGACCGCCCCGGATCGGGGCTTCTTCCCCCAGGTCGGTCACAAGTTGACGCTTCACAGTAGATTCCCAAGCCATTTCAATCTGTTGCGCCTGTTTTGCCCCTCTCCCGCCTGAGTGAGCAGCGGGCGATTCGCGGCGTGTTGCGGGACCGCGTGAGCCGAGTCCCCTCAAAGTTTCTCCGTAGTTTGCGCTTGACGGCCATTTTGGACGGAGGACACTGCATGGAATAGGGTCTACGGCTGCGTTTTGAGCTTACACAGACGCTGATCTGGACGATGAGTCCCGTCCCGGACCAGTCCTTGATGGCGCCCAAAAAGGCCTTGAGATGACAGTACCCCACGAATCCAAGGGTTCCGAATCGTTCCCACCTGCGTTTCCCTCCGCATCCATGCGAGACCTCACCCAAGACGCCGATTTCACTTCCTGGCTCAAAGAGCTGGGCCGCCGCATCCAAGCTCGCCGCAAGGCCCTGGGGCTCACGCAGTCCCAAGCAGGAGAACGCTGCGGCGTCGACCTGAAGCAATACCAAGACTACGAAGGAGGCCGTCGACCGATCACGACGCGCAACCTGTTCCGCATCGCGTGCGGCCTGGAGGTTCCGCCGGCCGCGCTGGTGCCGGGGGCCATCGAGGCTCCCGTCGTGGCTGTTCGGGGCACTGAAGTCGAGGGCCTGAAGGATCTTGAGCGCCACGGCTGGAAAGTGCTGCCGCCCGGTGAAGCCGACCCACGCCGCCGTCGGGCAGTGCCGGCGGTCGACCTTCGCATCAACGGACGTGGTCGATATGCTGCGCCTCTGGTGCTCGCGTGGGCGCTGCCTCCTGCCAACAAGAAGCTAAGCCGGTCCGGGATGTTCCTGGTGCGCTGTCAGGCCGGCAACCTGTCGCCCGTGGTCCCTGAGGGCAGCTGGGCGCTGTTCCACCAGCCGGCGCGGCCGCCGCTGCTGGGCAAGCTGGTGCTGGTACGCTGCGACTCGGCCGACAAGTCCGGCGCGTGGGAGCTGCGGCGCGTCGGCGGCCTGGAAATCGACGCGGACGGGTCGACTCGGGCGCGCATGGACTCGCTGCGTCAGAACGTCCCGCCTCTCACGTTGCGGGCTCGCGCCGAGTCAGAAATCGAGACCCAAGGCGAGCTTTCTGAGGTTCTGGGCCAGGCCGGCCGCCGCTAGTCCTCTCCTCCCCGACAAATCGGCAAGCCTGGGCGCAAAGTTCGCGCATCTTACGGCTGCGCCCGCGCCGAAGTGCTGGACATCTGTTCAGCACTTCCGCACGATGTCGCGCGTTCGCCCGCCTCCCCCCCCGCCCGGAGCCCCCTCGCCATGTCGTCATCCGACCCGTCGTTTGCAACTCCGCACCCACGCGACGAGATCGTCATCCGCGGTGCCGCCCAGCACAACCTGAAGCACATCGACCTGCGGCTGCCCAAGCACAAGCTGATTGTGTTCACGGGGGTGTCGGGGTCGGGGAAGTCCTCGCTGGCGTTCGACACGCTGTATGCCGAGGGGCAGCGACGCTACGTCGAAAGCCTGTCCGCCTACGCCCGTCAGTTTCTGGGGCAGATGGACAAGCCGGTCTACGACAAGCTGTCGGGGCTCTCACCCACCATCGCGATCGAGCAGAAGGCGGCGGGCTCCAATCCGCGGTCGACCGTGGGCACGATCACCGAGATCCACGACCACCTGCGCGTGCTGTTCGCCCGAGTCGGAAGGCAGCACTGCCCCAGCTGTGATGCTGCGGTGGGTCGTCAGGATCCGGCGCAGATCGTCCAAGAAATCATGGGGCTTGCGGACGGCGCGCGTGTGCTGGTGCTGGCTCCCGTGGACCGGCAGCGCAAGGGCACGTTTCAGGACACGTTTGCCGATGCGTTGCAGCAGGGCTTCGTGCGCGCGCGCGTGGACGGCGAGGTGGTCGAGCTGACGCCGGACACCAAGCTGGACAAGAACCGCAAGCATGACGTGGACTTGGTGGTCGATCGGGCCGTGGTGCGGGCCAGTGAGCGGTCGCGGTTGACGGACAGCGTCGAGCTGGCGCTGAAGATGGGCAAGGGGCGCATGTCGGTGTCGGTGGCTCCGGCGACGGGCGAGACCGAATGGACGGAAAAGGCGTTTTCGGAGGCGCTGTTCTGCGTGACCTGCAACCGCAGCTTTGCGGCGCTGACGCCGCTTTCCTTCTCGTTCAACAACCCGCTGGGGGCGTGCGAGGCGTGTGGGGGGCTGGGCTTCTCGATGCAGGTCGACCCCGCAGCGGTGGTGCCGGACCCTGCCCGGACGCTGCGCGAGGGCGCGATCGACCCGTGGCGGCGTACGGTGGACGCCAGTTGGTCCATGCGGATCGTCGAGGGCGCAGCAGAGAGCCTTGGCTTTGATCTGGACACGCCGTGGCGCGACTTGCCGCAAGCCCACAAGGATCTGGTGCTGTACGGCACCGACCAGCGCGTGCAGGTGACCTGGCAGTCGGCGAACGGCTCGGGGCAGTGGGCGACGAAGTTCGAGGGGGCGATTCCGCAGCTGCAGCGGCGCTGGCGCGACACGACCAGCGAGCACGCCCGCGAGCTCTATGCGGAGTACTTCGTGCAGGCCCAATGCGCCGAGTGCAACGGCAGCCGTCTGCGCGCGGACAGCCGGGCGGTGCGGGTGGGCGGCAAGACCCTGCCCGAGCTTGCGCGCTGGCCGGTGAATCAGGTGCACGCGTGGCTGAGCGAAGTCGAACTGCCCGGCAACCAACAGCAAATCGCGACGGAGCTGCGCAAGGAGATCCTGTCGCGTCTGGGCTTCCTGCTGCAGGTGGGGCTGAACTACCTCAGCCTCGACCGCGGCGGAGCCACGCTGTCGGGTGGCGAGAGTCAGCGCATTCGGCTGGCCAGTCAGGTGGGGTCAGAGCTGACGGGCGTGCTGTACATCCTGGACGAGCCCAGCATCGGCCTGCATCCCCGCGATGGTCGACGATTGGTGGGCACACTGGAGCACTTGCGCGATCTGGGCAACACCGTGCTGGTCGTAGAGCACGACCCCGACACGATTCGAGCTGCCGATCACGTGGTCGACTTCGGACCCGGCGCAGGGCGGCACGGCGGGTACGTGGTGGCGCAGGGGACGGTCGCGGACCTGCTGGCACACCCGACGTCGCGGACCGGTGCGTGGCTGGACGGGCGCGAGCGGCTGGAGCCACCGAAGAAGCGGCGCAAGCCCAAGGGAGCGCTGCAGATTCGCGGTGCCGCCAGCCACAACCTGCAGGGACTGGACGTGGATGTTCCGCTGGGCGTGCTGACGGCGGTGACCGGGGTCAGCGGCGCGGGCAAGTCCACGCTGGTGCACGACATTTTGCTGCCGGCGCTGACCAACGCGCTGATGGGCACGCACCACGCGGTGGGAGTGCATCGGTCGATGGCGGGCTTCGAGCTGCTGGACAAGGTCATCGAGGTGGACCAACAGCCGATCGGCCGCACGCCGCGGTCGAACCCCGCCACCTACACCAAGCTGTGGGATCCGATCCGCACCATGTTCGCGGAGTTGCCAGACGCGCGGGCGGCAGGCTACGGGCCCGGCCGGTTCTCGTTCAACGTCAAGGGTGGCCGCTGCGAGCACTGCCAGGGCGACGGCGTGCTGAAGATCGAGATGCACTTTCTGGCCGACGTGTACGTGCCCTGCGAGATCTGCAAGGGTCGTCGCTTCAACGAGGCAACGCTGGCCGTGAAGTGGAAGGGACTGAGCATCGCGGACGTGCTGGAGCTGACCGTCGACGAGGCGTGCGAGCTGTTCACCCATCACAAGCAGATCGCCAGAATTCTCCAGATGTTGCGTGAGGTCGGTCTGGGCTACGTGGCGATGGGGCAACCCTCGACCACGCTGTCTGGCGGCGAGGCGCAACGCATCAAGCTGGCACGGGAGCTGGCGCGGCCGGGTACGGGGCGGACGCTGTACGTGCTGGACGAGCCGACGACCGGCCTGCACTTCGACGACGTCGCCAAGCTGGTGCAGGTGTTGCAACGCTTGGTCGATAAAGGCAATTCCGTGCTGATCATCGAGCACCACCTCGAGCTGGTGCAGATGGCCGACCACGTCATCGATCTGGGACCTGAGGGCGGCGACGCTGGCGGGCGACTGGTCGCGCAGGGTACCCCGGAGGAGGTCGCGCGGACCCGAGGCAGCTTCACCGGCGAGGCGCTGCGCGACGTTCTGGCGCGCCACGGCCGACTGGCCCAGGGTCACGCAGGCTAGCCGGGGTAAAGCGCCAAGCCGCCGTCGGTCAGAACCGCTCCAGACCGTGGTCGCGCGGCGCAAGCGCTCCCAACCCCAGCGGCGAGCCGCCGATGGTCAGTCCGGTGGCGAAGCCCTCCATCGACGAAACCTTGACGAAGCCGCCCAGCGACACGGGGCCGAGATTCAGAAGGCCCGGATAGAACTCGAAACGCAGGGAAGGGTCCGTCACCAATCCGGCGATCGCGGACATCTGCAGCGAGTCGTCGCGGTCCCAGAACACCCCCAGCTCCCAGTCGCCGTCGCCGTCGGGCACCATCGTGCGGCCATCGACGCGCTCCTCCGCTTTCAGTTGCAGCAGCCGATAGCCGCCAGCCACGCTGAGGTCGTGTCCGGCCCCAAGAGGCACCGACGCGCCGAACAATCCCTGTACGCCGTAGTACATGAATCCGCGCACGGGCAGTCCGGTCGTCACCTTCATGCCGTAGTTCTCGCCGGCGTTCAGCAGCCGCAACCCTTGGGGCGCGAATACCGCCTGACTGGGCCAGTAGGAGATGTGCACCCAGCGGTCCAACGCGCGCACGAACGGGTCGTGGGAAAACAGCAACAGGCCGATCGGGTTGAAGATCCAGACGTCCGCGATCGGGTCCTGAACCGCCCCCTGATAGCCACCGTTCTCGACGACCTCGTTGCCCAGCTGCATCGCGACGATGGTGCCCAACGCCGCAAGTCGCGGATACGCAACGTCGTGAGCGGCATACCACTCGTCCAGCTTGCGGTAGAGCATCCCCTCGCCAAACCCGTGCAGGACGATGTTGGGGACGAACTGACCGTAGCGCACGTCCCAACCGCGATAGGGAAAGATCTCGTGTGCGGCAAAGCGGGCCCAGCCGATGCGATCCAGATTGTCCAAGGGATGCAGGAGATTGCGACCGACGTTGCGGATGCCGCCCCAATAGTCGACCCGAAACGGCGAGTCCTGGTACGAGATGCCCCGCAGGATGTCGTAGGTGCCGTTCAGCCACACGGTGGCGGGGTTGAACTGCTGCTCGCTGCCAGAGAGTGCGCCGTGCCAGTAGACGGGCGGCGCGACCGCAGTCGGCTCCTGCGCCTGCGCGACCGCAGGCATGGCCACGAGCAGCGGGACGAGCAAAGACTTGCAGAGCAAACGGATCACGATCGGTCCTGATCAACGTGGCGCCAGTGGCGAGTGCGGGGGGATCTTAGGGTTCGCGCTGCAGGGCTGGCAATGGGAACTGTTGCGCGCACGACCTTTGCCAACCGTCACCGCGAAGGTTCCCCAATGGCCAAGCGGGCCCCGGTATTCCCCCTCTTGCACGCGCCGGGGGTGAAGTGCAGAGTGCGCCGCCAATCGGGTCGCCATGCGCCCGTCAGGAGCACCATGTCTTCGGGATCGCAAGACGATCGTCCCAATGCGCACTTGCCGCTCGCCCCCATCGTCGATGCGTTGTGCGCTCCTCAGGGTCAGACCCTGACCACGCCGCGCGGCCACCACCGACTGCTGCTGCCGTCGCGCGATGTGCTGATCGAGCTGCTGGAGCAGCTGCGGACCGTGTTGTTCCCCGGCTACTTCAGCCACTGGGACCTGAGCCCTGAGAGCCTGCACTACTACATCGGCGCCACGCTGGACCGTGTGGCCCATACGATGCAAGAGCAGGTCAAGCGCGGTCTGTGCCTGTCGTGCGACCGCGACCCCAGCGTGGACCATGGCTGCGATGACCACGCGGTGGCCATCACCCAAGCGTTCCTGCAACGCCTGCCCGAGCTGCGGCGCCTGCTGACGACCGACGTGCAAGCGGCGTACGAGGGCGACCCGGCCGCGACCAGCTTGGACGAGATCATCTTCAGCTATCCGGGGTTGCAGGCCATTGTCGCTTATCGCATCGCGCACGAACTGCATCTGCTCAAGGCACCGCTGATCCCGCGCATCATCACCGAGTACGCCCACAGCACGACCGGCATCGACATCCACCCGGGCGCGACCATTGGCGAGAAGTTCTTCATCGACCACGGCACCGGCGTCGTGATCGGCGAGACGTCGTTGATCGGTCGCAACGTGCGGATCTATCAGGGCGTTACGCTGGGTGCGAAGAGCTTTCCGCTGGACGAGCATGGCCATCCGATCAAGGGAGTGCCGCGCCACCCGATCGTCGAGGACGACGTCATCATCTACTCGGGCGCGACGATCCTCGGCCGCATCACGCTGGGCAAGGGCTCGACAGTCGGCGGCAACGTGTGGCTGACGCGCAGCCTTGCCCCCGGCAGCAACGTGACGCAGAGCCTGGCGCGCACCACGAGCTTCGAGGACGGCGCGGGTATCTGACCCACCTCGCAGGACGGCAGCCGCAGCACTTTTCCGCTAGGGAGTCGCGACCTTGGCCGTGTCATGCGCCGTCGACAGGTCGCTTGACCGGGCGACCAGTCCGACGAAGTCATGCCGCCACGCGTGGGTGTCCGGGCCCAACGACGCGCGAGCGGTTTCTTCGACCGCGCGCAGGGTGGCCGTGCCCTTGAAGGGCGAGTCACGCAGGATCAGGCCCCAAGCCGCGACGGCAGCTGCGAAGCGGAAGTCCTCGGACGCATTCTGAAACTTCCCGCCCTGATCGACCACGGTCTGGCTCAGCAGCTTGCTCTCGTCCGAGGTTGGCGGCTTGTAGCGCAGCTTGACGGTCATCAGCTCGCCAGACTGCAGCGCGGCTTGGGTCGGCGCAGCGGCCTGATACTTGAGCCGGTCGGCGCCCTTCAGAGGTTCCGCCGAGTTGGCAGGCACGATCTCGTAGAAGGCCGTCACCGAGTGCCCCGCGCCCAGCTCGCCCGCGTCCTTCTTGTCGTCGTCGAAGTCCCGCGCCGCCAGCATCCGGTTCTCGTAGCCCAGCAGCCGATAGCCCTTGACCAACACGGGGTTGAACTCGACCTGGATCTTCACGTCCTTGGCAATCGTCAGCAGCGTGCCCCCCATCTGCCCGACCAGCACCTTGTGGGCCTCGAGCGCACTGTCGATGTAGGCGTGATTGCCGTTGCCCTTGTCGGCCAGCTTCTGCATCTTGGCGTCCTGGTAGTTGCCCTGACCGAAGCCGAGCACGGTCAGGTACACGCCCGACGCTCGCTTCTCCTCGATCATCCGCACCAGCTCGCCGTCACTGGACACGCCGACGTTGAAGTCGCCGTCCGTGCACAGGATCACGCGATTGGCACCGCCCTTCAGGAAGGCCTTCTGAGCCGTTTCGTAGGCCAGCTGCAGACCTTCCGCTCCGGCCGTCGAGCCACCGGCCTGCAGCCGCGCCAGGGCCGACAGAATCGCCGTCTTGTCGCTGCCGGGGGTCGGAGGCAGCACCACGCCTGCGGCCCCGGCGTACACCACGATGGACACGCGGTCCTGGTCACGCAATTGGGCCGTCAGCATCGACAGCGACTTGACCAGCAAGGGCAGCTTGTCTTCCGACGACATCGAGCCCGACACGTCGACCAGAAAGACCAGGTTGGCGGGCGGCAAGTTCTTGGCGTCGACCCGGCGCCCCTGGATGCCCACGCGAACCAGGCGGTGGGCGGGGTTCCACGGCGCATCTGCCACCTCGGTCACCACCGCAAACGGCGCGTCACCTTGAGGGTCCGGGTAATCGTACGAGAAGTAGTTGACCAGCTCCTCGATCCGCACGGCGTCCTTGGGCGGCAGCTCGCCGTTGGTCAGAAAGCGCCGCACGTTGCTGTAGGCCGCCGCGTCCACGTCGATCGACAGCGTGGACAGCGGCTGGTCGGCGACGGCCAGGAAGCTCTGCTCGTCGATGGCGTCGTAACCCTCGCGATCCTTGGGCAGCGGGACGGCGGCCGGCGGCGCGGGAACAGCCCGGTAGCCCATGCCCATCGAAGCCTGCGGCGCCACGCTGGCACTGCCCATCGCCATGCCAGCGCCATAGCCATACGACATGCGAGCGGATGGCTTGCTGGCGGAACGGCGAACCCGCGACTCCGACTCGGCCTTCGCCACGCCCTTGGCGGCACCCTCAGCGAGTTTGGCGGTCTGGGGGGCCACGCGAGTCAGGACCAGACGAACGCTGACAACACCCGAAGCCGGCATCGTGACCTTGGCCGCGGTGGGCTGGAACCCCGCGTGCGATACCCGAGCAGTCTGCACGCCGGCAGGCAGGGCGTCGAACACGAAGCGGCCCTTGGCGTCCGTCCGCGCCGACCGGGCGGAGGGAGACAAGGCCACCTCAGCACCCGACACCGCCGCGCCCCCCGCCGCCTCGACCACGACACCCGTCAGCTGTGCGCCCGCCGCCTTGCCCTGCGCGTACGCCCACCCGGCCACCAGCAGCCAGACGACCCCGAACGCCACTGCGAACTTCGAACCTGCTGCGTTGCGTGTTGCCATCGTGTCCCCCTTGCCCTGCCGCAAAGTGCGACGTGCCGGGCGTCCACGCGTTGGACGACCGTGGGTAGATGGACGCGCGGCGCGACGCTGCGATCTGCCGGGACGCCACTTTTCGGGGTTGTCGTGCGCGGGTCCCCAAACGCAAGAAGGCCCGCGTGAACCGAAGTTCGCGCGGGCCTTCTCGAATCGGTACCGCCAGAGGCGGAGTCAACTACTTGTGGCAGGTCTTGCAGCCAGCGACGTCCTTGCCCTCGTCCTTCATGGCCTTGTGGCACTTGACGCAGGTGTCGTGGAAGATCACGGACTTCTGGTCAACCTTGTCGCCCTCGGCCGTGTACAGGAACGGGGCCTTGCCCTTCTGCGCCTCGGTGGGCTTGACGTGACAATCGGTGCACGCCTTCGCGCCGGCCTTGTCGGCAGCCGACTTCATGGTGTGGTGGCAGTCCTTGCAGCCGATCTCGGCTCCACCCTTCTTCTTGTAATCCTTGATGTGCTTGCCGTGGTTGAAGGTGACAGCACCCTTCTTGCCGGGGATGCTGTCGATCTTGATGACTTCCTTCTCGGCGGCGATCACGACGCCCGACGCCGAAACAACAAACAGGGACAGACCAGCCAGCAGGACCCACTTCTTGACGTTCATATGCAGCTTCCTCCTTGAGACGGGGCTCGGTTACCCGGCAGCCAGCCGTGGCATTCGGGCCGCGGGGCAGTGACAACCCAGGATGGTCCTGTTGTCAATCCTTCTACCCTTTCCTTCCCCTCCTACGCACCGGTCCGCACTTCGATTCGAAGGCGTTGCGTGAATGCGATACGCAGGTCCATTGAGGAGCCATGCGACTTTTGCCTGCCGGGTCAGGGGGTTTCCTTCCAAGAGACGATTCCCGATGGAGAATCAGCCTTAGCCCGCGCGAATTCACAGCCATGATCTTGACCTGAGACAAGATTCAAGTCACTGAACAAGCGCCTTGCCGACACCCTGTGTCGAGTGTTTGGCCCCTGAATCCTTCTGCCCGGTCCGGGTCTCTCACGGTCGCACGCCCGCCGTTCCGGTCAGCGCACCACCGCCTCGCAGCCAAGGAGCCCCCATGAGCCGCAAACCCGAAGTCCTGATCTCGTTTCCCGGCGGCAAGCGCGTCGATGCAGCCTTCCGTACGGAGGTCGTATCGACCGACCAGCCGGTCGACGCGGGCGGTGAGGCCAGCGCCCCCGCTCCGTTCACGCTGTTTCTGGCGTCGATTGGCACCTGCGCCGGCATCTACGTGCTGGGCTTCTGCCAGTCGCGCAACCTGCCGACCGAGGGCATCCAGATTCGCCAGCGCATGGCCTTCGACCCCGAGACGCGAGTGCTGAGCGGCGTGGAGTTGGACATCGAGGTGCCGCCCACCTTCCCCGAGAAGTACCGCGAGGCGCTGGTACGGGTGGCGGATCAATGTGCGGTGAAGAAGGCGATCCAGGCGCAACCGGAGTTCGTGGTGCGCACGGTGGTCGTGAGTGGCGACGCGGAATAGCCCGACAGAAGGGGCTTAACCGACCTTCTGCTGCAGCTTGGCGACCAGTTCGTCCATGCCCTTCTTGGCGTCAGCGAACAGCATCCGGGTGTTCTCCTTGTAGAACAACGGATTGTCGACACCCGCGTAGCCCGACGAACGGCTGCGCTTCAGCACGACGACGCGCTTGGCCTTCCAGACTTCGAGCACCGGCATGCCGTAGATCGGGCTGCTGGCGTCGGTCTGGGCTCCCGGATTCACGATGTCGTTGGCGCCGATGACGAGCACCACGTCGGTGTGCGGGAAGTCCTTGTTGATCTCGTCCATCTCCAGAACGATGTCGTAAGGCACGCTTGCCTCTGCCAGCAGCACGTTCATGTGGCCGGGGAGGCGACCTGCGACCGGGTGGATGGCGAAACGCGCCTCGATGCCCCGCGACCGCAGGTAGTCCACGAACTCCTTGGTGGCGTGCTGCGCGCGAGCCACGGCCATGCCGTAGCCGGGAACGATGACGACGGCGCGCGCCTCAGCGATCTCGTCGGCCAGTTCGTCGGAGGTGGTGGCGACGACGTCCCCTTGGGGAGCCGCCACAGCGCCGTTCTTGGGGGCCGGCGGGTCGGCACCGAAGCCACCGAAGATCACGTTCCAGATCGAGCGGTTCATCGCCCGGCACATGATGTAAGACAGGATGGCGCCTGAGGAACCGACCAGTGCACCGGTGATGATCAGCAGGTCGTTTTCGAGCATGAAGCCCGCAGCTGAAGCCGTCCAACCGGAATAGCTGTTCAGCATCGAAACGACGACGGGCATGTCCGCACCGCCGATCGCCGCGACCAAGTGGATGCCCAGCAGGCCGGCGACGACGGACATGGCAAGCAGGAACACGAAGCCTTGCTCAGGACCCGCGGCCATGGCGAACGGCGCGGCGAGACCCAGCGCGGCAATCGCGGCCGTTGCATTCAGCAAATGACGGGCAGGCAGCAAGAGGGGCTTGCCCGACAGCGACCCGCGCAGCTTGAGGAAGGCGACAACCGAGCCGGTGAAGGTGATCGCGCCGATCAGGACATCGGCCCAGATCTCGCCCAGCAACAGGCCGGTGTGATTCGGCTCGTCGAGATAGGCGGCGTACCCGACCAGCACGGCGGCCAGACCGACGAAGCTGTGCAAGATCGCGACCAGTTCTGGCATCGACGTCATCGCGACGCGCGCCGCCAGCACCGATCCGATCAGCGCGCCCACGAGAATCGCGGGCAGCAGGAACTGCAGGTTGCCTACCGTGGGCTCAGACGCGAGCGTGCCACCGACCAGCACCGCGACGACCGCGATGAGCATGCCGGTGATGCCGTAGCCGTTGCCGCGACGGGAGGTCTCGGGATTCGAGAGTCCGCGCAGGCTGTTGACGAACAGCACGCTCGCGATGACCCAAGCTAGGGACAGGAAGGCCGTTTCCATGCGCGTTGCCTCCTACTTGCGGAACATCTTGAGCATGCGGCGGGTCACCAGGAACCCGCCCGCAACGTTGATGGTGGCCAGCAGTACTGCGGCCATGCCGAGCAGCACCGGAGCCGAGAGGGGATCGCCGACCGTGTGCAACACACCGCCGATCAGGATGATCCCGGAGATGGCGTTGGTGACGCTCATCAGCGGCGTGTGCAGCGCGGGCGTGACGTTCCAGACGACCTGCCAGCCGACGAAGCACGCGAGCACGAACACCGTCAGGCGCTCGAAGAACATCTCGACGGTGCGCGGGTCTTCGACGTGGGCGTGCGTGGCGCCGAAGTGCAGTCCCAGCCACGTCAGCACGAGGATGCCGACCATGATCCAGGTCAGCGGCGCGGACTTGGCCGACCCAGGAGGCTTCGCCTTGGGCTTGGTCGCGATAGCAGTCGCGGCGGGCGTTTCGACCGCCTTGGGCGCGGCGACCGGGGCGGGCTTGGCGGGCGGCGGCCACGTCAACTCGCCGTCGCGCAGGACGGTTGCGCCGCGCACGACCTCGTCCTCGAAGTCGACGCGCCAGTTCGCTCCGCCGCCCATGTCGGTCAGCAGATGCACAAGGTTCTGCGCGTAGAGCTGGCTGGACGTGGTGGCCAGCCGGCTGGGCAGGTCGGTATAACCGAGGATGGTCACGCCGTTGTGGACGATCGCCTCGTCGGGCACGGTCAGGTCGCAGTTGCCGCCGGTCTCGGCCGCGAGGTCGACGATCACCGAACCCGGCTTCATCAACTCGACCATGTCCTTGAGCCAAAGCTTGGGCGCGGGCTTGCCCGGGATCAGGGCCGTGGTGACGACGATGTCGACTTCCTTGGCCTGTGCGCGGAACAACGCCATCTCGGCAGCGATGAATTCCGGGCTCATCTCGCGGGCATAGCCGCCGCCGCCCTCGCCGTCCTCCTGGATCTTGACCTCCAGGAACTCGGCGCCCATCGACTTGACCTGGTCCTTGACGGCGGCCCGGGTGTCGAAGGCGCGGACGATGCCGCCCAACGACTTGGCGGCACCCAGCGCGGCCAGACCGGCGACGCCTGCGCCAATCACCAGGACCTTTGCGGGGTTGACCTTGCCGGCGGCCGTCATCTGACCGGTGAAGAAGCTGCCGAAGTGGCTGGCGGCCTCGACGATCGCGCGGTAGCCCGAGATGTT